>MEOA01000005.1 GCA_001768515.1 Bacteroidetes bacterium GWE2_42_24 | reverse complement strand
CGGGAATAACTACTCTATGGATTGGATTGAAACACTTTAAGCTTGTTTACGAAGGTTGGCGAATCCATCGAGATGTGTCCACACGGTAGCAGAGCTATCGGGAGCCATAGTCATTTAAAATCTTCTCCATCAAAAACTTGATAACCTGCCATGGTACAATTTTTGTTTTATCCCGGTATGCTTTTAAAAGAATGCACATCAGGAACCAGGCAAATATCAATCGTGAATCGACCCTAACCGTAGGATAGATCTCCGCTTCATCTCCGCTTGATCTACGGTTAATCTAAAAAAATGGTATGTTTTTCCGCAGATTCTCAACCGTTTTATTAATTGTTTTGCAAATTAATTGTGGCACAATTTAAACCTTGCATCCGATCTTCGTTATGCAAACTGAAATATGTGATGATTCAACCGATGGCGCGGTTTTAACACCTTCCCTGAAAATGCATTCATTTACTGATTTTTCTACTTCAGAAAATCTGATATGTCAGGATAGTCCCTGACCTTCTGTGATGATGCTGATTCTGGTTTGGATGGATACCGGGGGTTGTACGAAGAAAAAATTCAGTCAAAAAGTCTGAGGTCTTACCACCACACCGGATGCTCGAACGAACCTTCTGCTGATCAGAACGCTGTCGGAGGCCTGGTATAGATTATGAGTATCATTCAGAGACCAGTCAATGGATTGTGCAACCTGCAATGATCAAACTGATGCTTAACCGAAATAAATTTCTTTCTCTTCCGACTTACTAAACTCTATGCTTAATACTAATCGCCCCTCAGGTTTTGGTTGTGATCCGTTTTGGTTGTGATCCACTTTTAGTCGCTGTTGTAGTTTTTCTAAAACGACAACAGCCCGTCACATTATATGTAACGGGCTGATTTTTGGGCTCCCCCTCCAGGACTTGAACCTGGGACCCTCTGATTAACAGTCAGATGCTCTAACCAACTGAGCTAAGGAGGAAGGTTTGTCTCATTGCAACTTGTTAGCCGTTTTGAGGGTGCAAATATCGGAGTCTTTTTTGAATTATTCAATACCTTTGCCTAAAATTTTTCCACTTTAAGTTAATTAAATAAATAGTCATTTTATGGTAACGGTTCTCGGAATGGGCAACGCCCTGGTAGATACGATGATACAAATTGAGAATGATCAATTGCTGCGTCGGCTTGGATTGCCCAAAGGGAGTATGCAACTGGTGGATGCCGATAAAGCAGCCGCGATCAGGGAGGCTTGTAAGGAGAGGCCAACCAGTCAGGTTGCCGGAGGATCGGCCTCCAACACCATCTTTGGATTGGCTTCATTGGGTGCCAATACAGCCTTCATAGGGAAGATTGGACTGGATGAAGTTGGTCAGTTTTTCAGGTCTGATATCGAAGCTGCCGGCATAAAGCCATTATTGTTTATGGGTACTCAGCCTTCGGGGTTGGCCGCGGGATTGGTCTCTCCCGATTCAGAACGCACGTTTGGAACCTATTTGGGGTCTGCTGTGGAACTCTCAGCCGAAGACCTCACACCTGAGCTATTTGCGGGTTATACTTATTTCCATATCGAAGGCTATCTGGTACAGAATCATGATTTGATGCGCCGGGCCATTTCATTGGCACGTCAGGCCGGATGTCTGATTTCTGTTGATTTGGCTAGTTATAATGTTGTAACCGATAACCTCGACTTTTTAAAAGAAATAGTGGCTGAAAAGCTTCATGTAATCTTTGCCAACGAGGAAGAAGCAAAGGCTTTTACTGGTCTTGAACCTGAGGAAGCTATTAATGAAATCGCCAAAGTCGCTGACATTGCAGTTGTCAAGATTGGTAGTCGTGGTGCTTTGGTTAAGAGTGGGCACAAGCAGGTGCATGTTCCGGCTCAGCGAATTAATCCCGTTGATACGACAGGAGCAGGCGATCTTTTTGCTTCGGGATTCCTCTATGGTATCGGAAATAATCAATCACTGAAAGAGGCTGCTGAGCTTGGAACAAAGCTGGCCGCTGCCGTAATTAGTGTGATTGGTGCGCGACCTGATCCTACTTTTTGGGAACAGGTAAGGCAGTAGCTGATTTAATGGTTATACCGAATGAGTCGGATTATGCTTAAGGAGAGATTCTAATACTAAGGAATTTCTTGTAACTCACTCATAATTTGAATATGAGCTGTTTATTAGATTTGAGAATCCGGGAGAGGCTGTGGGGTAGATTCAGCGCGGCAGATATCCGGCCAGGGGCTTGAATTTTAATTTTGATAGACTAATCCCGGGATTCAGAACTTGTATAAGAGACCAACTGATCGAATGTCAGTTTACAGTTGATCCATGAGGGATCGAGGTTAGAATTGATTTTTTTGTAGAAGCTGATCGCTGGCTGGTTCCAGTCGAGTACCTGCCATTGTAGCCGTTGTGCCCCGAAGTCGTGTGCCTTTTCGATAAGGGCTTCGAATAATTTTAATCCGATTCCTTTACGGCGCGCGTCTTCCTTCACTACGATATCTTCAAGATAGATACATTTACCCTTCCAGGTAGAATAGCTGTAAAAATAGAGAGCCATTCCCTGAATTGATCCATTCGATTCGGCCACCAGTAATTCAAAGAGGGGCTTTTCACCAAAGCCGTCCTTGTGCATATCTTCTAATGTTAATGTAACTTCATTGGGTGCATTTTCATAAGCAGCCAGTTCTTTGATGAGTTGAAGGACGGCAGGCAGATCGTCTGCGGTACCTTGTCGGATGATGATTGACATGGAGGAACAATTTGAAAAAGTTAAACAGAAAGGATGTCAGATTGAGGAATAGTAATAGGGAGGGTATTTTAATAAAAGATGGATAAAGGAAAACCGGAGATTAAAAAAACCACCCCGAAACCGGGGTGGTTTTATACAATCTGGTTGGTGTGTTTGATTAGATTACGCCCTGATCAAGCATGGCGTCGGCTACTTTAATGAAACCGGCAACATTGGCACCCTTCATATAGTTGATATAACCATCGGGTTGTTTGCCATATTTCACGCAGTTTTCGTGGATATTCTTCATGATGCTGAGAAGTTTTTCATCAACTTCTTCACGTGACCAGCTGAGTTTTTCGCTATTCTGTGACATTTCGAGACCAGAAACAGCAACACCACCGGCGTTGACAGCTTTACCCGGGCCGTACATGACTTTGTGTTCGATGAAGTAATTGATAGCTTCGGGGGTGCATCCCATGTTGGAGCACTCAGCAACGCACATAACGCCATTGGCTACTAGTTTTTTTGCATCATCACCGTTAACTTCGTTCTGGGTGGCGCAAGGCATAGCGATGTCGCATTTTACGTTCCAGGGTTTTTGACCGGCGAAGAATTCAACACCGTATTTTTCAGCGTAAGGTTTCACGACGTCGTTGTTCGATGAACGAAGTTCGAGCATATAATCAACCTTTTCGCCTGTAACGCCATCCGGATCATAAATGTATCCATCGGGACCTGAAATGGTAACAACCTTGGCGCCAAATTCATTGGCTTTAATAATGGCACCCCATGCAACATTACCAAAACCAGAAACAGCAACGGTTTTACCCTGGAAGCTGGTTCCTTTGGTTGCAAGCATTTCGCGGGTGAAATAGACACCACCGAAACCGGTAGCTTCAGGACGGATGAGTGAACCACCCCAGTTGCGGCCTTTTCCGGTGAGAACACCAACGTGCTCACGGGTCAGTTTCTTCCACATGCCGAAGAGGAATCCGATTTCACGGCCACCAACACCGATATCACCTGCGGGGACATCAGTTTCGGGACCAATATTCTGCCACAGTTCGGTCATAAAGGCCTGGCAGAAACGCATAATTTCGTTGTCTGATTTTCCTTTGGGGTTGAAATCAGAACCGCCTTTAGCACCGCCCATGGGCAAAGTGGTGAGGCTGTTTTTGAAAATCTGTTCAAAACCTAAGAATTTCAGGATTGAAAGGTTTACACTCGGGTGGAAGCGAAGGCCGCCTTTGTAAGGACCGATAGCATTGTTGAATTGTACTCTGTATCCACGGTTTACCTGTACATCGCCATTATCGTCTACCCAAGTTACGCGGAACTGGAGGATACGATCAGGTTCAACAAGACGCTCAATTATTTTATGAGCATCGTACTGTGGATTTTCATTTACGAAGTCAGCGATGGTTTCGAGAACTTCACGTGCAGCCTGGAGAAACTCCGGCTGAGCAGGATTGTTTTTTTCGAGCTCAGCAACTATTCGTTCAAGATTCATTTTGATGATTTTGTGAGGTTAAAAACGTCTAATATCTTAAAAGGTGTTTTATAAATACTGTTAACGAATTAACACCACAAAGGTATGGTTTTATTCAATTCAGTAATCGCCCGGCAATCGAATTTTTTTCTTTGATTTTAAGTAGTTTGCCTTTCAGGTTACTTTGCATTACTGTGGGGCTGTAGACCCTGTTTGCCTGTACTATCGGGTACAATTATTTTCCCCATTTGCCACAGGCGTTCAAGCTTTATTTTTCTCGATTCATCCCAGGCGATTTCCTGACCGTCTTTCTCATTGTTTGTGTAATGGGTAATGGCAGAAGGTTTACTATTTAGATAGAATGACTTTACAATCCCTTTTCCACCGATGAAATTACCTTCACCAACAACTTTCCCTTCCTGGCTCATCCAAATCCAACGCCCGTCAAACATACCATGACGGTAGTTACCCTCGAGACGTAAACTACCTGTTTCGTACCACTCTTTGGCCAAACCATCGAGGGTGTCGTTGCAGTAGGTAAGTTGGCTTACCTTATGCCCTTTTTCATCCCATATTGTAGCAATTCCGTTTTTTAATCCGTCGGTATAATGTTCCTCTGATTGGAGTATTCCATTGGTTTTCCATCTGCGGAGTAATCCATGGGCTTTGTCATCCTTAAAATAGGTCTCCTGTTGGAGGGCCCCATTTGTAAAATAGTAGCGGGCTCTGCCATTCTTTTTGTTATGCTTCATTGTTACTACCGAACTGATTGTATTATTCGAATAATATGTTGTTTTAACCTTCGTGCATGAAGTGGTTAAAATCAGTACGATAACTATAAAAAACAAGTATTTTTTCGGGTTTTTTTTCATCTCTTTTTCGTAAAGGTTAACTAAACCTAATTGCTTTTACGGGACTGATTCGTTCGATGAGCAGGGCTGGCAGTGTAAGAATAATGACACAGATGATGAGTGCCCCGATGTTCAGAAGAATCATTTGGGGCCAGTTGACAAGTACAGGAACATAACTTACATAATAAGCCTCCTGTGGAAGCCTGATGATTTTCCAATTCATCTGAACACCGATTAGGACGGCGGCAATGGTATTTCCCCAGATCATGCCTGTGAGAGCGATACGGGCTGCCTGAATCAGGAAAATTTGTCTGATCTTCCGGGAACTGGCGCCCATGGCTTTCAGTATGCCGATGAAATTGGTTTGCTCAAGAATTAATACCAGCAGAACGCTGACGAGTGCAATAGCTGCTACGAAAACCATGAGACCAAGAATCACCACGACGTTGATATTCTGAAGGTCAAGCCAGTCGAAGATCTGTGGATAGAGTTGTTTTATGGTTTTTACATCCAGATCGTAATTGGTCACTTCATATAAACGATTTCCATAGTCGTCGATTTGGGAAAAGTCGTTCAGAAAGATTTCAAAGCCGCCTGTCTGATCTTCATCCCAGTTGTTGAGTCGTTTGAGATGTCTGAGGTCTCCCAGCAAGTATAACTGGTCAAATTCCTCCAACCCTGTGTCGTAGATGCCGCAAATAGTTAATTTACGGCCACGGGGAATGAGTTCATTGCCGGTTATAAACCAGATTCGCATCGGATCACCTGTTTTGAAGCCCAGATTCCTTGCGATGGCTTCACTTATCATAACTTCGTTGGAAGTAGCTGAATCGTATGTGCGCGGGCAATGTCCTGATATAAGTTTCTTGTGAAAAAATGATGAATCAAAGTCTGTCGTAACTCCTTTGAACACTACCCCCATGATTTGATCGTTAGTCTTGATAATGCCAGCCTTCGTGGCAAATTGCTGGATGTGCCGGATAGGTGGTAATTGGTCGTTCCAGGGATAAAATTTTTGATTTACTGATATGGGTGTTGCCTCAAACGAGGCATTGCTCGTATAGCCGCTGATGCGTATGTGTCCGGTATAGGCTGTAATTTTTTCCTGAATCTCGTGTCTGAAACCACCAAGGATTGATATTGAAATCATCATAACCGAGATGCCTAACGCTACACTGATAATGGCAAGCCTGATGATGACTGAGGAAACCCCTTTGGAGGTACCTGATGCCAATCGGTGAGCCATAAAAAATGCAAATCGTTTCATGTGCTGGAATTCCAGAGCAAAAGTACTGTTTTTTGGAAGACGGGTCTGTGGCAGACTGGTTGACGATTACTATTATCTGGTGGGCAGTCTGGTTTTGGTTCCATCCCCGGTTTAATCCTTTGACGTTTTACCCCACCCTTAAACCCCTATCTTTGTAATCTCATTCAAATCGTTAGTTTATGGATATATTACTGATCGTTACGGGTATCGTATTTTTGATCGCAGGACTTGCCGGGTCGATACTTCCCGTTCTTCCCGGCCCCCCGTTTTCCTTTTTGGCCCTGGTGGTACTGCATTTCACCGAACGACATCCATTTACGAGTGACTTTCTTGTGTTTTGGGGTATCGTAACCATTTTCATTACAGTACTCGATTATTGGGTGCCGGTTTATGGTACGCAGAAGTTTGGTGGAACCAAGCGGGGTGCAGCGGGCAGTGCCATTGGGTTGGTCATTGGGATTATGTCCATGGGGCCTTTGGGTGTCATCATTGGTCCTTTTTTGGGTGCTTACATTGGTGAAATTACTTATGGCAGTGGTTCCAGAACAGCCCTACGTTCGGCCATTGGTTCATTTCTTGGATTTCTGGCCGGTACCTTGATGAAACTGATTTTTGGCGGGGTTATGATTGTGCTGTTTATCAGAAGCTTTTTCTGATTGGGAATTGTCCTGACGGGTAAGAATCATTATCCGGAATGTGGCTGGCAATTGAAAGGGATGGCCTTTAAAGGATAGGAGGGAGGATACCGACAGTTTAATTCCTGTTCATTTCTTCTGCCATCTCAAGAATTTTGGATTCATCGAGGTTAGATGTGGTTTGGTTTACGCCGGCGACTTTTCTTACAATAATCTTTTCGAACCAGTTCATTTTTTCGAAGTCAAAGGCACCACCTATAATCTTGTTACTTGTGGAGTGTTTGCGCAGGAGCTCAGGAAAATTAAGTTCAAACTGCTGCAGAGCCTGATCATCTGTATACATGCAGCAAACAAAGAGTCCAAGTCTGGTGGTTAATAACTGATCTGTGTATTTGTTACAGAACTGTTTCATTGGCTTCTGTATTTGTCCGACGTGAATGCTGCCACCAATGAGTACCCGTTCGTATCCTTCGGGATTAAAGCTTTTATTCTTTCTCAGATTAATCACATCGGCCGGTTTTACTGCCAGGAGGTTGGCCAGTTGGTTGGCCACACGCTCGGTGGCTCCATGATTTGATACATATACAATGGCAGTTTTCATTTCAACGGGTATTATTGTGTAATTGATTATTTGGCTATTTGAAAATTGTTGTAAAATGTTCACCTTGTCATGTTAGGAAAAGGCAGTTCTTTGACGCGCAAACCTTTCATCCGATACACATAATGGAACATTACAGTATCGTCCCCGCGGCGGATTGCGATGCTGTCGGGCGGTAAAATTCTTTCAAACGCTTTGCCATAGAGTTGGTATGGGTCGTAAAAATCGCGGCTAGATGTAATGAAATACGCATCGGAACTGTCGGCCGGAATACCCAGGGCATAGTCGATCCAGAGATATTTGTGGATTTTTTCAAGTGACCCGAAGGCATATACGAATCGTTGAGAAGGCCATGCTACATAATAATCCAGATTGGCTGCCGGAAACCAACGGTAACTGAAGATTGGTGAATTAGGTTTCATTAACCTAGTGACTGTATCTGTAGCAGCCAATTGTTTGAATTCATCTCCAAGCTGTCTCCATCCATACATATCCAGGGTAGGGTCTGATTTCCCAAGCTTTCGTGATTCAGTTTCTTTGGGAAAGGGAATTAAACCGGTTTTTATCTGAACGAAACCAAGAACAACAACGAAAGAGCAAATCCCCACGGCCCACTTTAGCGGAGCAGGAAAACGACTTTCGGGGTATTTGGAGGCCAGCCATGCAGCAGCCAGTATCATCAGGCTATGATAAGAAGGGCCCGTCCAATGGGGTAATGTTTGCCGGAAGAGTGCAAATGTGAGGAATACCCCAATCATGGGCAAACTGGTGAAAAGTAAAAGCCAACATTGATTGGAGTCGATATATTTATTTCGCCTTAACGCAAAGAAAGCCATTACAATCAGGACAACATTTACCGGATTATTGTAGAGTATCTGGCCCAGAACTTCCGTGGCGAAGTAATCAGGACGCAGTCCTCCATGAGAAACGTCAACCCGGGCACCCTGATAGGTAAAGCTTATAAAATCGTTTTCAATGTTCCAGAAGAGAATTGGAGTAATGATCATTGCCGCGGCCAGGAGTCCCAGATATAGCTCTTTGCGGCGGAGCCATATCTGCTGATAGCTTAGAATGTAAACCACACCGCCAAAAATGAGAAATACGCCTGTGTACTTCGATAAAATGCTAAATCCTCCCATCACCAAAGCCAAAAAGAGGGCGTTGCGTCGGAGTTTGTCAGAATATGTTTCGTTAAAAGCCCTGAAAAAGAGCCATAGTCCCAACAGCCAGAAGAGATTCTGAGGAGTATCGGGCAGTATAAAGACGCCTGTAATTACAGTCGCGTAGATAGATGCAGTATAGAGCAAGGCTGCAAACAGACCGGTACGTTCGTCACGAACTTCACGTCCGATCAGAAAGATCAGCCCAAGGTTGATGATGCCGAAGATGACCGAACCTAATCTGATAAACAGTTCGGATTCCATGATAAGGTTGAGCGAGAAAAGTTGAATAATCCATCCAACCATGGGAGGATGGTCAAAATGGCTTAGGTCGGGGTATACCGCAAAAGTCCAGTAATAGACTTCGTCGTTTCCGAATTCGAGTGTGGCAGCCAGAAATGCCCTTGCCAATGCTGAAACCGTTGCCAAGAGCACAAATGATTTACGAATGTCAGGATCCTTTATTTGTAACATGGCTTCCTATTTGCATGCAAAGATAGGGGAATGTACCTACGTGCCGAAGTACCCGGAAACAATGTTCAGAAAGAGACAGGCTATTCCCATGAGCTTTGGAGGAGAACCAGAGAGAGGATGTTTTTTGTTCCGGAACGCCCTTGCAGGGTTCCTGTAAATATCCTTTTCAGAGGTCTGATAAAACAGCTACAAAGGGATGTTCCCGTGTTTCTTCACAGGGTTCGATTTGCTTTTATTGCGTGTCATTTCAAATGCCTGAACTAGTTTAAAACGGCTATCGCGGGGGTGGATTATTTCATCAATATAACCCAATGAAGCAGCTTTGTAAGGGGTCGCAAATTTGGCCTTATAGTCATCAACAGCCTGACGGCGATCATCATCGTTTAACTTGCGGTATAGAATATTGACAGCCCCTTCAGGCCCCATTACTGCTATTTCTGCGGTAGGGTATGCGTAGTTAATATCAGCACCAATGTGTTTGCTTGACATTACGTCATAAGCACCTCCGTAGGCTTTACGTGTAATGAGGGTGACCTTGGGAACGGTTGCTTCAGCATAGGCATAGAGCAGTTTTGCGCCATGCCGGATGATACCGCCAAACTCCTGTTCGGTGCCTGGAAGAAAGCCGGGGACATCAACAAGCGTGAGAATAGGGATATTAAACGAGTCGCAGAATCTGACAAAGCGGGCTGCTTTTACGGAGGCGTCAATGTTGAGAACCCCGGCAAGCATCTGTGGCTGATTGGCCACAACGCCAATTGAGTGTCCGCCCAGACGGACAAATCCGGTTAGGATATTGGGTGCAAAGAAGGCCTGTACCTCAAAAAAGTTACGATCGTCGGCTATCGTTGTGATGATCTCTTTCATGTCATAAGGCTTGTTAGGATCATCGGGTACCACCTCCTGCAGGTGTTCGTCACGTCGGTTGACAGGATCAAGGCAGGGATGAACAGGTGCATCCTCCATGTTGTTGGATGGAAGGAAGCCAACCAGTTCGCGGATCATCAGCATGGCTTGTTCATCATCTTCAGCCATAAAATGGGCTACACCCGAACGTGAGTTATGTGTCATGGCACCACCGAGGTCTTCCTTGGTCACCTCTTCATGGGTGACAGTTTTAATAACGTCGGGGCCGGTCACAAACATATAGCTGGAATCTTTCACCATGAAAATGAAATCTGTTATTGCAGGTGAATAGACAGCGCCTCCTGCACATGGCCCAAGGATGGCACTGATCTGAGGAATAACACCCGACGACATTACGTTTCGGTAGAAGATGTCGGCATAGCCCCCCAGGCTTTCAACACCTTCCTGAATGCGGGCACCTCCTGAATCGTTGAGGCCGATGATTGGGGCTCCCATTCGCATGGCCAGGTCCATCACCTTGACCACCTTGTCGGCATTGGCGCGGCTCATAGAGCCTCCAAAGACTGTGAAATCCTGAGCAAAAACATAAACCAGTCTGCCGTCTATCTTCCCGTAGCCGGTTATCATTCCGTCGCCGAGGTATTTTTGTTGATCCATCCCAAAATCAGTTGTACGATGGGTAACGAACTTATCCAGTTCAACGAAGGTTTCTTTATCGAGCATATCTTCGACACGCTCACGGGCTGTTTTGCGACCTGCAGCATGCTGTTTGGCAATTCGGTCTTCACCGCCGCCGAGCTCGGCCATGCGGTTCATTTCCTCAAGGGTTTTTAGTTTTTCTTCGGTTGACATGGGTTTATTCTATCACGATTAATACTTGTTTTCCTTCTACGGTATCTCCTTCTTTTACGCGTAATTCGGTCACTTTGCCGGAGGTTCGCGCCTTGAATTCGCTCTCCATCTTCATTGCTGAGAGGATGATCAGGGTTTGTCCTAATTCTACACTATCACCCACCCGGCAAGTAATCTTTACAACCTTGCCTGGCATGGGCGATACAATGATCTTCTCCTCTTCGGGCTGCAGACCTTTTTCGCGGCTGTGCCTGTATTTAGTTTCTGCATCTATGATTTCAGCCTGATAGGAATTGAGATAGGTATTTACTGAATAGGTCTTGGGCGCTTCTCCGGGAATTAATTCCACGTTAAACGAGCGCCCTTTGATCAGGATAGAGTACACCCCACGTTCAACCTGAACGATGTCGGCATTGTATTCCTTATTGTCAATTTTTATCAGGATGTGATTTTCATCGCGGGCCAGTAATTCTACAAGTGCCGTACGATCGTTAAGTTTTATTTCCAGAGCCATTAGGATTTCTGTTTGATTAATTTCCGTTGAAGATAATGATCGATTGAATAGCGCCCGGGACCAGCGAGAAAGAGAGTGATGAAGACCAGAAGATAAACCATCGAAAGTTCTCTGACGGCAAAAGGATCACCTCCGTGCACCGAGAAGAAGGCTACCAGCATCGTGACAACCAGCGGTATTAAAGCAGCGCGTGTGAACAATCCTGTAATTACAAGCACTGAACAAACAACCTCGGCAAAAACTGCCAGTAGAATCGAAGTGGCATGTCCTACCCCTAGCGGGTCGGGAAATGAAGAAGACATCAGACCGAAATTCATCCATTTTATCCAGCCATGGCCAAGAAGCATCATAAAACCGAAGCCCAGCCTGATGAGCAACAACCCTACGGATTGTGCCCAAACAGGCGAATAGACGGTAGTGAGCTTCTGCATAAAGAAATTCTTTGCGTTTTTCATATAATGTAGATATATAGTGTCTTATAAGCGTAATAAGCTCCGACGGCGGCCATATTCCTTCCAGAGGTTTCCGCGTTGTCCTTCGGGGCGGGTGGGTTGAGCTTGTTCGAGTTTGTCAAGGTAATCGATAAGTACGGTCATGATAGCTACATCTTCGCAGTCCGATGCGCACTCCTGACGTTTCATGAGAAAATCAAAATTTTTTTCAATAAAGTGGGTGTTATAATTACCGTGTCTGAAATCAGGGCATTCCATGATACGTTTTAAAAAACGGATGGAGGTCTTGACACCTGTAATTTTGTAAGAATAGAGCGCTCGGCGCATCCGGTCGATGGCCTCGTCGCGTGTGCCTGCCCAAACGATCAACTTCGAGATTAGCGGGTCGTAGTATATCGGGATTTCATAACCCTCATAAACATATCCGTCGTGACGAACACCCAGCCCAAGAGGCTCTGTGATGTGTTGAATAAGTCCGGGACTTGGCATGAAGTTATTGTCAGGATCTTCGGCATAAATCCGGCATTCGATAGCATGACCGTTTTGTCTGAGTTCGTCCTGTTTAAGTTGAAGTTTTTCTCCGTTGGCGATGTTGATCTGTTGTTTTACCAGATCGACCCCTACCACTCGCTCGGTGATGGGATGTTCAACCTGAAGACGGGTATTCATCTCAAGAAAGTAATAATTCAGGTTGTCATCGACAATGAATTCGATTGTTCCTGCACCGTAATAGTTTACTGATTTTGCTGCCAGAACAGCCATCTCCCCCATCTCTTTCCTCAGCCCGGGAGTCACTAGGGGAGAGGGGGTTTCTTCCACGACTTTTTGATGACGACGTTGTACAGAGCATTCCCGCTCGAAGAGGTGGATTGTGTTGCCAAATTGGTCAGCCAGAATTTGAAATTCAATGTGATGTGGTGAATCAATATATTTCTCAATAAAAATGGCATCGTTGCCGAATGCCGACTTCGCCTCTGAGCGTGCAGCTCTGATGGCCGATTCTATCTCTTTTTCATTTTTTACCAGCCGCATCCCTTTTCCGCCTCCACCTGCCGATGCTTTGATCATAACCGGTAGCCCGATCTGCTGAATGAATTTGAGTGCTTCAGCTTCATTGATTATTGGGCCATCTGTTCCTGGAACAACTGGAACGCCGTGCCTTATGACGGCTTGGCGGGCGCTGATTTTGTCGCCCATGATTCTGATGGCTTCGGACGACGGCCCTATAAAAATTATTCCTTCTTTGGCACATCTTTCAGCAAATCGTGCGTTTTCCGATAAAAAACCATAGCCAGGGTGGATTGCATCTGCCCCGGTTGTTTTAGCGGCGGTAATAATCTTTTCAATGTCTAGGTAGCTTTCGTTTGAAGGTGCCGGCCCAATACATATGGCCTCGTCAGCATACCTGACATGCATTGCTTTTCGGTCAACTTCAGAGAATACAGCTACACAGTGGATTCCGATTTCACGGCAAGAGCGCATAATTCTAACCGCGATCTCTCCACGGTTAGCAACAAGAATTTTTTCAATCATAATGCGGATTTATAGTCAGCCATTCTTCAGGCTCGTGGCATATTTTTTTCGAACCACTAAACAATCTGTCTACTAAAAAGTTCTACTTTTAGCTTTTGAATCCTAATGTTGAACAGACCATTCCTACTCTATGAAGACGTGTAAAGCTGACTTTAATCTTTTTGCCAGAACTGTTTTGGTTGTTTTTATCGTTGAACAGCTTATATTTATGGGATTGGTTTTTTATCAGAAAGGCACATCCATCATCGACTTTCTGGCAGATCAGTGGATATTTATCGTTGATCTCTTTGGTTAAGTAAGCTCAGATCTTTTATTCGGAGAGGGTTCGTGACGAAATTCAATCGGGCAGAATATCCTTGGCTATGATTGTTTCTATATTATTTCAGAACAGTGATGCCGATATAGAGCGCCTGAAAGTTTTTTCTTTTTTAAAAATTATTATCGGGTTGTTGGCCGGATAATGTTGTTGGTTGTTGACTATCGGAGAGGAAGATGACCGGAAAGCTTATTTGTTGATCTCCGAAACTTTAAAGCTTACCTTGAGATTTCCTCCTAATTCAATTGGAATTAGTAACCCGTCGTTAAGAATTTTGATCTCACCAAAACCTATACGAACTATTCTCCCGTTCAGTGTCAGTTCCGGTGTTAACTGCGTGTGATTGAGGTATTCATTGATTTGTCGCTTTGCTTCTTCGACATCTTTCTGGACAGGGAATATCAGTTGTTCTCCGATTTTCCGGTTGATGGTTCCATTGAGCAGCCAACTGGCAGTCTTGTGAAGTACGTTGCGTGTACGAATATCAAAATCAATCTTGTCGAGTTTAATCTCTGCTGTTACTGAATCATAAACAGGACGTCCTGTAAAGTATATCGTACCTTTAATGTCTCCCTCGACTTCTGCCTGCAGGGCGATTTTATCACCTGCAGGAAAGATTTCAAGCCCCGTCACCTTGACCGCCCTGTTGCCTATCTGAAAGGTCTTACCGACAATGTATTTGCCTGCAACAGTTTGCATTTCAGAATATGAAAGTCGGGTCTGCAGCATGATTGAAAAGTCTTTCTCAACTTTCTCAACTATTTTGATATCCGGCAGGGATGTTGTTTCATGGTGCGGAGGTTGTCCTACAAAAACTTCAGCGAGTGCTTTCACGCTCATCTGGTGAACGATTTTTCCCTTTGCACTTGAGACCGGAATAGTATATAGTTCTACAGGTTGTAAAGCCACCCAGGTGTTATATTCTTCGTTGATTTTCATTGGGGTACTGAGTGTCTTCCATGCATCAAGACCATATTGACGCAGATTTAATTCTTCTGCTACTATTTTGTCGATGGCCTGCGCGATAGGTTTTTGGTTGTTTTTTAAGATATTATCGGCCAGAAAACCAATTGGAATATCGACGGGGCCAAGCTTTAAGGCAGGTGATTTAAGCCAGCTATAGCCTATCGGGGTGGTTTTAGAGGTTACCGTCCAGTTGGGGTTTAGCGACAGTTCTGACTTGAATTTGAGAAGAATAGCTCCTTCGAGTTCAATGGGTTGGGAGAAAGAGATTCCCAGACTCTTGTTTTCATAGTAATATTTTATCCATAGTTTAAGCGGTACCTCATACCTGAGTTCATTTCCGTTCAGGCCCAATTCTATCCTGCTTTGTTTCCATGCTTTAACCATGAGATTGTCGCCACCATTGTTTTTAAGATCCATATCTTCATACACCAACCCATCGAATCGACGGTTAATAAATGTTTCGATTTCATCTATACCCGTTTCAAGGGTTAGGCTTATATATGAAGGTGCGTTTTCAACAGAATAGGGCAGCACCGATTCAGCAGGTGCCGTTGGTTTAATGGTACGACATGAAACAGCAAAAAGAAATAGCCCTCCATAGGCTATACCTTTAACAATAGATTTTAAGACCATAATGATTAACTATTAATGTCTCTGGCTACATCATATTGAGGGCATAGGCTGCTGCACCAACAATGCCTGCCTGATTTTCAAGTTTGGCCGGAACAACTTTGGCTTGAGTTTTCAATTGATTTTCGAACTGACTGAATTTTTTGCTTATGCCTCCACCAATAATAAATATATCTGGTGTGAACAGGAATTCGAGGTATAACAGATATTCGTTGAAACGTGATCCCCATTCTTTCCATGTAAGGTTAATACGGGTGCGTGCAGCATCAGAAGCATAGGCCTCAGCAATGTCACCAAACATTCTAAGGTGACCCAGTTCTGTATTTGGAACGAGGACTCCGTCGGTAAAGATTGCTGTCCCAATTCCAGTTCCAACAGTAACCATGAAAACGAGTCCAGTAACATTTTTTCCTGATCCATATTTTAACTCTGCCATACCAGCAGCATCAGCATCATTAAGAATGAAGCAGGGCATTCCGCTAATTCCACTGAAGAGTTTTTGGGCATCGGTATCAATCCAGCTTTTATCTATGTTGGTAGCAGTCTTTACATTTCCATGAATGACCCTTGCCGGAAATCCAATTCCCACCGGACCATCATAATCAAAATGTCTGATGATTTCTTTTACAGTGTGTCCTACCGATACGGGATCAGCTGGTTTTGGCGTG
The DNA here is from genome assembly GCA_001768515.1 of Bacteroidetes bacterium GWE2_42_24. GTDB lineage: Bacteria > Bacteroidota > Bacteroidia > Bacteroidales > TTA-H9 > GWE2-42-24. The sequence continues at coordinate 86,818 of MEOA01000005.1, read as the reverse complement.
GCTAATCGATGTCGGTCAGTTACCAGAACACCTGTCTCAAAGTCAACAAGCGCGCCTTTAATTCCACTTCCACCTATATCTATCCCTAATATGCTCTTCTTTGATATTTTTTTTGCCATGTAGTGTGGTTGTTATCGCTTAATCAACCTCAGAATTTTAGTACCTTCCTGCTCTGTGAGTGGATGGAAGGATTATCGAGATGGATTAAATAGATACCTGAAGGCCATTTTTCTGTATTGATAGTTAGACTTTTTTCATCAGTGTTGAGTTCAAAAATTGTTTGTCCTATCATATTACGAATTGTTATTGTGGACGTTCCGGTAGTCATTTCGGAAAGACAAATGTTAAGGAAACGGCCAAAGGGGTTGCCAGCGACCAGGAGATCATCAGTTAATGCTGCTTCGTTGATGCCTACCTCCGGTTGTTTATATATTTTAACGCGGATGTTTCCGCCAAAAGGCATCTGGTTGGTAAGGGCAACTGATTCGGTCGATGAAAGGAAACCCGGATGGTCGGCAAATAACAGGTAGCTTCCGACAGGTAGATTTCTGAAGAGAAAGCGCCCGGTTATATCAGTAACGTTATATTTTAAGATTCTTCGCGCGGGATCAGCCAGATATACTGTAACACCGGATTCGGAAATACCTGTTGTAGTGTTTGGATCTGGAACTCTGAGAACAATGCCATCTATTCCACACACTCCGGTCGGTATATCTGGCAGGGGCTGTAGGTACACATGCTGTAGGAACAGGCTCTGATTGAGTTCAATTGGATTAGCCTGTGTCCAGTTGACAGCTTCTTTTGCCCATGTGGGGTAAAATTTTCCTGCCTGCCGTGAGCCATCTGTAATGTTTGCCCGAACCATATAGTTTCCCTTAAGTACATTTTGGAAGTAATAGTAGCCTAAACTGGAAAACGATCTTGATGCTACAGCTACGATATTGTTCTCATTATAGATACGATATAAAGTTACTTCCGCTGTGTCTCCCTCTGGATCCGGGTTGTTGATCGGAATCGGGCCATCATAGATAGAGCCACCAAGATCATAATACTGGTGAGTTTGAATGGTTTTACAACGCTGACTCTTCAGTTGATATCGTGGTGGAATGGAATCTGAGACCTCAAGACAGACTATAAACGATGAAGTCAGCATATAATGGTGAACCGGATTTTGTTGTGTTGAACCTGCTCCATCACCAAATGACCAATTCCAGTTGGTAATTCTGGTTCCTGTCGAACGGTCTGTAAAACTGTATAGATTTGGTGTGCCGGATAACGAATCAAAAAGGATGTCAAAGTTGGCCTCAGGGTATTTAACAAACCCAATATAGATGCTGTCCATTATTGTTGAATTGCAATATTGCGGAAAGTAAGTGTTGGAAACATGATGTTTAATCTCATACCATCCTGTGTCAGCATATTGGTGAACAGGCCTTATCTCCGAAGAAGCATAATCATCACCGAAAGTCCATTCATGGTTGTTCGCAGGACCCGGGTTGAGAGGGTTGAATGTTACCGATAGTAAATCATTGGTATCCTGACTATAAGTGAAGGCAGAGGAGCAGGTCAGGTCGGCGATGCTTATGGGGATACAATTAACGTCGTTACAATAATTCGGGTACTGGGAATTTCTAATAGTTAGGCATACTTCATAGTTCCCGGTGTCGCTGTACAAGTGTATGGGGTTGATTTCAGATGAGGAATTGCCGTCGCCAAAAGTCCATACCCATTCGTCTCCAGGCCCTGATGATTGATTCAGGAAATTGAAAAACATAGGATTAGTGGAATCTTGAAGGAATGAGAAGAGTGACTGGCAGGGCATCAACTCAATAAAGATGCTTTGTTCACTGGAATCACTGCAATATTCAGGAAAGAAGATATTGCCGACCTTGAGCTTCACGATAAAGGTTCCGGTGTCCACGAATGTGTGAATTGGATTTGGTTCTGTAGAGTTTCGTCCGTCACCAAAATCCCAGTAATAGGAATTAATGCTTCCCTGGGTTACTGCGTTAAAATTATAAATAAAGGGATTGATCGGGTGAGCAATTGCTTCGAACTTTGATACACACTCCTCAATCGAGCAATCAATGGTGTCGATAAACAGTGACCAGCAAACCTCTGAGGCAATAATGTTTTTTGCATTCAAGGTGACGATATATATCCCGGTATCAGCATAAGTATGCGAAGGATTTGGAACGGTTGAACTGTTTCCGTCTCCAAAATCCCACCAAAGGGAGTCGATGGCGATCCCTGTAGTACTTATGAAGTGGTATTGGAGCAGATTAGAAGCATCGCGTGTGTAAATGAAAGATGCTCCGCAGTCAGTAGGAATAGGAACTATAATCGTTTTGCAGAGCACATCAAAACACGACTTGGTGACATCTGAGATATACAGGCAGACTTCATAAACTCCGGCCTGCTGGTATTCGTGTAGTGGATTCTGCTCATTGCTGGTAGTATTGTCACCAAATTCCCAAAGATAAGTGATGTAGGTCGCGCTGGATGCATCCCAGAACTGAACCGATAATGGTGCCCCTGAAATTATTGAATATGAAAAATTTGCTTTGCAATTGTCTATGGGCGATTGGGCAATAGCATAGGCATTCCCTTTAAAAAGGGTTAAAAGAAAAACAGCAACTAAGAAAAAAAGCTTGTTTTTCAATCCTGTACGAATTAGTAATTGCCTAAACTTCCTGTCGGGTTAACAAGAATCCACAAATTTAATCAAAAACAGAATGAAACGGTTAGAAGTCGTTAGAATTTTACGCTGAGGCCTGCATTTATCCCTAGAGAGTGGGGATTGGAAAGGTTTCCGTTAGTAAAAACAGGTTTCGTATAAGCTCTATAATAGGGTTCAATTTCCAACTGAATTCTACTGGATAGCATTACGTCAAAACGAAGTCCTGCATTGTACATAAACCATTGAGTACGTCTTTCGGGTGTTATGTCGGTATAGGATACCCTTGTTCTTGCACCGGGGGGTATTGGTGGTGAACTTATCTGTCTTGATGATTCAAAACTGATGGCTCCCCCAACCCATGCTGTTACTCCAAACCGTCCGTACTCAGCCAACTTGTATCCGAACTGTAGTGGTATGGTGAGGTAAGTATATTTGTTGGTAGCTGAAATGGCAGCGGTCTTGCTAACAGAATCAAAGACATAAACAGTTTCTTTAATCAAAACGACACTGTCAGGATTTGTAGGGTCGGGAATGAAGTAATTAACCCTGACATACGAGTATACAGTATCCCAATCGCGGTAACTGGCGTCGTAAAGGCCTTTATCCTCCCACTTATTAAGCATCAGGCCGGTTTCTATCTGAAAACCGTAGTTTTCATATCTGAGCTTTACCTGATTTGTATTGGAATTAAAGGTATAGTCATTGGCTTTATCGCCCATTGGCTGAACAAAATTATCAATCCCTGAAGCCACACCTACCGAAAATTTTCCGGGATGACAATAGAAGCCGTCAAGACCTGCAATTTTATCCCAGGTTCTTGTCCAGAAGTCGTGCTTGACAGTATCATCGATTTTGAAAGCAATAGTGGTCTTGGGTGTCATAGTCCCGATGTATTGCTCAGAGCGGGCAATCTGATCTTGTTGGGGCGTTTCATGTCTGATGATGCGTTTTTCAGGTATAAGAGATGATGTTTCTTTCGCAACAGCTACACCGCTCTGCATGTTTGTAACATATCTCTCAGTTTTAACTTCAATGGGTTTAACCAGTGATTCCTGTGTTGCTGACACAGGTTCTTTCACTTGTTGGGGTAACGGGCTGCCGGTAAAGGTCAGATAGGCTGCCAGAATGACCCCCACCAATGCAGATGCCGAGCCACCGATCAGATATATGTTGTGGGTAAAGTTGGTAAAGTTGAATTTGGTGAATTCGGTCCACGACAAATCACGACTGACGCCCTGCCACACCTTTGGAGAAGGTGTAGGGTCGTAGCCGTCCAGTCCCTGTTGGAACAATTGATCAATATTGTCGTGACGGTTGTCCATCATCGTGTGTTCTCTGTCAATTTTTCAATTTCTTTCTGTAAATATCTTCGCGCTTTCGAAAGTTGCGACTTTGAGGTGTTGATGTTTATACCCAGTGAATCTGCTATCTCCTGATGAGTAAACCCATCCAGAGCGTACATGCTGAATACATGTTTGTACCCTTCAGGCAATTTTTGAATCAACCCGTTCAGTTGATCGGCGCTCAATGAAGTGGCAACACCAGTCTGATCTGCTTTTTCATCAACATCACTCAAATAGGGTTCCACAATCTCCAAATCTACGCTGATACCCATTTTCTTGTTTTTCTGGTATTGAGTCAGCGAGGTGTTAATCATGATGCGCTTTATCCAGCCTTCGAAAGAACCATTTCCTGTGTAGCTTGAGATACTTCTGAACACCTTCACAAATGCTTCCTGTAAAATGTCTTCTGCTTCGACCTGATTGTTGGAATATCTCAGGCAGACAGCAAACATCCTTCGGAAATACCTCTGATACAGCAGGTTTTGAAACTGCCTCTTGCCGCTTTTGCAACCATCTATTAATTGCAAATCTTCAGATGAAAGCATATTCGTTCCGATAGACTGACCTGTTTTCAAATGGTTGCCTGATTAATGAATTTTTTTTTTCGCCGAATGAATCATTAGGAGGTGTAAGGGGTAGAAATAGGGTTAAACTATTTTTAAATGAAAAGATTCAAGGAGCGTTTTATCCGTTTTGGGAACCAGGGTGATCCCTGTACGGATAGCAGACAGGGAATCTGCGCCAAAGGTATAAAAAAACCTGTTTTTAATATTAATGCTTAATTATCATGTATAGAAATGCACTCAGGGTGTTGTGGCCATTGAATGTGGAGTGTATAGGTATTTCCTTATTTTTGCATTACATAACCTGAGCCGGCCTGCAGCATATTGTCATGTAAGTTTTAATTGCAGACGGTGTCAGGTTGACCATGTTAAGTAATTAGTATTTAAACTTCTATCGATGTATCGTATAAAAATTTCTGATGTACTTCAGCACGGTGTGCCAGGTACAACCATCACTGTTATGGGTTGGGTGAGAACAAAACGCGGGAACAAAAACGTGGCCTTTATCGCCCTGAATGATGGATCAGTGATTAATAACCTTCAAATCGTATTTGATTTAGCGCGTTTTGATGAAGAAACCATGCGTCCGATTGCTACTGGTGCTGGTATTAGTGTTACTGGTAATCTGGTTGAATCGGTGGGCAAAGGGCAAACAGTTGAGTTACTGGCTGAATCGGTAAAGGTTTTCGGTGAAGCCGACCCTGATACCTATCCATTGCAAAAAAAAGGGCATAGTCTTGAATTCCTGAGATCTATAGCACATTTACGCCCACGTACCAACACATTTGGAGCTGTGCTCAGAATTAGGCATAATTTGGCATTTGCCATTCACAAATATTTTCATGAGCATGGATTTTTTTACATGCATACACCCATTATTACTGCCAGTGATGCCGAAGGAGCTGGTCAGATGTTCAGGGTGTCAGTTCTTGATGCGGCAAGGCCACCACTTACACCTGATGGGAAAGTTAACTTTGCTGAAGATTTCTTTGGGCGTGAATCACGTCTAACGGTCAGCGGTCAGTTGGAGGCTGAACTTGGTGCGCTGGCACTTGGTCAGGTGTATACTTTTGGACCAACTTTCAGAGCTGAAAACTCAAATACCCCCCGCCACCTTGCTGAATTTTGGATGATTGAACCCGAGATGGCTTTCTATGATATTGTTGATGACATGGATCTTGCCGAAGACTTCTTGAAATATCTCATTCGTTTTGCCCTTGAGAACTGTGCTGAAGATCTGGCCTTTTTGAATGAGATGTATGATAAGGAACTTATCCAAAGACTTAATCATGTCGTAGAGAGTTCGTTCGAACGACTCGATTATACCATTGCCATCGAAATATTAAAAGCATCTGGAAAGAAATTTGAATTCCTGGTTGACTGGGGTTGTGATTTGCAGTCGGAGCATGAGCGTTACCTTGTTGAACAACATTTTGGGAAACCGGTGATATTGATCAATTATCCGAAGGATATCAAGGCTTTCTATATGAAACAGAACGATGACGGTAAAACCGTCAGGGCGATGGATGTCCTTTTTCCACGTATTGGTGAAATTATTGGGGGCTCTCAACGTGAGGAAGATTTGGGAAAACTAAGCAAAAGGCTGAAAGAAATGAACATCTCGGAAGAAGAGATGTGGTGGTACATTGATACCCGGCGTTTCGGCTCAGTTCCTCACAGTGGTTTTGGTCTTGGATTCGAACGTCTGGTATTGTTCGTTTCGGGTATGGCCAACATCCGGGATGTCATTCCTTTTCCCAGAACACCTCAGAATGCTGAATTTTAAAAATTCATTATGGAACAGTCAACTGGTCCGGAATCATTCCGGCGCCAGACTGTTATTTTTGAGCACCTGACCACTTTCATCCAAAACATGACACTTTCAGAACGGTTTTTTCTAATCAACAAAAAGATATACCTTTGTTTATTCCAAAGCTGATCAATGGCTATTTTGCCTAATGGACTCTCTCCGTTTTCTAAGTAAGAATATTAAATTGTAGACTTTATATTATGCTGAGCCAGAAACTACAGCAAAAACTTCTTCAAAAACTTTCTCCGCAGCAAATACTGCTGATGAAATTGCTGCAGATACCATCAATGGCATTGGAGCAAAGAATTAAACAAGAGATTGAGGAGAATCCGGCATTAGAAGAAGCCGAACTGCAGTTTGAGGATGAATACACGCAACCTGATTCACCCGAAGAAGATATCCAGACTCCTATAGCTGATGAGGATGAACCTTCAGGAGAGGATCACGATGACTTTGGTGATCCGGAACCTGTACATGACAAAAATGAGGAATTTGACTTCGAGGATTATCTCGAAGATGATGATATTCCGCTATACCGCCTTCAAGCCAACAACAGCAGTCCTGATGATGATGTGCACGAGACTCCCTTTGTCTCCGGTGCCAGTTTTCAGGAGATGCTTCAGCAACAGCTCGGCCTTCGCGTGCTCACCGAGCGGCAGATAATCATTGGCAATCAGATTATAGGTAACATTGATGACTCCGGATATCTCAACCGGGAGTTGGATGCCATGATAGATGACTTGGCTTTTATCTACAACCTTGAGGTGAAAAGGCCGGAAATTGTGCAGGTTCTTGAGATTATCCAGCAATTTGACCCGCCAGGAATCGCCGCCCGGTCGCTTCGTGAATGTTTGTTACTGCAATTACGACGAATGCCGCTGACTTCGACCGTTGAAGCAGCAATAAAGATTATTGACCGGAATTTTATCGAGTTTACTAAAAAACATTTCGATAAAATTCAAAAGCGGATTCAGCTTTCCGATGACCAGATAAAAGATGCCGTTAATGTGATCCTTACCCTTAACCCCAAACCGGGTAATTCTCTGAATGAGAATCAGCGGACAAGTCAGTATATTATTCCCGATTTCTTTGTTTATAATCATGACGGGGAACTTGAACTCGTTTTGAATTCCCGTAATATGCCCGAGCTGAAACTTAATCGGACGTATACCGAAATGCTTGAGACTTTTGTCGAAGCTCGTGGTAAGGCCACCAGTCAGCAGAAAGATGCTGCCATATTTGTTAAGCAGAAGGTAGATTCGGCCCGATGGTTTATCGATGCTATCAGACAAAGACAACAAACTCTTTCCGTAACAATGACAGCTATCATGGAATACCAGCGTGAGTTTTTCCTGTCAGGTGATGAAAAAAGAATTCGTCCGATGATCCTTAAGGATATTGCTGAACGGGTCAGGCTGGATATTTCTACCATCAGCCGTGTTGCTAACAGCAAGTATGTGCAGACCCCTTACGGCACCTATCTGCTGAAGTTTTTCTTTTCGGAGTCGCTGACCAACGATTCGGGTGAAGAGGTCTCTACACGTGAGATCAAGAAAATTCTTACCGATTGTATCGAAGGTGAGGATAAAACCAACCCGGTAACAGATGAGGAGTTGATGGCCATTCTTAAAGAAAAAGGGTATGTGATTGCACGGCGTACCATTGCCAAGTACCGCGAACACATGAATATTCCGGTAGCTCGTCTGCGCCGTGAACTTTAAGATTTATCATCCACTGACGACAGATGGTTTTACCGTAGCACGGTTGTTATCTGTACTCCTGCATCCCATTATTCTGATTCAACTTATTTTTATTGTAGCCATTCAATATGATGGTCTCTGGCATTCCCCCCCACGGAATCACAATGGTTGGTTTGTTCTGATCATTGCCTTGGTGTTTGTAGCCGTCTTTCCTATTCTTGCCACTTTCTGGCTGCTTAAACATCGGATTGTTTCAACCTGGGAGATGACACAACGACAGGAGCGAAATGCCCCTTTTATCATCATGGTAGCTTTTTCCCTTTTATTATGGCTCGTCTACGATTTGATGGGCGTCGGGGGTATGGTATACCGACTTCCCTTGTTTGGGGCTTTGCTAATTAGTCTCACTTTTCTTGTTAACCTTTTCTGGAAGATTAGCATTCATATGGCAGGTATCGGTGCGACTGTGGCTTTTTTCAATTGCTTTTTTTCAGAGCCTTCTGCGTTGATGCTGATAATCTTTATAATTTCAGGGATAGCTCTGACTTTCTTGGCGGCCTATGCACGCCTGAAATTAAAAGCCCACAATCCATTTCAATTGGTGGTCGGTTGGATTGCGGGCTTTCTGATGGGCCTGTTTTATTTCAGGAACATGATGTAAAAATAGTTACTTATTTGCTATTTTACAATCGATTTTCTTAATAAGGCATAATGCTTAAGCCAACAGAAATGGGGTACATCTGAGGCCCCTGATTCTTCTTGAAGGTGGGCTGAAGCTGATATGCTCCATAAACGTTAATCCATTTGTAACCGATTTTTGCATAGACAGTGTATTGCCATAGTTCAAGATAACGTACATCATCGCGTTTGATCGTTACATCATAACCAACATTAGTATCTTCACCTACAAATTTCGAATGCTGGTGTACCAGTACACTGAATTTAAAACCGAGATAGGCTCTAAAACCGCTTTTAGCTCTATATCTGATTTCCAGTGGAATATCAACATAGGCCATGGTTATTTTGGCTTTATCGTAACTGATCGAGTCGGGGATGTTAATGAATTCTGTATAACCCCATTTGTCATAGGGTAAAGCATCCATATACAAGTTATGAACACTCATTCCAAGACCATAACTGAAGTCGAAGTTGCTTTCTCCCATCTGATTGTTAAACAACCCGTAAAAGTTTATACTTCGGTTTAACCAAGAGGCATCTACGTTCTCTGGCATTTTTTGCCAAATATCAGTATATAAGTCAAAACCAAGCGAAAATTTACGAAACTCGCCAGGCTGTTTTTCCTGTGCTACCGAGGCTATGCCGCTGAGAACCAGGACGAAAAGAATAATTGATGTTTTTTTCATGCGTTGAAATTCAGTAAGTAACACGCTGTGACAAATATACGACTTTTTATTCAGCATCATCGTTCAGTTTTATTTATCGCAGATATCTTGTCTTCTTCGGCAAGTTGTCTTCATCATAAGGTCAGGTTAAATAAAAAATTGTGTAGGTTTGAAAATAAATTCATCTGTATGATACCTGCCCGCCGACCCTTGCTTCTCATTGTGCTGCTTTTGTTCTCCTTTTGGACAAGGGGGCAGGATACTTTAATTACAAAATCAGGTAACAAGACTGGCCTGAACCTTGGAGCTTTGCCCTCGGTGCTTTTTAATTCTGATCTCGGTTTTCAATATGGCGCGCTGGCTAATCTCTATCAATACGGAGATGGTTCACTCTATCCTGATTATCGATGGTCTTTGTATGGCGAATTAGCCCGAACCACCAAGGGTGGTGGTATTAATCAGCTAAATTTTGACAGCAAATATTTGATGCCTTTCGGTATACGTGTTACCGCCGACCTTAGCTACCTGACACAACAGGCGCTCGACTTTTATGGATTCAACGGCTACCAAAGCCGGTATAATGTTTTCTGGGAAACAGAAGACGAAGAAGATTACATCAGCAGAATGTTTTACCGTATTGAGCGGCGGCTGCTTCGCATGGAGGCCGCCTTTCAAAAACCACTGGGCGGTTCACCATGGAATGTTTTAGCCGGGTACACTTTCCTCAATCTTGAAATTGGTGAGGTCGATATTGATGCCTTAAATAAAGGCAAGGCTGCAGATGATGTATTGCCCGATACCGTATCTCTTTACAAATTATACATGAATTGGGGGTTGCTGCCCGAAGTTGATCAAACCGGGGGGCGGGTTAGTATGTTCAAGGCTGGTGTGGTGTATGATACGCGTGATAATGAACCCAATCCAATGAACGGGATCTGGGCTGAAGCCGTCGTTGCAACGGCACCATCTTTTCTTATGGATCGTTCAGGTTGGACTAAGTTGGCTCTGATATACAGGCAGTATTTTTCACTGAAACGCAATGTGTTTTCATTGGCCTGCCGGTTTGGTTATCAGGGTACTATTCTGGGATCGGCACCCTGGTATATGCAATCATATATGATAAATTCGATGACAAGGAGTACAACAGTGGATGGCCTTGGTGGTGGCAGGTCGTTGCGTGGTATTCTCCGCAACAGGGTTGTAGGTGATGCCGTGGGGTATGCTAACCTCGAATTTCGTTGGAAAGTTGTGCGCACATACTGGTTAAAGCAGAATTTTTACATTGCCCTGAGTAGTTTTCTTGATACCGGCAAGGTGCTGAAAAGTATCGGAGTTGACCGATCTAAAGTTCCGGAAGAGGTAACGACCCAGTTTTTCGATACGGGCGATGATAACTGGCATTCCTCCATTGGCGGTGGACTGCATATCGCAATGAATGAGAATTTTGTCTTTGCAGTTGATTATGGGCGGGCCCTTGATAAAAGGGATGGACTGTCTGGAGTTTATATTGGACTGAACTGGCTTTTTTAACCGATTAATCATCTATTTTGTCATTCAGCGACCTGAAGCCTTTTCCCAGAATCTCGCTTCCTTCCATCACCGTGATAAAAGCCCCAGGGTCTATTCTGCGGATATGTGATTTGAGGATGGCCACCTCACGTCGGTTCATCACCGTGAAGATAATTTGTTTCTCGCGGGAATTGTACATGCCGTTACCCTGAAGGAGCGTACCTCCCCGGTTTAAATCATTGATGATTATGTCTCTGATCCTTTGATGTTCATCTGATACTATCATAAGGCATTTGTCGTAATTGAACCCATCCATCACCAGGTCGACCGTTTTTCCCAACACAACGATTGTGACCCACGAATAAAGCGGAATGCGCCAATCACGAAACACGATAAAGCCTAGTAATACAATTGCTGAATCAACAAAGATCATTAATTGACCTACTGGTCGTTTGGTTAATTTACTCAACATCATGGCTACCATATCGGTACCCCCGCATGTTGCTTTGGCTTTGAACAGCAGGGCTACACCCACACCAATCACAACCCCGCCATATACTGACGACATCAGTAATTCATCCGAAAGATTGAGGGGATCTTCACCCAGAAGGTAACTCAAGGCATCCATGAAGGCACTGGTCAGCAGGAAGCCTGTGATGGTCTTCGCTCCAAATCTGGGGCCAAGGATTTTTAGACCCAATAGTGTTATGGGTACATTGAAGAATAGGGCAACTGTTCCCACCGGTAATCCAAAAACGTGGTGAATGATGATACTGATGCCGTACACACCACCCGGTACAATTTTGTACGGGGTTATAAACAAGACATAACCCAGGGCAATAGTCAGAGCCCCGGCTGTTATCAGCCCAAATGAGCGGAACCATTTGCCGCTGAATATTTTTTCTTTTGGAACAAAAGCCATCTCTGTTAATCTGAAATTTTTTCGTTGAGCGATTTGAACCCTTTGCCCAGAATTTCACTGGCATCGGTTACTGTGAGGAATGCTTTCGGGTCGATCGATCTGATACTCTCCTTTAAAATAGCTAGTTCTCTGCGATTTAGTACAGTATGAATAACAACGCGTTCCCTTCCGTTGTACATCCCTTTGGCTGTCAGAAAGGTGCCTGAACGGTTCAGGTCATTAATGATGATATCTCTGATTTGCTGGTGTTTGTCGCTGATTATCATAATCGACTTTTCATAACTTACCCCTTCAAGTACAAGATCAATCACTTTTCCTGTTATAAAAATCACAATCCAACTGTAAAGCGGTATTTTCCAGTCGCCAAATACCAGCAGACCTAATAGTACAATACAAGAGTCTATATAGATGAGGAGTTGTCCCAGAGGCAGTTTTGTATACTTGCTGATGATCATGGCTATTATGTCGGAACCGCCTGAAGTGGCTCTCGCTTTGAAAATCAGTCCAAGACCTGCTCCGGCTAAGGCTCCGCCAAAAATGCAAGATAAAAGAACATCATGGCTCAAACCCAGCGGGTCACTGTTGTTGATTGCAAGGGTCAATAAATCTATAAAGACCGCGGTCAGAATGAAGCCTATAATTGTTTTAATTCCAAAACGGGGTCCCAAAATTCTGATGCCCAAATATGTTAATGGAATATTGATGATTAGTCCGGCCATCCCAACCGGAAAGCCATCCTGCCAGTACGGCATTCCAAGGGTGATATGGTGAAGAATGAGGGCAAGGCCATAAACGCCTCCGGGTACTATATTATATGGAAAGATAAACAGTACATACCCTATGGCAAGGATTAAGGCTCCGGCAGCAACGAGGCCATAATCGGCGAACCAGCGCTGTGAAAATATTTTCTCTTTGGGAATGAATGGCATAGCGTATTGTTATCAATTTCCGGATTAATTTACAAAGGTACTTTGATTTACTAAATTACCGACGGCTGCTCTCTACAGTTTGGAAATCATTCAGGTGTCTGATTGAATTCTGACAACCTCAATACACAAAGCCATTAAATTAAAATCATTGGCTGACATATCTTAAAATTCTTAACAATCTGTAGGTAAATTTTAATTATTGGTAATGTATTGATTGTCAATTTGTAGTTAAAAAGTACACATAATTGACTCCGGGTTAAAGATTAAGGTCCAGAGTATCTGGAGAAATGAAGATAGCAATACGACGAGAAGAATTTCTGCTGCCCGTCGTAATCCTTTGAGTTCGCTTCAATATCAAGTAGTTCAATAACTTGTTGTAAAGATTGACCCCTGTACTTTTCGTTTTCTGTTTTGTACTGACTGCAGGAAAGTGCTCCTACACCAGTAAAGTATCGTGTTATTGTATTCACCGGTAATGAAATTGAATTTATAAGGTTTTGTGTTATGCCACGATAACAAATATTGTTATTCAGATTCGATAGGCCACTACTTTTTTGCTTTTCTACTGATTGACAGTCAGCCTGTTTTCGGGTGGGGGCATTGGAAATAACAGGTCATGGATGCATTTGTTCTTGTAGCTGTTTTCTGGTTATTAATCATCATGTTATTAATAATTCAGCCATCAGCATTTACCTGATGGAGCCGGTCTGTATGCTTCTAATCGTGAAGCATCAACATCCCTGACTGATTTTACTTTTTATGTTCAAAAACTGTTCCTCTCGTCTTGTTACAGGTGTTATACTAAAATTATGCTTCATTTGAAGCAGCTTCGTTGTTGTTTCGTAAAGAAACGAAAGAGCTACAAACGCACTACGAAGCAGCTTCGAAGCGACTTCGAAGCGACTTCGAACGGGTACTATGTTTGGCCTCTGATTGTCAGTATTTTGGCGATTTTCTTTTTTGTTTTAGAATAATGTGGGTTTTTTGTGGCATTTGAGCTCTTAGTGATAAAAAGTTTTGAGTACGCGAAATCGCCACATGCAGCTATAGGCAGAATTGAATTGGCTTATCATCCGGAAGTATTCCATTGATGAATATCGGGCTGTACAAAGCACAACTTTCCCCGAAGGAGCATCTCATGATTTGGAGCTTTTATCAGGTTGTTTCAGGGATATTGTCATCGGTGCTGACCGGGTTAACCTGTTGAAATAATCTACAGGGTTAAGCGTTAATGCTATATGCTTTCATTTGCCCGCCTTCGACAAGTATTTAATCTTGTATGGATTTTAGGAGTTTACTTCCTTAATGCTGTATTATAGTCAGTATCTGTTGATGTGAGATGCTTTATAACTATAAGTTATTCTGATTTAAAATGTTGAGTTATCTGTTGGTAAATGAAAGGGTTTGTTATTGATAGAGCGCAATATGGTTATATGTCTCAAATTAGTTTCATAAATATTTCCCATGATGTCATTTTAGAATTTTTGTAGATAGAGGAGTCTGCAATGAGTTCAGTGAGGAGATATAGATGTGGCTGGTTCATTTACCGGAAACTGTTGATATGTTTTTATGATAGTAAACAAGTTTAATGAATGGCAATTATTTTGTTTAGTGGTGATTTGAAGGGCTATTTTCTGTTTTTATGTGGAAACCTTACCATTTGGATTCGGTCCGGAACAATTTTTGGGCAGAAACCTTGTTATAATGTTAGGTTGTAAATAGGTTTCTTCCATTCCCTTGAACCGGAGGCATTGATATACTTTAGATTGGATAGCCAAGGTGTTGTCCGGAATTTGTGTCTTTCTGCATGTGGATTTCAGTTGTAATCAGTCAGTGGGTGAGATCGTCTAAAAGACTGAATACTATTCTTGGAAGTGAAACTATTTTTAATCACCGGAGTATAAAAGAATTGCTTTGCGAAAGTTATTTTTAAAAATAGTAGCAGAACAGCCATTTTTGCTCAGGTTGTTTTTTTTTCGTTAATTTATCGCCGTTTTTAGCGGGAATTAGATCAAATAATCTGATGGGTTACGCAAATAGGGTATATATTGTTATTGTATTCATTTGTACTGTATTGGGTGTGAAAGCTCAGCAAGAGCCACAGTTCACCCAATATATGTTTGCGCCGATGGCTTACAATCCGGCTTTTGCAGGTACGAGCGGTAATATCTCGGTTACCGGCCTGCTACGGGAGCAATGGGTTGGGTTTACGGATGCCACCGGGACCCGTGTTTCCCCCCGCACCTTTTTTCTATCAGTCGATGCACCTTTGAGAATTCTGCATGGAGGTGTTGGTTTGACTATCCTCAGCGATAAGCTTGGCTACGAACAAAATATAGGGTTAAAGCTCTCTTACGCCTACATCACGGATTTCAGATCGGGTGAGATTAGTTTTGGCCCGACACTCGGGTTGATGAATAGAAGCATCGATTTTGCCAGTCTCAATCCGCTTGAATCGGGAAGTGATCCTCTTTTAAATGGCACTGATGCCGACAAACCGATGATGTTTGACGTTGGCTTGGGAGTATTGTACAGAGTTCCCGGAAAATATTACATGGGCTTCGCAGCGTCGCAGCTTATTCAAAGTACCGGAAGTCTGGGCGATGAGCCCAATTATCAAAACAAGCGTCACCTCTATCTGCAGGGTGGATATGAATACGTTATTCCTGATTATCCGCTTTATGAAGTTGAACCCAGTGTTCTGATTAAAACTGATATGGTTAGTTATCAGGTAGATTTGACCGGCAGGGTTACCTATAATCAGAAGTTTTGGGGTGCGGTTAGCTACCGTATCACCGATGCTATAGCAATATTGCTTGGCATTAAAATCAAGCAGTTAAGTGTGGGTTACTCCTATGATATCACAACGTCTAAGTTGGGAAGTGCCGGAAGCAGCGGCAGCCATGAGATTGTTGTGAACTATAGTTTTAAACTTGATTTGGATAAGAATCCTAAAAGTTATAGAAATACAAGATTTTTATAAAAATATCGCTTACTTTTGCACGTTTGCTAATCCATTGACTCGGAAAGAATTGAAAAACGACCCATCTAACCGGACTCTTTATATGAAAAGATCATTGTTATATCTTGCATTGCTATTAATAGCAGCAGGTTGCGGGAATTCAGGAAACGGGGAACTCACCGGAGTTCCTGACAGGCCGACTTTTTATCAGGCGGATCCTTATGGAATGACTTTTATTCCGCTTGGTTCATTTACCATGGGGACAGGTGATCAGGACGTTCCGTATGCTCAGACCCAACAACCTAAAACTGTTTCTCTTTCATCATTTTATATGGATGAAACAGAAATCACAAACAACGAGTATCGTCAGTTTGTTTATTGGGTAAGAGATTCATTGGCTCACACCTATCTTGGGTTTTCTCAGGTGGCCAATGCCGGGCAGGTTCCTGAGCATTTTATTATCGACAAGAAATTGAACGACCGTACAGGGCAGGGGCCTGACGATCCAACCAACTTCAACATTGACTCTACAGGAGCTCCTGTTCAACCAGAGCAGTATATCATCAACTGGAAAGAGAAGATAGATTGGAGAGGTGAGAAGTTGGCTCAGGGGACCCCGAATCCGGTAGATCGATTGTTTCTGCCAATTGAAGAACGTTTTTTCCACCGTAAGGAGATCGACAGCAGAAAGCTGTATTATCGCTATTTCTGGATTGATCTTCAGAAAGCAGCCAAGGCATCAAACAGATGGCAGCACCAGAAAAATGCGCAGGGACAGATGACCGGAGGTGGAGGTAACTATTCCCCCGCGATTGCTGCTCAGGGTAACCGCAGAGCCTTTGTGATGGAAGAGGTTATTAATGTTTATCCTGACACGTTGGCATGGATTGCAGATTTTTCATACAGTTACAATGAACCGATGACTAAGACCTACTTCTGGCATCCGGCTTATGATAATTATCCTGTTGTAGGGGTTACATGGGAGCAGTCGCAGGCCTTCTGCGTATGGCGTACCCAATATATGAACACTTATCTGCAAAGCCAGAAGGGTGAGCCGCTGATTAGTGATTTCCGTTTACCCACCGAAGTCGAATGGGAATATGCTGCTCGAGGTGGTTATGAAGAGAATCCGTATCCGTGGGGTGGTCCATACCCACGCAATCAGAAAGGATGTTTTCTTGCCAATTTTAAGCCGCAGCGTGGTAACTATGCAGCCGATGGAGGTATTCAGACTGTGATCGCCGGCCATTATCCCCCCAACGACTTCGGCTTATATGATATGTCGGGTAACGTGGCCGAATGGACACAGAGTGCTTACGATGAAGTTTCTTTTAATGTTACCTGGGATTTAAATCCCAGCTATACATACAACGCCAAGGATGGCGATCCTGCTGTTCTGAAAAGGAAAGTAATCAGAGGTGGTTCGTGGAAAGATGTATCCTACTTTCTTCATAACGGTACCCGTAGCTACGAGTATCAGGATTCTGCAAAAAGTTATATCGGGTTCAGATGTGTACAACCCTATCTCGGACGTGCCAAGGATGATAATCCGAGCAAATCTTCAGAGGTATATAAATAGGTAGATTTTCAGACGAAGTAAATTACGTACAAATCAAAATAAATCGGATCAAATGAACAAGTTACAAAAAATTGTTGAAAGCAGGGCGTATAAAAATTTCATGGGTAAGCTCTATGGGTGGGGAGCTTCAGTTGTTATTGTTGGTGCTCTTTTTAAGATTACACACATCACTGGTGCTAATGAAATGTTATTTGTTGGACTGATTACCGAGGCAGTCATCTTTTTCTTTTCTGCTTTTGAGAAACCACACGTTGAGCCCGACTGGAGTCTCGTTTATCCTGAATTAGCTGGTATGTACCATGGTGATGATACGATTCCTTCCCCACTTGAAGAAGAGTATCAAAAGACAACCACTGTTTCTGACAAACTTGATGAAATGTTTACGGAAGCTAAGATAGATCCAGTGCTGATTCAAAGCTTGGGAGACGGATTGCGTTCTTTTGCCAGTACAGCAAAAAATATGAATTCAATGGCTGATGCAGCTTCCGTTAATGGTGAATTTGTGGGACATTTGAAACAGGCTACCGTACATGTTGGAAACCTTTCGAAAGCTTACGCTCAAACCAGTGAAACTTTGCAACGTGAAGGAGAGGTTTCGAAACTTCATCTCGATAATCTTCAGGGAATTGCGAAGAGCACTCAGCAATTGAATGCTGTTTACAATAACGTTTCGGAAACCATGAGTCAGGAGTTGAAAGCTCACCAGGAACTGAAACAGAATCTAACTACGGCTACCAGGGCTGCAGGTGAGATGGTGGAGAAATTCACCGGATCTGCTGAAACTTTTGCCAAAGCCTCGCAAACAATACAGCTTTCTGTCAGCAATAGTGAGTCATACGCTAATCAGCTTCAGACAGTAACGAAAAACCTTACAGCCTTGAATGCGTTGTATGAAGTACAGATCAAGAATTCTCAGAGTACCAATCAGACAGGTGATCAGACCCGTAAGGTTACCGACTTGTACCTGGCTTCTATGACTGAGGCTGCCAATAACACCGCCAAGCTGAACCAGACATTTATGGCGCTGCAGAAATCATTGGATCAGCAGATGGCAGGAACAGCTTCGCAAACCAAGACATCGAGCGATATCCAAACAGCTATGCAGATGTATCTGGATCAAATGAAGAAATCTATCGAACAGGCTTCAAATTATCAAAAGCAGGCTGATCTGCTGACAAGCAATATCACAAAACTGAATAGTATTTACGGCAATATGCTCTCTGCAATGAGTGTACGTCAGGGCTAAGCAGCTGCAATGTTTAATATATAAAAAGACATAGTATGGCTGGATTTAAAGAAACCCCGAGGCAGAAGATGATAGGTATGATGTACCTTGTTCTCACTGCATTACTGGCACTCAACGTCTCAAAAGACATCCTCAACGCCTTCGTTATTGTAAATGACAGTATGGAGGTGACGACAACAAATTTTGAGAAGAAACTTACAGATACCTACACTCAATTTGGTCAGAAAGCAGCTACCGCGGGAAAGGAAGCTGAATCTTACTACCAGAAGGCAATAGAAGCCAAGCGGTTATCGGATGAAGCAATTGCTTACATTCAGGATACCAGGTACAAACTGATTAAGCTCTATGACCCGGAAAATCAACGGCCTGATACGGTAAGCCTTCGATGGTTTGAATCAAAGGATGATTACGAAAAGGGAACTAATTTTTTCACAGGCACCGTGGGTGGCGATCTAACGAAGAAATCGGCCGGGGATGAAATGAAGAAAAAGTTTCAGGACTACCGTACTGCCATGATTAATCTTGTTAAGCCCGAACATCAGGAAGCCATGGCTACCCAGATCGGACTGAAAACAGAGGGTAAATTTAAGGATGCTGAAGGTGTTGCCAAAGATTGGTCAAATTATAACTTTTATCATACCATTTTTGCCGCCGACATGGTTCTGCTTAATAAATTCATCAATGAAGTCAGAAATGCGGAGTTTGATGTGGTTACCAGGTTGAGCAGTTACGTTGGTGCAACAGATTTTAAATTTAATGCTATTGCTGCACGTGTAATCCCTAAAAAGGAATTTCTGTTTAAGGGTGAAGTTTTTGAAGCTGAGGTTTTGGTAGCTGCTTATGATACTATCGCCGCCCCCGATGTCAGGTACATTACGGGTAGTGATAAATGGCCCGGTGGTCCTGGTGGAACCAGGGTGGCTGGTGAAAATGGAATGGTTATGATGAAAATTGGTACTGCTGGCATGGCTTTTGGTGAACGGAAGTACGCTGGTGTGATAAGCCTCACTAATCCAATGGGAGAGCCGGAAGAATACAATTTCGGGGGCTCATTCTTTGTTCAGGAATCTGTAGCTGTCATTTCACCTGATAAGGTTTCGGTGCTTTATGAAGATCTTGATAACCCGGTATCTGTGTCAGTGCCTGGTTATCCGGCAGAAAAAGTTCTTGTAAAGGCGACCGGAGGAGGTGTTGGAACGCCAAAGCCAAGTGGTTCGGGTCAGTTCCTCTTCAAACCTACTAATACAACGCCAGTTACTATTACAGTTTCCATTAAAAAAGATGACGGTAAAGTAGCTGAAATGTCGTCGAAGGTGTTTAAAGTACGTAAAGTTCCCGCTCCTACTATCGTAATGGCCAACAGGCAAAACGGTGGATCTGTGTCAATAGATGCCTTAAAACGTTCGGAGTTAAAAGCTGTTTTGATAGATTTTCTTTTCGATGGACTTGAATACGACGTGTTGTCGTTTGATCTTTCAACAACAGTAAACGGTGAACGTGTAAAACGTAATGTGTCGGGTGCTTTCCTCCCGGCCGATGTTCGTACGAATGTAATCGACAGATTAAGGTCAGGGTCAACGGTTCACTTCGAAAATATTCAGGTACGCAGAAAAGGATCCTCCAAGGCTGAAATCGTTTCGGGATTCTATCTTAATATTTTGTAAATTATTAGTTATGAATAAATTGATTCTTGTTTTCGCGATATTTTTTGGATGGCTGTCTTGTGTCAATTCTCAATCGGTTGTGTCGCCGGTTAATTCATCATGGCAGAAGATCAGGGTTTCCAACAGGGTTCCGATACCCCTGCCTTCCGTTCAGGAATCTGATGTAATGTATTCTAAACGTGTATGGCGTTATATCAACCTGCGTGAAAGAGCCAATGCACCCTTGTATTTTCCTCTGGAGCCAACCCGTGGTCGTAGGAGTTTGTTTAATGTATTGACCGATGCCATCAGGACTCCCCGTGCAACAACCCCATTTGGTACGAATACACTACGGGTTTTTAACGACGAGGAATTCATTCAGCCATTTGCTGATGTGGCGCAATTTGACACCTCATCAACGATGCGTCACTTTATTGCGGTTACTGCTGCTGATGGAAGTAAGGAGTTCGATACTGTTAAAATACAGCCCCGTCACATCTGTGCCGTTAAAGTGGTTGAAGACTGGTTCTTTGATAAAAAGCGGTCGCAGATGGATTGCAGAATTCTTGCCCTTGGCCTTGTAATTGATGAGCGTGAACTTCATGCTGAGAACAAAATACGATTACAGTCAAAAACTGATCTGACTATCTTCTGGGTCTATTACCCCGAAGCTCGTCATTGGCTGTGTAATCAGGAAATTTATAATGAAAGAAACGATGCGGGAAGGATTTCCTACGATGACTTTTTTCTGAAGCGGAAATTTGCTTCTTATATTTACAAGGTTGAAAATGTGTATGATCGTCAGATCTCGCAGTATACCAATGGGCTTGATGCCCTGCTCGAATCGGAAAAGATAAAACAGGAGATCTTTCAATACGAGCATGATCTTTGGGAATATTAGAATTAATTTTTTCATTTTATCAATGAGCCCTGTGTACAAAACACAGGGCTCATTTTTTTGTCGTTATATTTATCCGGATTATCTTTGTCACATGCGTGGTACCATTCTCGATACTCCTGTTGAATACCTGAAAGGCGTTGGTCCCGTGAGGGCTAAGTTGCTGAAGGAGGAGCTTAATGTTATCTATTTTGCTGATCTGCTGCAGGTGTTTCCTATTCGATATATCGACCGTACGATATTTCACCATATTAGCGATATTAACTCCGATCTTGCCATTATACAGGTTAAAGCCAGAGTTGTACAGCTTCAATCAGCAGGTTCGGGAAGGAGCATGCGGCTCTCAGCTATGGTAAGCGATGATACCGGTACACTGGAACTTATCTGGTTTCAGGGAATACGATGGGCAAAAGCAAAACTGCAACAGGGGAAAGAGTATATCATTTTTGGTAAGCCTGGTTATTATAATGGACGTTACAGTATCGCTCATCCCGAGTTGGAGGAAGTTGCAGGTGAGGCCGGATCAAGCGTTCAAAGAATGCAACCGGTGTATAGTTCATCAGAGAAGATGAAAGCTAACGGGTTTGACAGTAAAGGAATGGCCAGGATTATTCATTCCTTAATTCAGACGGTCTACTATGAGATTCAGGAGACACTCCCGATTCTTTTACTTCAGAAGTTTCGATTGATTGACCGTCGTGATGCTTTTCTGGGGATTCATTTTCCTCAAAATGAGATGCACCTGCGTCAGTCCACACGACGACTAAAGTTTGAGGAACTGTTTTTTATTCAGATCGAATTCATCAGGCAGAAGCTTCATCGACAGGCTGCCAGCCGGGGCCATCATTTCTCAATAGTAGGTAGGTCTTTTAACCGGTTTTATAACGAAGTGCTTCCTTTTCCACTGACCGGGGCCCAAAAGAGGGTTATACGTGAGATCAGGGCTGATATGGCAGGGGGGCATCAAATGAATCGTTTGTTGCAGGGAGATGTCGGAAGTGGTAAGACCATCGTTGCACTTTTTTGCATGCTTATAGCCATTGATAACGGCTTTCAGGCATGTCTGCTTGCGCCAACCGAGATTTTGGCCAATCAGCATTTTCAGACGCTCAAAAAATGGGCTGATGCGATAGGCGTTACTATCGCCTTACTCACAGGAAGTATTAAGCAAGCGGTAAGAAGCCCGATGCTTCGTGATCTGGCCTCAGGTGGGTTGCAAATACTCGTGGGAACACATGCCATTCTGGAAGACCCTGTTGTTTTTTCTCAGCTTGGGTTGGTGGTTATCGATGAGCAGCATCGCTTCGGCGTAGAACAAAGAGCTGCCATGTGGCAAAAGAGTGTGCCTCCGCCTCATATTCTCGTGATGACAGCTACACCTATACCACGGACCATGGCAATGGCTTTTTATGGCGACCTTGATTATAGTGTTATCGATGAGTTACCTCCTGGCAGAAAGCAGGTTGCTACACGTCATTTTACGGATTCAGCTCGAATCAGGGTGTTTTCTTTTATGCGGCAGGAAATTGCAAAGGGGCGGCAGGTATATGTGGTATTTCCGTTGATTCATGAATCAGAATCGCTTGATTTGAAAGATATTCAGGATGGTTTTGAAGCCATCAGTCGTGACTTTCCATTACCAGAGTATGCGGTTAGTATTGTTCATGGGCAATTGAAACCGGATGAAAAGGAATACGAAATGAAGCGTTTTGTGAAGGGTGAAACTCAGATCATGGTAGCTACCACCGTGATAGAAGTAGGGGTTGACGTCCCTAATGCGTCAGTCATGGTAATTGAAAATGCTGAACGATTTGGTTTATCGCAATTGCATCAGCTACGGGGGAGAGTTGGCAGGGGGGCTGACCAATCCTATTGTATTCTAATGACCAAAGATAAAATTTCTGTTGAGGCACGGCAGCGTATTGAGACGATGGTGCGTACCACCGATGGATTTGCGATTGCTGAAGCCGACCTTCAGATACGGGGGCCTGGCGATTTGAAAGGAACCCGGCAGAGTGGAGCCATAGAATTGCACATTGCCGATCTTACAACTGATGGGCGTATCGTTGAAGCCGCGAGGCAATCGGCACTGGAAGTGCTTACCATCGATCCCGAATTGTCATTGCCCGGGCATCGCGCGCTACATGACCGGTTGGTTGAGTTAACCTCGGTACAAAGAAACCTGAG
This sequence comes from Bacteroidetes bacterium GWE2_42_24, assembly GCA_001768515.1. GTDB lineage: Bacteria > Bacteroidota > Bacteroidia > Bacteroidales > TTA-H9 > GWE2-42-24. The sequence goes on along the minus strand of MEOA01000005.1, from coordinate 63,504 downwards.
CCGGATCAGTTGAAAACTTATCGAGGCAGTTTTCAAAAGCTAGGCTGGAAATCTGTAACTTTGCCAGTTTATCATTCAGTGAAATTATTCCAATATGAAGATATCATACAAATGGCTCAGGCAATATCTTGACATTAAGCTTGAGGCAACAGAAGTGGCTCAACTTCTGACCGATAGTGGTCTTGAGGTAGAGGGAATTGAGAAGATTGAATCGGTGAAGGGAGGATTGTCCGGGATCGTCATCGGAGAGGTACTTACATGTACTAAACACCCCAATTCAGATCATTTAAGCCTGACCACGGTAGATACCGGGAGCGGTGATCCGCTTCATGTAGTTTGCGGAGCCCCAAATGTAGCTGCCGGACAGAAAGTGGCCATTGCAACCATTGGAGCTACTTTATATTTTAAAGATGATCCGTTGGTAATTAAACGATCAAAGATCAGGGGCGAGCTTTCAGAAGGGATGATTTGTGCTGAGGATGAGCTTGGCCTCGGTGCATCACATGCCGGTATTATGGTACTCCCTGCCGATGCACCGGTTGGGGTTCTGGCTAAGGAATATTTTAACATACAGGATGACTACATTTTTGAGATAGGATTGACCCCTAACCGTACTGATGCGACTTCGCACATCGGAGTAGCACGTGATCTTAATGCGGCGTTGATCAGCAGGGATCATGAGGCGTCGGGGTTGTTAAAAATGCCGGACATTGATATGTTTACTGTCCACAACCATGACCTCAATATCAGTGTCGAAGTGCCTGCTACTGAGGCTTGTCCCCGATATGCCGGATTGACCATTAGCGGGGTTAAAATTGCTCCTTCGCCCGACTGGCTGCGCAATTTTTTACTGGCTGTAGGAATCAGGCCAATTAATAATGTAGTTGATATTACAAACTTCATCCTGATGGAGTCAGGTCAGCCACTTCATGCTTTCGATGCTGCAGGCATAACCTCCGGAAAAGTTATGGTACAGAAATGTGCTTCCGGGACTAAGTTTGTCACGCTGGATGGTATCGAGCGGACCCTGACATCTGAGGATCTTATGATCTGTAATGGAGATGAGCCGATGTGTATTGGTGGCGTTTTCGGTGGATTGAAGAGTGGAGTGAGTGAATTAACCACTTCAATTTTTCTTGAGAGCGCTTGTTTTGACCCTGGTACAATTCGTCGTACATCCAAATATCATGGATTACATACCGATGCCTCTTTCAGGTTTGAGCGAGGCATTGATCCAACGACAACGGTGGTTGTACTTAAAAGAGCTGCCTTATTAATCTGTGAATTAGCGGGTGGTCATGTATCGTCGGATATAGTGGATGTAGTTTCTACCCCTTTCAATCCTGCTGTTATTCAGGTTGATCTGGCTCGTATTGCTGCTATGATCGGAAAGCGGATCCCCGATGACAAGGTGTTGGTCATCTTAGGCTCACTCGATTTCAAAGTGTTGGAGCGTAATGGTGATCAGCTTATGCTTGAAGCGCCTGCCTATCGAGTTGACGTTACACGCGAAGCCGATGTAACTGAAGAGATATTAAGAATCTATGGGTACAATAACATTGAGATTGATAGCCGGTTTTCTGCTTCATTCTCGTTTACCCAGAAGCCTGATTCTGAGAAATTGCGTAATAAAATCTCAGATCAGTTAAGCAGCAACGGCTTCAATGAAATCATGACCCTTTCGCTGACTAAAACGCAATATACAGTAGATTTCCCGTGGATAGACCCGATCAGGAATGTTGATCTGGCTAACCCGCTTTCACGAGAATTGAATGTTATGCGGCAGACTTTGCTTTTCAGTGGATTGGAGATAATTCTTCTCAATCAGAATCATAAACGGAGCAATCTGAAATTGTATGAGTTTGGTAAAATTTATAAGCGCAATCCGGAGTTACCGGTCAATTCCTTGGTAACAGACCGGTTCAGTGAGGAGTTGATGCTTTCGATGTTTGTTACCGGATCAGTAACTAAAGATAGTTGGAAGGGAAACGCTTCAGAGGGTGATTTTTATTTTGTTCATTCTCATCTGAAACGGGTGTTGAGTATGCTTGGCTTTGATATGTTAAAGCTTAAGATGATAACAAGTGAACATCCAATGTTCTCGCAGGGGATAGATTTGGTATACAAGCGCGAAAAGCTGGGTTCATTAGGCCTAGTAAGCCCTGAAGTATTGCACTATTTTGATCTTAAGCAGGGTGTTGTGTATGGAGAGCTTTTCTGGGAGAAATTGCTTCGTTTCCACCAAAATGGCGATATTACCTTCAAAGAACTTCCCCGTTTCCCGGAAGTGAAACGTGATTTAGCGCTTGTGATTGATAAAGGGGTTACTTATTCCTCTCTTGAAGAGTTGGCTTATCAGACAGAGTCTGCACTATTGAGGCATGTATCTCTTTTCGACATCTATGAAGGAGAAAAGATCGGAGATGGAAAGAAATCATATGCCCTCACCTTTACCCTGCTTGATACTGAAAAGACACTCACTGATCAGATGATTGAGCGGGTAATGGAGAGACTGATCAGTGCTTTTGAATCGAAATTTGGAGCTTCTGTCAGACGGTAATCTACTGCTGACTTATATTGCAAGGCGCAAGTGGTTTAAGCCACTTGCGCCTTTTTTATAGAAAGAGCAAGTGGTTTCCCATGTCCAGTTTGGTTTTTTTAAATTTACTGCCATTGTGTCAGGAGCAATTCAGTATCTTTGCATCAGGTTTATTTGCCTTTGAAAAAACACATTGACATGGAAGTACAATCAATTAAGCATAGGTTTGGGATTATGGGCAATTCGGTGTTACTTGAGCGGGCGATCGATATCGCCAGGCAGGTTGCACCCACTGATATATCTGTATTGATAACCGGGGAAAGTGGAGTTGGGAAGGAAGTTTTTCCTCAGATTATTCACCAACTGAGTACAAGGAAGCATGGGGCGTATATTGCCGTTAATTGTGGCGCCATTCCGGAGGGTACCATCGATTCTGAATTGTTTGGTCATGAAAAAGGCTCGTTTACTGGGGCACATGAATCACGTAAAGGTTATTTTGAAGTAGCTGATGGTGGTACCATCTTCCTCGATGAAGTTGCCGAATTGCCATTATCGACGCAGGTAAGGCTTCTCAGGGTACTTGAAACCGGGGAGTTTATCAAAGTTGGTTCTTCGAAGGTTATAAAAACCAATGTGCGAGTAGTGGCCGCCACCAATGTAACCATTCCTGACGCCATTAATCAGGGACGTTTCAGGCAGGATCTTTATTATCGTTTGAACTCGGTTCCAATCTATATGCCGCCATTACGTGAACGTAAGGATGACATTCATTTGCTGTTTAGGAAATTTGCTGCCGACTTTGCCGAAAAGTACAGAATGCCGGCAATTCATCTTTCAGAAGAGGCCGTCAGAATGTTGGCAAACTACCGCTGGCCTGGTAACATACGACAGTTAAAGAACATCACAGAGCAGATCAGTATCATCGAACAAAACAGGGAAATCTCTTCGATTACATTACATCGTTATCTCCCTGAGAATAATTACTCTGAACTACCTGTTCTGGTGAAGGGAAAACCTCACGCAGGAACTGATTTCGATGAACGTGATCTGTTGTATAAGGTTTTGTTCGACATGAAAAAGGATATCACCGAACTGAGGAAGCTAGTTGGAGATATTATATCGCACAGCGGTGTCCCATCGGATGTCTATTCGACACATGCCAATGTGATTAACCGACTAAATCAGCACGACTATGATGACGAGGTAGCGGAAACTAATGATCTTCCGACCCACATAGAGATCAGTAGAGATACGGCTGCCCACCTGAATGAGCCAATCACCGAGTCAGAAGAGATCGAAGAGAACCTGTCGCTGGAACATCGTAATGTAGAGTTGATTCGCAGGGCTTTGCGTAAACACGATAACAAACGGAAAAGCGCTGCCAAAGAGCTGGGTATCTCGGAAAGGACCCTTTATCGTAAGATAAAGGAACATGGATTGGACTAACCTTATTCGGACTATTTACTCATATCGGAGGGCTTCTATAGGATCGAGGTTTGCTGCTTTACGGGCTGGCAGAATTCCTGACGCCATTGCCACAATGAAGCAGAGAGTAACTCCGAGGATGATCCATGGCCAGGGAATAATGAAACTACTACCTATGAGATAAGAAACGACGTTTCCGATGGCAATGCCCATAACAATACCTAATGCACCACCAATTTGAGCAATGACCACAGCCTCGGCAAGAAACTGATTTCTGATAGTACGTTTATTAGCGCCAATGGCTTTACGTATTCCAATCTCACGGGTTCTTTCAGTAACAGAAACAAGCATGATGTTCATTAATCCAATGGCAGCACCCACGAGGGTGATCATGCCGATAAAGGTAGCAGCGATTGATATCATCCGTGTATTTTGAATCATCATTTCAACAAAGGTATCAGATCTGATGATGGCAAAATTATCCTGTTCACCAAGTGGCACCTTTCTGATGGTTCTGAATATTCCTGTGGCTTCTCCAATGGCAGCGCTCATTGAAGTAGTTTGTGAAGTCATAACATTTATTGAATATGACTGGTTAGGCTTGGCGAAAGTTTGCCTGACATTCATCAAAGGAAGTATGATGGTTCGGTCATTTGAAAATCCAATGCTGCTCCCTTTCGATTTTAAAACGCCAATGACAACATAGCGGCCAGATCCGACGCCAATGACTTTTCCGATAGGATTGCCTTTCTTTTCAAAAAGTTCATCAGCAACGGCTTCACCGAGAATGGCGACATGATTGCCATAAAATGCCTCGGCTGGGGTAAAGTTTCGCCCTTCCTGAATGATTTCGCCTGAAGTGGCCAGATAGTTTTCGTCGGCTCCCCAAACCCGGTTGTTAGGGTGAGTTTTTTTCCCTTCAAAACGTGCCGTAGCAGAACCGCTTGCAAAGGTAGATATGGAGGTTACAGATGGGAAAGTGAAATTACGTCTGAACTCGAGTGCTTCATCATAAGTAATTTTTTTCAGAAAATCGCTCCTGTGGTGTTCTCCTCCTCCTTGCATCGTCATGTTGCGGATTGTGAAGGTGTTGCTTCCCATCCGGGTGAAGTTCTCCACAAAGAAATAGCGTACGGCATCGATCGATGTAAGGATGCCTACGAGCGCCATGATTCCGAAGGCAATAATCATGACTGTCAGAATAGTCCGTAAAAGATGACTTCGGATGCTGTGCAAAGCAATCCGCATGTTTTCAATAACGACTGGGTTGATTATTCTGGATGATAGATTTTTCATAATCAATGTGTTTCATTTTTTTTCCCAAAAGCAAGATCACCTGCATCGCCTAATCCCGGAACGATATAGGATTGGGCAGTAAGCTCATCATCAATAGCACCAACCCAAAGGGTATAGTCGCCGGGAGAAAGCTTGCGCTTAATGTAGTCGATGCCCTCAGCGCTGGCAATGATGCTGACGATATGGGTATGACGTGGCTTCCCAAATTGCATCAGTTCCCTGTATGTAAGCGCCATGGAAGCGCCTGTTGCTAACATAGGATCGTTCAGGATGAGAGTTTTATCTTCAAGGGAGGGGCTTGACGTATATTCAACCTTTATCTGAAATACTTCATCTTTAGCGTATTTACGGTAGGCTGAAATAAAGGCATTTTCGGCTTTGTCGAAGATCGCAAGCATTCCCTGATGCATAGGGAGCCCTGCCCTCAGAATAGATGCGATAACCACCGGATCGGTAAGAACTGGCGTCTCGGCTACACCCAGGCTTGTAATCACTTCGTGGGTTGTATAATTTAGCCGTTTACTTATCTCGTATGCAAAAATCATCGAGATACGTTCAATATTCGTCCTGAATCGCAGAGGATCTTTCTGAATTTTTTCGTCTCTGATTTCAGCAATAAACTGATTGAAAATTGAATTTTGGTTACCCAGTATCTGTATCATGATGGAGGTGGTATTGGAATCGGTTTAAAAAGATATTATTTGACGCAGTTTTTTCGCAACATTTACAGTTATCTGCAGTGGATAGGGGAGGCGATTAAAAACAATTCTCGGGTATTTCACTTCATTAGCTCCAAAGCTTTTGTAAAATCGTGCAAGATTAGGCTCATTGCTGCCTTCAAAATCAAGTATTACAGGTTTTTCTGCAAATTGACGGATGGTTTCATCAAGCAGAAAAAACATGGCCCCATTCTTTTTCCCTTCTTCACTTATGGCTGAAAAAAGGAAAACTAACCGGTTGCGAAAGTTAAGAAAAAAAGCACCACAAAGAAGGTTGTTGTGTTGATAACATGCTGAAATAAAACCAGTATTATTATAGATAGCTTTGTGCATTAGCGCGATCAACCTTGAATAGTGTGCATCGGTAATGTGGTTAAGCAATGCACCTCTGTTAGCGGAGAACAAAGCAACAAGTTCTTCGGGGCCGGAGTTTTTTGCGATGATAATTCCTTGATTGTGTGACTTTTTGATGTTACGTCGTGTGTTTTCTGAAAAGCTATGCTGAATTGATGGGTATGGTTTGATCAGATCAAGTTCGTGATTTGAATTATAAGTGAGTTTGTAGCGGTGGTCGTCTGACGGGTTGTTGTGGCTGTTGAGATTTAATTCACCATAGCGATATTTAGAAGGGATGGCCTCCAGAAAATTGTTAATTTGTTCTGGAGTTAGTAATCCGATTGAGAACAAACCCAATTGTTGAGTGAAGAACGGCTGAAAGAGATAGTTAATACCCGCTTTTTTGCCCCCCGGCAAGGGCATCACGGAGGTGTAATCTTCTTCCACGAGTGCTTCCCAACCATAAGCTATTTCATCGAGATACCAGGAAAGCGCATACACGCGTCCATTGAACGCCTTGTTGATGCATTCATCCCACTTTTTGTGGTCGATTTGTTTATATGTGAGATGTTTAATCAACAGAGATATTTGCGAGGTCTTTGCCGAGGTCTCGCCTGTAGTAAGCTCCCTCGAAAGAGATGTTTCGAACCGTTTGGTAAGCTTTATGGAAAGCATCTTCTACATTCATGCCGTATGCAGTAACCGCCAGTACCCTGCCACCGGTGGTTACCAATTGCCCGGTGGCGGGATGTAGTGCTGAACCAGCATGAAATACAAGGTCAGTTGTATCTATTCCTTTTATGGTAATTGGGTTGCCCTTTATATAATCACCAGGGTAACCTGCTGACACCATCATGACGGTTGCGGCATAACGGGAATCGGTCATCACTTTGCCAGTTTTCAACTCACCCTTGGCGGTTTCAATTAATAAGGGCAAAATATCTTCAGCGATGCGGGGTATGACAACTTCAGTCTCGGGATCACCCATTCTTGCATTGTATTCGATCACCATGGGATTATTGTCGACGTTGATTAAGCCAAAAAAAATGAAACCCTTGTAATCAATATTTTCGACAGCCAATCCATTGATAGTTGGCTCGATGATACGTGAAATGACTTTCTTCAAGAATGATTCATTGGCGAAAGGGACGGGGGAGATGGCACCCATTCCGCCTGTATTAGGGCCTTTGTCTCCTTCTCCGATTCGTTTGTAATCTTTGGCCTCAGGGAGCAGGCAAAATTGTTTTCCGTCGGTCAGAACAAAGACAGAAAGTTCAATGCCATTTAAAAATTCCTCAATCACAACCTTACCGGAAGCTTTACCGAAACGGCCTTTCAGCAGCATATCATCCAATGTGTTAATAGCTTCCTGTTTTTCGATACAGATAACCACCCCTTTTCCGGCAGCAAGTCCATCGGCTTTGATCACGTATGGGGGATTAAGAGTGTCCAGAAAATTCACCGCTTCTGCAAATTGGTTAGCATAGAATGATTGGTAGGCTGCCGTAGGAATTTGATGGCGCATCATAAATGATTTTGCAAAGTCCTTACTGCCTTCAAGCTGCGCACCTATAGCACCGGGGCCAACGATAAGCAAATCAGGGGTTTTTTCAGAATGCTTAAGATAATCTGTAAGGCCAGCAACCAGAGGAGCTTCAGGACCTATGACAAGGAGTTCAATTTGATAGGCAATGACGGCTGCTTCAACCTGACCAAAGTCGACAATGTTGAGTGAGAGGTTTTTTCCAAGGCTGGCTGTACCAGGATTACCAGGTGCAATATAAAGCCTGTCTAATAAAGGGCTTTGCGCAATTTTCCAGGCGAGTGCGTTTTCGCGGCCACCTGAACCAAGAAGCAATACGTTCATTTATTATCGTGATTGAGTGATTTTGTTCATTGAATCCCATAGCTTATCTGCAGTTTGATTCCAGCTGAAAGCTTTAGCCCGCTCCAATCCTTTTTGAACCAATTCGTCTCTTAGACGCTTATCGGTTGCCAATTGTTTCATGGCATCAGAAATTGATTCGGGTGAAGAGGGATCGGTTAGTAAAGCTGCTCCACCAGCTATCTCTGGCATTGAAGTTACATTGCTTGTGATTACCGGGGTTCCGCACCTGAAAGCTTCAATGATTGGTATTCCGAAGCCCTCGAAGTTGGAAACATACGTTAGAGTAAGTGCTGAGGCTACAATTTTGTGAAGGCTGTCGGTTGAGACTCGACCTGTAAACCTGACCCTGTTTTGGTAAAGCATCGAATTGTATGCTTCCTGTATCTGGTTCGTCCACCATCTTCGCTCTCCTACAATCAGCAGGTTTGTTTCGATTCCTGCATTTCGGGTACAATAAATGTCAAAGGCCTTGAAGAGGTTTGCCAGGTTTTTTCGGGGATGGAGTGAGCCGACAAAAAGAAAATAGGGAATGCCGTCACTGTATTGCAGACGGGTCTGCTGCTGAAGCCGGTTGTCGATAGGGTGAAAGTTTTCATTGGCTCCATTGTAGACAACGTCAATTTTGTCACCATCGGTTCCGTAATTTGCAACGATATCATTTTTAGAGAATTCCGATACAGTGGCAATCCGTGAAGCATGAGCGGCAAACTTAGGAGTCTGGTTACGATAAAATTTACCGGTGAACCTGGGTAGATCATTGGGATAATGTTCAAAATTCAGATCATGAATAACCAACAGGGTGGGAACTCTGGTGTTGAGTGAGAGCATGGCATCGGGACTAACAAATAGATCGGCGTTTATTTTTTTCAGAACGAAAGGGACGCAGATGTCATACCATATCTTTATTAAGATTGGATGACGTGCCGGTGGCGGAACAACAATCGGGGTGATGTTGGTAGAAAATACAAAATCTGGTGACCATTTCCGATCAAATAAGAAGTAGAATTGGTGCTCGGGATGTTGCTGTGTTATACGGATGAAGGATTCATAGGTAAACCAACCTATTCCTTCAAGTCGGTCTTTCAGTAACATACGGGTGTTAATGGCAATGTTCAAGGCTGAGATGATTGTTGAGAGCTCAAAAATACGAAACATTGGGGGTTTAAGCTGGGTTTTTAGGTATTCTGGCCAAAAATGCTACTGCTGTTCAGAGACAGAATAATTGTACATTTGTTGCGTGGCTAGTTTCCCGAATTCATACAGATTAGCAGGATGTCCGGGATCTTTGTTGAAAGAAGTTAGTCGGATGTCTGTTGCTGTTTAAAACAGATGTCTCTTCTGTTCAAATGTTATTTAGATGCAACGAAAGTTTCTTACAAATCTTGTACTTCTACTTTTTCTTAATCTGATCATTAAGCCATTCTGGATTTTTGGAATTGATTTGCAATTTCAAAACTTGGTAGGGACAGAGGCGTATGGTTTCTATTTTACAATTTTAAACTTTTCGTTTCTTTTTAACATTATCCTCGATCTTGGAATCACCAACTTCAACATTCGCAACATTGCGCAAAACAGCCACTTACTCCACAAGCATTTCTCCAACATCTTTGTTGTTAAATTGCTGTTGTTGGTTGTTTACTTTATTTTTACCATGATTACCGGTTTGCTGATCGGCTATGATCAGCAGCAGCTTAGATTACTTGCAGTGGTAGGATTTAACCAGTTTTTGCTTTCATTCATCCTTTACCTGCGGTCAAACATCAGTGGTTTATTACTTTTTAAGACAGATAGTATCCTCTCGGTTCTTGACAGAGTTTTTATGATTCTCTTGCTCGGGTTTTTGATCTGGTATCCGGCGACACGGAAGGTTTTTAAACTGGAATGGTTTGTCTATGCCCAGACGGTTTCCTACTTGATAACTGTAATCATCGGATTGGTGGTTGTTATCAGAAAGTCGGCATTTAAAAGACTTAATTGGAACTGGCCTTTTATCCTGATGATTGTCAAAAAGAGTTTTCCCTATGCAATTCTGGTGCTGCTAATGACATCTTACAATCGGGTTGATTCGGTCTTTATAGAGCGTTTGTTGCCCAAAGGAGTGGGGGAAACTCAGGTTGGGATTTATGCTTCAGCTTTTAGAATTCTTGATGCTGTGAATATGGTTGCTTATCTTTTTTCGGTCCTATTGCTCCCCCTCTTTGCCAATATGCTGAAAAATAAGCAAGATATCCGTCCCATGCTTAAATTGTCATTTACGTTGGTTTTCGTGCTTAGCGTAAGTGTTGCAATTCTATCGTTCGTCTTCAGGTATGAGGTGATGACAATGCTCTATCCTCTACATGCCGAAGAAACCACAACAGATTTTGTAATACGTATTCAGCAGGCTGCACGGTTGTTTGGTTTACTGATGTTTGGCTTTGTGGCAATCTCCTCGAGTTATGTGATGGGAACCTTGCTGACAGCTCATGGCAGCCTATTAAAACTTAACCTGACTGCCGCACTTTCGATGATCTGTAGTGTCATTCTCAATTTGGTACTTGTGCCTTCCCTGATGGCCTTTGGATCTGGGTTGGCAAGCTTGGTATCGCAATACATATCGGCTGCAATCCAGATAGTATTGGTTATTAAAGTTTTTAAAATAAATGTCAATTATGGGTATTTAGTTCGGCTGATAGCTTTTCTTGCATTAGCTTTTTTGATGGCATCCATATTAAAATCGACCACCTTAAGCTGGGTGTATTCGGTTATAATATCCGGAATTTTAATTCTAATTCTTGTGTTTTCTTTGAAGTTGTTGGATTTGAAGTTGCTTATTCATCTTTTGCAGCCTCGCCCTGTTAATGATCAGACAACCTGAAAATGACCCTAGTTGGTGATTCGGCTTTATTTTTATACTTTTGGCCGTTCGTTTGACATTTTGTGAAATAAACCACTCCGTTCTATGAGAGAAGATTTAGATGCCAGCAGTGAATTTAACTCGCTGACATTGCTTTACTTCCTTAACCGATGGCGAAAGCCAATGGCTTCTGTGTTGGTATTAGCACTAGTTGCTTCGTTCGTTTTTTCCTCGCCATGGTTCATAAAGCCTATGTTTAAATCGGTAGTGATAATGTATCCTGTTTCGACCAGCGGGATATCAAAGGTGTTGCTGAATGAGGCTAATACTCCTCAGCAGGATGTTATGGAGTTTGGTGCTGAGGAACAGACAGAGCAGATGATTCAGATTTTAAATTCAAATCTGATCCGTGATAAAGTCATTAGTAAGTATGATTTAATGAAGCATTACGGCATCGAGAAGAGTTCTCGTCGTGCTCTAACCCGCTTGTATGATGAATATACAGCCAATATTGAGTTCAGAAGAACTGAAAATATGGCTATCAAGATTACTGTATATGATGCTGATCCTATTGTTGCGGCCAATATTGCCAATGACATCAGTATGTTGTACGATTCAACCAAAACTTTTATGCAGCATGAGCGGGCGCAACAGGCCTATCATATCGTTGAAAGTGAATACTTAAAATTGCAATCGGAGATCAAAGCCATGGAGGATTCTCTCACTGAGCTTCGAAAGCTTGGAGTTTATGATTACGAAACCCAATCAGAGATGATGAACCAACAATTGGCTATTGAAATAGCCAAAGCAAATAAAGCTGGTATCAAAGCCCTGGAAGATAAACTCCATATATTAGCCTTATACGGTGGTGCTTATGTGTCATTGAGAAATCAACTTGAGCATGAGAAGAAACAACTGAGTTTCATCAAGGCGCGATATGATCAGGCAATGGTAGATGCCACCCAAAGTCTTCCCCAAAAATTTGTTGTAAATACAGCGTATCCAGCCGAGGAAAAGTCCTATCCAATTCGTTGGCTAATCGTTCTTTTTACAATGCTTTCAACTTTTATGTTGGCAGTTATTGTTGCTGCAGGTATTGAAAGATTCAGTCTGGATAATGAAAAAAAAAAGCCCCGACCTCAGTTATCAACGAAGCGCTTCCATTTGAAGACCTTTTGAGTCAGATATCTCTAAAAAACTTATATAGCCTTATTCCCGAACTAGTTATCGTTAATCTTGAATCCATGGAAAATTACTTCAGAAGTGTTAATATTTTAAAACTTGTCCTCAAGTGGAAGGTACACCTTTCTGTTATTCTGGGCATAACACTGTTATTCTCAGTGGTGTTTTCAGGGAAGCATTTTATTCCACCGCGATACAAGTCGTTTGCAATCGCTTACCCTTCAAATGTCGCTCCATACAGTGATGAAAGTGAAACTGAGCAAATGCTCCAGATCATGCAGTCAGCATCGATACGTGATAGTGTGGTGAATAGGTTTAATCTGATCGGGCATTACGGGATTGATACCCTGAATGCGTTATGGAGGTCAACCCTTTATTATGAGTACGGAAAAAATATCAGGATCAATAAAACACCTTATGAAGCCGTTATGATAGAGGTGCTGGATACTGATCCTATATTGGCTCGTGATATTATTAATGGGATCCTTGATGCTTACAATTTGAAAGTCAGATCTCTTCATAACAATAAGTTTGAAGAGGTCGTCGCGATGTATAAGCGTCACCTTGACAGGAAAAAGATCAAGATTGATTCAATTGAAAATCGTATGCTTAAGTTGGGCGTTGAATATGGTCTTGTCCCTGGTTATGATGAGCAGTCGCGTGAAGTAATGCGCGGTGTTCTGAAGACCAGTGGAGGCAACGTTAATTCGCCGGAAGTGGCCAGGCTTAGAAAAAGCCTCGAGGAAAAAGGAGGAGAGATCGTTTATCTTGTTAGCCTGTTACAGGCTGATGCACTTGTTTATTCAGACTATCAGAAAGAATATGACATTGCCCAGATGAATCTGGATCGTCAATTCTCATATGTAAACCTTGTGACATCGCCAGATATTCCTGATAAGAAGGCCACCCCAGTCCGGTGGATTATTGTAGCCGGCAGCCTCTTGTCAGTTTTATTGTTATCAATTCTGACCATTGGAATTCTGGAAAACGCATCTTTAAAAGTGTCATTCCGTAAATCAAGCAAACAGTAATGCCTGCTAAGGAATCAATCGTTCCTGCCTTTCGCATGAAGTGGTTTTATCTGGTTACTATCATTTATCTGGTAGCCAGTGTCTATCTTATTATTCATCAGAAGTACTGGGGCTTTTTGTTTCCCATAGGTGTTCTTTTTATATTTTTCTTTTTGTTTTCGCTTGATTTTGTCTGGATCATGGCTGTGGCCTCTACCCCTCTGGCTATCAATATGGCTGATTCTGAATTAGGGTTTGGCGTTAGTATCCCTTCCGAGCCGCTGATGTTTGGGCTGTTGATTATTTTCTTCATAAAACTTTTTTATGAACGACAATATGACTGGAAGATACTCAGGCATCCAATAAGTGTGGTCATTCTCATCCAGCTTCTCTGGATGCTGTTGACCTGTATCAATAGTGAAATTCCAATTGTTTCATTCAAATACCTCCTGTCGAGACTTTGGTTTGTGGTTCCCTTCTTTTTTATGGGAGTATTACTCTTTCGGGATCATCGGTTTATCTGGCGTTTTTTTTGGGCTTATTTAATACCGCTTGGCGTTGTGGTTGTATATTCAACTGTACATCATGCCTCTTTTGGATTCAATGAAGAGATAGGGAACTCGGTTATGACACCTTTTTACAACGACCATACAGCCTATGGTGCCATTCTCGCCCTAATGCTGCCGCCAGCTTTGGTGTTAAGTTTTAATCGTGATTTTAGCTTTTATGTCAGATTGGCCGGAGTGGGAGTTCTGACATTACTTCTTATTGGACTTTTTCTCAGTTATAGCCGGGCAGCCTGGATTGGAAGCTTCGCCGGATTGGCAGTAGCCATAGCCGTTTGGCTTAAGATTAAATTCAAATATATTTTCTTGGCAATAGCTTCGATAGTGACCGTTTTTAGTGTTTTTCAACGTGAAATACTTGATCGGTTAGAGAAAAATAAGCAAGATTCATCTGCCAATTTTGTCGAACATGTTCGTTCTATCAGCAACATTTCATCAGATGCATCCAATCTTGAGCGAATTAACCGTTGGCAGGCCGCTTTCAGGTTAACCAAAGAGCGCCCATTGCTTGGCTGGGGTCCGGGTACTTATCAGTTTGTTTATGCGCCTTATCAGATGACACGCGAGAAGACGATTATTAGTACCAATGCCGGGGATAAAGGTAATGCCCACAGTGAGTTCATCGGGCCAATGTCTGAGCAGGGGATTCCTGGTATGCTCATCGTTGTTGCACTGGTTATTGTTGTTGTGTATTATGGTCTCTCGTTGAGACATAAGCTGACTGATCGGCGGATGAGGGCTGTTTCGCTGGCTGTTACTGTTGGGTTGATTACCTATTTCGTTCATGGTCTGCTCAATAATTTTCTTGATACAGACAAACTTTCTGTGCCAGTATGGGCATTTATTGCAATGCTTGTCTCGCTTGATGTGTACAGCCGCGGTGAGAGAAAGGGAGAGGCTGATAACGCATCTGAAAGCGAAATCCCCACTGATCTTTGTTAATCATTACCTTTGCGGGGTATTAATTCTCCGGTAATAATGAATCGTCGTACAATCCTTCTATTCTTCCTTGCCTTCTTTTTTGGCGTATTCTTTCAGGGGTGTTCTCTGAGTTATTCTTTTACTGGTGCATCCATTCCGCTGGAGGCAAAGACTATCAGCATCGGCTATTTTTCGAATGAGGCAGCGCTCATTAACCCTGCATTAAGCTCAACCCTTACAGATGCTTTGCGTGATCGTTTTGCCAGCCAAACGCGCCTTGATCTTGTCAATTCAAGGGGAGATCTTTCAATCGAGGGACATATTACTGGCTACACCGCATCGCCAACTGCCATACAAGGCAATGATGTTGCTGCCCAGTATCGATTAACAGTTACAGTTAAAGTAATCTTTGTGAATAATGTTGACGAAACACAAAACTTCGAGCAGTCATTTTCGCGGTTTGAAGATTACAGCAGCACTCTTGATTTAAATGTTGTGCAGGATAATCTTGTGGCGACAATCACTGAAGCACTTGTTGATGACATTTTCAATAAAGCAGTTGTTAACTGGTAATTATGCCCATGATCAATATGGATATAAATACCGGTAATGAGTTTTTGTTGCTTATCAATGGTAACTATCACCTGTCTTCGGATGAACTGTGGAAACTATCGCAATTGATCGACCAATATCCTTATTGCCAGACATTGCAGCTTGTGTATGCCCGAGGGCTTCAAAATGAGCGTAGTGTTCATATGGCAAAGCAACTGAAAATTGCAGCTACCTATGCAACGGACCGTCAGGTGTTACGCTTCTTGTTACAGTCATCCTTAAAAGTTAATTCAGCTTTATCAGATTCTAAATCTCATGAGGATATAGACACTGGGTCAATATCAGAACAGGAAAGTCAACCTGAACTGGATTTAGAAAATGGCAGGGGAAGCGTTGAGGAACTTGTTGATGAGGAATTGAAAGAGAACAATGTTTCTACTGAAGAGCCGATTATGCCTGATATGGAGATTGAGTCGAGACAAGAATCGGATTCCGTGATTGGTCTTGATGGGCCATCGGCTGTAAGAATGAACAAGAAAGATGCATTACTCAGCCTGATTGATCATCGTCTTGCTGAATTGAAGGCTGCCAGAAGACTAGAGGAACTGAATATACGCAAGGCCATTGAGATTGATTCCGAGCCTGGGATTCATACTTTAAGCCCCGTATTCTCATCTGGTGGTAAACCCTTTGATGTAAATGATTTGTTACAGCGTGAAGATTTACTTGCTAAAGAGTCTGTAGGGAGTGAGCGTTCGGGGAAAATTGGTCTGATTGATAAGTTCTTGGAGGATGAGCCAAAATTGTCAAAACCTAGAGCTGGATTTTTTAATCAAAATGAGTTTGTAAACCAAAGCAACATTGACCATGACGAAATTGTCAGTGAAACGCTGGCTCGAATATATGTCGCGCAGGGCAATCTAACGAAGGCACTTAAAATTTTTGAGAAATTAAGTTTGAATTTTCCCGAAAAAAGTAGTTACTTTGCAGGCCAAATTGAAAACTTACTGAATAACAGTAATAAATCTTAAATCCAATGGGTGGATACATTCTAGTCTCTGTTCTGATTCTCATTACTTGTGCACTTTTGACGCTTGTAGTGCTGGTTCAAAATTCAAAAGGTGGTGGACTCGCTTCCAACTTTTCCGGTTCAAATCAAATCATGGGTGTTCGTAAAACAGCCGATTTTCTAGAGAAAAGCACTTGGTCGCTTGCAGCTGTTTTGTTGATTCTTAGCCTCTTTTCGATTTTTGTTATTCCCAGAGGTGTGGTTTCAGAAAATACAAACACTAACACTGAACTGCGTCGTCAGCAAGAAGCCGCTGGTCAACAGAAGGCTGTTGACTATCAGGCACCACCATCTGGTGCACCTGAAGCACCTGCGGAATAATCGTCAGCAGTCGTAATAAAATAATGCCAGAATGTCATAGACATTCTGGCTTTTTTTCTCTATCAAAAATAAACAAGGGAAAAATAATTACTGATAATCAATTACTAATGTGTGTTTTCTGTTTCGATGTAAAAAAATAGCCTGACATAAAGATTCCGATGGCACACAATATGCAAGACTCGCTCCGGAATTTTAAAGTTCAATTAAAATATACTATAATCATGGCAAACCTGAACGTGAAACCTCTAGCTGACCGGGTGCTCGTAGAGGCAGCTGTCGCTGAATCAAAAACTGTTGGTGGAATCATTATTCCCGATACTGCAAAAGAAAAACCCCAGAAGGGGACAGTAGTGGCCGTAGGGCCTGGTAAAAAAGATGAACCCATGACTGTATCAATCGGTGATACTGTTCTTTATGGTAAATATTCGGGTACTGAGATTAATGTTGAAGGTAAAGATTACCTGATCATGCGTGAATCCGATATTCTTGCGATTATTTAATATTAGAAGTATTTAATCAATTAATAAATAAACATTATGGCTGCTAAAGACATTACTTACAATTACGAAGCACGCGAAGCCCTTAAACGCGGTGTTGATGCATTAGCCAATGCTGTTAAGGTTACATTAGGCCCTAAAGGTCGTAACGTTATAATTGAGAAATCTTTTGGTGCTCCTGTAGTTACAAAAGATGGTGTAACTGTTGCCAAAGAGATTGAACTCGCCGATAAAAGAGAGAACATGGGTGCCCAGATGGTGAAAGAGGTAGCTTCAAAGACCAACGACCTTGCGGGTGATGGTACAACCACTGCTACTGTTTTAGCTCAGGCTATTTATACTCAGGGATTAAAAAATGTTACTGCAGGAGCCAACCCGATGGATTTGAAGCGCGGTATTGATAAGGCTGTGACAGCTGTCATTGGTAGTCTGAAAGACCAGACGCGTCAGGTTGGCGATTCATACCAGCAGCTTGAGCAGGTTGCTGCCATTTCGGCCAACAATGATACGATCATTGGTAAACTTATTGCCGAAGCCATGCAGAAGGTAAAGAACGAGGGTGTAATCACCATTGAAGAAGCCAAGGGTATTGAAACTACTGTAAAGGTTGTTGAAGGAATGCAGTTCGACAGGGGTTATATAAGCCCTTACTTTGTTACCAACACCGAAAAGATGGAAACGGTGTACGAGGATCCTTACATCCTGATTTACGACAAGAAGATTTCGGTGATGAAGGATTTTTTGCCAGTTCTCGAAAAAGTTGTACAGACTGGTCATGCGCTGATTATTATCGCCGAAGATATTGACGGTGAAGCTCTTGCTACCTTGGTGGTTAATCGTTTACGCGGTGGTCTCAAAGTGGCAGCCGTGAAGGCTCCCGGTTTCGGTGATCGTCGTAAAGAGATGCTGGAAGACATTGCCGTACTTACTGGCGGTACTGTTATCAGTGAAGAAAAGGGCTATAAACTTGAAGATGCTGATTTGTCATATCTGGGACGTGCAGAAAAGGTATCCATCGATAAAGAAAACACCACTATTGTTAGTGGGCGTGGTGATAAGGCCGGAATTGACGCTCGCATTTCGCAGATAAAAGCTCAGGTTCTTACTACAACCTCCGATTATGATAAGGAAAAGCTTCAGGAACGTCTTGCTAAGCTTTCAGGTGGTGTTGCCGTGATCTATGTCGGTGCTGCCAGTGAGGTTGAGATGAAAGAGAAGAAGGATCGTTTTGATGATGCTCTGAATGCAACCCGTGCTGCTAACGAAGAAGGCATTCTGCCCGGTGGTGGTGTTGCCTTTATTCGTGCCATCAACGTTCTCGATAACGTAAAATTTGAGAATGAAGACGAAAAAACTGGTATTGCCATTATTCGTCGCGCACTAGAAGAGCCTCTTCGTCAGATTGTCCAGAACGCAGGTCTTGAAGGTTCTGTGGTTATTCAGAAGGTGAAGGAAGGTAAAGGTGATTATGGGTTTAATGCCCGCACCGAAAGCTACGAAATGCTATTTGAAACAGGCGTAATTGATCCTACAAAGGTTGCTCGTGTAGCTCTTGAAAATGCTGCTTCCATTGCTGGCATGTTGCTCACAACCGAATGTGTAGTGGTTGAACATAAAGAAGACAAACCCGCCATGCCAGCTATGCCAGGTGGAATGCCAGGTGGAATGGGTGATATGTACTAATCGTACAATTATACCTTAATTTATTGGCCGTCGTCACTCTACAGTGGCGACGGTTTATTGTATGATCCTTGTAGTTTTAGTTGCCTGGCTTAACGGTTCGTCGGGGTTGATAAATCCATTTAACCAAACCAGCCCTGGTGATTTTCCAGATGCAATGGTTCCCAATTGATCCCAGCCAAAGAAAGTTGCTCCATTGCTTGTTGCCCATGTAATCAATTCATGAATTGGAATTTGCGGATAAGCCTTTTGTATCGTTCTTATCTCTTCAATCATTGAAAGATGTTCATTAGAAGCGCTACTGTCTGTACCAATAACTATTTTATCTGTGTTTGAGCGTAGCAGATTAACAGGCGGAAGTTCTCCGCTTATTGTAAGATTGGAAACCGGGCAAAGACAGAACCATGGGTCTGAAAATGTTTCCATGATGATTTTTACTGTTATATTGTCGATGAAGGTGTTATGAACAAGCAGAAGCCTGTTGTATTTCGGAAGGCTTACTAGCAGTTGGTCTAATGGAGATTTAATTCCTCCGGTCAGAAAATCAGGCAGTATACCCCAGTGTTTGAACAAATCTGCCAATGCTCCGGTACGATATGTTAACAGTTCAATCTCTTCCCTGCTTTCCATGAAATGATATGATAGCAGGTCATTCGTGTTTATCAGCTTCTTATTTAAAGTTCGGATGAGTGCATTGCTCAGCGAATAAGTGGCATGAGGTGTAATTGACGACTGAAACCCCATTTTTTCAGAAGAAATGTGCAATTGATCGGCCTTGCTGGCTATCTCATCAGCAGATGCAGTATCTGTACCAAAGCATTCAATAAAATGGTGCCACTTGATCTGGTTGTTGTGTTTCAGGGAAAAGGAGACCGGTTCATTGCAGATGTCACCTGCCCCGCTAACCCCTTGGTTATATAAGAAGTTAATAGTAGAAATGATGCTATTCTCACGCGCTTCTTTGGTTGTTTTTTCTCTTACTCTCGCGAGTCCTCCTATGAAGCCCGCCATTCCTGCGGCAGTCTCTCTGAGAACTCCGATATGCGATAATTCTGTATGAATGTGTGCATCAATAAACCCCGGACAGATTGCTCCCGGATAATGCCTGATTGAGTCGTTTTTTCGTTTGCAAATGCCATAATCCTTAATAATACCCTGCTTGTCATAGCGGATGAAGGCATCCTGTAATGGTTTTCCTTCTCCGGTAAATAAAAAATCGGTGGAGATAGTAGTCACTGATATGATTTAAATGACAGCAAAGATGATTAAAATTGTCGGACTGTAGTGTATTGATCATTTTTTCCGACCTTGCACCCTTGAAATTTGATTTTTACTATGTATATCCGACTTGTAAAGTTTTTTTGCCTGGTTGCTTTTTTTAGTCAACCAGTTTTTAGTCAAACCGAAACGCCAAAAGCACTGGTGCCCGGTTCTGCTTTTCAGAACCTGATGAAGCCTTCCAGTCAGTCGGTTGAGGAGGTTACAAGGGAAGATGAACTGATGCGGCTTGCTGCTGTCTACCGTTTTTCTTCAGTTCAGGTAAAGGAAATATGTAAAACCTTTATAACGGAAAGAGCAAAACTTGAATTTGCGATGGCGGCCTATACTGCTGTTGTAGATCCGGATGAGTTTTATACTGTTTACGATACTTTTGGTAAATTCTCAACAGTCATGCGACTACATGACTTTGTCCAGGGAATCAACAATGGAAATATGGTACAGCAAAATCAGGGTATAATATATCCGGACTGGCATACTTATACCGGACCTGAAAATTGCTCAGTGGTTATGAACAGGGAAGACTTTCAGATTCTTTATGATCAGCTTACTGCCATAAACAATGATCGCGGCAAGATGTCTCTGGCATTATCTATTGTGAAGAACAATTGCCTCACTGTTTCTTATGTGATGAAATATGCGCTAACAATAAACGATGAGGAACTTCGTCTCGATCTTATTAAGGCTTCCTATCCACGCTTGTTTGATTTGAATAACCTGAGGATGGCTTCGCAAGTTTTTCGTTATGAAAGGACCAGAGATTCCTTTATGCAGTATATTGACAAGCAGTATCCGACTCACGGTTATGATCCTCTTCCATCGAACCAGAAAATAGTAGGCTGTTTTGTTAAGGATGATGAATTTGCCGACATGGTGACACTGCTTGGGAAACAGGACTTCAACAATGCTCGCTTATCAATGGCTCAACAGATGTTTATATCAGGAAAATGTTTTACAGTAAAACAGATTCTTGAAGTTTTGCGACTTTTTGACACTGATACATCAAAGGTCGAAATAGCAAAATTTGCAACTGATTATTGTGTGGAGCGGGATAAATGCTATTTACTGGCCGATTGTTTTGAGTTTGAATCTAGTAAGAAGGATTTTTTGGCATTTTTAGCCGGGAAGTAAATAAAAGTCCGATTATTTCGTTATTAATTGCATTATTGGTTGAAGTTCTTTTAGTTGAGCGTGTAACAAATGGCTAAAAGTATTAATTTTGAGGATCTGTTTGTCCTAACCTATTGCCTATGAATCTTCAGAAACAATTTACATTGTCGGGTCAGATAATTGATGTTGTCCGTCAACGGGTATTTTCGGGTTATATAGAAGTTGATAATGGGCGTATCCGTCGTATTCGTGAGAAATCGGTTGCTGATAACAGGTATATTTTACCAGGTTTTGTGGATGCGCATGTACATATCGAAAGCAGTATGCTTCCCCCTTCTGAATTCGGCCGTGTAGCCGCCGTTCATGGTACAGTGGCCTGTGTTTCTGATCCGCATGAAATCGCGAATGTTCTTGGAGTTCAGGGTGTCCAATACATGATTGATGACGGGAAGAGGGTTCCATTCAAGTTTTATTTTGGTGCTCCCTCGTGTGTTCCGGCTACCTCGTTTGAGACATCTGGTGCCGTGGTTACACCCGCCGATGTTGAACGGTTATTAAGGCAAAAAGAGATCAGATTTCTCTCAGAAATGATGAATTATCCGGGTGTTCTTCAACATGATGAACAGGTTATGCGAAAGCTTGAGGCAGCTCGTCGAAACAAAAAGCCTGTTGATGGACATGCGCCCGGATTAAGAGGTGCCGATGCAGAAGCTTATTGTCGTGCCGGGATAACGACCGATCATGAATGCGAAACCATGGAGGAGGCTATCGATAAATTAAGGGCGGGTATGTCAATTCTCATCCGGGAGGGTAGTGCCGCCAAAAATTTTGATGCTCTGGTGCGACTTATTGCTGATTATCCTTCTCATGTGATGCTTTGCAGCGACGATAAGCATCCCGATGATCTGCTAAAAGGGCACATCAATGAACTCGTAGTTAGAGCGCTTTCAGCTGGTATTGATATTTTTAAGGTTCTACGCGCCTGTACTTACAATCCTGTAAAACACTATGATTTGGATACTGGGTTGCTTCAACCCGGTGATCCTGCTGATTTTATCGTTGTCAATAATCTTGCCGAGTTTAAAGTACTCGAAACTTATATTAATGGGATTAAAGTTGCTGAAGGTGGCCACTCTGTTTGCCATGCCATGAATACAGAAACCCCGAATCATTTTAAAGCTACCGAGGTCAATCGGGCACATTTCAATATCCCTGCCAGTGGAAGGCATGTCAGGGTTATTCAAGCCATCGACGGGCATATTACAACCGAATGTTTTATCGGTCATCCTTTAATTGTTGACGGTTGTGCAGTGTCTGATACCGAAAACGACATCCTTAAGATTGCAGTTATTAATCGTTACAAGGCACGGTCACGTCCTACGGTTGGATTTATCAGGGGCTTTGGTCTCAAAAGTGGGGCACTGGCTTCAACCGTAGCTCACGATAGTCATAATATTATTGTTGTTGGTGCCGATGATGACGACATGTGTGCTGCTGTAAATGCCATTGTGGCTAATAAAGGAGGAATTGCTGCAGCCCATGGCAATGAGGTCTTTATTCTTCCGCTTCCGATCGCCGGTTTAATGTCTACACTTGATGCCCAAACAGTGGCTCGTCGCTATGAATTAATGGATCGTCTGGCTCGTGGCTGGGGTGCTGAACTTAAAGCGCCGTTCATGACATTGTCGTTTATGGCATTGCTCGTTATCCCAAAATTAAAGATTAGTGATAAGGGGTTATTTGATAGTAAACAGTTCGAATTCACATCCCTTTTTGTAGAAATCTAATTATTTATGTTTAGATGATTTTGACTGATTTTATAAAAAATTTACTGAGTAAATAGCAGTATTAGTGACGTTTGCGTGTCGTATTCTAACTCATTGTAATATTTATATATTTATCCGCGTACAATATTCAAATTAATTATCTTTGCAGAAAACTAACCACCATGTCCAAAATTGAACTTGACATTGCAAAACTCGAGAGCGCAGCAAGTAAAATGCGTTCCATTGCTCACCCGATGAGAATCGCTATCATTGAAATGTTAAGCGAATCTACAAAAATGAGTGTCACCGAAATCTACGAGAGATTGCATATTGAGCAGGCCGCTGCCTCTCACCACCTAAATATTCTAAAAAGCAAGGGAATTCTTGCTTCAAAGCGTGAAGGGAAAAAAATATTTTATATGCTTCGGAATAAAGCTATTTCGCAAATTCTGGATTGTTTGAACCGCTGTAACGACGACTAAGCAGGAACTAATTTATAGATTGAAGAGGGGTATCATTCTTATCAAATGATGCCCCTCTTTTTTCTGATTCCCAAAGCGATTGTCAGATCAGAATACCAGATTCCATTCTTCTTCCAGTTCCCAGTTCGCTCTGATTTCGATAGCGGGCTCTTTTGTCCTGGTGGCTTCCGGTTGAATAAGTTTCATGTATTGCCCCGTATCCCAACGATTGTTTCTGTTGTTGTCAAGAATAACTTTTAAGGTGTATTTTCCTGGCATCTGATTAGCAATTGTAAAAGTAGTATCCGAGGTGAAGGAGTGTGTTACAAGCACCCTTGATTTGTCATCAAGCCATTGAAGGATATGATTGACAGAGGGTTTATTGGTGGTTAATTTGATTCTTAACAGCCCCAAATCCTCTATAGTAGAGGTCGTGAAGTTAAAACTAGATTTAATGGAATACAGTCCGGTAATACTCTTAAAGGTTGAATCTCCTGTGAATAACTTATGCAACTTATTCTGCTCAAACTTATACACTAACTCAAACTTCATGGCGGTGGAATCCATCTGTCTGAATACCGGTGACAGTGTGTCTGTTCCCGCAACGAAACTGCATCTGGTCGTGTCTATCAATGCTACTGGCTGATTGAAGAGCAACATGAGCTTTTTGAAGTGAGGTAATCTTTGGCCCGAAAGATTTGACTTAATCAGGAGATGTTCACCCTGCGATACACCGCGTCCCCTGCGAACTGTTGAAGCATGTTTCTTCGATAGCAATTTTATTGTATCGCAACGGCCGTTATCATCAGTGATATTGATATGAACCGTATCACATAGTGGTGCAGGAGTCCAGAGGTAGATGGTGTCACTAAAAGCATTAAATACGGTGAAAACACGTCCGATTGAATCGCTGTTAAGAATAGATACCCGTGGTTTTATCAATGGGTAGCGGTAGGTGATTCTTATAGCATCGGCCTCTGTACGCTCTTTTGAGGTTATCCGCTGTATGCTGTCCTGCTCTGTAAAGAGCCACATATGGAAATCAGGCCCTACGTAAGGTGGAATTACCGAAACAGTTGTGTCGGCTTCTAAGGCGATGGTGTCAATTGGTGTCGAAACGGCTTCCCCGGACAGAGAAATCGCTTTTGTAGTATCAGTATATGCGGTGTTTATATCCAATATGGTGTCATTCACTGGATATTGCAGCCCCACTACAGAATCGACATAAGCAAAAGCTTCTGAATAGGGATTATAAAAATAGTTACCATTCTGGTCATTCAGCGCGAAAACCATGTATCGTCCCGGTGCGATGTATCCCAGTCTGAAAGTCCCGTCTTTGTTGCAACGGGTGATGTAGCGAGGTGCTTGTTTCATAGCTATGCTGTCGGGGACGTTAAGGGTGTCACCTAGCAAGTAGAGACCTGCAAGGGTATTCTCAACGGCAAGCCCGGTATAAGCATCTTTTATGGTTCCGCTGATGTTGAGTGAATCGATTACCGGGCCTGTAGAAAAAACGTAGCTATAACCGCTTAGCGCATTCCCTTCTGTGATGTCAATAATGGCATCTCCAAAAAACACACAATAGGTTGTGCTGTCGGTCAGGGGTTCGTTAAATTTAATGACCAGGGTCTTGCCACGAAGTTTGTAGTCAGGCTGTTCTTTAAGGGGAGGGCTAACAAGGATGTTTTTAGAAGCATCCTTCAGTTTTACAAATTCATCAAAGGTGATAGCAATCTCATCACCTTTAAAGTATATACTGCCGTGTGGAGGTTCTTCCATCAACACAACGGGTGCTTTAGAATCTTTCGGCCCTCCGCCTAACATTCCCTTTGTTGCACAACCCGAAGTTAAAAGCAAAACTATTAATGCTGACCAACCTGTAAGAAGATGGATTGAAGTGGCAGGTCTGAATCGGGAATTCAACATGGGAAATTATTGTTTTCGGGTTTGACCAATGATTCTAATGTAGAAGAGGATAAATTGCTTTTTGAGAGATGTTCCAACACACGCGGAAGGGCTTCCAACACATTGTTTTTGGCTTTTTGACTGTCATGGAATACAATAATGGAGCCAGGTCTGACGTGTCTGATTACATGATAGGCACATTCAGCAGGTGTGCGTCTTTTGTCGAAATCGCCCGAAAGGACTGACCAAAGCACGATGTTGTATTCCTTTTTGAGTACCTGCCATTGTCTCCACCTTATTCGGCCATATGGTGGCCGGAAAAGACGTGTCGGAATGGTTTGATGACACTGTTCAATGTTCTTGTAGTATTCAACATCGGGAGCCTTGGTACCATTTAGATGGTTATAAGTATGGTTAGCCATTAAGTGCCCTTTTTCCCCCATCATTTTAAAGAGAGCATTCTGCTTGTAAGCATTCTCTCCTACACAAAAGAAGGTCGCTTTCATGTCGAATTGTTCAAGAAGATGAAGAACCCTATCAGTAACACCCTCATTAGGACCGTCGTCAAAGGTGAGGTAGACGGCATTGTTCGCTTTTGGACCATGACAATAAAGGCCTGATGGCAGAATCTTCTGAATGATGGGAGGTATGGGTGTCCGGTAAAGATCCATCTAGCGGAGGTTTGGGTTACGACGAACATAACTCTCATAAAATTTTTCAAGGTTGGCCGATGATTTCCCAGCCAACTCGCTCCTCTCTTCCCGTTGCAGGAGTTGGTTAATATAGTTGAGTAATGCCATCGATTGCCTGATATTCATGTCATTCCGCTCCTGAACAAGTCTGGGTTGCTGTTCATACCAGGTGAGCTGTTCAGTCAATTCGGTCAACATGGTGTTCATCATCTGATCGCCCTTGTCAGTTGCACGGGTTTTATAATATACATCGGCAATTCCTACGGCAAAATAATCATAGGGTATTATATCAGAAGGAAACCGTCGCATGGCCGTATCACAGACACTGAGCGCAGCAGTTGGGTTTCCTTCGGCGAGAAGTTGATTAGCCAGTCGTGTATAGGTGTTGCGAAGGTTGGATCCATACCTGACGTAGTCTTCGTTATAATAATTATTATGATTGTTCATTTTTACTTCAAACTTATTCATCAATCGGTCATATAAAATTTCCGAATTGATCGAGCCAACTTGATTGTCGGAAAGGGTGTCCCGGTATGGAATCAAGCGATATGTCAACCCTTCGAGTCTGAAGAAATCTCGCAAACCAGTAAACACTGGTGAGGCCGTAGGTGAAGTAATGTAAATCGGACGCTCCCAGTTGAAATGTGCAAGCAGGTCAAGTACCATCAGGTCATTTTTCTGAATAGCCGACTGATTAATCTTCCAGACGAGCTGTTTTTCGGTGACAATCCCTGTCCTCGATGATTTAATCTCTGCCTTTGCAACTGCCGCTGAATCTACGCGAAGCCCGAAAACACGAGCCGGAAAGTAGTAATTTGTATTGCCGTCGGCTTCGGTTTGTTGCAAAAGTTTTTCATTAGAATCCATTACCTGAAACAATTCCTCCAGATCAATCCCATTCAATCCCTTTTGTTCTACAAGGTACACAACATCTCTGGTCCCGTTTTGGTATTGATGGTGAGAGAGTTTAAAGGGCACCGGATCAGAATTATATACCCGTGTCTTCATTTGGTCGATATACCAATCCATTCCCAGCAAACTAAGGTTGCAAACCCTGACATCGGTACGGTAGTTTTCTACTTCCTGAGCATACCAAAGTGGGAAGGTGTCATTATCACCTACTGTAAAAAGGATTGAATTGGGCTCGCAGCTATCCAGATATCCTTTGGCAAGTTCAAGCGAGGCATAACGCCCCGAACGGTCATGGTCGTCATAATTTTCTGCCAGTAAAATGGCAGGAACCAATGCACTGAGCAATCCTGCCAGTATCACCGCTAAGGCAGGTTTTAATTTCTTCTGAAATAGTACCGCCAACCCGTACATACCCAACCCTATCCAAATGGCGAAGGCATAGAATGAGGCAGCATAAGCGTAATCGCGCTCCCGGGGTTGGGGACTATATTGGTTCAGGTAAACGACGATCGCGATTCCTGTCATTGCAAACAAGCTTAAAACAACAAACCAGTCTTTCGATGACTTTCGGAAATGGAAAATCATGCCAACGAGCCCTAAAAGAAGGGGAAGGAGGTAATACTTATTGTGAGCCTTGTTTTTCATTGAGGCAGGCATCGATCCCAGGTCCCCGACCCTGGGTGCGTCTAAGAATTTAATCCCGGTAATCCAATTGCCATCCGAACGGTCGGAGTATCCCTGACGATCATTCTGCCGACCGCTAAAATTCCACATAAAATATCTGAAATACATGTGATCAAGCTGGTATCTGAAAAAGAATTTCAGATTTTCTGCAAAAGTTGGAATCTGTTTATTGTCAGGATCATTGATTCCTGCCCAGGTTTTATATTCTTCGGCATGTTCAGGTTGCATGTTTTCATACATGCGGGGAAAAATTGTAGACTCCGAAGCTTTGTACTGAGGCTTCGCGAATTGGTTGGCGTCGGCGACAATATAACGATGTGAGGCGTCGTCACGAACATATACCTTTCGGCCTGGTAAATACCCGGTTGGTTCACTGTTGTAATAGTGGCCGTAGAAAAGTGGCCAGTCTCCATATTGTTCCCTGTTTAAATAACTTAATAAACTGATGGCATCTTTTGGACTGTTTTCGTTAATGGGAGTGCCTGCGTTGGATCTGATAACCAGCATCATAAACGATGAATAGCCAATGAGAATAAAGGTGAATGCGAGGAGTCCGGCATTAAGCGAGGCAAATGAATGCCTGTATCTATAAATTAGAAAGCTGATTCCTGAAGCAACCAGTGCGCGTGCAATGAACGAACCTGCTGTTTGTGATTCAACCAGATAAAGTGTTGCAAGCAACATCCCGCAAACGGAAAAGATGTATAACCAAAGTTTTTTTCGGTTGTGGGTGTATATAAGTCCTGAGAGTATAAAAAGTACAAGGAGCACCACGAAAAACGCTGTACCTGTATGAAATGGCAAGTGGAGAGAATTTACAAATAATAGTTCCGACAGCGCGAAGAGTCCTACTACTTCAGGTACTATAAGATACATGATAGAAGCAAGGAGAAGTACTGAGACGATTAGTGCCAGAAATGTCTTTTTTAAGTTTACATGATCGTATTGCCTGTAAAAATAGATGAGAGTAATGGCTGGAATGGCCAAAAGATTGAGGAGGTGCACCCCGATGGAGAGACCCATCAGAAATGCAATCAACAGCAACCAACGGCTGGCGTGCTCTTCCCCTGCATGTTTTTCCCATTTCAGTATGGCCCAGAAAACAACAGCCGTGAAGAAAGAGGATAATGCATACACTTCACCTTCAACTGCTGAAAACCAGAATGAATCGGTGAAAGCATACGCAAGGCTTCCAATAAGTCCACTTGAAAGAATGATGAACTGGTCAACTCGCAACAACTCATTCTCTTTCTTCCCTGTTAGCTTAAGTGCCAGCATGGTAACAGTCCAGAAAAGAAACATGATGGTAAAACCAGAAGCGATAGCCGACATCGTATTAATCATAATCGCAACATTCCCTGCTGAAGGAGCAGCCATGGCAAATAGACGCCCAAGTAATTGGAAAAGAGGGGCTCCTGGTGGATGACCTACTTGCAGTTTGGCAGCAGTGGAGATGTATTCTCCACAATCCCAAAGACTTGCGGTAAGTTCGGCCGTTGAAATATAGAGGGCTGACGCTAGTACGAAAACCAACCATCCTAACCAGTTATTAATACGTTGGAAACTGTTCATTATTAGTTTTCTATATATTTGTAAGTCGGTAGTAAAACTGAGAGCGAAATTAACCAAAAAAACCGTCTTGTATCATACTTTATCCTTCAGCGTAAAACCTTATCATTATTTGGAAAGGGAGTAATTATTACCTTTGTAAACAATTTTGAAATTAATAAGATATGCTTCGATTAGTATTGGTTCGTCATGGCGAAAGCCAATGGAATAAAGAGAACAGGTTCACAGGTTGGACCGATGTGGAACTTTCAGAAAAGGGAATTGAGGAAGCACGAAAGGGTGGTAAGGTGTTGAAGGAAAACGGCTTTGATTTTCGAATTGCTTATACTTCATACCTTCGCCGCGCTATCCATACATTATGGCTTATGCTTGATGAGATGGATCTGATGTGGATTGATGTTAAGAAAACATGGCGTCTGAATGAAAAGCATTACGGTAACCTTCAGGGTTTGAATAAGGCTGAAACAGCACGTAAATATGGAGATGAACAGGTACATATCTGGCGCAGGAGTTACGATGTGCCACCCGCTGCCCTTGAGGATAATGATCCGCGTAATCCCCGCTTTGACAAGCGATACGAAAGGCTGACTGAAGAGGAACTTCCTTTAACTGAGTCGCTGAAGGATACCATCGATCGGATTGTGCCCTACTGGCAGACCGAAATATCAGAGAGCCTGAAGCGTGAAGGGCAGGTGCTTGTTGCCGCCCATGGCAACAGTCTTCGTGGTATTATCAAGTATCTAAAAAATATGACCGAAGATGAAATCATCGCGCTTAATCTCCCAACCGGTGTGCCCTATGTTTTCGAATTTGATGATAATCTCGTATTACTGAAGGATTATTTCCTGGGGGACCCCGATGAAATAAAGAAATTAATGGATGCTGTCGCCAATCAGGGAAAGAGTAAATAAGCGTATGGAATATTCACCTTTGGGTCTAACGGCTTCAGATTTAATATAAAAACATATATGCCCCGTCAATGGATCATCCCCGATATTCATGGTTATCTCGAAACAACTCGTGCTTTAATCGAGTATCAGATTCGTCCATCATCTGACGATATTATCTATTTCTTAGGTGATTACATCGATCGCGGCCCCGATAGTAAGGGAGTGCTCGATTATTTGATGTCGCTTAATGCCCGGGGAATCAGATCAAGGTTTTTAAAAGGAAATCATGAGGAATTCTTCGTTGAGACATGGAAAGCTGACCAGGATATTGGAAGTTTTCTGGGGTTTCGGAAAACTAATCCCAAAGCTGTTGATTGGTTTAGATATGGAGGAAAGGATACAGTAAAGAGTTTTGGTGTTAAACGCATCTGTGATATTGAACAGAAATATATTGACTGGGTTGAACAGCTGGAATATTATATTGTCGTTGACAATTTTGTATTGGTACATGCAGGCCTCAATTTTATGATCGAGGATGTGTTTGAAGATCGTTACACAATGCTTTGGGCCAAAGATTTTGATTGTATCCCTTCAAAAGTTGGTGGTCGTAAGGTGATTCACGGGCATACCCCCGTGAGCCACGAGTTTATTTTTGAAACTGTCAATACTAACCACTATGACTTTATTGACCTTGATAATGGGGTTTATTTTAAAGGACAGAAAGGTTTTGGACATTTGATGGCTCTTGAAATCAATGAAATGATCTTGCTGGCTCAGCCAAGTCTTGATGACTGAGCCAGCATTTTGTTGTGTTTGTCAGGATTTTGTTTTCAGGATATCCCTGATTTCGGTTAGGAGCTTTTCTTCAGCCGATGGCTGTGGGGGAGCAGGGGGAGCTGTGGGTTGAGGGTCTTGTTTCGTGCGAAGTCTGTTCATTCCTTTTATCATTAGAAATACAGCAAAGGCAATAATTGTAAAATCAAAGAGATTCTGGATAAATTGCCCGTAATTCAGTGTTACAGCCGGGGTTGTAGTAATTCCCGCAGCATCGGAAACAGCCTCTCTGATGACTATTTTAAAGCTTGAGAAATTGATTCCACCAATCAGAACCCCAAGCGGAGGCATGATCACATCATTTACAAGCGAGGTGACAATTTTCCCAAAGGCTCCGCCAATGATAATACCAACTGCCATATCGATCATGTTGCCCTTGACCGCGAAAGCTTTAAATTCTTCAATGAATTTCATAACTGATTATTTTGTTTGTGAGTATATAAATGCATTTATGATCTCGTTCAACCAGATTTTTTATTTACAATATTAGCAAAAATGATTACAAAATTGAATCAAATCGAATAGTATTTCTTCTTCGACCAAATTGTAGTTAAAGCGGAGTTTAAATATGAGAAGAACTGGTAGTTGGTCATAACCGTATTTGAATTGAAATCGACAGTAAAACAAAAACCGGCCTGAGCCGGTTTTTGTATAGCGAAACTATAAATATTCACAAAAAAGCGTTCTCTGAACTAGGCAATTGATTCTGGTTTTTGCTCAACAGCCGTTTCCTTCGCCGATTCTTCTTTTTTTACGGGAGCCTTCCGAACTGGTTTTTTCTTTGATTTGGCTTTCTTAACCGATTTGCTTTTGGCTTTCTTGGCTTTTTTTGCCACTTGTAAGGCGGTTTCGTGGATGGGGATGAGTGTCGGTTCATTTTCGACTTTAACCTCTGGCATGACCTCTATTTTGGGTTCGGCTATAGCCTTTGGCTTCTTGGGAACCTTGCCGGTCTTTTTAATTTTAATGGGAGCTGTCCGGGTAGCTATGGTGTAGGCCATGGTGATTCCAACCGGAGTGATGTAGAATCTTTTGCTTTCGGGGTTATCAATCCAGCCTTTCTTAATAGCATTTGCAATGTTATTCGTAAGGTTGTTGATTTTGCTTTGATCCTTCCGGCCAGTTTCTTCATATTTCAAAACAATGTCGTCGCGACTGATGGTTCTCTTACCGAAATCAGAGGCATAGAGGGCATAAATAAGAATCCACTCACGTTCAGGGCCGGGGCGGTTTGTACTACATACTTCCGAGAGAGAAGGCAGTAAATTGAGATTAACATCAACTGGTGTTTCTTTGCTCTTTGGGGCTCTTACTTTGGGCGCTTTGGGTTGTTTTTCTTTTACCAGTTTTACCGCTACGGCCTTTTCTTCTTTAACTCTGGCTTTTACCGGCTCTTTCTTTAACTTGGGCTCTTTCTTTGCAACGGGAGCTTTTGGGGCTTTAATTTTTGTTTTGATTGCTTCGGTGCCAATAACATCGTTCTTCACTTCAGCAACAGATTTAGTCTTTAAAGGCTTTTCTTTTTTTAGGGTGGCTTTAACCTTTATTTTTTCCGGATTCGCTACAACAAGGCTCTTTTTCTTATCCTTTTTTGCTGTAATGGCTTCTGCTGCTAAAAAAGATACTCGAGCAGGCAACTCCTTTTTTGCAGTTCTGCCTCTCTTTTTTGGTTCAGCAACATTTATGGGTTCAATGGAAGGTGTTTCTACAACTTTTGGGGCAGCAGCTTTAGGAGCTGGTTTGGTGCTTACTCCTCCGGTAAGGAATTTTTCTAATCCGGTTCTGCGGATTTCATTGAATTGCTCAATGACAATCTCTGATTTTCCTTCCAACTCAATGTTAATTAAGCCGTTAGAAACTTTAATTTTGAAAATTGATTCAGCCATAACCTTAATATTTTAATGAATGGTTTTAAGATAATTCAAGCTATTCTCCATACAGTCTAATTCTTTCAGATCGTTATATTTAAACTGTTGCTACAAAAATAATACATTATTTAGCTTTGTCAAGTCTTTTTTAGAATTATTTTGAAAATTTCCTATTTTTTTTGCGTATTTTATTAAGTACAACTTTCTGATTGTTAGTAATTGGAGAATTTGCTCTCTTTTTGTATGAATGTTTCTCTTTTTCTACTCATCAACAGGGAGAATTATTAATGAAGGTTGTTCACTTTCCTGCTATAATTATTCCGACAGAAATATATCCGCGTTCAAATCCTCTGAATGATGTTTTATTACCAATTGTATCTTTGCCTGATTGTTTTGTTTTGTGTCATTTGTAAATGTGGTATTTAAATGATTGATTATTATGCTTTCGATATGCCTTATTTGGATTGTAAGTTTTTATATGAAGCGAATTTGACACCTTCATTATTGTATGAGTTGATTCAAATTTTCCAATTCAGATTGTATAAAAATCATTTGTTGGGGTATGTTACTTTTAATGCGGAATACTTTATTTTATCTTTCTTTTTGTTGTCACAGTCCAGATAAAGAGGATGATATGCGGTATAGGGTAGCTATTGTTTGGAAGTGTAAACAAACTGATTTTGCATTTATTGGATTGCTTAGCTCTTTTTTTTTCACTTTGTTTAATTTCCGGTTTGGTGGATTGTTGATAAGGTTTTGGATGCCTGAAATGTTTCTGTGTTTTATGATCTATCTTGTTTTTGTGGCAGAAATAGCTTTGTTTTAACTCTTGAAGTTAACAAGATTTTTTTAACGCGTATTGTCGGCAATATTATGAGTCTGATTATTACGCAATAATAGTTGCTTAATATCTCTTTGCGCTTATTGTGTTTTAGTCAATATAATTTAGAATACTTTTTAATGCACATATGTAGCTCATAATCTGTTGGTTGTCAGTGTGTTTTCAGTATATTTACCAGAGTTTAATTACTGGAAGTATTTCGAATTGTCAATTCTTTTATTTGTTTGTATGTTGATGATAATGTGTTAGTTATGCTTTTAACAACGGATAATGGAGCTTTCTTCTTTAATGTGTTTTTCTTAGTCTGATATATTATCTGGTTTAGTCTTGTGTTTTGTAATACACTCACAGTCATAAAAATAAATGGCTCTGATTCTTTAAGAGGAATCTTCAGCCCTGAATTATCAGTCGAACATAATGATTCATCCAACCTTCAGCTTAATCGACTTCTTCAAATTATTCCTGAATTGTTAGTCATCTTTCTTTTTTCCATGTATTGGGTAAAATTCCACATACTGGATGGATGCTTTTACCTAATAAAAGCCCTTTTTTTTTAAAAAATTTAACTTTTTTATAAAATTTTATGTAATGGTATGTTACTAAACTATAATTTTCAATCTGTTGATTAGTAGTTATTTGTGAGTCTGTTTTGTGGTAAAGTGCTGTCAAAGTCATACCAAAGTCGTATCAAAGATATCTTTTTCTTATGTATCGCCTATGATTGTAGTAACGTTTAAGTATCTTATATATGAAGGAATAATAACTATCTGTAATTTATGGCACAAATATTGTTAAGGCAATTTTGCAACCAAACATGCTTTATGAATAATCTGTGCTTAACCCCCGCCGGTCATCGTTATCTTTTCCGGCGATCTATGCGGCAAGGTGATATTCAATATCTTTAACGCTATGATTGCTAATGTGTTGAATTTTTGGAGTTCGAATGTGAGCTGTTCAGTAAAATAAATAATATTTATACCAGATGCTACAATTGTTTCGGACAAAAATCCAGATGTAGTTTTGAATTCTTGATGAGAAACAGTCTGATGAACCTCCGTGAATCATTCAAAAATCATATTGGAATACTCAGTCAAAACAGCTTTTTCTATACAGATTTCGATAGAATCGGCAAAAATGGAGGGTTTTCCTGGTGTCATGAACTGCTTTTTATTCAGGAACTTCAGTTGGTTTTTTTGCGACCTTGTAATGACACGGCTCAATCTGATTTTAGAATTATTATTTACAAGTAAGAATTTGTATGCAATTTGCCGGGATAATGCAATATGGTTCAAGCGATAGACTTAGCATGAAATGGATTAGGATAAAGGGTAGTACTAATCCTGACTGCCTTACGGCACCATTTGATTTGTCTGCAACGGCAACTGCTGGGTTTAAGGAATAGAAGAGAGGAAAGTTGGGTTTTTTGTCAGGAGAAGCCTTATCAGCCCTTGCTTCGTTTTCCATTCGTGAGTTTATGAGATGGCTACTAATGAGTTGCTAAGAAACTTAGCTTGTGGTTTGTGATAACCCAAAAAATGATATTTTTCCTTTATTTCTGGTTCTGGTAATAAATATTCATGTGGTTCGATGTGCCGCAGATGTTGATTGTTTGGTGTTTGCCAGAGTGGTTCAGACTGTAAAACCGGTTCTTTTATCGCGGAATATTGTTGAAGTGAAAATTCCCGTTTTAAAGTTCTGTTGTTGAATAGTTAGGAATGTTAATCAATGTTGATAAGGAAATTTTAAAAAACAGTAAAATCTTCCATGTATTATGTTGATCGCAAACATCGGTTCAACTGCGTAATACATCAAGTTGTAATATATTATACCGTGGCTGCCAATCTGTATTTAAATGAACTGCGGACGAAGGGCTTCTGCTGAGAAATCAAAAAGGTCTCCATACATGGAGACCTTTTTGTTGGAGTAAAATCTAAACGAGTTACAGTAAGCTTGAAAAAGAGTTAACTATTTCCTCGATTCAAACAGGATTTCAAGCATTTTGATCGCTGCTTCGCTGATCACGGTACCGGGACCAAATATAGCTGCGGCACCCGATTTGTATAAGAAATCGTAGTCTTGTGGCGGAATAACACCACCAACAATCACCATGATGTCTTCACGGCCTAATTTTTTAAGCTCATCAATGACCTGCGGAACAAGCGTTTTATGGCCGGCAGCCAGCGAAGAGACCCCGAGAATGTGTACATCGTTTTCGACGGCCTGACGGGCTGATTCGGCAGGAGTCTGGAACAGGGGGCCGATATCCACATCGAAGCCCATGTCGGCATAGCCTGTAGCTACCACCTTGGCTCCACGGTCGTGACCATCCTGACCCATTTTTGCAATCATGATACGCGGACGGCGTCCTTCGATGCGGGCAAATTCATCGGCCATTCCGCAAGCTTTCCTGAAGCTGTCGTCGCCCTTTGATTCTGATGAGTACACTCCTGAGATGCTTCTGATTATAGCTTTATAACGTCCGTATACCTTTTCGCAGGCATCACTGATTTCACCCAGTGATGCACGTACTTTGGCTGCTTCAATTGATAAGGCCAGCAGGTTACCTTCACCCGTTTCACAACTGCGGGTAATGGCATCGAGGGCTTTTTTTACGGCTTCATTGTCGCGATTGGCTTTAAGCTGGGCGAGGCGGTTAAGCTGGGCTTCGCGAACTGCCGTGTTGTCGATGTCGAGGGTTTCGATAGGGTCTTCCTTGTCAAGGCGGTATTTATTCACCCCTACAATGGTATCGCGACGGCTGTCTATACGGGCTTGTTTACGGGCTGAAGCCTCTTCGATACGCATTTTGGGAATACCTGTTTCGATTGCCTTTGCCATACCACCCAGGCTTTCAACTTCCTGAATCAGAGCCCAGGCTTTATGCGCGATTTCATGAGTAAGTGATTCAACATAGTAGGAACCAGCCCATGGGTCCACTGAACGGCAGATATTGGTTTCTTCCTGGATGTAAATTTGGGTATTGCGGGCGATACGAGCCGAGAAGTCGGTAGGTAATGCGATGGCTTCGTCGAGTGCATTGGTGTGCAATGATTGGGTATGTCCAAGTGCAGCAGCCATGGCTTCCACACAGGTACGCGTAACATTGTTGAATGGATCCTGTTCGGTAAGGCTCCAACCTGATGTTTGGCAATGGGTACGGAGAGCAAGTGACTTAGGATTCTTAGGGTTGAACTGTTTAACCAGTTTGGCCCATAGCAGGCGAGCTGCGCGCATTTTGGCAATTTCCATGAAATGGTTCATGCCAATGGCCCAGAAGAAAGAGAGGCGGGGGGCAAAATCATCGATGCTCATTCCGGAATTGATCCCGGTGCGAAGGTACTCAAGTCCGTCGGCCAGGGTGTAAGCCAATTCAATATCTGCGGTAGCACCTGCTTCTTGCATGTGGTAACCTGAGATACTAATGCTGTTGAATTTGGGCATGTTTTCAGAGGTGAATCTGAAGATGTCGGCAATGATTCTCATCGACGACAGCGGCGGGTAAATGTACGTGTTACGAACCATGAATTCCTTCAGGATATCGTTTTGGATTGTTCCTGAGAGTTGTTCCAGTTTAACCCCTTGTTCCAGGGCTGCAACGATGTAGAAAGCCAGTACGGGAAGTACGGCTCCATTCATCGTCATGGAAACAGACATTTTATCAAGTGGAATCTGGTCGAAAAGGATATTCATGTCGAGGATGCTATCGACAGCTACTCCTGCCTTTCCGACGTCGCCAACTACCCTGGGGTGATCAGAGTCGTAGCCGCGATGGGTAGCCAGGTCAAAGGCAATAGAGAGCCCCTTTTGGCCGGCGGCCAGGTTGCGGCGATAGAAAGCATTTGATTCTTCGGCTGTGGAGAAACCGGCATATTGGCGAACCGTCCAGGGACGCATCACATACATGGTACTGTAAGGTCCCCTTAGATAGGGAGGAATTCCGGCAGCATAGGCCAGATGTTCCATTTCAAGCAGGTCGTCGGCTGTATAAACAGGCTTCACTGGTATTAATTCCGGAGTTTCCCATACAGAACCGTTTCCGGTCTGATTTTTATGGGCAGCAGGTGTTTTTTTATCCGCTGACAACTTGAAATCAAGGTTATTGAAATTTGGTTTCATGTGAGTTAATTTTCTCTGATTTTTACCATTCAAATGGATCGCGGTTAACGGGCATGGTCATACAACGACCACCTCCGCCACCTCTCGATAATTCAGATCCTTCGATGGTGACAACACATTTCTTATAGTCATCCGGGTTTTTCAGACCCTCGATTACTTCATTGGCTTTAATAATTTCGTAGCCATTATGATTAAGGTTCTCGATTGTATATACGTTTCGCTCGTAGCCGATAATTTTCCCCGGAGCAAAGGCAAAGAAATTAGCGCCACTGTGCCACTGTTCTCTTTCCTGGATGTAGCTGTCGCCGGTGTTTCCACCGCAGGCCACGGGTTCAAGGTCGATTCCAAGCTGACGGAGAGCAGTCAGAAGGTTTTTCTCTTCAGTGATGGATTTAACTGCACCATTGTCGAGTTCAATGTGAATTGTAAGAAACCGGTTGGTGTTCATCACTACTGGTTCATAGATCATGCATTGATCCCGGTCAAGAAAGGTGAATACCATGTCAAGGTGAATGAATGATTCAGGCTTCAAAGGAAGTTCTTGTATCAAAACGTGTTTGATGATTTCCTTGCTTCTGATACATTCCAGCATTCTGTCAATTCCCTGAGAGGTCGTCCGTCCGCTAAGTCCGATAATCAAGGTGTCGCCACTGGCAACGAGGATATCGCCACCTTCGAATGTAATGCTCTCCTGAAGGTTGGCGGAGTCGGTGCAGTTGATGGTTTGCGCGTTGATTCTGGGGTGGTAGTTGAAAATGGTTTCCATAATTAGGGCTTCATGAACCCTAACCTGATTTGCCATCCGGGCAATGAGTACTTTATTGCCAATACTGATGGCCGAATCGCGCGTAAAGAAAAAGTTGTGCAATGGCCTTACTTCATACCTTTCTTTGTCGAGGAAGCGGGTCAGGTTATCCTTTTTCATTACCACGCCTTCAATCACTGAGTCGGTGAGCTCTTTTGCATTCAAGGTGTTGAGGTAATTCTCAATATGATGCACCTTGTCGTGTTGACAGATTTTTTGAATAAAATTCATCCTTACTTTCTCATTTTTCAGGGTCTCGCTGAGGAGATCCTTTACCTGAAATGTGTGGCTGATTTTATTCAGGACTCCTTCCATCTGGGCATATTCTTTCGAGGCAATAGCCAGATTCAGGATGTCGCTGTAAAGCGCCCTTTCGGCATTTCTTGGGGTCATGTTCTCAATTTCTGCCCCCGGAGTATGTAATATTACGCCGTTGAGTTTGCCGATTTCTGAGTTTACTTGTATTTCTATTTTATCGTTCATAAGGTAGACCGGTAAAGTTGTGTTAGATTACACGATTCCGGCTTCAGTCTGAAACGCCCTGAGGGTTTCCAGCAGATTTGATTTCACGTGGATAAAGTGTTTGATCCCTTTAGCTTTGAGTTCATCGGCCGATGGCGGATTCCCGGCAATAACCACGATGCTCTTTCCAGCTAACCTTTCGGCGATTTCAGGAGCAAGGGTTGTGTATTCGTCATCCGATGAGCAAATTACCGTGATATCAGCTT
Source organism: Bacteroidetes bacterium GWE2_42_24 (assembly GCA_001768515.1). Lineage (GTDB taxonomy): Bacteria > Bacteroidota > Bacteroidia > Bacteroidales > TTA-H9 > GWE2-42-24. The sequence goes on along the minus strand of MEOA01000005.1, from coordinate 24,208 downwards.
TGGCTTTAAGTGCGGCTTCAGCGCCGTCGGCAGGTGTTTTAAAGCCATTATTGTCGATGACTTCAAAGCCCGCGCAGGCAAAGAAATTACAGGCAAACTGAGCTCTGGCCTTGCGCATTCCAAAGTTTCCAATGGTGAGCATATAGGCTTTGGGGCGGTGGTTGGCTTCGGCAAACTTGTCGGTGCGGTAACGTAAGGCTTCGAAGGCCATAGAACCACGGTAGATTCTTAAGGGTCTCGCGATGGCTTCCGGAAGATGTTCGTTAACGGGGTTCAGAAGGTTATCGCTGAGTTCGTGCGACATCTTTTCGGTGAAGTTAGGATACTGGTTGGTTCCCAGTAGAATGTCGCGGCGTGTGGCCAGGGCCATATCACGTTTCTGTGCTGTTGCTTCAATCTGATCCTGAATATAGCCTTTAATGAATGCATTTAAAAAACCGCCTTCTTCTTCAGTCTTCATGAATAATTTCCAGGCTTCAGCGGCCAGACTGGCAGTGATGTTTTCTATGTAATAAGAACCGGCAGCCGGATCTATCAGTTTATCAAAGTTCGATTCTTCCTTTAAGATCAGTTGCTGGTTGCGGGCAATCCTTTCTGAGAAATCGGTGGTTTTACCGAAAGCATTATCGAACGGCAGTATGGTGTGACTATCGGTACCGGCTGTCACGGCTGACATACTTTCCGTAGTGGTTCTGAGCAGGTTTACATAAGGATCGTATAGCGTTGAATTCCAACTGCTGGTAGTGGTGTGGATATTCATACGGCAGGCCTTGTCTGTACTGACACCAAACGAAGACACGATATTGGCCCACAGTAATCGGGCAGCCCGTATCTTGGCTATTTCCATAAAATAATTTGGACCAACACCAAAGTTAAACCTTAGTTTGTTTGTTATTTCGTTGATCTTAAGTCCTCTTTCGGTGAGTTGGTTGAGGTATTCAACGCCTTGTGAAAGGGTAAAGGCGAGTTCTTGCACAGCCGTCGCTCCTGCATTACTAAAAGAGAGGCCGTCGATATCGATGGCTCTCAGGTTGTCAAATGCCGCAGTTGCTTTTATAAAATCGCAGCAGCGATCGAAAGCATAGTGACTGTTGTCATGCTTTTCGCAGATGAAGCCATTGCTTGTTAAGTGAGCCAGAGGGCCATAACCAACCGAGCCTTTAATGTTATTGTTCTCAACGTTGGTTTCTTTGATGTAGCCTAGGAAAAACTCAATGATGGCGGCTGTTTGATGAGGTGCCGTAAAGTTGATTTCGGTATTTTGCAGGGGAATGTTTTTTAGCAGAGCCCTGAAATCTTCAAGTGTAATCACGGCTTGAGGATCAATAAGAAAACCGATCGAATTTATTCCTTTTGTAAGAAGATCGACGGCTTTAAAGTTGGCATCAGCGAAAGAGCCTGATGTTACATTGATATCCTGCCTGACGAACCAGTCGTTGTTGTTGGTCTTGTTCCCGCGGATAAAAGGAAATTCTCCGGGCTGGCTCTTGGTATAAGGAATATTGGCCAGGTCTTCAGCCCGGTAATATGGTTTGATGCTGAGGCCTTCATCTGTTTTCCAGATTAGCTTTTTAGCATAATCTGCTCCTTTGAGATCTTCTGTAATTACTTTTTCCCAGGCTTCGGTCGAAACCGGGGGGAACTCGTTGAACAGCTTCTCTTTGGTGTCGGATGATTTTTTTGTGTCCATCTTGTGTTCAGTTTTGTGACAATCGATTTTCAGTCTTTCGAAAATATCGGCAAAGGTACTATTTATTTACAGTTCAATCCAAGATTGAACCGTATCCTTTAAATGTCAGGTAGTGTATAAAATTGGCTGCCCTTCTTGTTTATGAATGTAGGAAAGAATATGTGTTAAATAATGATACGATGACGTGAGATTTTGGTTGTTCATATTGATTGAATTGATACGCAGTACACACAGAATGAAGTTGGGAGGGAAGGAATTAGCTTAGTCGTATTGTTTTAAATATCTATCTGTTACAGTACATTTTTAGCATACTTTTATAGCTGTTACAAAATTAAAAGCCTCGTTCTTAGGTTGTGCTTTCTTGAAGATAGAGCTGTATACGGAGCAGGAAGACGAGTTTTAATGTTGCTCAACCATACATTGACGTTTAATGTTAAAATGTATAACTCGTTAGTAGATTATAAGGTTGGCGTTTTCAAGAGTAATTCTTTTCCGGAAGGTATTTGTTACTAATATAACTTTATGATGTGCTATCCCAGCCAGCAAATTGCCGTGAATAGAAAAGCCCCCTGATTAATTGTCAGGGGGCTTTTCTCAGGTTTAGTTATGGGTTAACCGCACTTTGAATAACCACAGTTTTTGCATGTCAAACAACCTTCCTGATAGACTAGTCCATCTGGATGGTCGCATGACGGGCAATGTGCTTTAGATGGTTTTGTCCCATCTGGAATGAATTTTTTCAGAGCGCGTTCTACTCCTGCTTTCCACGTGTTGATAGAGTCGGATGTAAAGCTGAGTTTGGATACAAGTTCAACAACATTAGGGAGTGGCATGCCATGCCGCAGGATTCCACTAATGAGTTTTGCATAGTTCCAGTATTCGATCTCGAACATGCGGGAAAGCCCTTCCATGGTTGTTTTATAGCCTTCCTTGTCAGCGAACTGGAAATCGTATCGTGAGATGCCATCCTCAGTGCGGCTCTTAATTACCCACCCTCTGGTAACCCAGCGGGGAGCGTAGAAACCTTCTTCTTTTCCGGTGAATATTTCGTAAGGACGACCTTCATAGATTCCGACGACGGCAACCCATTTTTCATAATCGTTCTGGAAACGCACTACTTCAGCTTCGAGTACCTTGGGCCTGGGAGGGGCATTGGTTTCCCTGATGATTGGTTTTTCATCCTTTTTGTCGGCTGAAACCAGAACACCTGATCTTGAACCGTCACGGTAGACTGTCATACCCTTACAACCGCTTTCCCATGCGGTTTTGTATATCTCGCCAATCAGTTCCTGTTTTGTTTCAGTAGGCACATTCACAGTAACACTAATGGAATGGTCAACCCATTTCTGGACAGCACCCTGCATGTGAACCTTTGCAACCCAGTCAACATCGTTTGCAGTAGCTTTAAAATATGGTGAGGCCTCTATGATCGGGTTGAGTTGTTCATCAGAATACTTAATAACTGCATCGAGATCATATCCGTTAATGGTGAGGTAATTAAGGAACTGTGGATGGAAAACATTGTATTCCTCCCATGTATCGCCTACTTCGTCGGTGAAACTGATGACCACATTTTTGTCATTTGGATTCACCTTACGGCGTCGTTTGTAGTTAATCATAAACACTGGTTCAATGCCCGAAGTGGTTTGGGTAAGGATGCTGACACTTCCGGTGGGTGCTATGGTGAGCAGGGCTACATTGCGTCGACCGAATCTAATCATATTATGGTACAATTCAGGATCAGCTTGACGTATACGGTTGATGAACGGATTGTTTATTTCCTTTTCTGCATCATAGATGGAGAAAGAACCACGTTCTCTCGCCAGTTGGACTGATGAGCGGTAGGCTTCGATTGCGAGGGTCTTATGGATGCCGACTGAGAAATCGATAGCTTCATCTGATCCATAGCGAAGACCCAACGCGGCCAGCATGTCGCCTTCGGCAGTGATGCCGAAACCTGTACGACGGCCTTCAACTGCCTTACGTTTTATATTTTGCCACAGGCTGTATTCAATCCGTTTGGTTTCGGGGTCTTCGGGGTCATCATTAATTTTTTTAACGATAACGTCAATTTTCTCCAGTTCAAGGTCGATGAGATCATCCATCATTCTTTGTGCTTTATTTACATGCTCTTTAAAGAGAGGCATGTTAAAGGAAGCTTCGGGGGTGAAGGGTTTATCTACGTAGTTGAACAGGTTGATTGCCAAAAGCCGGCAGCTGTCGTATGGGCAGAGGGGAATTTCACCACACGGATTGGTTGAGACGGTACGAAATCCACTATCGGCATAGCTGTCGGGTACCGATTCACGAATGACAGTATCCCAGAAGAGAACGCCAGGTTCGGCCGACTTCCATGCATTGTGGATGATTTTATCCCACAGATCCCTTGCGTTGATTTTTTTTGTGAATTTGGGGTTTGGGCTGTCAACCGGATACTGTTGAACGAATTCAGTGTTGTTAATTACAGCCTGCATAAAATCGTCAGTAATTTTTACTGATATATTCGCACCTGTTACTTTGCCTGTTTCTAACTTGGCATCGATGAAATCACCGGCATCAGGATGTTTTACCGAAATAGAGAGCATCAGAGCGCCCCTTCTGCCATCCTGAGCGACTTCACGTGTAGAATTAGAGAAGCGTTCCATGAAAGGAACGATGCCGGTACTTGTAAGTGCAGTATTTTTAACGGGGCTGCCTTTAGGGCGGATGTGTGAGAGGTCGTGTCCGACACCTCCACGGCGTTTCATGAGTTGAACCTGTTCTTGATCGGTACGCATTATCCCGCCATAGGAGTCTGCTGCCGGTTCATTTCCGATTACAAAGCAATTTGACAAGGAACCGACCTGAATATCGTTACCGATACCTGCCATCGGACTTCCCTGAGGGATGATGTATTTGAAATCTTTCAAAAGTTCATATACTTCGAAGGCAGACAGTGGGTTGGGGTAGCGTTTTTCGATACGGTGCACTTCATTGGCTATACGCCAGTGCATATCGTCGGGTGTGACTTCATAGAGGTTGCCATCGCTGTCTTTCAGGGCGTACTTGCTCACCCATACATTGGCGGCAAGAGTATCACCTTTAAAATAGACAGTACTTCTGGCTGTCGCCTCCTCGTGGCTGTAGAGATGGGCCGCCTTAGGTTTAACGCTCATCTCTTCTGTGGGTTCATTTAATTCTTCCATGCTGAGTTCAATCTCGTAGGTTTCGGTTTTAATTTCTTCCAGATAATCTTCAAAAAGGTCTATCATTTGAATGTTTCTTGGCTTTGAAGAAATCCTCTTTTGGAGTATGTCTTCGTAAGGTGTAACTTCTTTTTTTTGTCCTGTGATCTCTGGGGTACCTATGGGTTCAACACTCTTCATGGTAACGAGGGTTTATTGGGTTAATCAGTTGGAAAAGCGTGATTTGTTATAAAAAACTTTTGAAGAGAAAAGCAACACAAGGTACAACGAACAGGGAATTAAACTAAGGACAATTTATTAACAATTTAAAGGAACAATTTGATTTTTAACTATTTTGGGGGTTGATAAGTTTTTACAGCCAGAAAAGCTTATTGTTTTTCCAGTTGTCTGGCCTTTTATTGTCACTGAATATCAACTTAAGATGTTGGTGGTCTTTCCCAAATAAGTTTCGTTCCAAAACCTAATTGGTTGTGCGTCATTTTTATGTAAACAGGTTTGATAAGCCATAGGTGAGTCTCCATCAGACGGGCTATCGGGAAACGTTTCAGATAGGTTTTTTTGGCAAAATCGAATGACTTCCCTTCGCAGGCCGTCATCCTTCCTGTGAACTGTATGCCCTGAATTCTGCCAATTAATTTTGTTTCCCATGCTATTGTTCCGGCTACAATTGGATTTAGGGATGCTTCTCCTCCATGCCGCGTTGATAGATCTGAAGTAATAATGAAGACTTGTTCTGTATCAGACCATGCATAAAAGCAGGATGCAGCCCATGGTTGATTACTGGCAGATGTGGTCAGGGTAAGCAGGTGATGTTTGCTGATAAACTCAACAATTCGTTGATCCATTGCTGATGTTTCCATACTATTTACCTCCGAACAACATTTTGATGCCCATAAGTATCATGAAGGCCGCAAACACCCTTCGAACGATGGTTTCCGGCAGGCTAACGGCGACTTTTGATCCAAAATAACCCCCGATAAAGAAGGCTGATGCAATTATTATGGCGTAGGTGATGTTGATTGCGCCTGATCGGTAATAATTGATGGCTGCCAGTAACCCAATTGGTGGAAGCATCAGCGCAAGACTGGTTCCTTGTGCTGTTACTTGATTAACTCCCAATAAAAAAACCAGAGCCGGAATAATTATAATGCCACCTCCCAGACCGACCAATCCCGAAAACAGGCCTGCTACCAGACCGATGAGCACAAGAAGTACAAAAGTTAGTAAATCCATACCGTTTTTTTAATGTTGCAAAATTAACCATTAACAAGCGGAAAAGGTTGGAATCATTATCAGATTGTTAACTTGAAATTATTGAAATTTAACGCGTTACAATGATTGTTTTTTGAGGAAAGTTTTCAATAGTTATTAACAATTTCTATATGATGTTGCATCCTTGGGGATTAGGAATCGTATCTTTTTACCATCCTACAACGGCTGGGGATACTGTTCATTTTGTAGTTTTGCAAACTTAATTACTATATGCTTATGGCCATTTTTTCATTCCCCTGTAATCCTTATCAGGCAAATACATACCTGTTTTCTGATCCATCAGGCTGTTGTGTCCTAATTGATGCAACTTTTCATAACATGAAAGAATGGTCGGAGATCAGCACACTGCTTGAAAAGAATAATCTAAGGTTAAAATCATTGATTATTACCCATTATCATTTTGATCATGTTATTGGGATTAATCTTTTTCGCAGTATGTTTGATCTGCCCATCCTGGCTCACAGAGGGGGGGTGGGATTCATAAATCAGGTAGCAGCTCAGGCCGGAATTTTTGGAGTAAAGATTGAAAGTGATTTTTCGCCAACAGAATGGCTTTCAGGAGGTGATATTATTTCAGTGGGACAGTCGGAATTGAAAGTTCTGTACACACCAGGACATGCTGATGGAAGTATTTGCCTTTATTGTGAGAAAGAAGGGGTCGTGTTTGCGGGCGATGTTCTCTTTCGTGAAAGTATTGGCCGTACTGATTTACCAACAGGTGATTTTCAGACACTTGCTGAATCCATACAGAAAGAACTTTTCGCACTGCCTGAACATACCACTGTCTTTCCTGGTCATGGACCAACCACTTCAATAGGGCATGAAAAGCGATTTAATCCCTTTTTATAATATTGGCCAGGGTTGTTATTTTTTGGACGTCAGCTTCCAACATGCATTTGAAATGACCTCTTGGGCATTTTTGAAAGCCAATTTTTGAACAGGGGCGGCAATCCAGCAATTTGTTTTCAATACCAGTGTACAGGTTTTGATCTTTTGGGATGTATGGATACATCCCAAATTCGGGTACTGTATTGCCCCAAAGGGTTATTATGGGTCGATTGAAAGCCGCTGCCACGTGCATAAGTCCGGTATCTGAGGTGATTACCACCCGCGCCTTGCTTATTATCCAGGCTGATGCATCGAAACTGATCTTTCCACAGTAATTTGTAATTCGCTTAGTATCTATTGATGCAATCTGTCTGCCTTTTTCTGCGTCTTCAGTACCACCCAGAATGATTACTTTGCCAGTAAGCCGGGCAGCAACCTGTTGTGCAATGGTGGCTGGGATCTGTTTTGTGAAGTGTTTTGCACCCGCCACAATAACGCTGTAATCACTGTCAATGCCGGAGCTGTATTCCGGGACCTGATCCTGTGCATTATCGGGAAGATAGTATTCAAGCCCCAAATGGTCGTTGCTCACCCCCAGCACGGCAGAAGCCTGAAAATACCTATCTACAATGTGAATGTGAGGCAATTTATTGACATTAAAGTTTACAAGTAACCATTTTTTGATGTTTAATTTTGAAAATCTGCTGGTTGGGCGGTTCAGTAAAAGGGTAAACCGACGGGTTCGTATGTTGTTATGGAGGTCGATCACGAAATCATAGTTTTCGGAACTAAAGAAGCCAAAGAGTTCCATCGGATCCTTTTCTACAGTAAGAATTTTGCTGATATGGGGGTTTTTATCGAGCAGGAAGGCGTTTTGTCTTCGGGTGACGAAATGGATGTTGGCACCAAGTTGAGCATTAAGGCATCTGATAACGGGTGTTGTCAGTATGATATCGCCCATGGAACTTAACCGAATGATGAGGATTTTTTTCAATGTCTGAGGTGTGAACAATGATTGAACTGGAAAGCAAAGATACAGCGATGATGTCAATCTTGTGCCTGACTTTAAAAACTCGTATTTTTGCACAATGTTTCTGATAGACACCCACACCCATATATACCTTGAAGATTTTGATGCTGACCGTTCGTCGGTAATTCTTCGAGCGAAGGAGGCAGGTCTCGAATTGTTGCTGATGCCGAATGTGGATGAGTCAACAATTGACCGCCTTAACCAAACTGCCTCAGAATGGCCGGGTTACTGTCTGTCAATGATCGGACTACATCCTACCTCTGTAAATGAAGCAACCCCTTCGTCACTGCCATGGATCGTGGAGGGCATTCAGACGGGCCGTTATGTAGCGATTGGAGAGGTTGGTATTGATCTTTACTGGGATAAGACATATCAACAGCGTCAAATTGATATTTTTTGCTATCAGATTGATTTATCTGTAGAATTTGGCCTCCCGTTGGTTGTTCATTCACGCGAGGCTACCGGGTTGATTCTGGATATCCTCGCTACATATAATAACAAACCAAAGGGCGTGCTGCATTGTTTCAGTGGAACAGAGGCTGAGGCCCGCAGGGCCATTGACCTTGGTTTTATGTTGGGAATCGGAGGGGTGTTTACATATAGAAAATCAAATCTGGCGGATATTGTTACGGCAGTTGGTTTGCAGCATATACTGCTTGAAACGGATGCCCCTTATCTCTCACCCGTACCACACAGGGGTCAGAGGAACGAACCAGCCTATACTCGTTTGGTGGCTGAGGCCATGGCCGCACATTTAGGGCTGATGGCAGAAGAGGTTGCCGGCATTACGACAGCCAATGCCAGAAAATTGTTTAGTATTTAATAAATCAACAGAAATATGCCGCTGACTTCTTGCCCTTCGGTATTGGTCATCTATACAGGTGGTACCATTGGGATGATAAAAGATTCTGAGACCGGGGCTTTAAAATCTTTCGATTGGGATCATTTGTATAAACAGATGCCAGTACTCGAAAGTCTGCATTGCCGGATTGATCCCTTTTCATTCGATCCCCTCATTGATTCTTCGGATATGAACCCATCCTTTTGGATTCGGCTCGCTAATGTTATAGAGGAAAACTATGAGGTGTACGACGGTTTTGTAGTCTTGCACGGAACTGATACTATGGCTTATACAGCCTCAATGCTGAGTTTTATGCTTGAGCACCTCAATAAGCCTGTTGTATTTACCGGATCACAATTACCGATGGGGGTCATCAGAACGGACGGACGAGAGAATTTTATCACGAGTATCGAGATTGCGACCGCCTATGAAGATGGAACCCCAATTGTGCCTGAGGTTTGTATCTATTTCGAAAATAGATTATTCAGGGCAAATCGTACCATCAAATTCAATGCTGAAAATTTTGATGCCTTCCTGTCGGGTAATTATCCTCCGTTAGCTGAAGTAGGAATTCATATAAAATATAACAGATCGCATATACTTAAACCTAATTTCAGACGTCTAAAGGTACATCGTGAATTAGATACTAATGTGGCAATATTAAAATTGTTTCCGGGTATTACACCCCATGTTATTTCAGGAATATTGAATATTAAAGGATTAAAAGGTCTGATATTGGAAACCTATGGATCTGGCAATGCCCCTACAGACCATTGGTTTCTTGATTTGCTTGCTGATGCAATCAGGCGTGGTATACTTATATATAATGTTACACAGTGCAAAGAGGGGTCGGTGGATATTGGCCGCTATCAGACCAGTGTGAATCTCGGTCGGATTGGTGTGATTGGTGGGTTCGATATCACCACTGAGTCGGCTTTAGCAAAACTGATGTTTTTGTTGGGTAGAAAGATAGAGCAGGATCAAATCAGGGAACTACTTGGTCAATCGCTTCGTGGTGAGATGACTGTGGACTGATAAAAAAAATTCTGACTGAACGAAATATCGGGTTGGGAAGGTGCGTTATCTATTTGTAATTCAAGTGTCCTTTGGCATTTTATAGGGATGAAAAAAAACCGGATATGTCTGACCTTGGAGAAAATTTGTATATTAGCGCCCTCAAATGAAGTCCTTTGAATTATGTCATTTTTGAACCGGAGAGGTGGCCGAGTGGTCGAAGGCGCACGCCTGGAAAGTGTGTGTACGCCGAAAGCGTACCAAGGGTTCGAATCCCTTTCTCTCCGCAAACCTTTATTAATTTGAATTTCAACAACACATCACCATTTAACATTTAATCAATAGTTTAACTATGAAAAAACTAGTTGCTTTTTTGACCGTAGCAGGAATGCTATCATTTGGAGTGTCGAATTATGTCGCTGCTCAAAGTGACACGACAAAGGCTGCCACTACTACGCAGGTTAGTCAGACTACCCCTGAGGTTGCCCCTGAAGCTGCTCCTGAATCAAATCGATCGTTCCATCAGATGCTTAAGAGTAAATTTATTGAAGGGGGTGCCGGTTGGATGTCTCCCATTCTGCTCTGTTTGATCGTTGGTCTTGCTCTCGTTGTTGAGCGTATTATTTACCTGAACCTTTCTTCTACCAACACAACAAAACTTCTCAATAAAGTCGAAACGGCTCTTGAGTCACAAGGTGTTGAAGCAGCAAAGGAAATTTGCCGTAATACCCGTGGCCCTGTTGCCAGTATTTTTTACCAAGGACTTGATCGTTACAATGAAGGCATTGAAATTGTTGAGAAATCAGTCGTTTCATATGGTGGTGTATTGATGGCCCGGTTAAATAATAACCTTGGCTGGATTACTCTTTTCATTGCGCTGGCACCTATGCTTGGGTTCCTGGGGACAGTTGTTGGTATGGTTGCTGCATTTGACAGTATCGAAGCCGCTGGTGACATCTCTCCGACCGTTGTAGCTGGTGGTATGAAAGTAGCTCTGCTCACAACTGTATTCGGTCTTATCGTTGCCATTATCCTTCAGGTTTTCTACAATTATCTTATTAGCAAGGTTGATGGAATAGTAAACTCAATGGAGGATGCTACCATCACTTTCATGGATATTCTGGTTAGAAACAAGAACGCTAAAAAGTAGTTTTGACAATGGAAACATTCATTAGTATTGGCTTCACATTAACCTACATTTTGCTGGCTGTGGCTGTTGTTGCTTTGATTGTGTTCCCTGTTTATTTCATGGTAACCAATCTTAAAAAAGCCAAAACAGGACTATTGGCATTACTGGCTTTAGTAGTGTTATTTGCCTTCGCTATCGGTGTATCACCGGCAGAGCAGGGCGCTTTCTATAGTGAGTTTCAGATTAGTCCAACCCTGTCAAGAGTTATTGGCGGAGGACTTCTGGGATTTTATCTTCTTTTTGCCGCCGCTATTATTACAGCGGTATATTCTGAATTATCAAAATGGTTTAAGTAAGACCATGTTATTATAATATTATGGCAAGACAAACTGCTGAAATAAACTCGGGTTCGATGTCTGACATCAGTTTTCTACTGTTGACCTTTTTCCTGCTTACTTCGTCAATCGATACTGATAACGGGATTCTCAGGAAACTTCCGCCACCGCTTGAAAAAGATCAAACGCCACCAGAAATCAATAAACGGAATATCTTTACCGTTATGGTCAATAAATATGACCAATTACTGGTAAACGGAAGACCATCTGACGTTAGAACTCTTAAGGCTGATGCCATGGAATTTTTGGCAAATCCCTCCAATCGTGTAGACTATCCTGAAAAAAAACCGGTTAATATTCCCGAGTTAGGAACAGTCTCTGTATCAAAAGGGGTTATTTCGTTGAAGAACGACCGTGGAACTTCTTATGAAATGTATATTCAGGTTCAGGATCAGCTTACTGCTGCCATTAATGAACTTCGTGATCAACTTTCAAAAGAGAAATTCGGCCAGGCATTTTCCAAACTTACTGACCCCAAAAAAGCGGAGGCTATCTCAACAGCTATTCCGGTAGCTATTTCCGAAGCTGAGCCTGAAAACATTGGAGGAAAATAATTATGGCAAGATTTACAAAAGAAGGCGGGCATAAAGTTCCTGGTATTAATACCGGTTCAATGTCCGATATTGTGTTCATGTTTCTTTTCTTCTTCATGGTAATTACTACCATGCGCGAGAGCACTTTACTCGTTAGTATTAAATCGCCACAAGCAACTCAGATACAGAAGTTAGAGAAGAAATCTCTGGTTAGTTATATCTATGTTGGAGCTCCTATTCGTGCTCAATACGGTACTGAATCGCGCATACAACTCAACGACCACTTCGCTTCTATTGCTGACATTCAGGAATTTGTTAACCAAGAACGCGAAGCGCGTGATGAGGTCGATCGTAAGATGTTAACAACCTCTTTGAAAGTTGACGAAACTGTACGCATGGGGCTGGTTAATGATATCAAACAGGAACTCAGAGAATGTGGTGCCTTTAAGATAAACTATTCTACCCGTAAAAAGGTTTCGAAAGCAAGCCTCTAACGGAAGATCATACATTACCTAAGCCGGATATGTCGTAAGACTATCTGGCTTTTGGTTTTCATAATAGGATACCTTGATTGTTTCACATTTCTTAAAATGACATTTGAGTTGTTTTGTTAGGTAGGTTTTAGTGCAAATATTGAATCTGAAGGGTGATCTTGCCGCAAGCAGTTCTGTGGAATTGATGAATGAGTTGCTGATCTTTAAAAATGATTGATTTTTCGATAGGTTTCTGTTAAAATCTTCGGTCATATCAATTTAACAAGAGTGATAATAGTTATATTAAACCGAGGTTTTCTCAGATAAATTTTTCGGTCGGAAGGTTCGCGCAGATTTATATAGCAGGAAAACTAGCAGAAGAGAGAATGCTGATGCTATAACCACAAAAGTACCCGATGTCTGGCCAAATTTTTCATAATCAATTGAGGTAATCTTTCTGTCAGCCAGAAATGCCATGATTACTGCAGTCGCATTGTTTAAAAAGTGTGCCCAGATGGCAGTCCAGATATTTTTTGTCCACAGGAAGAAGTAACCAAAAAGAAGCCCTAACAGAAACCGAGGGAGAAACCCGTAGAACTGCATGTGCATCGCGCTGAATAGTAGGGCTGTGACCACAATTGCCAGATGTCTGTTTCTTAATATTGACGTCAAACCGGGTTGCAGGATACCGCGGAATATCAATTCTTCTCCTAAGGCTGGAAGTATTGCTAAAATAAGCAGGTTAGCTAGAAAGCCAGCAATTGTTGTATAAGTAATGAAGGACTCGGTAAGCGAGGTTGCCCGCATTTCTAACTCTTTCATCCATTGCTCGAGTCCGGCTAAAGATTCGGGAAGCTGCATCATCAGGTTTAGCTCCTGTATCCATGAAATGAATGGGCTGATTGAGAAATTTATCGCGGTAATAAGAATAATCCAGGAAATAATATTATTATCAGGAACCTGGACTTGCCAGTCCGGCGGATGGCTGATAAACCAGCGAAAAATTAATGCTGGAAGGAGAAATGTCCCTGCATGATTGATCATCTGCAGTGTTTTCATAAATCCTATAGTTTCGGGGGTTGTAATCGCTCCTCCGCTGTTCGTTGCAGCTTGCACAGTTGATGTACCCCATATTAGAATACCGGTAAGGTAGCCCAGTAAAAGGCTGAATAACATACCCGCAACAACCAGCAGAATCAGAAAGAGCATTGTTGCCCCCTGGCTTTTAAACTCAATCTTGTGCTTTAATTGTGAAATCATCTATTTATGGATTATGACAACCCCTTTGGCTTCATCTGCTTTTCGTCTGTAGTATTCTGCTTTTTCCTGATTACCTATACGCTGAAAGTGGAGGCTGAGGTTTCGGCTAAGTTGCTCTAGTGGTTGTTTTTCTACAGCCTTCTGCCACCAGGTAACAGCCATGGCGGTGTCATGCGCCAGCAAAAAGTAATTGCCAATATTTATATAAGGTAACTCGGAAGCTGTATCCATTTGCATCGCTCTCTCGTTTAGGGCTATAGCTTCTGAAATCTCCCCTTTCTTTTGATATACTTCAGCAAGTTTGAAGATGGCTTTCATCCTTTTTGGATCTAGCTCAAGCACTCTTTCATAGGCTTCGATGGCCTTATTATAGTTGCCTTTTTCAATATAGGAATATCCAAGATTGATCCAGGCAGCTGTAATCTTGGGCTTTGACTTTGTAGCAAGAAGGAATAGCCTGATAGCCTCGTCCTGTTCTCCCAAGAGTGTTGAATATATGCTCCCTTTGCTGTTTAATGCGTCGTAATAGTCGGGTTGAACTTTCAGCGCGCGATTGAAATGTAACAGCATTGTACGCACATCCTCCCGTGTCGGTTCTTTAGGAGGTTGGCCATTGAATATTGTATAAAGAATATTGCCGGCATATTGAGTGTTGGCCTTTACCGAACGTTCCAGTTTAGGAATATCGGCTTTATATAGGGTTGGAAGGTCTTGCCAGTCCGCATTGCGGTTAATGGTGATTCCGGCGTAAATTACCATGATGAGGATCATGAGTGTTGATGCGTAAAGCGAATCTGGTTTAAACCTCATCCAGTTTTCTTTCCGCGTGCGGCTAATTCTCATAATACCCAAAGCCAGTGCTATACAAAAGCCAATTGATGGAATAAACAGAAACCTTTCAGCCGCTATTCCTACTACTGGGACGATTATATTAGAATACATCGAGATGGTGACAAGATAGAAAAGTATTGCATAAGAAATGACCTTCTGCTTGTTCCATTGCCACACCGCAACACAAAACAGGCCAATGTGTATAAGTAACGACATGATCGCTGTGACATTGGTAATACCTACCACCGGAAACATATCGAACCCATAGTAGAAGGCCATATCGGCAGGATTGAGAATCATTTGAACCAGGTAATGAAGCAATACTACCATACCGGTGCCAATCCGGTGTGAAAGAGAGTGATCCATGAATAAAGGATTCTCTACTAATTCAGTTGGCCTGATCTGGTCAGGAAGCCATAGACGGGGTAATATCTGTGAGGCCAGAAGGACTACTAAAAAGATTGCTGTGACAATTAAAAGTTTTCTGTGCTTAATGTCAGTAAAGAAGTAGAGAGAAAGAGGATAGATGATCAGAAATGTAAGAATTGAAGACTTTGACAAATATCCTGCGATGAAAGTCAATACGCTGAACACTAAGTATTTCCAGTGATTTGTTTCGGTATATCGAAGTAGGAAGTAGAGCGCTCCCAATCCTCCCATAAGGCTAAGGATTTCTTCCCTGTTTTTGAGACTGGCTACTACTTCTGTGTGAAGAGGATGCGCTAAAAAAAGAAGTGATATCATTAACGGAAAAGCCGGATGCCAGGCTTTGAAAAGTTTTTTCAAAACGCTCAGCAAAATAAGTATGGTAAGGGCATAAAGCAATACGTTCATAAAATGACTTACTTTCAGTAAACGCTTAGGGTTATTACCAAATAAGCTTGCTTCGATGGCAAAAGTAATTTTAGTCAACGGCCGGTAACCGAAACTGAGTTTCCCAATATTGCCTTCTTCCTGATAATACATCGAAGTCAGAATATCTGGGATGGCTTTGATTCCTCCGGCCACCTGTGGATTTATGTGGGTGTTGAGTTCATCATCAAGCGAATAACCATTTTTTAGGGTATTCCCATAAAAAATGAAGGCCAGCAGGATAATCAGCAAAGGAATATAACGTTCAACCCTCGAGAAAAAGGTGGCTGGTACCATTCTGGTGTTTTTTGATTGCGCTTGTTTGCCCATTGTTGGAGGTGTTTCTATTCTAACGATGTATTTGACCGCTGGGTCAGTTTGTTTTCTATTTCTTTAGTCAATTCTACAAATTCAGCGGGGCTCAGTTGCTCTGCCCTTTTTGAGGCCCATTTATCAAGTGGGGTTTCCTGAAGGTTGCAAAGGCCTGAGAGCGCGTTACGAAGTGTTTTTCTTCGTTGGTTGAAGGCTGTTTTTACAACCTTGAAGAGAAGCTCCTTGTTAAGGTTCTCGGGGAGAAATGCTTTTCTTGTCAGACGAATAACAGCTGACTTTACTTTTGGAGGTGGATTGAATACGGTTTCGTTCACAGTGAAAAGGTATTCGGGCTCGTAATAAATCTGGATTAATACGCTGAGAATCCCATAAGTCTTGTTGCCATGACGGGCTACAATCCTTTCAGCCACTTCTTTTTGAAACATTCCTGATAATTCTGAAACTATGTGCATGAAATCAAGCACTTTAAAGAGTATCTGGGAAGAGATGTTGTATGGGAAATTTCCTGTAACAGTAAATTCGCCTTCCATAAGGGCTGACAAATCCATTTTTAAAAAGTCACCTTCAATCAGGTCCTGTTCCTGAAACTGAAAGTGCGTCTTGAGATAAATAACCGATTCGCTATCAATTTCAACCAGCACCAACCGGTTGAAATTACGTTCGAGCAGAAACCTGGTAAGCATGCCTGTGCCCGGACCTATTTCAATCACCCGGACAGCTTGATTGGAGAGGGTAGAAGCAATTTTACGGGCCGTATTTGGATCGATCAGGAAGTGCTGCCCCAGATGTTTTTTTGCTCTTACTTCGCTCATAAATTAGTTTATGGCAGGTTTTACAGTATTAATTTCGCGATAACGTCTTCTGGCTTCATCGGCATAGAAGCTGCCTCCAAAACGCGTAATCAGGGTTTCGTATACTGATAATGCGGCAGTTGGGTTGTTCATCTTGTGGTCAAGGAGACGCGCCCGGGTTAAAAGCGCTTTATCGGCCCAAATACCATCAGGATAGAAACGATATAATTGGTTATAGAGCGAATCCGCAGTTTTGAAGGCCCCCAATTCTTCATAAATACTTGCCTTTTTCAAGAGAATCTCATCAAGAATAGGATGTCCGGGCAGTCCTCCGGCAATGGTGTCAAGTAGTGCCAGCGATTGATTGAATTTTTTACGGTAGGCGAGCATCTCGGCACGTGCATATAGCTTAAGTGTTGAATATGTACTGTCGGGATCTATATTGTCATTGATCAGGAGGGAAAGCTCCATGGCATCATTGGCAATTAGTCGCGAAGTAGCAGATTTGAGTACATCGAGTTGAGTCTTTGCCCATTCAAACTCCCCGATATAAAAAGAAAGTTTTGCCTGGCAGAACCGTGCTTCCTGCCCCAGCTCCTCTTCGCGCATTTCTTTATCAACCTGGGCGTATAGCAGGTTGGCATCCCAAACCTTTCCGGTGTACAGATAGATGTCGGCAAGTTCGAGTTTTTCATGACTTGCGTTCGGGACCCGGGCAACAAGCGTATCCAATATGATGATGGCCTCATCGGTTCGATCAAAGTAAAACGCAAGCAGATGAGCGAGATATCGTGACAAACGCAAAACAGCATATCGTTCGTTGTTAACCATTAGGCTATTGCGTAAATCAGCTTCCAAGGTTTTTTTTTCCTCATTACCGACTGTTGCTTTATTTACAAATTGATTGTATTGTATGTCGGTACGAAGAAGGTTGGCATCCTGCCCAATCATCGAATTTGAGTATCTTTTGACGAGATAGTTAAGTGCATTCAGGGCTGTAGTTTCATCGCCATTCCCCCAACTGATTTTTGCCAGTTGAAGAATCTCCTGTCCATCTGTTCCAAAGCGTGCATTTAGTGCACAGGCTTGTGTCAATGCAGTTGTAAAATCTTTTTGTTGAAGGCTAAACCAGAGTAGAAGTTCTGCCAGTTCGCGATTATCACTATTCTTCTGAATAGTGCTCAAAAGCCTTTGTCTCAAATACGTGGCGCGTTCATCGTCAATATCCTGTACCATACTGAACTGAAGCCTTCCTTTGATGTTTTCAAGCGACTGTTTGTTAACGAGTAACAGTTTGATATAAGTATCTGCCGCATTTCTGAAATCACCTGCAATTTCATATATCGAGGCAATATCGGACAAGAAGGCATTGGGATCGTTCAGATGTTCTCTCCCCTGTTCATAGGTGGCGAGTGCCTGATTTGTCAGATTCCTTGACCGAAAGGCGTTGGCAGTTTGGATAATTGATTGCTGACTGGTAAGTGACTTTTTAATAAGCGAATTAAAATGGCGTTCTGCTTTCTTAATGTCCCCGGCCAAATACTCAGCATAGGCTTCGTCAACCTCCCATGTTACCTGGCCGGGATATTGTTTCTGCATTTGCCGGGCAATGTTTTCAGCCTCGTCATATTTTTTTAGTTCAGTAAGCGCAATGAAATAGTAGGAGTAGAGGTACGGCTTTTTTTGATCTTTGTAGAGCCTTTTCAGAATATCGACCGATTTTTCGAAATCACGTTGCTGAAAATACTGTAAAGCCAGCCTCTCTTCCGATTGGCTGCTGGCTGGCTGTGGTGGTGTGTTCTGGGCAAAACAGGCAAACCGCAACAGGCTCATCATGATGATGAAAATCCAGATCGCGAGTTGCCGGAGATGCCTGAATCGCTTCATTAAACTTTAGGTAAGGAGATGTAATCATAGCCTGTATAGGCTCTCAGTGCATGCGGAATCCTAACTTGGTCGCCCTGTTGATTGTTTTCGAGTAAAGCCGCTACGATTCGCGGAAGCGCAAGTGCACTGCCATTTAATGTGTGCGCCAACTGTGTTTTGCCTGAATCATCCTTAAAGCGAAGTTTCATCCTGTTGGCCTGAAAGTTCTCGAAATTTGAGACCGAACTCACTTCAAGCCAACGTTCTTGTGCAGCTGACCATACTTCAAAGTCGAATGTGAGCGCGGAGGTAAAACTCATGTCGCCTCCACAGAGTCTCAAAATTCTGTAGGGGAGCTCAAGTTTGGCCAGTAAACCTGCCACATGTTCAATCATAGTATCCAATATTGCATACGAATCAGATGGATTGGCGATCTGAACAATTTCTACCTTATCAAATTGATGCAACCTGTTTAAACCACGTACATCCTTACCATAACTGCCGGCTTCACGTCTGAAACAATTTGAATAAGCTACGTTTTTGATTGGCAGATCTGATTTCTGAAGAATCAGATTTCTGTATAGATTTGTTACAGGTACTTCTGCAGTGGGGATGAGATACAGGTTGTCGATTCCTATATGATACATCTGGCCTTCTTTGTCGGGCAGCTGTCCGGTTCCATAACCCGAATCTTCGTTAATCAGCAGCGGGGGCTGGATCTCATGATATCCGGCCGCGATGGCCTCGTCGAGAAAGAAGTTAATGAGTGCACGTTGAAGCCGGGCACCTTGTCCTTTATAAAACGGAAATCCGGCTCCTGTTACTTTACTGCCCATATCAAAACTGATCAGATCGAATTTGGTAGCAATGTCCCAGTGGGGCATGGCATCGGGTTGTAAAACCGGCATTTCACCTGCTTGCTTCACTATGATATTATCAGCAGCTGATTTTCCTGATGGAACCGATTCATGCGGGAGGTTAGGCAGTTGAACCAGTACCGATTGAAGTTTGGTTTGAGTTTCTTCAAGTTTTTGCTCCAAGGCTTTAGCCTGTTCTTTCAAGTCGGTATTTTTTTGTTTCAGCGCATCTGCTTCTTCTTTTTTTCCTGATTTGAAGAGGATGCCTATTTCTTTGGCGAGATTGTTGGTTTGAGCCAGCAGGTCATCCATGTTTCGCTGTGTCTCTTTACGCACGTCGTCAAGCGCAATAATCTGAAGGATTGCGCTTTTGGCGTCTATGTTTTTGATTGTAAGACGGTTGATGACTTTTTCCGGATTTTCCCGGATGGTCGATATAGGAATCATTGGTAAATATTTTTTGCAAATTTAAGAAAATGGGGCTCAATGCTATGAAATGGGTGTAAACAAAAAAACTCCTGCCCGCAATAGGACAGGAGTAAACTGCTTTCGGGGAAGCGTTAGTTGACGGCGGTCTCTTCCTGCTGAATCGGGCTTACCGATACAAAAGACTTATTATCATGGCGTTTTTTGAAAACTACCAGACCATCTGTTAGCGCGAAAATGGTATGGTCTTTTCCCAGACCTACATTATCACCAGGATGATGAACAGTACCGCGTTGACGGATGATGATGTTGCCGGCTTTGGCAAACTGTCCGCCATAAATTTTTACTCCAAGGCGTTTGCTGTGTGATTCCCGACCGTTGGATGAACTACCTGCACCTTTTTTATGAGCCATTGTATGTGGATTTTAGCGGTTAAACAATTAGAAGCGGATGTCTTCTACCATAATCTGTGAAAACTGCTGACGATGGCCGCTCAACTTCTGGTATCCTTTTCTCCTCTTCTTTTTGAATACCCTAACCTTATCACCCTTTACATGGCTGATAACTTTTGCTGAAATGGCAGCACCTTCAATGATGGGAACTCCAATATTGATCTGGCCATCATTATCAATCAGCAATACCTTGTTAAACTCAATTGCTGAGCCTTCTTCGCTATCTAAGCGATGAACAAAAATGGCCTTATTCTTTTCAACTTTGAACTGTTGGCCAGCTATATCAACTATCGCGTACATATAATTTATGTTTACGTTCACCCATTTTTTTGGAACCGCAAAAGTACAAACTTTTTCTGTATCATCAACATCAATAACTACTTTTTTTGAAAACAATTCTTGAATTCATAAAACTACTATTATGCGCTGCTTTGTTGTTTTATCAGATAGCATATTATCAATAGCCTTCTGGGCTGCCTTGTTGGTACGTGTTCCGGAAGACTATTTCCCACTCAACATGCAAAACTCATACTGAACTTATAGCATACGTATTTCTACCATGCTGGTTGCTCTGGCAAGCCATGAACGATTTACCATTTGGTGCACTTTTTTCTGTTTACTATGGTAATGTATAAGGGACAAGAAGACCATAGTCATATTCTCAAGTCAAAAACACCTGCCATGATTTTTTTGCCCAAAAAAGCGTTGATCGTTGTAGTATCTTATTTCTCATTTTGTGAGATTGATATCTAGCTTTTCCGTGAATACGCTCCGAATTATCGGTATGGTACTGATAGTTAACATGCTATATTTTTTTCTCTTCAAGTGAAAAGAAAGCAGGTGCCAAAAGCCCCCACCTTTTGCACGGCTGTATATGTTCTTATGGATTATCCGATAATCTGCTGAAGAAGTTGGTTTGCTGCCTTATAGAAATGAAAGAAATGAGAGTATCATTTATAATGATATAATGATGGATCCTACCCCTGAGTTCTTTAAAATTAGCCGATTCATTATGAGCATATTAGTTGTTTGTGATAGCTTGGCTTTCGAAATTCCCATATTGATTTCTCTTTAACTTTGGATATGATTGAAGTGGAGTTCTTAAAGGTTAAAAATCTAAGCTGCCGTGCATGGCAATATCCATAGTTAATGTTAAACACAGTTCAATGATTTTTTAACTCGTTTATGAAACACTCTTTATATATAAATTCTGTTATTTATTGTGACTTAATGATGTTAAGTAACAGTTAGCCAGTGATTAGGTGATTTATATCATCATTTTGTCTCTCTTTTTCTTCAACCTCTATGGCAGGAACTTATATTCAATCTGTTCATAAAATTGCGACTTCATTCTGATTTTTTCAAAAGTGTTTAATAACTGTTCAACAATGGCTAAGTAGCCGGACAATATATTTTCAACAGACTGATAATCTCGTTATAGCGAGACCAACGATAGGCCAAATAGGCACAAGCGTCCATTTTAAAATTATCTTTTCAGTTGAAATGCAGTGAGTTTGGAATGAATTTTTTAAGATGACTATTCTAAAGAAAAATGCCAACCACCAGTTAAGTAAGAGATATGTCCGAGTCGTCAGCCATGTATTGTTCTTTTCTCTGCCGCCATTACGATGAAACCTTTTCCCTGAAAATTGGTTTAATCGGATTCTTGATTGAAGTGATGTGAAATTTAGTTGTGTGGAAAGATCAAATGCGTATTTTTGCAGCCGCATGTATAAAGTGGATTTTTTTCTAAAGATTTTTGACTTTTTTCAGGCAACCATAGCTTAAGCACCGAGTCTTTCGGGTGCATTTTTGCATTACTCTCAGTAAGAACAGGTTATTAATTATAGATAAACAATTAGTTAGTCCAAATTTGGTCTTAACGGATCAAAAGTGGTCTACTAGTGCTCTAAACCTAATTTTTTCTTTAGGTATGAACACAACATTCGTTTGGCAATCTACTCATCCAATGGTATTTACTAAATGCCTTAGGGAATGCTATCTCTCATTCTCCCTTACTCAAATCGTTACGAAATCTCAGTTAGGCTCCTCAGAGTCAGTATATGACCCGGTTGCTTCTGCTTCCGGGGTGAATTATTTCAGGCTGCAAGGCTCGTATGTGATCAACCCCTCGCACATTCAGCCCGGTTTCTTTGATTTGAACTTCCAAACAGGCGCTCAAGGCAACTGTACTTTCCCATTCTAATTATTATTTAGTTTAATAAATTTACATTCTTAGCTTTTTTTACACATGAGAAAACTTCACAGATTTTTCTTTCTGCTGGTTTTGGCTACGTTTGCCAGTCCACTTTTCTCCCAGACAATGGTTGAGATCGGAACTGGAACCTTAGGCACCGCGAGCGGCACAAACTATTGGCCTTTTGGAAATTATTGGGAGAACAACAAAACCCAGACTTTGTATTTGGCCAGTGAACTCAATACAGGGGGTCCTGCAGTACTTACGAAGATTGCACATAATTTTGAACGTATCGCAACTTCAAATGCTGCTTTAAACAACTTCACTGTAAGGTTTAAAACTACCTCCCTTACCAATTTGGTAGCCGGAGCTTACACCGATATGACCGGTGCTGTCACTGTTTTTTCAGCCTCGTCTTTCACTCCTGCTACAGCCACTGGCTGGAACGAGATTGATATTACTGATTTTGATTATGATGGAACCAGTAATCTGATTGTTGAGATTGTATGGGGTGATCTTGGTGGATATGCAAGTACCTATTACAGGAACTACAAAACAGATCCCGCTGCAGGTGTTCGGACTGTGTATGGCTATGCCGACAGCGAAACACCTCCAGTTTATGATGCTGCAAGCAACGCATACAGTAATCTCCGTGTATGGTATAATGTCGCTGGTCCTGCTGCTCCGGTTACAGTAACAATAGGGACGGGGACTAATGCTTGTACATATCCTTACACTACTTATTGGCATGATGGCCGTACCCAGCTTTTAATGACTAAAGCTGAGATAGAAGCTGCCGGAGGATTTGCCGGGATTATCGCGAATCTTCAGTTCAATGTCTCACAGGTGAACCTACAATTGCAGACGATGTACGGGTTTGAGATCAAGATGCAGAACTATGCCGGATCTACGCTGAGTAGTTTCGTTACTTCTGGCTGGACCACTGTGTACAGCGGAACTGAGCTGATCACCGCTACAGGATGGAATAATAAGGATTTTCAGATTCCTTTCCTCTGGAATGGCTCTGACAACCTGTTGGTTGAAGTTTGCTATGACAACACGGCATACACTGCCTATTCCTATGTTTATGGTTCAACTGTTTCTGGTTTAGCTTATTATCGGAATAATGATGGTCAGACCGGTTGTTCCATGACCGGTGGCGCTACAGCAGCCAGCAGACCCAATATGAAATTCACCATCACCCCGTTGGTAAGCTCTACCCTTTCAGGTACTGTTACCAATGCAGCTTCTGGTTTACCTGTTTTTAGTGCACTGGTAAGGGTTGGTGATTCAATGACCTATACCCTTCTCGATGGATCATATTCCTTAACCTGTACAGGTGGTGATGTGATCGTAGAAGCATCGAAGTTAGGTTTTGACAATAACAGTGTGCCTCTGGCACTGGTTGCTGGTCCTAATGTTTTGGATATAACTCTTTCAGAAAATACTGCTGCCCCAAGTTCGGTGCTTGCAGCCCTGAACACTGGTGCTACCGCGGTTAACGTTACCTGGGGTAAGCCAATGAGCGGCTATGTAATCGCTTACGACGACGGTGTATATGAAAATCTGGTTTCATGGGCTACTGCCGGCAACATCAATGCTGTTAAATTTGTACCCATTGCTCAGTATCCTGTGACTATAACAGGTGGTACTGTGAACATCGGCGACGGTACTTATCCTGCCGGTAACGGTCTGACAGCTTTTGAAATGGCTGTGTATGATGATGATGGTGCTTTGGGTTATCCGAATACCGAGCTGGGCCGCGTTGAAGTGACCCCTGACCATTATGGCTGGATTCATTATGAATTCCCTGCCGGTATAACTATCACCAGTGGTAACTTCTACATTGGTATGATACAGGGCGGGAACTACCCGAACTGCGCACCTATTGCCGTAGATGAAACCAACCCGAGCATGGTAAGCTATTCGAAATACGAAAGTGCAGCCGGCCCA
>MEOA01000004.1 GCA_001768515.1 Bacteroidetes bacterium GWE2_42_24 | reverse complement strand
GTTAGAACATAATTGCCATCGCTTCTTGAAAATGCCCTGACATGATCTATAATGTTCCTGATTCGCGTGATGTTGTCGAATATCTTATCTGATTTTGTCTTAAGGAATTCAATGTTAATGGTATTTGTTTTATCGGCTTCAAATAAAATTTTATCCATCACCATCGAAATGATATTTAATGGCTGATTAATTTCATGAGCGATGCCCGATGCCATTTCACCCAAATTGGCCATTCTATCGGCATGGATTTGCTTCGTCTGTATCTTTTTACGTTGCGAGATATCGCGGATGATAATCATGAACGACAAGGGCTCACCGTCTGGTGCCTGGATTAGTGTAGAACTGATTTCACCTTGAAATATTGATTGACTTTTTTTTCTGATTTTCAGCTCTACATTTTGAACCAATCCTTCACTCACTGTCTTGTCAAAAATATCTTTTATAACGTTTCTTTCATCCGAAGGAATGAACTGGTGAAAATTCTTCCCTACCAGGTCATTTCTTTGATCTGCATCAAATATCTCGAAACCGATTTCTGAAACTTCGGTGATGGTTCCTTGCAAGTCGATTAATAAAATGCCATCGGGAGAAGCATTCAGCATTGTCCGATACTTTTCTTCGCTTATTTTCAGTGACTGCTCTGCCAGTTTGCGTTCGCTGATATCCTGCACGATTCCAAAGATATTGGATAGTTTACCCCCTTCATTATATTCCATTCTGACATTCCCCAATAAATAGTGGGTTGAAAGGTCTTTGCGGATTATACGGAATTCAAAAGTAAGTGACAGACCACCAGCACTTATACTTTCATTTATGCAATTGAGTGTTGGTTCAATATCATCAGGGTGAAGCAATTTAAGCAAGGACTCAGATTTTCCATCGAAAGCTTCAGCATTTATGTTAAAAATGGAGAACATCTCTCTCGACAATCGTATCAGTTTTATATTCACATCCCAATGCCAGCTTCCAATGTGAGCGATTTGCTGGGCCATCGCGAGATTTGCTTCACTCTCTTTAAGCAGGTCTTCTGCCAATCTCCGTTTAGTAATGTCTTTTGTAAAAACAAGGAATCTGGTTTCAGATAACTTTACTGATTCTATTGCACCCCAACGATTCGCTCCGCCCTTGTGCCTTAATAATAAATCTGCTGTTGCAACACCAGTTTCAATTAGTGTTTTAAAAAGCTCAATACCACCATTCATTGATTCTTCATGCAGCAAATCTGAAAATGACATGGACAGCAATTCCTCTTTTGAAAAACCGGTAATTCTGCATCCAGCTATATTGGCTTCAATAAATCGGCCGGTTTCGTCAGTAATAAATACGCCGTCCGGAGCGTTGTCAATGTAGCTTCTATATCTTTCCTCGCTGGCTTTAAGGGCAGTATTGAGGCTTATTAAATACCCCGCATTTTTTTCGAGTAGTATAGATTCTCTTACAATAGTTTGTTTGTGATTGAAGAGATCAAGAAACGTATTGACCTTACTTAGTAAAAAATGGGGATTAATCGGTTTAACGATATAATCCACGGCTCCTGAGGCATAACCCTGAGTTACATCTAATTCGTTTGCATAGGTTGCTGTTACAAAAATAATGGGAACAATATTGTTGCCTCTGTTCTCGTTAATTTTGACTGCCAATTCAAAGCCGTTCATCCCGGGCATTTGAACATCCAGTAATGCCAATGCTATTTCATGTCCATTGCTTTTATTCAATGCCTCAAATCCGGATGACGCTTTTATCAGGTTTGCCGGAAGCTTTCCCAAAATATTCTCTAGCAAAGTAAGGTTTGCATCATTATCATCAACAATAAGTAGGTTCGGTAGAGAATTCATAACTTTAGTTAATAGTTAATGTTTATTGACATGAGAAATTGAATTTCATCGATTTTAGTTAGCTTTCAAAAGGTTTTTCATGAAAATAGCCGTGCATTATTGACAATATCTTTACGAATTAGTTCTAATTGTTATTAGTACATGTGTCCACATGAACTGGTTTATTTTGAATCACTTGATATTATTTTTGTTTTTTTTACCATAAAAGTATATAAATTTAAGTATCTATCCATATTAAAACAGTCTATTGTTTGCATCTGCCTGACCCGTACACGATGTGCTTAGTATCGCACTTTGGTTTATAATAGATGAAGCATTTGTCCTCTTTTACAGCATTTGAAAGTATTGTTGTAAACGGGTCAGATTCTAAAAAGCGGTTATTATACTTGAATGAAAATTCTACAAGGTAGAACGGCAGATATTTTTTGCTGAGACTTCTATAGTTACCTTTAATCCCATTCTTCAGGATAGACCAAAACCCTTCGATTGTATTTACCGTTCTAACTCCCTTACCGTAACCCTCAGAATGGTTTATGGTAATATGCTCAACAACATTATCAAAACTTTTGTAACTTTTAAATTCATCAGTAAATACAATACTTTCGTCAGTTTTAACAATCTTTTTGAGCATCAATAAAAGATTTCTGCCTGTTAGCTTCTCAATTATCTTCACATATACACGACCTTTCTTCTCAACACTACCGACTATTGGAACCTTAGACGTTCCCCTTCCTCTTTTATTGGTTATTGTTGACAAAACAGCCTTATTGGCATCTGATTTCTTCAGTTTTCGTTTTTTCCCTCCAATATATGCTTCGTCAAATTCTACCATACCTTCCAATCTGAGTTCATTATCAATCATTGCACACCTAACACGATGACAAGCATACCAAGCCGTTTGATATTTCACTCCAACCAGTCTTGATACTTCTTTAGCACTCACACCCATTTTAGATTGAGACATAATAAAGATAATCTGAAACCATTTTGTGAGAGACAATCTGGTATTTTCAAAAATGGTTCCAAACAAAACACTATAATCCTTATTACAGCCATTACAATGATGTTTAATGGAGTTGTCCCGTTTCGTTGAGTTAAGGCTCCCACAGTGAGGGCATACGAATTTCCTTTTCCCCCATCTTAGCTTCTCAAGATGTGAGATACATCTCTGTTGAGTAGAAAACCTGTTATTTAAAACACTAATATTCAAAACTATATGTTTTATGTTATACGTAATTATAGTGATACTGGTGGATTTTCTCTTCTTTCTCTTTCAGCGGCCTCCCTATCATTATCAAATTTAGATTTCAAGGCGTCAATCTTTTTTACAAAACCCCACTCTTTATTAATATGTTCCCTTCTTTGATTAAATTTGCTTAGATAGCTATTCAACAATAATTCATTAGATTCAAATATGTGAATTATAACATTTTCAATTTCTTTATCCTTGTTTTCATTTTTCTTCATGTTTACCACAAACAAAACAACAAGAGATACGATTGATAAAGGAAGTATAATACTTACCATATATAAATATGTATCTGGTTCCATACTCTTTTTAATTAAAGGTTTAATAACAACAATTAAGTTAACCAATGTAAGCAGTAGCGAAATGAAGTAATTAATAGTTTTCATACATTTAAAATTTTGGGTTTAAACTCTTTAACAAATGTATGATAAAAATATTTTTATAGTTCATTTTATACTGTCTTTATCTGGATAGGCGCGTAAATTTATGTTAAAAGAATATAAATATGTGTCATGTGATGTTCCGCACGGCAAGCCTTGTTACATGTGGTTGAAAAATATGGTTGCAAACGGGGTTACAACAGTTCGATAGTATGCGTTCACCCTTTTTTATAGCAAAGACGAAGTTCAGGATCTAAGCCCGGTCGCTGGCGACAAGCTTTCAGCCATGACGATAGCCTAGTTGTTGTTTTATTTCAGACATAGTGCTAAAGGATTAGTCTGGAAGTGTAGAGCAATCTTAGCTTGTTGATTTATGTTGTTTTCGATGGCACTGCGATTAGGCTTACGTGTGGTCAGGTTTCTTAAAAATATGAAACAGGTTTTGGAAAATCACAGCTCCCGGCTTTAAACAAAACGATATATGGATGGCTATCAGAGGTATAGTTCAACATTCACTATGTTTGACCAGGTCAGTTTGAACTGGTCTAAAAGAACCGTTCATGAAAATGTTCTTTTAAATTTTGTGTCTATAAACTAAAAAAGGAGCCGAAGCTCCTTTCAATCAAGTTTTGTTGGTTGTCAGATGTGAATCACTTCGCCATAAGCTGCAGCCATTGCTTCCATTACAGCCTCAGAGAGCGTTGGGTGTGGGTGAACAGTATCGATAATTTCACGACCAGTGCTCTCCAGCTTACGGGCAGCTACGATCTCGGCAATCATCTCTGTTACATTTTCGCCGATCATGTGGGCACCGAGTATTTCACCATACTGGGCATCAACGATTACCTTCACAAATCCATCTTTGGCGCCGGCAGCACTTGCCTTGCCTGAGGCGGTGAAAGGGAACTTACCCACCTTGATGTCGCGTCCTGCCTCACGGGCAGCTTTCTCGGTCATGCCAACTGAAGCGATTTCGGGTGAAGTGTAGGTGCATCCGGGGATGTTGCCATAATTGAGTGGCTCGGGATGATGACCCGTGATCTTTTCAACACAGATGATTCCTTCGTGTGAGGCAACATGTGCCAGCGCGGGGCCATGCACGATGTCGCCGATGGCATAATAACCCGGAACATTCGTATTGTAGTAGTCATCAACAGTAATCTTCCCTTTCTCATGGGCAATGCCAACGTCTTCAAGTCCGAGGCCTTCGAGGTTGGTGGTTACACCAACAGCAGATAAGACGATTTCAGCCTCAACCACCTCTTCCCCTTTTTTGGTCTTGATGGTCACCTTGCAGAGGTCGCCTGTAGTGTCAACATGTTCAACAGAGGCGTTTGTCATCACTTTGATGCCGGCTTTTTTGAACGAACGTTCGAGTTGTTTTGAGACTTCTTCGTCCTCAACCGGAACCACATTAGGCAAGAATTCAACGAGGGTAACATCGGTGCCTATAGCATTATAGAAATGTGCAAATTCTGAGCCAATAGCTCCTGATCCAACCACTACCATCGACTTAGGCTGATGGGGAAGGGTCATCGCCTGACGGTATCCGATTATTTTCTCGCCATCCTGCTTCAGGTTAGGAAGTTCACGCGAGCGGGCGCCCGTGGCGATGATGATGTTTGATGCCTGGAATTCGGTGGCCTGACCGTTTTCATCGGTTACTTCGACTACTTTTCCCGGTTTTATCTTACCAAAGCCTTTGATGTGGTCAATTTTGTTTTTCTTAAACAGGTATTGAATCCCATTGCTCATGCCGGCAGCCACATCACGGCTTCGTTTCACGATTCCATCGAAATCGGCACTGATGGTCCCTTCTATGTTGATGCCATAGTTGGCAGCATGAGAAGCATATTGGAATACCTGGGCGCTCTTGAGGAGAGCTTTGGTGGGGATGCAACCCCAATTGAGGCAGATACCTCCAAGTTCGGCACGTTCAACCACAGCAGTCTTCAGCCCAAGCTGGGAAGCACGGATGGCGGCCACGTATCCGCCGGGGCCACTGCCTATCACTATCAGATCGTAATTCATTTTGTGGATTTATTTAATGTTACTTCAGTGTGCGAAAGTAACAATTTGAGGGCAATAAAGTTTCATTGCTCAACGGGTAACTGTCGCTCAAACCCCTCCTGAAGCGAAATAAAGGTTTCTGTAAAGGTGATTTCCGGTATCGATTGTATTTTCCCTACGATGATCTGTTTGAGGTGTTCATTGTCGCGGCTGTATATCTTTATGAGGAGCGAGTATTTGCCTGTTATGTGATGACATTCAACTACTTCTGGTACCTGCATGATTCTTTGGAACACTTCTTCATGGGTGCGTGTAGCCGACAGGCTGATCTGTATCCCGATGAAAGCGCAGGTCATGTATCCAAGCCCGCGGGCATGGACAAGCAGTTGCGACCCGCGTATGATACCCGCCTCTTCCATCCGTTGAATTCTTTGATGGATCGCTGCTCCGGATACATGACACAGACGGGCTACTTCAAGATAGGGTGTACGGGCATTGGCAGCGAGTAAGGTTAGGATACGGCGGTCGAGACTATCAAGTTGAAAGTGGTTGTTCATTATTTTTATAATTATATTACGATTTATTACAAAAATATTGATTTTGGTAACAGATTTTAAATATTTTGTTAATATTAATCCGGATTGATCTAAAATGAAGTTTAATTCGTTTCTGATTGATATTTTTGTGCACACGATTGCGGAATCTGATCTGCTCTTTTTTAGTCATTCATTCGGTAAAAAAAGTTTTGTATGAAATTCGACGCCGTTAGCAATGTTTTCGATCTGCTCCAGTTTGGAGAGTTTGGTGATGTTAATCCAAGCATCACTGATTCGGCCACCTACACGTTTATGCAAGCAAAAACGATGACCGAGACCTTCGAAGGGACGGCGGAGGGGTGTTTTCTTTATTCAAGACACTGGAACCCCAGCAACAAGTTTCTTGCTGACGCATTGGCGGCAATGGAGGGTACAGAGAGTGCATGGGTTACCGGGAGTGGGATGGGTGCCATTACCTGCACAATTCTTCAGATTTGTAAGGCTGGAGATCATATAGTCAGCAGCCGGACGATTTATGGAGGAACATTTGCCTTTATGCAGAATTGGTTGCCGAAATACAACATCGGGGTTACGTTTGTTGATCCGACGAATCTTGACGAGGTAACCGCGGCCATACGCCCGAATACCAAAATGATCTATACCGAGACCATGACCAACCCTTTGCTCCAGATCAGTGATATTCCTGCATTGGCTTCCATCGCAAACAATCATGGTATAAAGCTGGTGGTCGACAATACCTTCACGCCGCTGATGGTAGCTCCTGCTCAATTAGGCGCTCATATTGTAGTTTACAGCCTGACCAAGTTTATCAATGGAAAAAATGATTGTGTAGGCGGTGCCATTTGTGCTCCTGTTGAATTTATCAATGCGCTTTCAAACGTGAACGATGGTACGGCTATGCTTATAGGGCCTGTGCTTGATCCGCTCCGTTCCTCTTCAATACTTAAGAACCTTCACACACTTCACATACGGATGCAGAAGCACAGTCAGAATGCCATGTATCTGGCTGAACGCTTCCGCGAAAACCAGCTCCCGTTCCTTTACCCCGGCATGCCTGACCATCCGGGTCATCAGGTACTGAGAAAAATGATGAATCCCGACTTCGGGTTTGGTGGTATGATTGCCATCGACATGAAGACTGCTGAAAACGCATCTGCATTCATGGAGATGATGGAAAAGCAAGGTGTAGGTTACCTTGCAGTCAGTCTTGGTTATTTCAAAACGCTGTTTAGTAACTCAGGAAAGTCAACCTCGTCGGAGGTTCCGGCAGAAGAACAGCAAAAGATGGGGCTCTCGGCAGGTCTTGTCCGTTTCTCAATGGGTCTTGATCATGACATTGAGCGCACCTGGCAAAAGATTAAATTTTGTCTGGCTGAATTAAAGATTATTTGATTTGTTTTACTTTTTCTTTCTAATGCTGCTGGCGGTCCTGAACACAAGGACCGCCGCGGCTGTTTATAGGGGTAACGAATCTTTAAATACTACTCTCAATGGCAGTTTTAAAACCAGGTGACCCGGCGCCTTATTTCTCCGGCATCGATCAGGACGAAAATATCATTTCATTATGCGATTACAAGGGAAGCAAGTTGGTTGTTTATTTCTACCCAAAGGCGAATACCCCAGGATGTACAGCAGAATCGTGTTCGCTTTCTGATAATTACGATTCCCTGTTGTCCAAAGGTTACAAGGTCGTAGGGGTAAGTGCTGATAGTGTGAAATCCCAGAAGAATTTTGCGGATAAATACAGTTTACGTTTTTCTCTGCTGGCAGATACTGATAAAGTGATCATCAAAGCCTATGGTGCCTGGGGTACCAAAAAAATGTATGGAAGGGAATACGAGGGGATCATGCGCTATACCTTTCTTATTGATGAACAGGGAATCATCACCGATGTGATTGAGAAGGTAGATACAAAGAACCACGCAAAGCAGATTCTCGGGTAACGCTTGCACTTGATTGCTCTAGTGTGAATTGATTTTGTTTTCAAAAAGAGCTGAGCTGTCTGTATTTTGGAATATTGTAATTTGAAGAACTCGATTTCGATGTTATTTCATTTTTTTATTTGGAGGTTAATGCATTGTAAAACAAGATTGTAATTGCAGGCATTGTTTTTCTTATATGGTTTGGTGTCATTTTTGTGGAAAGATGACGAATTCGTATTTTAATTATTTTGAATTATCATTTAATATTATATCTCATGAACCGTTTCTCACTTTTATTGCTTTCACTATTGGTACCGGCCGTACTGTTTTTGACTTCCTGTCAGAAAGATGAAACGCCGGTACAGTCTTCAGATGGCGAATCACTGGTTCTGGATGTAAACAATGACGGAGCCTCCATTACAGCAGAAAGGGTTCGTTATATGTATACACCGGTATTTGATACAGCTTATCAATCGTTTTTTCCCATGATTAACGGCGGATTTAAATATTCACCTATGACACCAGCCACAGGACCTGATCATTTTTTCTATCTGGTAGCCGAGGTTGCATCTCCTGTGCGAAGTGGGAATAGGGTTTTAAGTGCTACACATGTGTCGGTGAACGGTAACAGAGCCTATGTAACCTATCACTATAATGAGCCCGATGGTGCAGCCATGTCAGCCGACTTATACGAGGGACAGATTGATGTGTTTGACATCACCAACCCCCGTGTTCCTGAAATTTTAAAATCCGCATCATCCTCGAGAGCTGATTTTAATACTATGTTTCTCGATTATGAGACAACAGGTTCACAACGACGGTTATGGCTTGGTGCTACAGACTATGGCGTAGGAGGAGCTGTGTTTCAGCTTAACCTCGTGAATGAGGATATTCCTGCAACCGCATCGCTTATCCGTACAAAGACCCCTCCGGGTAAATCGGTCAATGGTTTGGTACGGTCAGCCGATTGGCTTTATGCTACAGCAGGTCGTACTGCCGGGGGTGTTTTCGCCCTGAATGTAAATAATAACCTGGCCATCGATACTGTCCATGAGTTTACAAATGCCAAGTATGCAGCTGCATCTGGGAATGACCCGGGAAGCAAACACGTGGTACTTAAGAGTGGTGATAATGCTGAAATTCTTGTTTATGAAGTTGGTCCTGTTCATACGCTCCTGAATACTTTTCCTATCGGAAGTATTCAGCCTGAGAATGGAAAGTCAGGAATTTTTGTAAAGGATAATACTGTTTGGGTTTCTATGGGCCACAATGGTCTGAAAGCATTTGACCTGAACACGGGCGCATTGGTGCACTCCCTTTCACCGTCCAATATGTCGGATGAGTCGATTACAAATGGAGTTGCACTCGATGATGATTATGTATATGTTGCTAACGGGTCGGGTGGCATGTATCTCTGCCGGATAGTTCCGGGGCAGGAAGAGCTGGAGATACTTGGTGTTTATTGGTACGGTGCATCAGCCAACTATATTACAGCTGCCGATGGCTACATTTTTATAGCCAATGGTCGCGAAGGACTCAAGATATTAAAGAAAGGAGCGCCGGGTGATTATAGTGTTATTTGTGATTATGACAACCAGGGACTCCCTGAATGCCTTGAGCCCAACCTTGATCCCCTGTGCCCTGATTTGCTGTCACATATCAGCACTGCTCTTCCTGAAAATCAAAATGCCTTGAATGCTCATCCCGAGTTCTTTGCCAATCCTAATCGTAATCTTGTACTTACTGCTCCCGCTACGGTTTATGTCACCTTCATTGATGAGGGTGCTAACTGGAGAAATTCACTTGGAGTATATAATTATGACAATGCAACGCCACCATCAAGCATCCTCGACTTTGTGGCAACCAAAATGCTGGTATACCCCAATGCCTCGAAACAGGGTTTTGGAGGAAGTCTTCTGCCAGGTAACTTTATTCAGCTTTTAGGTAATTATCCGGCAGGAACGTCCATAGGTGCTTTCCTGATTGCTGATGGCTGGCAAGGGATTTCTCCTGCTTATCCGACGGGACTCTCTGAAGGTTATTATACGCACTATACCGATAAAGCTTTTAACCAGACAGCCGGGACTCAGCAATCGTTGTTGTTCTACGATGCAGGTTGTGATGCTATCATCCTAACTTTTGAAGATATTCTGACAACATCCGGAGGTGACAAGGATTTCAACGACTGTATTTTCAAGATAATTGTTGATCCACCAACTGCAGTGAATACAGCTATATTAAATCAGTTGTAAGTTCAGGAAAGGATATTTTCCATTTCGGAGAGATGCCGAAGATTGAGCACCGACTAATCATCGGTGCTTTTTTTATCCCTTACATGGGGGTAAATTAAATGGGTTTGATTATCTTTGGAAACTTCCATATGCCATTTTATACGTCATTTTTATATTTAAAATTAGAATATTATGAAAGAGAAAGTTGAGCCAGTACCCAACAACGAGAGACTTCAAAAACTAAAAGCGCTGGAGGCAACCATCGGAACAATTGAAAAGAGCTATGGCAAAGGCAGTATTATGAGGCTGGGAGAGCAGGTTGCCGAGGCGGTAGCCGTGATACCAACCGGAAGTATTGCTCTTGACGCCGCGCTTGGTGTTGGAGGTTTGCCTAAGGGGCGGATCATAGAGATTTATGGCCCTGAATCATCGGGAAAGACGACTCTGGCTCTCCATGCAATTGCTCAGGCTCAGAAACAGGGTGGCATAGCCGCCTTTATTGATGCTGAACATGCCTTCGACAGGTATTATGCAGCCAAGCTGGGTGTTGACATTGAGAACCTGTTTGTATCGCAGCCCGACTATGGAGAACAAGCCCTTGAAATTGCCGATAGCCTGATCAGATCTGGAGCCATTGATTTGCTTGTTATTGACTCCGTTGCCGCCCTGACACCTAAAAGTGAAATTGAAGGTGAGATGGGTGACGCCAAAGTTGGTTTGCAAGCCAGACTTATGTCGCAGGCACTTCGTAAACTCACAGCCAATATCAGCCGCACAAAATCATGTTTGATCTTCATCAATCAATTACGCGAAAAGATTGGTGTTATGTTTGGTAATCCTGAAACCACAACCGGTGGTAATGCACTTAAGTTTTATGCTTCCGTGCGTCTTGACATCAGGAGATCAAGCCAGATTAAGGATGGAGATGCAGTTACGGGGAATCGGGTTAAGGTGAAGGTGGTGAAGAACAAAGTAGCCCCGCCATTCCGCCAGGCTGAGTTCGATATCGTCTATGGTGAAGGCATTTCACTCTCCGGCGAGATTGTCGATCTTGGGGTTGAGATGAATATCATCAAGAAAAGTGGATCCTGGTTCAGCTACGGTGAAACAAAACTTGGTCAGGGTCGTGAAGCAGTAAAACAGCTTCTTACTGATAATCCTGATCTCAGTGATGAAATTGAAGCTCAAATCAGGGGGAATTTGAAATAGCGTTTTCTCTGTAATCAAAAAGGCGGATTGATGATTCAGTCCGCCTTTTTGATTGTAATAATGTCAATGATCAGGCAGTAAAAAGGAACATGTGGTAACCGGCCGGCGATTCCAGCACGGCATCGGTGATTCCAGTCTTACATGGTGATTCCAGTTCGTAAGATATTGGGACACCAAGTTCTTTGACGAGTTTAATCCTGTCTTTCATGTCCTTTTCAAAGTATGTGAGCGCGGGGGTTCTGAAAGGATGGTCGACAGTTCCTTGTCTGTACACCCCAACTTTAATCCATTCATCTGAGAGAGTCACCCAGTTTTTCTCTTCTCGTTTACCGTAGATTACCTGATAGCCTGCTTTTTCCCAGAAGGTCACTGTTTCATCGAATCGTTCAGTTTCAAGGCTAAGTTCGAAGAAATTACCGCAAAGGCCAATGGCAGTGCCTTTCAATGGTTTTGGTGCGAAGTTGGGACAGGCCAACAGTGTCAGGTAAGTACCGGAAGCATCACGGGAACTCATTCTATCGGGTCCTTTTCCGGGGTGTAATACTGAGAGTCCCTGATATGCAACTGCTAATTCCTGAGGATTGTCGCAGAGATAGACCACCCCGACAGAGATGTCATCGGATGTTGACAACGAAAGCATGAATGTTCCATCGGTGAGGTAGAGATCACCCGGAACGGGGCCATCTACAGTTTCCATACCAATGCTTCGGAAAAATTGTCCTGAAACTGACAGATCCTTCACCTTCAGATGGACCATTACACCTTTTACTTCTGATCGCTTCATAATTCAAATCGGGTTAGTTAATTCAATCGGCGGTGCAATTTAGCAATTCTATCGTAAGAAAGTGCGATACGGGTTGGGGAAATCCTACCGTCCTTAACCATTTTTTCAATCAGGTCAATGGCCTGCAATGCAATTTGAGGATTGTATTCTGTAACATTGTTTGAGAATATCAGAATATCTACCCCTGCATCAATGGCTTTAAAAATGGCTGTTTCGAGATCCCAGCTTTGGGTAATGGCGCCCATCATCATGTCATCAGAGACGATTACCCCGTTGAACTTTAAGGAGTCGCGCAGAATGTGTTGAATGACATATTTTGACAGGGTAGCAGGATAAACAGAATCGAGATGTGCATTGTATACGTGAGCTGTCATGATCAGATCGCATTTGCCGGATTGGATCAAGCGACTGTATGGTTTAAGTTCAATAGGTTGCCAAGTTTCTGTTATGTCGGTAAAGCCGGCATGTGAATCTCCGGCTGCGCTTCCATGTCCGGGGAAGTGTTTGTAAGTAGTTAGTATATCAGCCTGTTGCTGTTTTTCATAAAAAATCGCAGCGATTTTGGTTACTACATCGGGATCAGCAGAGAAACTTCTTCCGAGTTGTCCGATCACAGGGCATTCAGGATTGGTATTCAAGTCAACTACAGGAGCAAAGTTGAGGTTAATGCCGGTTAAACTAACCATTTCTGCGATGCGGGAAGCGTAGAAGGCAGTCGTGTCGGGATTGTCTAGTGTCCCCAGATACTGAGCAGTGACAGTGGGAGGATAACCATATACGGGTTTAAGCCTGTTGACCCTTCCTCCTTCCTGATCGATTCCGACGAGTAAAGGTGTGACAGATGCCTGCCTCAGGTTGGTAACCAACTTAGTCACCTGTTCCCTTGAACTGATGTTTCTTGGTCTGGAATGTGCCACAGCATCGTATTCATAGAGAATTATACCACCCACTCCTAATGTGGTTACCAAATGAGTCATCTCTTCATTAAGTTCAGGTCCTGTTCCTCTCACACCAACCATAAGCATGCGGGCAATCTGATGTCTCAGATCAGGTGGTTTTGATTCATTATCGTCGGTACACGCCTGGGAACCTGCTAGACAAACAGGTATTAGCAACAGCATTGTAATGGCAAGACGACCCGCGCGTTTTTTAAAGCGGTTTTTATTCCAGAAAGTTAAGATCATATCCCTCATTAATTAGTTTATCTTTATTTTCATTAATCAGTTTGAGCAAGGCTTCCGAAGGGGTTACAAAGGTAAGGCCATATGCAAGTTCTGAACGTTGCTGGACAAAAACTTTATCGGTGTATGGCTCCATAGGGGCATATTTGTCGATACCGGGTATTCCGGCAGGGGTAAGTATTAATTGAGTAGAGGAAGGTGCCGATCGGCCAAAGCCGGATACTTCAAATTGTTGGCGGGAAACGTTGAACGTAAGGGTTAAGCCTCCGCTAAATCCAGGATTAAAAACAGCATCAAGCATGAAGGAGCCTCGTCTGTCGACGTTTAGTCCGTTTACAAGCGCCTCAGTCATCATCATGTATCCTATTGGAAAGCCAAAAACCCAGGCCCGGTTTCCTTCCGTAATTTCTCTGCTATCGCCAATTCTTATTGGTAAGGCTGGTGGTTTTACAAGCCCCTGAGATAAAGTTCCCCCCAATAGAACGAGGTCAGCCTGTTTATCAATCGCGAGTATTTTGAGGCCTCCTGCTACCGGGACTTCCTTCACATAGTTTATCTGGCTCTTTTTAATGGACGCAGTGTATATCAATGGTTCGCCTGTAATATCGGCTTCATGGTAAGTGTAGACTGTATCGGGAAAATCGACCACGTGGGCACATGTAACAGCAAGTACTTTGTTGGTCGAATAGCTTAAAATGGTAGCCGTTCCGATGACGCTTTCGGGGGTTCTGATAACTCTGACAGCCTGAGAAGAAAGGATTGTAAAATCACTTCCTGTCCTGATGCCTGAGTTTCTTGTAAATACCCATGTTGTATATTCGGCATAACAGCCGATTTTCTTGACTGAGTGACCTATCCCGGGGAGCTTTGCAAGATGTTGTTCTGCTGGCAGGCCAAAAGCAAACTGATGGAAGTTCTGTTGTACTAAGGCTTGATTGATTGGGTGTTGTTGGCAGCCAATGAGCAGGATGAGTGAAATGAATAACCCGATGATGCTACCCCGATGGTTTGCCTTGATTACATGAGTCATAATTTCAGTTGTTTAAAGGTCTGTTTGGTAACTAATTCATACAACGACTTTTACATGTGGAGGATCCGAAAGATAGAGTAGCCAGCCTTTTACAGTTTTGTAACCCAATTCAGATAAAGCTGATGCGTAGTTTATGATTTGTTCTTCATGAACTGGACTGGTTTTTCCGGTCTTAAAATCGATTACAAGAGCTTCGTCTCTGTTTATCATGACGCGGTCAGGACGTAACAGGTTGCCGTTGGCGAGCAGGATTGGAGCCTCTGTCTTCACCTCTCCCTGATAATTGAAGAAGGGAGCAATGTCAGGTTGGTTTACGATTTCCGTGATTCGTCTTTCGATCCGGAGAGCCATATCCTGATTGAGCTTTCCATGAATGATGGCCTTTTTTACCTGTTCAGGGATGTCGTGCGGGGTGATAATATTCGACAGGATGTTATGAACAAGTATTCCAAACTCCAATGATCCTGAGATATCAGCCATGGCTGATTTGACGGAAGCCGGGCGTCCTACGGTGATCTGTTCATGCCAGTCGAAGCTAACCCCGCAGAATGATTCGTTGAACGTGTCAGGGGTGCTGAATTTTCTAACGGAATCTTCAATGGCTTCGGCACCATAAATGAAGGTGTTCATTTGTCCTGATTCTGGCCATGCAGCGTTTAGCATTGTGCGCAGCATATAGGAAGGTCCGGGAGAATCTGATTCAGCCGGAGGTTCAGCCGAAAAAATATACAATCTTGAAATAGCACGCGTAAATGCGACATATAGCAGGTTGATTGTGTCAAGTCTTGTCTTGTCCATCTCTTCATTGTATTGGTCTGCGAAAGAGGTCTCAAGTGATTTGGTTTCCATCTTAACACGGGCTGCAGGCAAAATACTTTCTCCTACAGATATATCAAAAATCCAGTCGAACGACCTTCCCGGCCTTACCCTGTTGCTTATGAAGGGGAGAATAACCACATCGAAAGCCAAACCTTTTGCTTTGTGAATGGTCATCACCTGCACGGCATCAGCACCATCAGGCAGGTCAACCGAACGTCTGGAACGTTGGCCGTCCCACCACTCAAGGAAGCCTGTTAATCCCCGGTGATCTTTACGGCTGAACTCCTGCACGGCATCAAGAAAGAACTGAAGGTACAAGTCGTGCTGGTTGTTGAGTCCAAGTCTTCGGACGAGGGTTTCGGCTAGGTCGTAAAATGGCAGGGAGAGGAGGTGATCGGCATTGGGTTCATTAACCGGATCGGATTCATTGTTTAGTGAAAGCTTATCAGTTTTGCGGATCAACTGCATCAGTAGCTCCAAAGATGCTTTGTAAACATGGTTTTCAGGTTGGTGTAACATCCTCATAGCCGTAACAAGTGCCGATACTCTGGGTGATGAGGAGAGAAGCAGCGATTCTGAAGAAACAACAGGGATGCCCTCTGAAAGTAATTCACGGGCCACGGAGGCGCAGTCATCATTTCCACGACACAAAACAGCTATCTGCGCGAAGCTGAATCCTTCTGCCCGCGATTTCTCAATCGAAGCTTTTACCATGGTAATATCCCATGATTTGCCTTTTCCTTCTTCTCCTTTACCATTATTGAAGACTATTTCAACACGGCCATTTTTTCTGGAACCGCCTGGTGTCTGTTCTACGTTATTGTATGTCTCCTTCAGTCCTGAGGAGAGCAAGGCTCCGGCATGTTTGAACAGAAGGCAATTAAAATCTATGATTTCAGGTGTAGATCTGAAATTCAATCCGAGGTCTTTTGGTTTATAATTACGGATAAGGGTTTGTTCTGCTTCAATAAACCAGGTTGTTTGCGGACGTGAATAGATCAGTGGCAGCTGCTGGAATTGTGCAGTCTCTCCATTTCGCCAACGGTAAATTGATTGTTTACTATCGCCCACAATCATAGCCATCGGATTGTGGCCTTCTGCAGGTGAGGAGAGGGTGTTGTGAACCAGCGGCAGGATATTTTGCCATTGTATAATTGAAGTATCCTGAAACTCGTCGATGAGGAAGTGGCGGTATTTTTCTCCTAAACGGGCATAAACAAATGGAACTGGCTCATTAAGCACAACTGTGGCGATTCGCCGGTTAAATTCACTCAGGTGAACCAGGTTTCGGTTGCGGGCAACCTGAATCAAGAGTATATCCAGCAATGAAAGAGTTGCCATAGGGAAGAAATTTCCTGCGACTGCCTTCAGAGTGAAGTAATGTTGTTGATTTGTCTCAATAAAACCGATCGTTGTATTTAGCTTATGCGAGATGCTTGCGCTTAAAGTGTATAGTGCTGCGCGAATGGAGGGGGAACATTTTGCTGATTCCCATTTCTCATCTTCCAACGCAGATTGCACATGACGGTTTGGGCTTAATTTAGAGAAATCTCCATTAGCCAGCCGTTCCATGTAGTTATAGAATCCTGCGTTGCCTCTGGCCGTATCAGTCATCTCAATGCCGTTGTCTCGCAAAAGGTCTACAAAGTCGCGCCCAAAGCCCTTTAGTTTCTGTTCAAACTGCGAAGTATGCTGCTGCAAGGCCATATGTATTCTGAGGAAGTCGGCGGGAGAAAGACTCCTGAGTGGCTCTGCTCCTGTCCGTTCTCTTTCATCGAAGAGTGTTTTGGCAATTGATTTAATACCCGTGGAAATATCCCACCCTTTTTCATCATCTACCAGTGTTTTAACGAACCCTGTGAGTAATGATGTTATCCCCTGATCAGAACCTACCATGTTTAGCAATTCTCCAACGGTTCGGTCAATTAAAGAATCTGTATCAATCTCAACTTCAAAATTTACCGGCAGGTGGAGGTCGAAAGCAAAAGCCCTCACTACCCTATGCATGAAACTATCAATAGTGCAGACGGAGAATTCGCTGTAACCATGCAGGATAAGTTGGAGTACCCGGGCAGCTCTTACGGGTATCAATTCGGGGCTTATATTGAATTCCGGATCATTCTTTAATGCCTTAAGCATGGAGCGGACATCTGACGAGTCATTGGCCAGACCAGCCAATGTTTGGGTAATTCTTCCCTTCATCTCGGCAGTGGCCTTATTTGTGAAAGTAATTGCCAGCACCTGGCGGTAGCTCAACGGATTTTCAAGTACAATTTTCAGGTACTCCTTAACAAGGGTAAATGTCTTACCTGATCCTGCAGACGATTTGTAAACGAGAAGCGGCATGCTGGTAATTTTGTGATTAAAGGTAGAAAGAAATGGTTAAAGCAGCGTTATCTTTGCCGATTTATCGGAATTATAAGCCATGAACGATGTTTGGTTTTTATATGGCTCGTTGGTCGTCTCGTTGGTTATCATGAGGATACCATATGTCGGGCGTGCATTCAGGGTGTTAAACACGCTGGTACATGAGAGCGGACATGCGCTGGCGGCAATATTAATGAGCGGGAAGGTGGTCAGGGTTGAGTTATTTGCTGATCTGAGCGGCACGACGCATACAGTGAACAGTGGAAAGATTGCTTCATTTGTTGTTGGATTCACTGGATACCTCTTTGCTTCGGCCTTTGCCTGGTTTTCATGCCTGCTGGTTCATGCTTCAATGGGGCGTTGGCTCATTGTAATGTTGATGGCCATGGCTCTGATTAATCTCGTTCTCTATGTCAGAAATGGATTTGGCATGCTTTGGCTTGCTATGTTTATTACCGGATGTGGATTGGTGCTCTCAAAGGCAGGAATAGAATGGCAGCAATTTTTTGCGATTGTGCTGATGGTGTTGTTGCTGGCTGATTCAGTCATGTCTGCCATTGACCTGACAGTAATTTCTTTCAGAACATCCAAAAAAGCCGGTGATGCATCTTTGCTATCGAAAATCACCGGGATACCTGCTCAACTATTTGCTTTGGTATTTGTTGCAATAGCATTACTGGCGACAGTAGATGCAATCCTTAGGTTTTTTCCTTCATTAAATGGTTTGTTTTGATGTTTCAGGAAATAGTCGTTATTATTATTGTCGGTGGAGCCTTCATCTGGGTAGGCGTCAGGATTCTGAGGAATATTTCGAATAAGGATGAAGATCCGTGCAATGGATGCGGATCATCTTGTAATTCCTGCGCCATCAATGATCTCAAAAAGGAAATTGAGCAAAAACAACTCGAAAAATTGAAAAAAGATGATGCTTTAGATATGCGTATTAAAAATTGACTAATTTTGAGATTTATAATTCGCCTTCCGTTTGAGTTGACGGGTTGTCATGTTCAGATCGATATTTTAATAAACCAGAAAGATAATTCTGAAAAGGTTTTAATTATAGACATTTAATACTGAGACAAGATGATTGACAGAGAAACATTCAGTATGACATATGATAACTTCGATAAAGAGGT
Organism: Bacteroidetes bacterium GWE2_42_24; assembly: GCA_001768515.1. Taxonomy (GTDB): domain Bacteria; phylum Bacteroidota; class Bacteroidia; order Bacteroidales; family TTA-H9; genus GWE2-42-24. Next base: position 86,203 of record MEOA01000004.1, on the reverse strand, counting down.
TGTGGTAGAAATCATTGATATTTTCATTGCCGAGTATGCTGATCGGATGGCCGCTATCAAAAAAGCCATCGATGAGCGTAATTTTGATGGACTAAATAAATGCAGTCATAGTCTGAAAGGTGTCGTAGCCAATTTTTATGACGATACAACTCATCATCTGGCACGTCAATTGGAGATGAAGGGGAAAGAAGAGGTTATAGACGGGGCCGAGGAAATCTTTCTTGATTTGAAAGCGGCAGCAGGGTCATTACTTGAAGAGTTGAAGGATTTGAGAGTGCAATATGTTTAAACCCGGTTCGGTTTTCTCTCAACTGAGGCGCTTAAGATTAAAGATTATATAACTAAAAAACCAGCTCTGAAGCTGGTTTTTTAGTTATATAATTATACATGACATTATCGATCCGTTCGATCCATTGCCCGAATGGCCATTTCATTTTGGGGGTCAAGTTTCAAAACATTTTGGTAATCCTCACGTGCTTCTTCAATCTCACCTTTCAGCTCATTTGCATATCCACGGTTATAGAGGGCATTTGTCCAGCCGGGCGAGACCTGAAGTGATTGGCTGAAAAAATCGATAGCCCGATCGTAATCTTCATCGACAACCATTGCTATGTATCCTTTGTTGTAGATAGCATCTCGGAAGTGTGAATCAATCCTTAAAACGGAGTCATAGGCTGCAACGGCTTTGGCGTAGTCGCCTCTTTCCTGATAAAAATATCCAATAAGATACCAGGCTGCCTTGCTTTTGGGATGAATTCTCAGTGCGTTTTTGAAATATCCTTCGGCCAGTTGATCTTGCTTGTTCTGATAGATCAAGGCAAGCCTTACCCAGGCATCGAAAAACTGATTGTCCTGCGCCGTTGCATTCATCAGGTTTTTAATGCCACTTAGGGTGTCGCCTCTTTCAAGATATGCGATTCCTGCCACGAAGTAGGCCTTCGGATTAAGAGGGGTTTTCTTAATGGCTTCATCCGCCAGTTTGAAAGCCGCGTCATAGTTTTTGAAAACAAGGTAAAAGCGTGCATGAGCTACGATGGCTTCATTGTCATCGGGTGCTATTGCTCTGGCTTTCAGTAATGCTCTTTCTGCTTCGGGAAATTTTCCCGTGAACTGATATACCTCGGATAAGGCTATATAACCAGTCGGATTCAATGAATCGAGACCAATGGCCTTACGTACATCCAGCAATGCAGAATCTGGTCGGTTATGGTCGGTAAACCATTTCGAGCGTTCGATATAGTTCTTTGGATTGTTGGGGTCATTCATGATCTTCTGATTCAGGACACTCAATTCTGGAGCAATGGTGTCATTGGCTGTCAGGATATGCTTTTGCCGGTTCTGACAGGCTGACCAGATGCCACTGAACATGGTTATCACCAGACATAGGGCTAAGAAATTGCGATTTATCATCGTCATTCAGGTTTAATGAGTTTGCAAAGGTAGGGAGTATTTGGACAGACGCAATAACTCAACAATGCGTTGCAGAAACGCATTCTTTTGCTTTGGAGGGAAGAATAGGGACAGCAGGCCCCTCTAGAAATTTACTTTTTTTAGCTGAGTTACCTGAGTCATTAATGTGCCATAGGGTTTCCATGTCAGATCAAACCTTACAAGGCCATATGTCTTGTTGATGTAAATGGTGCGTTTATAGTTTTTGTCACCCGGCATGAGTTGCTCAATTTCGGCACATTTGTATGTATTAAGCGGAGTTGTCACTGTTTTGTCGAGCGATACAATACGATGTGTGAAGGTAGTGTCGCCGGCAATGATGTAATAGAACATGTCGCCGACTTTTGAATCAGATTTCAGATAAAGGAGCGGGTAATCACCATTAGGATTGTAGCATTCAGCAAATCGGCCCTCATTCTTCATCCAGTATGAGATGGTTCCGCTCTTGGTGACCCAGTTAAGCTTTTCCTCAACCATGAAGACTGTATCGTTCATTTTTTCAATGATTGCGAAGGTGTCAACAGCACTTTTCGATTGCCCTTGTTGAGATACTGTTACATCGTATATCCACTGATGATTAAGATCAACGAAAGCGAACACATCGCCCATCGGGATTGGAACAGGAGTATTCGTTTCGTCGTCATCCTTTGAGCAGGAAATGGCAAAACAGACAAAAATGGCCAAAAACAAATAGTGCTGCAAACTGCTGATAAAGTGTTTTTTCGATTTCATAAGGTTGATTTTAAAAATTTCTGATAAAGATATATATTTATTTATGCAATTATGCAACATGGATGAAGATATGTAATGAGTTTTTTTGAATGGATAAGTTTCTTTGGCTGTGTGTCCGGCAACTTTTTTAGTGAAAGTGTGCCTCTTTCGGGCAGTAGTTGCTATTTTCTATCTGGTCTGCGCTCCCTTACTATTTCCCAATAGGATAACTGGTGAGCGTTTTGTTTGGGTATATCAGGTTTCGCATTGAATTCCTTGTGTTACGGAAAATTGAGTGGAGTCGACATTCCCCCACTTTTACTACCTTTGCTTTGTAATTCCCTCAATTCACTATGTCTGAAATTTCTCCCGTTGTAGTTAGTTATGATGATGACAGTATCCGGTCGCTCGACTGGAAAGAGCATATTCGTCTGCGTCCCGGTATGTATATTGGAAAGCTGGGCGATGGTTCCTCTCAGGACGATGGCATTTATGTGCTGATTAAGGAGGTTACCGACAACTCCATTGATGAATTTGTAATGGGTAATGGTCGTCAGATCGACATTACAGTGCAGGAGGGCCGGGTCACCGTGCGCGATTTTGGTCGTGGAATCCCACTGTCAAAGGTAATCGACTGCGTTTCTAAGATTAATACCGGTGCTAAGTATGATTCCAAGGCTTTTAAGAAGTCGGTGGGGCTGAATGGTGTAGGACTTAAAGCCGTGAACGCCCTGGCGTCATGGTTCAGGATTCAAAGTATCCGTGATGGTATGACCAAGGTATTGGAATACCGCAGGGGGGAACTTGTTCTGGATGCTCCTGAAGAACTCTGTTCGCTGCCAAGTGGCACCATCGTTAACTTTATTCCCGATGAAACCATCTTTCAGGGATATCACTTCATTCGTGAATATGTAGAGAAACTGATCTGGAATTATGCCTTTCTGAATACGGGGCTTACGTTAAATTTTAATGGTCAGAAATACCTCGCCAAAAATGGTTTGCTCGACTTATTGAACGTGAACATGGACGATGAACAACTTTATCCCATCGTCCACATCCGCGAGGAGGACTTTGAATGTGCTTTTACCCATGGCGCCGCCCACTATGGTGAGGAGTACTACTCGTTTGTCAACGGGCAGCACACTACCCAGGGAGGGACCCATCAGCAGGCTTTCAGAGAGGCCTTTGTGAAAACTATCCGCGAGTTTTACAAAAAAGATTACGACACAAGTGATATCAGGACGGGGTTAGTGGCAGCTCTCAGTATTAAAATACAGGAACCTGTTTTCGAATCCCAGACCAAGACCAAACTTGGTTCAAATTATATGGAAGAGGGGGGGCAAACTGTGAACCGGTTCATCGGTGACTTGGTGAAAAAACACCTCGACAACTACCTTCACATGAATCCCGAAACTGCTGAAATAATGCAGCGCAAAATCCTCCAGAGTGAGAAGGAGCGTAAGGAGATGGCAGGGATCAAGAAAGCTGCCCGCGACAGCATCAAGAAGGTGAGCCTTCACAACAAGAAATTGCGCGACTGCCGCGTACACTATAACTCAAACCATGAAAGAAAGCTTGATGCCACATTGTTTATCACAGAAGGTGATTCTGCCAGCGGTTCTATCACGAAGGCACGCGATGTGAATACACAGGCTGTTTTCAGTCTGAAAGGCAAACCGCTCAACAGTTATGGGATGAGCAAGAAGGTGGTTTATGAGAACGAAGAGTTCAACCTGCTTCAATCGGCTTTAAATCTGGAAGAAGGCCTCGAAGGATTACGTTACAACAATGTTGTGGTGGCCACCGATGCCGATGTTGACGGTATGCACATCCGGCTTTTGCTACTCACCTTTTTCCTGCAATTTTATCCTGATCTGGTTCGTGCCGGACACCTTTACATTCTCCAGACCCCTCTGTTCAGGGTACGTAATAAGCAGAAAACAATTTACTGTTATTCGACAGAGGAACGGATCAGGGCTATAGCAGCCATCGGTCGTAATCCTGAGATTACCCGGTTTAAAGGTTTAGGAGAAATCTCGCCAGATGAATTTTCAAATTTCATTGGTGCTACCATGCGCCTCGATCCCGTTATCCTGAGGAAGGATCACTCGGTCGCCGAAACACTGTCGTTTTACATGGGGAAGAATACCCCCGAAAGGCAGGTGTTTATCATCGAGAACTTAAGAAATGAGGATGAGGTGGAAGCTGAAATGCTTTCATAGTCCTGAAGTGTTTGGTTCTTAACAATCGTAATGTTTTCATGAAGCAGGTGCCGGGTAGATGCTACTCGCCCTCAGATTTCCTTTTCCGGTATTGAGGTATGCTTATTTTGGCAGTTTTTAATGAACCTTTCCCGCGTGTCGATTGATCAACTTCTCGTTTGAAATGAGCTCAGTAAGTCACTTTTGTAGAACCCCGGCATAATCATTTATTACAGGCATTGCTACATATTTTGTTTCCGAATTAATGCTGATGATATAGGTCGTGTTAACGTGCTCCTTTCAATCCTCATCCGTTTTCGGGCAATGATTGGTTGTATTTTAGGGCTTTTATTGATTTCTATGGTTTTACAGCGTTAGTATCGGAAGAATATGTTGTGGTTCTCAGCACTGAGCTTATGGTTTTTTTTTGAGAGATTGATTAGTGATAAGCAACCTTGCCTTTTTGTTCTACGTCTGTATATCAAGGTTATGCTGAACAGCCATATAATTTCGTAATGAGTATTAGCCTGTATTTCTCAGTATATTTATAGAGCCAATATCCAATGTGCCTGTAAAATCTATCGAGTTATGAAAAATGTATTACTTACAACCAGTTTATTCATGGTGATTTTGTCGTTATGTGGTCAGGTCGTCTGGTTAAATCCAAAACCGCTTGGTGTCAATCTGAACGACATTGTTTTTGCCGACAGTCTGCATGGTGTCATTACCGGTAGTTATGGAACTATCCTTTACACAGAGGATGCCGGTGAACAATGGGAGGTAATCATGACCGGCGGAGAAGTTGGCTTTTATAATCTGCAATATATTGATGGAATGTATTATGCCACGAATGGAAGCCTGTTTTCTTCAGCTGACGGAAGAGCGTGGGAGAAGATTTACACGAATCAGCAGTATTCTGTCAATACCTTCAGATTCGTTGACCATCAGCGGGGTTATGGCTGGTTTACGGCAAGCAGTGGGGGCAAATTTGGTGAAACAGTTGATGGTGGACATACATGGCAACTGTCCGATTGGCAGCTATCTCCCGTTGGAAATAACTGTAGCATGCGGTTTACGAGTGCAGGTGTTGGATATTTTAGCGATAGTAAGGCAGTATATAAAACTGTTGACAGTTGCTGTACATGGAACCTGATCAGGGATTTTTCGGCCGAAAACGGCAGTATCATCATAACAGCATTAAGCGATAATAAGTTGATGATTGGGATTCGTGAATTATTTCCCGCACCTTACGGGTACGTGTTGTTGACCAATGATGGAGGAGCTACATTTGATACTGTTTACCAGGGCGCTCAATACCCTACAGCCATGGAGTTTTGCAATGAACAGCGGGGACTTATCTCCTTCAACAAGCTGTGTTCATATTCCGATACTACTGTCCGGAAACTCATACTACAGACCGATGATGGTGGCGTTACCTGGACTCCTTACAACATCCCGAATTTAGGTATTATCAACGGCCTGAGTTATGTAAAGAAAGGGGACGCTTACATCGTTGGATATTTTGGCCGAATTAGCAAGTCAACCGATGATGGTAAATCCTGGTCGCCTTATTGGCCCGCCAGCTATGATTGTTATGTATACTTGAATTATTTAGGTGACAAAAAAATGATCAGATATAATTCAGGCGCTAAGGGTTATAAACTTGAGAAATCGTATGATGAAGGAAAGACCTGGATTCAACTGCCTTGCCCGCGATCTCCTTCCTTTGCAGAATTTGCTGACTCTCTTTATGGTTGTAGCGTTTATGGATATTCATTATATGATTCAGTGGCAACTCACTTTACTTTGGATGGTGGCTTTTCATGGCAGACTAACCGCGTAAAGTTAAAATGGAATTCCGATTTCGATTTTCGTGTTGTTTCACCAGGTGCTATCTTCTTAACGCTATCCGACAGTTCATTTTCTTACTCAGAAAATAACGGCTTGAGTTGGACCAGGCAACCACTCCCTTTTGCAAAGGGAAAACTACTGCCCATTTCTGTTGATTCATTGCTATATATATGCGGGGATTTTACTTTTGATAGCGTGGGGCATTATCAGATTTATACATGGATGTCTATTGATCGGGGAGTGTCCTGGAAATTGATGGGGACAGAAGATCTTTATTGGGGTTACAAGATTGTTTTGGCCAAAGCTAACGCCAAAGGTGATATCCTTTTGATGTTGCAAGTTAACGCCTGGCAAGGTTCCGTTTACGATAAACTCTATTTCTCGCACGATTATGGAGAATCATGGGCAATTACCGATACAATCCCGGGTGTCACAGGATTCGAATCCATTGATCTGAATGAAAAGGGAATGGCCAGGGTTTTTTCGTATGATTATTTTAATTACGATTATTACCGGATCCAGCTTACCACTGATTGGGGACATACCTGGAGGACCGACGAATTCTGTTTCCCGCAGACCATCTGTTCAATGGTAATAACTGAAGATGGCTCTGCTTTACTCGGCGGGCAACTTGGACATTTTCTGAAAGTTTATGGTCCCGATGGCCCCTTTGGTATTGGGGATCAGAGGTGTCAAAACGGGGTTACTGTATTTCCGAATCCTGCAACTGATTTTGTTACTTTCAGGTTGGATACTCCTTCGCCTGCAACAGTCGCCCTTACCCTTTCTGATATTCAGGGACGGCAGGTAATGTGTGTTCAGGATGCCTTAAAAAAGGGAGATAAAGAAGTCAGCATCATTACAGCAACCCTATCACCTGGCGCTTATTTTTATCGGTTGGAATTTAATGGTATGGTAAAAACCGGAAAACTTTTGATAGGCCGGTAAAACATCTTCTCTCTTTTAGTTCGTTCCTGTTACATTTTGCTTTGAAAATCTTTGAGGCAGCCTGATGTTTTTGCATCTTTGCAAGTGATTTTACAAATTGTGAAAAGGAATCATCCATGCTGCTGAGAATATTTGTCCGCACTGTCACGATCTATGGCATTGTAAACTTCATGCCGGCTTAAATTAATCTGTACGTTTTTGCGAATCAAAACCTGATACCTGAGCCATTTAAAATTCACAACAGAGTGTAGCAAGAACAAAGAAATCCTTCCCTTTATGAGTATTTACCTTGATTATAATGCCACCACCCCCATTGACCCTGAAGTGGCCGATGCAATGCGCCCTTATCTCGAATCGGTCTTTGGGAATCCATCCAGCAGTCATGCTTTTGGTGTGAAGGCCAGAATGGCGGTCGAAACAGCGCGTGGTCAGGTGGGAGTGTTGCTCGGATGTGATGCTGATGAGGTGGTGTTTACCAGTGGTGGTTCCGAATCTAACAATATGGCTATTAAGGGGGTTGCCTTTAACCTTCAGCATCGTGGGAAGCACATTATTACCACTTCAATTGAACATCCTGCCGTGACTGAAGTTTGCAGCTTTCTGGAAAAGCAGGGATTCGAGATCACATGCGTAGGCGTTGACCCGTATGGCATTGTGAATGTTGCTGAAATTGAGCAGGCCATCCGTCCCGATACCATCCTCATCAGCGTGATGCATGCCAATAATGAAACGGGTTCAATTCAACCTATTGAAGAAATTGGCAGGCTTGCCCGTGAACGGGGTATCCTGTTGCACTGCGATGCTGCACAGAGTGTGGGTAAAATACCCGTGAGAGTGAGGAGTATGCAGGTAGATCTACTTTCGGTGGCAGGGCATAAATTATATTCCCCCAAAGGGATAGGGGTGCTCTACATACGACGTGGTGTCACGTTGGAAAAATTGATTCATGGTGCTGACCACGAAAGAAATCTAAGAGCCGGTACGGAAAATGTGCTTGAGATCGTGGGTCTCGGGAAGGCATGTGAGATTGCCGGTCGTGACCTGAACAAGAATATGAAGTACATGAAACAGTTGCGCGACAGGCTGAATGAAGGTATTGCTGCTTCGGTTGAGGAAGTGAAACTCAATGGCCATCCCGATTGGCGCCTTCCTAACACGTTAAGCCTTAGTTTTCGCAACGTTGAAGCCAACACACTTCTTTCGGAACTTACAAACATGGCCGCATCAGCCGGAGCTGCGTGTCATTCAGGCGAGGTTGAGATGAGCCGGGTGCTTTCGGCCATGAAGCTCCCTGAAGAATGGGCCATGGGAACGGTCAGGTTCTCTACTGGAAGGTTTCTTTCAGATACAGAAGTTGATCAGGCTGTTGAAATGGTATCGGGTGCAGTTGGGCGCTTGCGTGCCGGGAAACAAGAACCGGAAAGTGATGGGTTGCAAACCATCAGGCTCACCCATTTTACCCACGGGATGGGATGTGCCTGTAAGCTACGGCCGCAACTTCTTGAAGAGGTGCTGAAGAATGTTCCGGTGATCCCTTGTGCCAATCTGCTGGTGGGGCCTGAGACCTCTGATGATGCTGCTGTCTATCGGCTGAACGATGAAACAGCTCTGGTAGAGACGCTCGATTTTTTTACCCCTATCGTTGATGATCCATATCAATTCGGGGCTATCGCTGCCGCCAATGCACTAAGTGACGTGTATGCCATGGGTGCTCGTCCGTTGTTTGCCCTGAACATCGCTGCCTTCCCCTCAAACCGGTTGCCTATGTCTGTGCTCGAAGCCATCCTGCATGGCGCTTCTGATAAAGCTGCCGAAGCAGGAATCCCTATTGTGGGCGGCCATACTGTTGATGATACCGAACCTAAATTCGGACTGGCTGTAACTGGTGTGGTTCATCCTGATAAAATACTGACAAACAAGGGCGCCAAACAGGGCGATCTGCTTATCCTCACCAAGCCTCTGGGTACGGGTATCATCAGCACAGCCATAAAGCAGGGAGTTGCCAGTGCCGACTCTGCCAGAGAGGCCTCTGATACAATGGCCTGTTTAAATAAGGTAGCCGCAGAAACAATGATCCGTTTTACTGTGAATGCCTGTACCGATATTACAGGCTTCGGGCTTCTTGGTCATTTGCGTGAGATGGCTGATGGTGCAAATATGAGCTTTGTCATCAACGCGTGTAGTGTCCCTTTTCTTACAGGGGCTCTTCAGTTGGCTCAGGCTGGAATCATTCCCGGTGGTACAAAAGATAACCTGAATCATGTTTCAACTGTTACCCGCTTTTCTGAAGATGTCACCACCGCCCAACGTTACCTGTTGGCTGATGCACAAACATCAGGAGGTCTACTGATCGCCGTTCCTGAAGCTGAATCCGCTAAGCTGTTGAGTTCTCTACAAGCTGCCGGAGTGAAACAGGCAGCAGTGATCGGAAAGGTAGAAATTCGTGGCGAATGGGCCATGATAGTTGAGGAATGAGCCGATAGAATTTGATTCGCCGCGAAGAGGATGCTGCCTAATGTTCAGTTGTTATGGCGCAGCGTTTAGCTGTTGAATTCTGATAGCTAAACTATCGAATTTGAGTCATATGCTGACAATTTTCACTGGGTAATAATTTGAAAGGTGGATTTTTGAAAGACCATCAAATCGTTTCCGGTTTCTGGCGGAAAGTGTGCGGATAACGGTTGCCCGGGAATGGCGATGCTTTTCAACCCTCCAAATCATTACCTTTGTCAATCGAATCGGTCTGACCAACAGGTTTCCTTTTGCTGGTTTTCTGATAGAGGCAACTTCTGGTATAGGTCAGCCGTCAACATAATTACTATGATCGATTTTGCCCGTACAATTGCCTATGAGTTGTCTCTTGATGCGGATCTGACAGCCAACGTGATCAAATTGCTGGCTGATGGCGCTACCATTCCTTTTATTGCCCGCTATCGGAAAGAGATGACCGGAAGCATGGATGAGGTGGCCATCATGGCCATTCGTGACCGTCTTCATCAACTTGAGGAACTGGAAAAACGTCGGGAGACCGTGCTGAACAGCATCACCGGACAGGGGAAACTGACCGGTGAACTACGTCAGTTGATAGAGGAGGCTGCTACCATGGCTGTACTCGAAGACCTGTATCTTCCCTACAAACCGAAAAGAAGAACCCGCGCTACCATCGCGCGTGAGAAAGGGCTTGAGCCTTTGGCCAAACAACTTATGAGTCAGCACCATGATGTGGAGCCTGAATTGATAAGCCGGAAGTATATTTCGGACGAAAAAGGTGTTGGCGATGTGGAAGCTGCCCTTACAGGTGCACGCGATATCATGGCCGAGTGGATCAGTGAAGACGCGTATGCCCGTCAGCGTCTCCGTTCGCTGTTTCAACGGTCGGGGATCATGCGGTCAAAGGTGGCAAAGGGCAAAGAAGCAGAAGGAGAAAAGTACAGGATATACTTCGATTCGGAAGAGAAAGCCATGAAGGCTCCTTCACACCGCCTGCTGGCTATGTTTCGTGGCGAAGACGAAGGTTTCCTGAAGTTGGTTATTGAACCTTCAGCCATCGAGGCAGTCGAATTGCTTGAGCGTTTTTTTGTCAGAAACGAAACCCCATCGGCCGTTCAGGTCAGGTCGGCAGCCTTCGACAGTTATAAGCGCCTGATGCAGCCTTCGCTTGAGACTGAAATTCGGCAATTACTCAAAGAGAAAGCTGATGCTGAGGCTATCAGGGTCTTCGCGGAAAACTTAAGGCAGTTGCTGATGGCAGCCCCTCTACAGGGAAGAAACGTACTGGCACTTGATCCGGGGTTTCGTACGGGTTGCAAGTTAGTGTGCCTTGATTGCAACGGGAAGTTGCTTCATAACGAAACAATTTATCCACACCCACCTGAGAATAAAGTAAAGGAGAGCAGCCACAAGATCAAAAGTCTGGTGAATGCATACAAGATTAGCGCTATTGCTGTTGGCAACGGAACCGCCGGTCGCGAGACTGAAGCTTTCATCCGTCACATTCCCTTTGATGGAGATATGCTGGCTGTGATGGTGAATGAGGCTGGTGCTTCGGTCTATTCGGCTTCAGCGGTTGCGCGTGATGAGTTCCCCGACTATGATGTTACTGTACGTGGTGCCGTGTCAATCGGACGAAGGTTGATTGATCCGCTGGCTGAACTTGTAAAGATTGATCCCAAATCGATTGGTGTGGGTCAGTACCAGCATGATGTTGATCAAAATGCGCTTCAGAAAAGCCTCGAAGATGTTGTGGTGAATTGTGTGAATCTGGTAGGGGTTGACCTGAATACAGCAAGTAAGGAATTGCTTGCATACGTATCCGGGATTGGTCCTTCACTGGCTAAGAATATCTTCGATTACCGCTCAAAGAAGGGGAGCTTCCAATCGCGGGATGAACTTCTTAAAGTACCCCGATTGGGTGAGAAGGCTTTTGAACAGGCCGCCGGTTTCCTGAGGATACCAACTGCAGTCAATCCTCTGGATACTTCGGCAGTGCATCCCGAAAGCTATAGTGTAGTTGACGCAATGGCAGGGAAGTTGAATACAACGGTTGCTGAACTGATGAATTCCGAGATGCTGCGAAAACAACTGAAACTTGAGGAATTCGTGACTGAAAAGACAGGCCTCCCGACCTTAAAGGATATCATGTCTGAACTCTCCAAGCCAGGTCGTGATCCCCGCAGCCAGTTCGAGGTCTTCGAATTCGACCGCAATGTCCACACTATGGGTGATCTGATTGTGGGGATGGAACTCCCGGGAATCATCACTAATATTACCAATTTCGGAGCTTTTGTCGACATTGGGGTACATCAGGACGGGCTGGTTCACGTGAGCCAGTTGGCCGACAGGTATGTTAGCAACCCTAATGAGGTGGTAACGCTCAACCAGAAAGTTATGGTGAGGGTTCTTGAGGTCGACGTTGCCCGTAAAAGGATAAATTTATCGATGAAAAAGAATGGATGACAAGAAAGTAGCCGGCAATAAGCTGCCGGCGTTCTCGTTAACAATCTGGAAAAATCAATGTACATGAAACGAATATTACTTTTAACGGTTGTTGCGCTTCTTATAACTATCGGTGCTAAGGCACAGGTGTTTAAGGGTATGGTAATTGGTGGGTTTAACCTGACGCAGGTTGATGGTGATGAGGTTTATGGATTTGATCGTATTGGTGCCAATATTGGCGCCGGTGTATTCGTCCCTATCGATAATAACTGGGGACTGAGTATGGAGACCCTCTTTACCATGAAGGGGTCTTATCAGGGCGATCAGTACCTGTTGTCCGATTCTTTGGGTAACAGACTTACCGGATCGTATGACCTCAGGTTAAATTACGTTGAAATACCACTTCTGGTACACTATAACGACAGAGACCGTATCACCGTCGGCGTCGGTTTTTCATACGCCCGCCTTGTCGGTGTAACCGAAAAGGAACATGGCGTAGAGATAACATCAACCACTGTTAAAGATGGTCCATATAAAACCTCTGATTACTCATTACTTGCCGATGTTCGGCTTAGAATCTATAAGAGTTTGCTGCTGAATGTGCGTTACAGTTATTCGCTGGCAAAAATCAGAACACGTGATTTCTATAATGTCGACGGGGTATATCTCCGCACCCGGGAACAGTATAACAACACGATCTCAGTACGGTTTATCTGGATGTTTAACGATCTGGGATTAACGCTGTCAAATGTGAAAAAGGCCAACCCGACGCTTGAAAAGTAACCGGTAATCATTCTTTTGATTAAAAACCCTATCTGATAATCCTGATTGTGATGTTTTCGTGTTATTGAACTCAACCATGAACTCCGCCGCCTGGATCAAACACCTGAAGATGTCTCCTCATCCGGAAGGGGGGAGTTTTTCCCCCGGGTTTTCGGACTCCCCTCTCTTTCTTCCTCACTTTCCCGGACAGCGCCATCAGGGTTATCGAAGACTCTTTTCTTCGATTTATTATTTACTGGAGGAAGGTGATTTTTCAGCCTTTCATCGTCTTGAAACAGATGAGATGTGGCATCACTATCAGGGTGGTGTCTTAAAAATCTATCTTATTGATGCCTCAGGGGCTCTTAGTATCAAGCGACTGGGAAATGATCCTGAAGGAGGGGCTGTGTTTCAGTTTCTGACTCCTCATCATGTCTGGTTTGCAGTTGAACCAGAAATTGGCAGCGAATTTGCCCTATGCGGGTGTACCTTGTCGCCGGGTTATGATGATGACGACTTTGAACTGGCTGACCGTGAGAAGCTATTGACGCTGTTTCCACAACATCATGAGTTGATTACCCGCCTGACCCGCTAAGATTGCCGGTAGTCCCTTCGTGCCTTATCTCAAATAGTGATGTTTTCGTGATTTTTTTACTCATGATCTTCCGAACTGTTTATTGTTAACCAATACATGAACAGTTCGTTGTCCAACTATGTGAAAGCTGTCCGGCAGTGGTTTGTCTGTAGCTTGGCTTCAGCATTATTTCCGGCATTTGCACAATACATTCAATGTAAGACTTTGGTTTCAGAATTTTGGCCTCGGGTCTTTACAATACACATGCCAAAGTCTGAAAACTGTTCAAACTGTTCATTGATTTCTGAAATTTATTCACGAACCATTTGCTGTCATGAAATGCTATCAGTATGGTTTGACGTTGTTAAATAATTGTAATACAATATATAATAAATGGAATCATCAGTTTCACCATTTTTTCTTCAGCCTTTCCTGTTGACATTTCCGTTCGTAATTCGTTCAATGAATTCGGACAAATTGCAATTGTGATGTATTTTCGTTCAATATTCGTTCAAAAAAGATTAAGTAATCAGGCGTTACAATTGGAACAGGCTGATAATCAAGTAAAAGAGAGACCAAAGTTAGGCCAAAGTTAGGCCATAGAGGGAACGGAGCCTTTTTTTGCTTATCTTTTTAGCGGGTTTACAGTAAGTTAGCGGGATGTTTGGGGGGAAGGCTTTGGCTTTGACTTTAACATTGACATTGACTTTAACATTGACTTTGGGTTTAAACAACTATCCACTACCTATCAGAATTGCTTTAAAAGCCCTCTAAAATAGGGTCTGAATGTATAACGCCAGGTTGTTGATTAACAGTGGTCATAGTTGGTGTGCCTTCGTTGCGCCTTCGAAGCGGCTTCGAAGCCCCTTCGTAATTTTTCGAACGAGAAACGAAGCAATATCGAATGCGGTTAAACTTTGGTACGCCTTATACTCCTCTTTCCATCATATTCCTCATATTTTATGCTTTTCACGTGACAAATGGAGGTTAACCGGCGGAATGCAGGATGAGGTTATCCGGAGTATGTGTGTTCGGGATATGTGAAGGGCGTGGCTTTATTACAGAAGGTGTTTTTTTTTGGGTAACGCATCTTCGAAGGTTATCTTTGTTATAATATAGATAATCAATGTCAAAGATTGTTTTTCATTCATAATTGATAAATCAGGTTGCTTGAGGCTTGACCATGTGAGGTAACGCTTATTGAAATCAGATCAAACATATTAATAACTTCGTGGCGCTGACAACTTTTTTTACTGGCTGTTGTTTGAAACAGCAAGCAGATACGGTAACGTTATGATTCAAATAGATATCCCAGGTTTTAAATCTCTGGAATTAAATCATCTTATTTTCGACTTCAACGGCTCATTGGGTCTTGATGGTACATTGCTGGCCGGTGTGGCTGAAGAGCTTAATCGTCTGGCCTTACATCTCGAGGTACATGTTGTAACTGCTGATAATACTGAAACAGTGCCTGATGTGCTTGGAGGAATTGACTGCAGGATTCTGATTCTGGAGGGGGAGAAACTTGATGTGCAAAAAGCGGCCTATGTTGAATCGCTGGGGCCTTGTAATTGTATGGTGATAGGGAATGGGCGCAACGACAGGCTGATGCTTCAAAAAGCAGCGCTGGGTGTTGCAGTAATAGGACCTGAAGGGGCGGCTGTCAGTGCTTTGTTTGCCGCCGATGTTGTTGTTACGGATATACTTGATGCCATCGATCTGATCAGGATACCATCACGACTGATTGCATTGTTGAGAAATTGATGATCGGATGTCTGAAAAGTAAAAAACCGGGAAGATTCCCGGTTTTTGTGTTTAAAAAGGCCAGAACTGGTTGTCGTTCCAAATCTTTTCTTTCAGTTCGTTGTTGAGATTTTCGAGTAATTCGTGATGACCTCTTTCCCAATCAGCCAGAATTTGGTACAATTCCTTTTCTTTTGGGTTGTCCGTTTCAATAGCCCTATCAGCGTAAACTTTAACGGCCCGAAGCTCAAAATCCATGGCGGCAGCAATGGCAGCAGCCTCATAGCTGGCAGCATTTACCTGCTTTTTGAATTCTTCGGTCAGCACCTTCATTGCCACCATTTCAGTATCGTTTTGTGTTGGAGCAATGGGCTTCAGAAACTCTTCAGTTTTTGCAAAGTGGGCAAACTGGGTGCTGAGGTACTTAATATGTTCGTCTTCTTCCTCGGCCATCAGGGTGAATATTTTCCGGGCAGCGTCGTGTTGTGTTGACGCTGCAGCATTGGTGTAGAAGGCCTTGCCGCGTCGCTCGAGCAGAATGGCTTCTTTCAGAATGTGTGTGGCTTTATTATTATCCATGGCAACATGTTTAATTGATTTGCATATACAACAACGATAACTTTGTTTTGCTCACTTTAACATGAAAATCAAAAAACAGGGAAACGTTTTTTGATTTGTATCTTTGTCAAAAAATGAGTTGGTATGCAGGAAAATGTCATCAAACACGCCGGAACTATTCGCTACATTGATGCTGAGAAGCTCATCGTGGTCATTCATACGGTTTCTGCTTGTAGCAGCTGTCATGAGAAAGGGGGCTGTGGTCTTTCTGAGCAGAAGGATAAAGAGGTGGAATTGAAGCCTGTCCCCGGAAGGAGTTACGCGGTGGGCGATTTGGTTGAGGTGAAGATATCACGAACTGCGGGTCTCAGGGCTGTGCTTTGGGCATATCTGGCTCCTTTCGCGGTATTAATGACCATCTTGCTTGTAGTCTGGAATATTACCGGTAATCAGGAGTTGGCAGGTTTGTTGGCGCTGGTTGGTCTGGCACCTTACTTCTTTATTTTATATTTGTTGAGGGATAGGCTCGCCGGGCGTTTCTCAATCACCCTGGTATAAGATAGGAAACTACAATAGTTATATTCAAAAAGGGTTAACCGGGTGAAGGACTCCTTTGAAAAGACCCGGCTATCAGAATTATAAGCTGGGAGTTCTGAAAATTTAGAATTCGTATAGCGGCAGGGATGGTTTTGCGAAAAAGCGGGAGGTAAATAATTGTAGAAATATTTTTTCGATTTTTAATATACTTATTTCGTGAATATAACAATCAGTTGAGACGCTGATTGGGTATAAAGAAATTTGAGCAGAATCGTTCATTATCAAATTTGTTTTTACATTTGTGAAGCTTTAGAAAATCGATTTCACCAGAATAGTTCACCAAAAATTTATCAACTGTGAACGAGATTATTATCTACTCGATGATTACGCTTGCCGGACTTGGTATTGCGTCGGCGGTAATCCTGTATTTTGTTGCCCAAAAGTTTAAGGTTATTGAAGATCCACGAATCGACATCGTTGCAGATATCCTTCCGGGAGCAAACTGTGGAGGTTGTGGTTTCGCTGGCTGCCGGAATTTCGCGGAAGCCATTGTGAAAGCTGAAAGTCTGGAAGGACTGGCTTGCCCTGTTGGAGGTGCTGTTGTGATGGGTAACGTTGGTCAGGCAATGGGTTTGACTGTTGAGGCCACTGAGCCCAAAATTGCGGTGGTAAGATGCAATGGCAGTAAAGCGCATGCCCCTGCTAAAGTAGTCTTCGACAGTGCTTCGCGTTGTTCATTTGCCCATAGCCTGTTTTCGGGTGAAAGCGGCTGCCCTGACGGTTGTCTTGGTTTAGGCGACTGTGTCGTAAGTTGTCATTTTGATGCGCTTCACATTGATAGCGAAACCGGTTTACCGGTGGTTAACGATAAGTGTGTGGCATGTGGTGCCTGTGTAAAGGCTTGCCCCAGAGGAGTTATAGAACTTCGCTATAAAGGGAAAAAGGATCGACGGGTTTTCGTGAGTTGCATAAATACCGAAAAGGGAGCAATTGCTAAAAAGAATTGTGAAGTAGCCTGTATCGGGTGTGGTAAGTGCGTTAAGGTGTGCCCGTTTGATGCGATAACGCTGGCTAATAATCTGGCGTATATTGATTTTGAGAAGTGTAAATTATGCAGGAAATGTGTGGCGGAGTGTCCGACCGGAGCCATACACGAGTTGAATTTCCCTACGCGGAAAGAACCAGTTGCCACATCTGAGCAATCAGATACTACCACCTGATAATTTGGACTCTGTTTTGAAAACTAATGTTTAACATTATAGAAGGAGTTTCTCTTGAAAACATTTAAAATTGGTGGTGTACACCCCGAAGAGAATAAACTGTCGGCCGGAAAACCAATTGAAGTTTTCCCGATTCCGCAAAAGGTTTATATTCCCCTGAGTCAGAGTTTGGGAGCCCCGTCGAAGCCTGTTGTTAAGAAGGGAGATGTGGTTAAAGTCGGACAAATGATTGCACAGGGGGAGGGCTTTATCTCATCGAATATCCATTCTTCTGTTTCGGGCACAGTTGTGAAGGTAGAGGATTACCCCGGAGCCGGCGGTTATCGGTCACCGGCTATCTTTATCGATGTTGAAGGCGATGAATGGGAAGAGTCAATTGACCGTACCGAAGCATTAAATAAGGAGTGCGCGCTTTCTCCTGAAGAGATTGTTGGCAGGCTGAAGAGTTTTGGGATTGTAGGACTGGGAGGTGCTACGTTCCCGTCACATGTTAAGCTGATGGTTCCCGCGGGAAAAAAGCCTGAATTTTTGATTATCAATGGTGTTGAATGCGAGCCTTACCTTACCTCCGACCACCGTCTGATGATGGAGCATGGTGAGGAGCTGATGGTGGGTATCAGCATCCTGATGAAGGGGCTGGGTGTGACAAAAGCATTTATTGGGATTGAGAATAACAAACCTGATGCCATAGGTCATCTCTCAAAACTTGCCTCTTCATGGCCCGGGATCGAAGTTCATCCGCTGAAAGTAAAATATCCGCAGGGTGGAGAAAAGCAGTTGATTAAAGCGTTGGTTAACCGGGAAGTACCGTCGGGCAAATTGCCGATAGAAGTGGGATGTGTTGTGAATAATGTAGGGACTGCCTTTGCTGTTTATGAAGCTGTACAGAAGAATAAGCCACTGTTTGAAAGGGTTGTGACTGTCACGGGGAAGAGCATTCCCACACCTGGCAATTTTATGGTTCGTATTGGCACTTTGGTTTCTGCTCTTTTAGTGCATTCAGGGTTTAGTGCTGAAGATGGCCTGAAGGTCATTGGAGGAGGTCCGATGATGGGGAAAGCGTTAACAAATCTTGATGTTCCGGTAGTAAAGGGTACCTCCGGCATACTGGTTATGCCGGCCTCAGAATCGAAACGAATGGCTGAGCAGAGCTGTATCAGGTGTTCGCGATGCACAACGGTTTGTCCGATGGGTCTTGAGCCCTTCCAACTGGCCACCGAATCAGAACGTGCTTTCTATGAGTTGGCAGAGAAAGATCGCATTCTCGATTGCATTGAATGTGGTTCCTGTCATTATACCTGCCCGAGTGGACGTCATCTGCTTGATCATATCAGGGTTGGAAAAGCAGCAGTGGCAAAGCTAATACGTGCCAGAGCCGCTAAATAGTTAGTTAAGAATAGAAACACAATAAATCAATACGGTATGAATTTGCTCACCGTTTCAGGATCTCCGCACGTCCATGCGGATCAGTCGGTCCGGAAAATCATGTTTGGCGTTATAATTTCGTTGATTCCGGCCATGCTGGTTTCGTTTTATTTCTTCGGGCTTTCTGCAATTATTCTTACGCTTACTGCCATTGTCAGTTGTGCTCTTTTCGAATTTCTGATTCAGAAGTATATTCTCGGGAATGAGCCTACCATTAGTGATGGTTCAGCGATGCTGACCGGGTTGCTGCTCGCGTTTAACGTCCCTTCAAACCTGCCCATCTGGATGATGGTCATAGGAGCTCTTGTTTCGATAGGTATCGCGAAGATGTCGTTTGGCGGGCTGGGTAAGAATCCCTTCAATCCGGCATTGGTCGGGCGTGTGTTTTTACTGATTTCTTTCCCGGTCGATATGACCAGTTGGCCCTTGCCGCAGAGTTTCAGTACTTCCCTCACCGATGTAGTAACTGGACCAACACCCCTCGGTATTGTAAAAGAGGGTTTGAAAAAAGGTGATGCAATGGCTGATTTGATGCAGCAGGTTCCGGACTATGTTAACCTGCTGTTGGGTAACATGGGCGGATCTGTAGGCGAAGTTTCCGCGTTGGCACTTATCATTGGTGGCCTTTACCTGCTGTACAAGAGAATAATAACCTGGCATACACCCATTGCATTCATCGGATCTGCATTTGTATTTGCTGCACTATTAAATCTGGCCAATCCTGATGTTTACGTTAATCCGTTCTTTCATCTGGTTACGGGAGGTTTGATGCTTGGAGCCCTTTATATGGCAACTGATATGGTGACCTCACCGATGACGCCTGCCGGCATGCTGGTATTCGGGGCAGGATGTGGAATTATTACGATTCTGATCCGTGTTTTTGGCGTATATCCGGAAGGGGTGTCGTTTGCAATTTTGATCATGAATGCGGTTGTTCCTCTGTTGAATAAAGCATTTAAACCACGTCGTTTCGGCGTTTGATATTACAGAATATGGGAAAGAAAATTGAATCCAATCTGAAGAATATGATTCTGTCGCTGGCTCTTATCTCGCTGGCGGCATCGGCAGCACTTGGGATGGTATATAATTTGACCAAAGGGCCGATTGAACAGGCAAGCAAAGCAAAAGAGGTTTCTGCCATCACTGAGGTGTTGCCAAAGTTTGACAATGACCCGACAGCCTCCTCGAAGACCACTGATGGATTAACGCTTTACACGGGATCACAGGCCGACCAGCCGGTGGGTACCGCCATTAAAACTTTTACGGAAAAGGGTTTCAGCGGCCGCTTCTCCCTGATGGTTGGTTTCATGCCAGATGGTACAATCCATAACATTAGTGTTTTAGACCAGAAAGAAACGCCAGGGCTGGGAGCCAAAATGAAAGAAGACAAATTTAAGAATCAATTTGTTGGCAAAAACCCGGGAGCATTTAAATTGCTTGTCAAAAAGGATGGTGGTGATGTAGATGCCATTACGGCTGCAACCATTTCATCGCGGGCTTATTGCGATGCAGTTCAAAAAGCATACGATCTATGGAAAGCACAATTAACAGATGGCAGTTCAAATACGAGTGCTGCTGATTCACTGAAAGGAGTAAATCAATGAGTAATTTGAAGTTTTTTACCAATGGACTTATCAAAGAGAATCCAACTTTTGTGCTGGTACTTGGAACCTGTCCAACCTTAGCGGTGACTACTGCCGCGATGAATGGACTGGGGATGGGTGCTGCTACAACTTTTGTTCTCGTTTTCTCGAATGTACTCATCGCGATGCTTAAGAATTTCATACCCGATAAAGTGCGCATAGCAGCTTTTATCGTGGTTATCGCAACTTTTGTAACCATCGTTGACCTTGTGATGAAAGCCTTTACGCCGGATTTATATAAGACTTTGGGTATTTTTATTCCGCTGATCGTGGTGAACTGTATCATCCTGGGACGTGCAGAAGCATTTGCCCAAAAGAATAAAGTGTTCCCTGCATTGCTTGACGGGCTGGGAATGGGATTAGGATTTACTTTAGCCATCACCCTCCTTGCAAGTGTGAGGGAACTGTTGGGCAATGGCTCTGTCTTTGATATTAGTCTTGTAAGCGAAAATGCCAAGACCATTCTCATCTTCATTTTACCCCCGGGTGCTTTTATAACCTATGGTTACATGATTGCTGTCGTGAACAGGCTAAAAGCTAAGTATAACCTTTAAACCACCGAAAAATGGAATTCATAAGCATAATTATTATAGCCCTGCTTGTCAACAATGTTGTACTGGCGCAGTTTCTAGGAATTTGTCCTTTTTTAGGGGTTTCGAACAAGGTTGAGACAGCAGCCGGAATGGGTGCTGCCGTGGTGTTTGTAATGTCGCTGGCGAACCTGGTTACTTTCCTTGTAAATGCCTATATCCTGATACCCTTGGATATAGAATTCATGCAAACGATCAGTTTCATATTTGTGATAGCTTCTTTAGTTCAGGTTGTTGAGATCATCCTGAAGAAAACGGCACCTTCTCTGTATCAGGCACTGGGTATCTATCTCCCCCTCATAACAACCAATTGTGCAGTTCTGGGGATAGCATTGCTCGCTGTTCAGAAGGATTATAATTTGATTATGAGTGTGGTGTATGCCGCGGCTACGGCTGTTGGTTTTACACTTGCCATGGTTTTAATGGCCGGTATTCGTGAACATATGGAGATGGTAGGCTACCCGAAAGGGATGAAAGGTTTTCCAATGTCGCTGTTGATTGCCGGACTTCTCTCGCTGGCTTTTATGGGTTTCTCCGGTATGGTAAAATAGTATCGTTGACATCATTAAGTGAATTAAAATGAGCTGCCATCAGGCAGCTCATTTTAGTTTTATCGTGGTTTTCAGAATGAAGGACTTGAACAGTAGCGGAAGTAAAACTATCTTTGCAATGATAAGTCGGGCATCACTTATAATTTGTATCTCACATTACATATTTTATGGCACCTTTAATTCAATTCGAGAATGTAGATATATTCCAACGCGAATCGTTGGTACTCAAAAATGTGTCTATTTCGATCAGCAATGGAGAGTTTGTTTATCTGATAGGAAAGACCGGTTCAGGTAAAAGCAGCCTGATGAAGACGATGTATGCTGAGTTGCCTGTGAATGAAGGATTGGCATTTGTGGCTGGTTATAGCCTTGTTGAGCTTAAAAAGCGCGAAGTTCCGATGCTCCGGCGCAAGCTTGGGATTGTTTTTCAGGATTTTCAACTGCTGACCGACCGCACAGTAGATGAGAATCTGCTGTTTGTTATGAAATCAACTGGTTGGGACGATAAAGTAAAGATGCAGGCACGGTGTGATGAGGTGCTTCAAAGTGTAGGGCTATCTACCAAAGGGCATAAAATGCCGCACCAACTTTCAGGGGGAGAACAACAACGTGTAGCCATTGCCAGGGCTTTGGTTAACAACCCTGAAATTATTTTGGCTGATGAGCCGACCGGAAACCTTGATCCGGAAACCTCTGCCGGCATCATGTACCTGCTTCGTGATATAAGTCTGACGGGGCGTTCTGTACTCATGGCCACTCACAACTATAACCTGATCAAACGGTTTCCTTCCCGTGTATTCCGGATTGAGGATGGGGTTGTTTACGACGATCCGATTGAGTCTTACGAAGGTGGTGCTGATGAATCGTCGGCGGCCTGGCCGGTTAGCGAAGGGTAATCCGGTTGCCTTCCAGTGAGTCAATGATGGCCAGCGATTCTACCAGATAACCCCTTTGGCGCAGCCAATAGCCGCCCTGCTGGAAGCTTTTCTCTACCATAAAACCCATCCCGGCAATTGTAGCACCGGCTTGCCGGCAGATGTCGATGATTCCTCTGGCTGCATTACCGTGAGCCAGAAAATCGTCAATGAAGAGTATGTTTTCTTCGGATTTAAGGTATTCTTTACTGATAATCATCGGATAAGACCGGTGTTTCGTAAACGAAGTCACTTCCGTCTGGTAAAAACCGGCCACCATGGTAGAGGGTTGTTTTTTTTTCGCAAAGACTACAGGCAGCTTCATTCGATAACCGGTCATGAGGGCGGGTGCTATACCACTGGCCTCTACGGTAATGATCTTGTTGATGTTTAAATGCGCGAATCGTCGCTCAAATTCTTCTCCGATTTGCATGACCAACTGAGGATCGAGTTGATGATTGACGAAGCTGTCAACTTTAAGAATTCCACCATCAAGGCATCTACCCTCCTCTAAAATTCTTTGCCTTAGTATATCCATATAAAGTATCAGTTATCCGGTTGTAGTGTTGGTTAAATATCCAATTAATTCATGGGCTTTTTCCTCATTATTGAAGCGATGGAGAATTATCTCTCTTTTCTTCCGGTCTTCAACGGTAAAAGGCGTTTTCATTAATTTCTCAAGTTCCGACTTAAGCAAGGTCGTAGTATTAGCAATAGTACATAATGAATCCAATCCTGTTCCTGCAAGCATCTTGCTGTTTACAAGGCAGTGGCGTCCGGTATATAGGGTGTTGATCAGTTTCAGTTTAAGTCCTGTTGGTTGAAAAGTAACCATGATGTTTACCTGAGCCCCGGCCGTTATGGTCTCCATAGTTTTTTGATCCGGATTGGCAAGTAGTGTAATATTTTGATGGCGGGCTATCAGTTTGTTCAGGCTATCATCCGGATCCATCCCTGCAACGATAAAAGGGATTGTTGATTCAGAAAATACTTCCTTGATCAGGTATTCAGCGGCTTGTTTGTTTTCAGGAACAGAAAGTTTTCCCTGGAAGAGTGCGTAATTTCCAATTCCGGTCGGACATGAAACCGAATCATTGCCATGAAAACTGGGGAGGAAGATTACCTTTTCATCGGGCAGATATTTGCGTAAGTATTGTTGATCATCTTCAGCAACAACGAGGGTGAGGTCAGCATGGGTCAAAACTCTCTGAAAGAAACGTAATTTGGCTGCTTCAATCAGAAAGAATACTTTCTTTATCAATTTTTTTTCTGCTTTGGCCAGGTGTTGGTAATACTGGTGCTCGATATTGCTTTCCCGATAAATCTTTACTCTGTTTTTTAACAATTTGTTTCCCAGCAGGCCACAGGTGTGAAGTCCTTCGAAGAGAATTGGTGCATTATCGGTCAACAGGTTTTTAAGTAGCTCATCATGACGTCTGCTTGTAACAATATAAGGAAGAAGGGAGAAATTAGAAGTAGCACCAATCCTTCTTGGATAGTAAAATACTTTTTCGCAAAACTGTTCTAAATGCGGTTGTTGTCCTCGTCCATATTCAAAACAATGAAGGATAACCTGAACGCCATGTTGGTGTAGTAGTCTGATTTTGTGATACACATCAATCACACCGCCATAGTTCGCGGGATAGGGTACATCGAATGAAATGACGTGAAGTCTGATCTTAGATGAATTGTTCATACACTTTAATTAGTTCCAGTTCCTGAGCTTCCCAGTTTAGCGTTTCAGCAGCTATCAAGCAGTTATTTTTCCAGATCGCCAGTTGTGCTTTGTCGTTGATCATTGCTGTAATACGGTCGGCAATATGCTTTGGGTCATGGGATTCAATAAACCCACCTACATTGTATTCTGCGACAACTTTTTCGACTTCCGGCAGCCTGCTTGCCAAAACGGGAGTCCCTGCCTGAATATAATCGAACAGTTTATTTGGCAGGCTGAAGCGATAATTTGGATTGGTGTCTTTATCAATCGTGATTCCTATGATTGCAGTGGCCGTTATTTGCCTAAGCCGCTCGTAGGGAGTTCTGGGAAAGATGGTTACCTTGGATTGTAATCTCATTTCCTCTCTCATGCTTTTAAGCTTTTCGATGACATCGCCATTACCAATAATCAGAAGTTGAGCGCAATCAATATACTGCATGGCAGAGACCAATTCCTCAGCACCACGCTCTATGTTAATTCCAGCCCCCTGCAAGAGCACAATGGGAAGCTCTGAGGGAAGTCCGATTTCACGGTGAGTTATTGGGTCGGCAGGTGGTCTGAAGCGAGGCATGTTTTTTACGATTCTGACCTTAACTCCGTATCTTTTTTCATAGGCCAGTGCAATGCTTTCGTTAACAGTAAATACCCATTTCAAATGGGGGAAAATCATTTTTTCAATCCGCAGCCAGACGGCCCTGATCATGGGGCGGCTTATCAACTCCGGGGTTTCGGTGTAGAATTCATGTGAGTCGTATACGATCGGGATTCGTTTCAATATGCTTACGAGTCGACAGGCAGGTAATGTGTCGAGATCATTGGCTATCAGAAGATCATATTTGGTGAATAGTAGTCTGATAAACAATCTGATGTTAAACTCAGCATAAAAGAAGGGGCCTTTCACGTTAACCAGCCACATTCTATGGCAATGATAGGGACGTGAATCGAGAGTGGGGCTCGAGGTCAGCTTACGGCCAGTGAGAGAAACATAAAAACCTAATTTCGTGAGTGTATTACAGACTTTGTCAACCCGTTGATCAGATATCAGGTCATTGGTTACAGCTATTGATACATGTTTCATTCGGATTTCTGGATTGTGATAAAGTAAAACGGCGCTGTACCCGATTAAGTACAGCGCCGCACACAATGATTTCTAGTATGCCCTGGCAAACAGGACGCGGTGTGGGGAAGGGTTTCCGGTCAGAATGCATCTGCCTTCTTCGGGTTCGGGTTCCAGAGGTATCAATCTGATGGTGGCCTTCGTCATATCCTTGATCTTCTGCTCAGTTTCAGAAGTGCCATCCCAATGTGCCTGGATAAAACCTCCTTCATCGAGTTTTGCGACAAATTCTTCCCAGGTATCAGCCTTCTTGGTGAAGGAATTTCTCATAGATCTGGCTCTTTCAAAAAGGTTAACCTGAATTTCATCCAGCAGGTTAGCGATATAATCAGCCAGGCTATCAATGGGTACGATTTCCTTGGTCAGATTGTCACGACGAGCCACTTCAGCAGTTCCGTTTTCAATATCCCGTGGCCCAATGGCAACTCTGACAGGGACACCTTTAAATTCATACTCGTTAAATTTCCAGCCGGGAGTGTAGGAGTCTCGCGAGTCGTATTTCACACTAATACCTTTAGCCTTTAACGCTTTAGTTAAAACATCCACCTTTTCGCTGATAGGCCCGAGTTGTTCTGCTTTTCTGTAAATCGGGATGATGACTACCTGAATGGGTGCGAGTTTTGGTGGGAGAACCAGGCCGTTATCGTCGGAATGTGACATGACAAGTGCACCCATTAAACGGGTTGATACTCCCCAGGAGGTTGCCCAAACGTAGTCAAGCTGGTTTTCTTTACTCAGAAATTTGACATCAAAAGCTTTCGCAAAATTTTGGCCAAGGAAGTGAGAGGTTCCGGCCTGCAAGGCTTTACCGTCTTGCATCATGGCTTCAATGCAAAAGGTTTCTATGGCACCTGCAAATCTTTCATTTGGTGATTTAACGCCTTTCAAAACAGGGACTGCCATCCAGTTCTCAGCAAAGTTGGTGTAGACATCAAGCATTTGCCTGGCTTCAGCTAAAGCCTCTTCAGAAGTAGCATGGGCGGTATGTCCTTCCTGCCAGAGAAATTCTGCTGTACGGAGAAACAGTCGTGTACGCATCTCCCAGCGAACTACATTTGCCCATTGGTTCACCAGAATAGGCAGATCGCGATATGATTGAATCCAGTTACGGTAAGTGTCCCAGATAATTGTTTCGGAAGTAGGACGAACGATGAGTTCTTCTTCAAGTTTCGCGTCAGGATCTACAATGATCCCTTTCCCGTTGGGGTCGTTTTTTAGGCGGTAATGAGTCACCACAGCGCATTCCTTGGCAAACCCTTCAACATGGCTGGCTTCTTTGCTGAAGAACGACTTCGGGATGAACAACGGGAAGTATGCATTGACATGTCCGGTATCCTTAAACATAGTATCAAGAGCCTGTTGCATCTTCTCCCAGATGGCATAACCATAGGGCTTAATAACCATACAACCTCTGACCGCTGAATTCTCTGCTAAATCAGCTTTGATAACCAAGTCATTGTACCATTGTGAATAATTTTCTTCGCGGGATGAAAAATTTTTGGCCATAGCGCTTTGTGGTATGAAATTTGGTGTATTTAAGGTGTCGCGGTGTTCATTGAACCACCGCAAAATGACTGGCAAAGGTAACAAAATTGAACGATACCCGTTGGCTTGGGTTTCCTGACGAGAAAGAGGTTTCAAATTCTTTCTGCAAAAATTGGACAGTTTGTGATCGGCGCCAGAGGTAAAAATTAAATTGGAGGACTGTATTATGAAAACAAAATTGTTAATCCCGATTCTTGGTTTGCTGGTGCTTACCTCCTGTTCTTCGGCATACATGGCGTCAAACCCTTACGATGATGTGTACTATGTCCCCGGGCAGACTGGTGTGAAAGCAGAAAGTGATGAGAGGCCAAAAACCATTGCATCTGAAACCCGACGTCAACGAAATGTTGAGTCTGCTGAAGTTGTTCCGGAAGATCAGATTCCTGACAACAGGGACTTTGCCCGGCAACAGAAAGATTATCTGAATACGGAAAACCCCGAGTACATTGATGATTCAGCCGATCGTCCAATGGTTTCGGATTACACCTATTCGGAAGACGAGTATGTTGAAAATGAGTATGACTACAGTTCCCGGATCCGACGATTCCATCGTCCCATCGTGACTGTAGGTTATTATGATGATTATTATACTGATTATTATTGGTACACAGGGGATCCGTGGTACTCAAGTATCTTTTTTGGCCCCTCATTTGGGATGAGTCTTAACTGGGGCTGGGGAAATTCATGGTATAACGGGTATTATCCCGGCTATTCATCCTGGTATTCGCCATGGTATTCACCATGGTATAGCTATGGTTACGGCTGGGGTGGCAGTAATTATTGGTGGGGGTATCAGAATGGATACTGGGATGGCTACTGGAATGGTGGTCACGGTGGTAATTGGGGAGGATCAAATTGGAATGATAATCATTTCCGTGAACCCCGGGGGCACCGTGGAAGTCCGGATGGTGCTGTCTCTTCAATCGGCAATCGTCCCGGTGTTAAGGATGGTTCCTTATCAGGAGTCCGGACTGCTGCATCAGGAGGACAGGCAGGAACTGGAATCAGACCAGGTGACAATCCAACAGCGAATTCCACAACAACGTCAACAAGTAACCTTGCGCATAGAAGAACTGAAGCATCTAAAGGGAATGTTGTTAAGCCCAATACAGAACCTACTACGCCTGTGACAACAGCCTCAACGCTTGAACAGCGGAGAACTTCAGCCTCGCAGACAAATGCAGTAAATAAGGAACAGGTAGTCCCTGCCGTTGGAGGATCGAGAACAAATTCGACTGAAAAAGTGGATGAAAATCTAAGCCGTACAAGGCGTTCAAATGACGTCAATCGTCCAGCCGACGTAAATCGTACGAATAATGCGCAAAAGCGCTATGCAAATCCGCAGGGGAGGGGTGGTCAGGATTATAATTACAGCAGATACAGCCGTACGCAGAGCAAAGATCGTCAGGCTGCTTCTACATCTACAACCCGCGTTTACACTGAGCCAACCACAAGCAGAACGCGTTCATCTGATGAGTACTCTGTTCCGACAGGCAGGTCAAATGACCGGACACAGAGAAGTACTTCGACCAGCACAGAGAGGGGTGGGTATACACCGCCAACATCATCTACACCATCAAGGGTAAGCCCTTCGCGAAGCAGTGCTTCTCCGGCACGTACCCCACAGTATTCTGCTCCAACAAGAACCGGGTCATACAGCACACCTTCAAGGTCGACCAGCCCCTCGTCGTCAGGTAGTTTTAGTTCTCCTTCGCGGTCTTCTTCTTCACCTGCCTCATCTGGTGGAAATAGTGGAGGAAGTGGCGGTGGTCGCCGTAAATAATTTACCTTATAAAAGTTAATATTCTAACCTATGAAACGTATTAATCTTTTGATGATTGCCATCCTGATATCGATGGCAGGTCTGGCACAAAATGCTGCAGACGCCCTACGCTATTCAACAGTTGATTATACCGGAACCGCCAGGTTTGCTGCTATGGGAGGTGCCTTTGGTGCACTTGGCGGAGATTTTTCAACTCTTAGCGTGAACCCTGCCGGAATAGCCGTATATAAAACCTCAGAAGCCGTGTTCACCCCTTCTCTGTATCAGGGGAAAACGCAATCCTCCTTTTTCGGTAAGATGGGTGAGGATGAGAAGTATAACTTTAACATAGCATCGGCAGGTGTCATACTGACAGGTGATATCCCCAACCGGCTTGAGCAACCAGGTTGGCGGAATGTACAGTTTGGTTTTGGCGTCAATCGGCTTGCTAATTATAATAATAGAATGATTTTCAGTGGGTTAAATACTAATTCATCGCTGTTGACATCCTATGTGGAGTATGCAAATACAAATGGTATCTATGCCGATTACCCTGAAGATCTCGCTTACCGCGCCGATCTGATTTATTATGATTCAACGGATGGACTGTACCATAATGATATGCCCCATGGTGGAATTGAACAGATGAAGAGCGTTTCTACTGAGGGCTTTATGAACGAGATTGTTCTGTCGGCTGGTGCAAATTATAACGACAAGATCTATGTTGGCTTGACATTGGGTATCCCATACTTTAATTATTACGAAAGCTCAACCTTTACCGAAACAGATGTAGAACAACAAAATGAGTATTTTAAATCCTTCACGTTGAAAGAAGAGCTTGAAACTTCAGGAACCGGTATAAATGTTAAATTAGGTGTGATTGCAAGGCCGGCTAACTGGATTCGTGTAGGTGTGGCTTACCATACTCCTACTTTCTATACCAATATGAATGATACATGGAGCAGTACAATTGACTCCTACTTTGATAAGGAAATCTCCGATAAGCACGTTTCTTCAAGGATAGGAAATTATAAATATGAGCTTACGACCCCATCGAAGCTGATAGGAAGCGTTGCTTTTCTTTTTGGAAATGTAGGATCTATTAGCGCTGACTATCAATTTGTAGATTACGGAAATGCCCGCTTCAGACCTACGGCTGATTACATGGATGTGAATGAGGCTATAAACTACTCATATAAATCGCAAAATATCATCAGAATTGGTGGTGAATACCGCTATGGAGTTTTTAGTTTCCGTGGAGGTTTTGGTTATGCTGATAGCCCATATGATCATGATATTAATGATGGATCCCGGATTTCCTATTCAGCCGGTGTCGGGTTCAGAGATATGTATTACTTTATCGACTTTGCATGGGTTCATAGTCAACAAACGCAAGATTATTATCCATACACAATCACGAATACAACTGATTATGCTGTTACAAAGTCAGTAAATGATATAAGCTCGAATAGCTTTTTACTAACATTCGGGTTTAAATTTTAGTTTTGGTTTAACTTTTATAAGAAGTAAAGCGGCTGCCCGGGAGGACAGCCGCTTTCAATTTTAAGCTGTAATGAGTAGTTAACGGGCTGCTATACACTCAATCTCAACGAGTGCGCCCAAAGGAAGCTTTACAACACCAAATGCAGCCCTTGCGGGTGGGTTTTCCTGAAAGAAAGATCCATATACTTCGTTCATAGCTGCAAAATTTTCCATATCGCTGAGCAGGCATGTGCATTTTACAACATTTTTAAACTCAAGCCCTGCTTCTGCTAATATGGCGTCTATGTTTTTCATTACCTGAAGGGTCTGTTCCCTGATTCCTCCTTCGATAACCTTTCCAATTGC
This sequence comes from Bacteroidetes bacterium GWE2_42_24, assembly GCA_001768515.1. GTDB lineage: Bacteria > Bacteroidota > Bacteroidia > Bacteroidales > TTA-H9 > GWE2-42-24. Next base: position 55,602 of record MEOA01000004.1, on the reverse strand, counting down.
AGGATCAATTGGAATCTGTCCGGAAACAAATAACATTCTGTTAGCTTCAACCGCCTGACTATAGGGGCCGACTGCCTTTGGAGCATTGGGTGTGTGAATAATCTTCTTCATAAGGTGGTTCTTTGATTTTTTGCTTTTACAAAGTTAATAATTCTTGCTATGTAAAACTGATCGAATTTATAGGGCGCAAGTTCTCGGGACAGAAACCCAGAAGCGCATTCACGGGTATCCAGCCATCAAAATATTTTAAATCAGGAATGAAAATCTCCTGCAATTGAACCTGTCCTCTTTCAACCAACAGGCTTAATTGAGTTCCCCGCAAAAGTGGTGTTGCTGGGGATATAAAATGATTACCACGCTGAAATACTATGTTGGCGTAACTTATATCAGCGATCCTTTTGTTAATGGCAATTAGTACATCGTCGCTTGATTTCCTTTTATGACGAAGGTTATCCAGAGCTCTTCTGTCGACATTTTTGTAAGTATAGTTTATGGCGTCTGCTTCAACGATTCGCAGCGAGCCGAGAGGTAGGGGTGCGTAAGGTAAAATCAAATCGCCGGCAATGCGCTGGTTATAGTCAATCCTGCAGCGTTGGATTATCCCGCTGTCAAATTCTAAGGACTCCAGATACTCCTTAAGATCAAACTCAGCGATTAAGTTATGTCGGGATAAGGTTGAATTCATTCTGGATTGGTGCCATTTTATGTTTTGTGGCATTCCGGAATCAATTCTGATTGTTTCAAACCAAAGGGACATAAATTTTCTGAATTAATTCATTGTATTCATCCTCCATCTTACTATTTATGGTTATACCTCCACCACTTTTATAGTGGAAGAACCCTTTTGGATTTTGTTCCAGAAACCTGATTAAGACACAGCTGTCAACCTGATTTCCATCGTACACTCCAAAAATGCCTGTGTAATAGCCCCGGCGATGCTGTTCAGTCTGAAGGATAATTTCAACTGTTTTCTCTTTAGGAGCACCACTGATTGAGCCAGCCGGCAGCATCTTGTAGATGATGTTTCCTAATTCGGAGTGCCAGCCTTTCGGCAGATAACCTGAAATTTCGGAACTCATTTGAAGCAATTTCCTCCCACTGGTATTAACCTCCTCTATATATCTGGGTCTGCTAACATGAACGCCACTGGCGATAATATTTAGGTCGTTTCTGATCAAATCAGTAATAGTGTTATGTTCTGCTTTTTCTTTTGGATTAGATCTAAGCAGGGCTTCTGCATTCGGGATATCCGCATCGATGGTCCCTTTCATCGGGCAGGACCGAATCAGCCCATCCTTGATGGTAATAAAGGTCTCTGGGCTAAAGCAGAAAAATAAATCTTCAAATTGTACCTGATACCTGGAACTTACATGACCAAGCAGAACTTCTGGTGATAAGTTGGTTAATACTCTGGTAGAGAAGGTGAGATTTGCCAGATAAGTGTTGCCTGATTCCATATCTGCTTTGACAGCTTTAAAGGCGCGTTTATAAGTTCGCTCACTAATTGGCTTGAAGTGAAATTTTCCAAACTCGGGCAAAGGCTCTTGCTTCCCGGGCAGGACCTGACTTTCCGGAAAAATGAAAAACAGCCGGTGGGCTGCACATTCAGCTATAGGAATAACTATGGGTTTTTCAGATAAAAAATCTATCAGAAATACAAATGGGGTTCTTCCCGCCCCATATTTGTTCATCGCATTTCGTGCCAGGAGACTTTGTTCCCGATTCAGCCATTTGTTCATGTTGCAAAGCTATGAATTATCTATACTGTTGTGGTGGCCTGTTACATTACCTTATCGATGGTAGGGAAATTAGAAGATCCATAGATATCGTATATTTGCTGAAATTTCTGACTGTGAAATTGCTGCTACTCGATAATCACGACTCTTTTACCTTTAACCTTTTGCAAATTATCAGGGAATGGGGAAAGTGTAGTTGTACTGTTTTAAAGGCCGAACAATTGATCAATTACGATATCAGAGATTTTGATAAGCTGATGATCTCTCCCGGGCCCGGATTACCACATGAGACGCCTTTGCTTCTTCAAACTATTGGAAAGGCAGTAGGTCATCTTTCAGTTTTGGGTGTATGCCTTGGACATCAGGCTATAGCATGCTATTTTGGAGGCAAACTTCGAAAAGCCAAAACAATTTGTCACGGGGAGGTCTCAGAAGTGAAACTAACATCCATTATTTCACCAGTTTTCAGGTCGATTCCCGGTAGGTTTGATGTCGGTCGCTATCATTCATGGGTAGTTGATCCCAATGATTATGGTTCTGGGATGCAGGTTACAGCGATAACCAAAAATGGAACTATAATGGCCCTTCAACATCAACATCTGCCTGTTTATGGCGTTCAGTTTCATCCTGAATCAATTATGACACCTTATGGTGCACAGATAGTGCAAAACTGGCTGAATATGTAATTTCCACCTATCTGCCGTATGGGATTCTATGATTTTTTCGACCGTCTGGAAATCAGTAATAATCCTATAAAAGTCAATGCACCATTTACCAGTAGCAACTCGAACCCAAATTTATAACCATTAAACCAGGTCTCCGAATTTTTACCAATGTACCATGTCAGGGCAGGGGAGATGAGGGCAATTAGCGGAATTATGTTCTTCGCAGGCTTTAGCCTTGTAAAAAGACCAAAGCTGTATAATCCCAATAAAGGGCCGTAGGTATATCCCGCCATCGTAAAAACAGCATTAATAACGCTGGTATTGTTAAATGCCCTAAATAGCAATATGGTTAAAAAAACCACAACAGATACCGCTACATGCACCCAAAAACGAATGCGTTGTTTCTTGATATTGTCGAAATCGCGGAAGTTCAGAATATCAATGCAGAAGGAGGTTGTCAATGCCGCCATTGCGGAATCAGCACTCGAGTATGCTGCTGCTATAACTCCGATAATAAAGACTACAGATGCGATTGTCCCAAGATAATTCATTGACAGTAATGGGTAAAGGGCATCAGTATGAATATAATTTTGATTGATAACATCGAACATGAAACCATGCGTATCTGTAAATGTAAGTCCGGCTTGCTGGACATAGAGATACATCAAGGCTCCCATGGTCAGAAATATTAAATTTACAGGGAGTAGTATAAGTGAAAAGGTCATCATGTTTTTCTGAGCATCGCGAAGATTGCGACAGGTGAGATTTTTTTGCATCATATTCTGATCCAGTCCTGTCATTACAATAGCAATAAAGGCTCCCGAGAGGAATTGTTTTACAAAATGATTGGGCGAACGCCAATCCCAGTTGAATATCCTGGTCAGATGGCTTTCCTGAAGGGTGGTGAGCACAGAACCTGATTCAGGATGGAGATCCCGTAAGATGATTATAATCGTGAGTATGACAGCGAGTAACATGAAGAAGGTTTGAAGTGTGTCGGTCCATACTATTGTCTTTATTCCTCCTTTGTGGGTGTATAGCCAGATCAAAATTATTGTAACAGCAACTGTAATTGAGAAGGGTATTCCATAATGTGCAAAGAAAGTAATTTGCAAAACTATGGCGGCTAAGAAAAGCCTGAAGGAAGCCCCAATCGTCTGGCTTATCAGGAAGAAGATTGCTCCTGTTTTATAGGCTGGTTTTCCAAAACGTTGTCCGAGATAAGAGTATATTGAAACAAGGTTTAATTTGTAGTATAAGGGCATCAGAATAAAAGCGATTACTGCATAACCTAACAGATAACCCAGCACCAGTTGGAAATACTCAAACCCACTGTTTCCAACCTCTCCAGGTATTGAAATAAGTGTTACACCTGAAAGGCTGGCACCAATCATCCCGAATGCCACGACAAACCATGGTGATTGACGATTACCAGTAAAAAAGGTTGAGTTATTTGAATTTTTTGATGTAAAACGTGCTATAAGTAATAATAAGGCAAAATAGCCGACAGCCGAAATCAACACAATCAGAGGGTTCATGAGTAAGGTTTGGGTTATTTGGAGTGATCCGGATATAGAAGATATCGCTGCCTTAGTGTTTTATATTCCGTTAGCTGCTTTTGCCATCCGTCGCGAATTTCAGCTTCTGTCTTTTCGCTTTCAATATCAAATCGTAATTGATCAGTCCCGGCCAATTTGTCGAAGAAATCAGGACGCTCGAAGAACTTGGTTTTATTCTTCAAATGATGGTAATATTGTATGAAAATGTCTAAATCGATCTGGTTTCTATAGAACGTATTCCGCAAGTCATCTCCAAAACATTTTTTTCCTTTCTGAGGAGGGCTAATTGAGGCATTTTTAATCGGCTGTGGCTCAAAGCAGAACTGTCCGCATGTTTCATCCGGAAACCCAATAACCTGAAACGGCCATGGCGTGCCACGGCCTATGCTTACCGGTGTTGCTTCAAACCAGCAAAGTGAAGGATAAAGATTGATGGCTAAATCATTAGGGAGATTTGGAGACGGTGGTATTAGCAAGGATATCTTGTCCCCATGACTGTATCCTGAAAGCGGAATTATTTTCAGGTTGCATTTTCTTGAATTTCTCAGCCAGCCTTCCCCATTGATCATTTCAGCCAGTTCACCTGGTGTAAGCCCATAGACAACCGGTATAGGATGCATTCCAACAAAAGAACGGAAGGAAGTGTCGAGAACCGGGCCGTCGATATAACCACTATTTGGATTTGGCCGATCAAAAACAATCAGGGGTTTCCCTGCTTCAGCACAGGCTTCCATTACATAATGTAATGTTGATATAAAGGTGTAAAACCTTACGCCAACATCCTGAATGTCATATACGATGATGTCAACTCTGTCAAGTTGCTCTGGTGTTGGCTTCTTCGTTTTCCCATATAGTGACCAGACTTCTATACCTGTTTTTAAATCCCTGTTATCTCTAATTATGTCTCCATCCGGGTTATTTCCTCTAAAACCATGCTCGGGGGCGAAAATAGCTTCTATACGAATGCCAAGCTTAAGAAGTGTATCGATCAGATGCTGTTTGCCGATTACTGATGTTTGGTTAACAACCAACCCAACCCTCTTGTTTGCAAGAAGACCAGTGTAATCTGCCGTATGTTCTGCCCCTGTTACGATCTGGGCAGTGACCGATGTCTTTGATACATTGGGTAAAACATTTACCTGATGATTTTGATTCTGCGACGAACATGATGTTAAACCCAGAATCCAAAGAACGATTATCGAAAGCGACTTTATTATCATGCGACAAACCTACAAATTTTTAATGAGTTCTTTTTTCTGAAGCATTTCATTGCCTATGACAAATGTAATTAGTATAATGTCTCTGGTGAGAAGTACTCATCTACGATACCGCCAGATTTATGAAGGGCTAGACCATAGATAACGAAAGGAAATTAATCTTACCATAGAAAAGGGGTGTAGCCAAAACTACCGATTTCAAGATTAAATGGTTGTGCCAATGGGTTTAAACTGTCGGAAGAGTAAGGGAGGGGGGGGTGATACGTTAGTTGTCCCCACGTATTATTAATTGTAATCGTAATCATTGACAATAATCTTTGCAAAGCTTACTTTTAAAGGTGCGTGATGTCACCTATTTTTTTTGATCGTTTGTTTTTTTTTATATCTTTGTAATTCCTTAGATAATTGAATAACTATTTGATATAATTGCTATTATAAGAACAAAGGGGAGCTTTCATGAGTTGTTAACAAGGTTGTTGAAAAGTTTTTTTAAAAAAATCGCTTCGGGGGGGGTTACCTTTTGGTAAAAAATGACATTAATATAGTGTGATGTGACGAAGTTTTCTACAAAGCAGATTTTGGAAGGAATCGTAAGTAACGACACACGTGTGCTTGATTTTATTTATAGTTCTTTTTTTCCTGTTGCTCTCAAGTTTGTAAAATCCCGTGGTGGTGGCAAAGAGGATGCATTCGATATATTTCAGGAAGCTGTAGTGGTTATTTTACAGCGGGTTAGAAAGAGTCCGCTTGAATTAGACTGTTTATTTGGGACTTATCTCCAATCGGTCGTAAAGGTATTGTGGGTACATCAAAGGTTGGCAGATAAACGTCGGAATGCAATTATTGGAAGTGAAATGCATGAATATGAAGATATTGCAGATCTGGATACCGGGTTTCTGGATTCTTATCATGAAAACGAAAAGTCGAATTTTATTCAGCGTCATTTTATCCATTTGAGCGCAGGCTGCCAAACACTGCTGAGATTATACATTGAAGATGTTTCGGTAAGAGAAATTGCAGAAATAATGGGGGTAACTGAAAGTTTTGTAAAGAAAAAGAAATATGAATGTAAACAGAAACTGATTAAACGAGTAATAGCTGATGCTGGATATAAAGATATATTCTATGATTAATCAAACAGATGAGCATTTGCTCAATGGCTATATAGAAGGTGCACTAAATCAGGATGATATGAAAAAACTTAATGAGCGGATAATCGAGAATTCTGATTTGAAGCAAAAAGTCATGCTGGCCGACACCCTTGATACCCCGTTGAACGATTGGCAGTCACTACAGTTGCGCAGGAAACTCTCAGAGATTCATGAAAGGGATAGCAGTATGGCAACTGGTAAACACTTTTCTTCCTTTGCCAAATGGCCCAGAATACCTGTTGCTGCCGCCTTGGTAATAACTCTGATTGGCCTTTCATTGATTTTTTTTAGAGGTCACCCTCAGGGGAAGGAGCTCTACGGGAAATATTATGAACCAGCTGAACCGTTTTTAATGCAACGTTCTGCCGAAACAGCCGGTACCTCGGATTTCGTTACAGCCATGCACTATTACGGCAAGCGTGATTATGTAAACTCAGCCCGCCTGTTAGCTTCTCAGACTGATAATATGGCAGCAAGGTTCTATCTTGCCATTTCAATGATGGAACTTAATGACTTCCCTAAAGCTATCGAACACTTAAAGGCAGTTACAGCGGACCAATCTAATCTCTTCACTGATCAGGCTGGCTGGTATCTGGCTCTATGCTATATTAAAACTGACAATCTCCCAATGGCCAAGAGTACACTTAAAACTATCTCTGGTTCTCAGAGTTACTTTAATGATAAAGCTGTTGACCTTCTGAACCAATTAGATTAACCATAAAACGTTTTTGTTTCCTGCAATTACATAGCCCCCCTTCAGATGATTATGTTCTGGAGGGGGGCTAGTATTTTGTCCTTTGGGAAGTATTATGAAGCATATATGGCATCAGTAAGGTAGGTGTTGTATTACAATTTTGGGGTAAATTGGCTGCAAAACGGATCTCTATAAACGTTGATTATGTTGCTAATTCAAAGATGCTTTAAACCCATGATTTTTCGTAATAATTGTTCTGAAAAAGGTATTATTTAAGAATTGCCGTAAATTACGGATGTTTTTTGAAGGCGTTTAAGATTATGTAATCCTTGTTGTAAAGCCCCTCCATCCTTCCATAAATTTTTGTCTTGTGTAGGGGGAAATTTTCATGGAAATGATTTTCCTGAAAGATGCATTCTCTGTCCGTCAGATATATTTTTACCGAGGTATTAAGCTTTTGAGTATAAATGAAGCAAAGCTTTTAGGCATATCTGATTGATAATGAAAGGATACAAGACAGGGCCACCTTATGTTTCTCACGGTTGATAGTATATAATACTGGAGCATCAATCATAGTCATTTTGCTTCGCTTAATAAAGTCTAATCAATATATCCCTAACTAGAATAAGTGAGAGAGGTTACTTCTTGTTTTGTGTTATCTTCTTGGAAGTCAAGTATCCAATGACGGATAATAGAGTAAAAATCCCAATGGTGATTAACCATACCGGAATTCCTTTCTCTTTTAGATTTGTTATGGGTTCGTTGGCGCCAATCATGACATATGAGGACCAGAAGTATGGATGAGAACGTAGTCGGTCAGCGGAGGCCAGATAATCAAGTTTAGCATTGTGAAGTGCCTGATCAATTTCCTGGCCTTGTTTGAGATTTTCATAAAATGATGGCATCATCCCTGTAGCCACGTCGTCTTCTGCTTCCCATAAGGTCATGACAACCGAAGGTACCCCGGCATATAGAAATCCTCTGGCAAGGCTCATAACCCCTTCCCCACTGACTAAACGGCCACTACCGGTATTACAGCTACTAAGGACAGCAAGCCGGGCTGAAAGGTCGAGATTATAGATTTCGTAGGTGTTTAATAATTGATCTTCAGTACTATCTGGAGAATTAGAGAAGATCATCTTGCTGAACATTGGGTTATCATTATCGACAAGAGTGTGTAAAGCAAGATGGAGAATTTCGTACTCGCCTGAAATCTTTTTAAAGGTAGCTTCAGTGGCATTTTCATTAAGGAAGAGATCACTGCCTGAAATTCCTTCAGCAATTTTCTGCACTTCAACTCTAATCCCTGGTATATCATTTAAGACAGGCCTGAATTCCAAATTATCATTATTCCTGGGTTCAGTTTGAACGTATAAAGGAGCGAAGCCTACAAAAGTTTTATCTGGCTTTTTTCGAGCCGGCCATTCAATAAAAGGTAATGAGGCCAGGTAACTATAACGGATAGATCGATCCTTAATTAAATAATTGAGGTGCTGGTAATCAGGCGTAGAGTATTCTGGCAACTGCTTAATCAGGGTTTCGAAAGGGATATAACCAAGAATTCCATCGGGTACAATCATCAACCGTTCAGACATCAGGTATTCGTAGTTCGGCTTGATCAGAATATTGTATAGCTGATGCGATTGGTCTATAAATGAATTGAAGCTTAACTGGGCATCTGCAAGAAGTCCATGTCGGATATTATCAATATAACTCGCCACGAGTTCTTTAAATTTACTATCAACCGGAGTGATGTTGAGGACAAATGTATCAGGATTGACAACAAAGGTATATATTGCCTCATTGGTGAGGGTGTATTCCAAAATTGTTTCGTTATGGAGTAATTGTTGAAGTTCTTTGGGTGTGGGGATTTTATCTCCAAAGCGATATTTTAAGTAATCCGGGTTAATGGTTTTGATTCGTTTGGCTAATTCCTCCTGATCTTTTTCGAGGGCAAACACTTTCTCTCGCCATAGGTCAATTTTATTCAGATTTGGGGCAGTTGACTTTAATTCTTCATGGATAAGCTTATTATAACCAGCGATATTATTCCTCAGTTGTTTTGATTCGGCGGCCATGGAAGCTGGTATTGGGTTTCCGAGCATCTCTTCGCGGTCATTGACCTCTGCAAGCAAAATGGCCGATTTACCTTTTTCTGCGAACATAAATGCTTCAGATAAATAGTAAGAATCATCGGTTACTTTATATAATTCTGTTGTAGTTCTGAGAGCTCCGCCTAACAACTCACGTAGCCGGCTACTAATGACCAGATTGCTTTCGTCTGAACTTAGCTTGCTTCTGATTTGATTTACTACCGAGGCGTAAAGTTTATAGTTATTAAAGCTCAAATAGAGGTCTTTTAACTGTTTATCTTTTCGGTATAATTCGAAAAAAGCCTCGCCCTTGCCGGCGAATACATTCATCAGGTAATAATCTGGCGATTGAATATTGGTATTCGGATTGGTGCTGGGGTTAGCATCGTTAAAGTCCTCAACCAGCGCAATGAGTGCATTTTGATAATTCTGCAGACAGGCATGATAGTTTTTGCGCTGCAATTCCAATTCTGCTAATCTAAGATAACAGTCTGCTACATCGCGGTTTTTTGTTCCGAAAAGTTTTTTATTAATTTGAAGAGCAGTGCTATAGTGTTTGTGCGATTCAGCAAGAAGATTCATCGATTTTAACAGATTCCCATAATGGAGATGACTTAGCGCAACCTCGAAATTTTCTTTACCATAGCGCTGTTCACTAAGCCGAATTGCCATTGTCAGAAAGTCCTTGGCCTCATCTAATCTGCCAAGAGCTTCCATGCTTTTGCCCAGATTTCTGTAAGTTTTTAACTGCGATGCAGAAATAGTGGTATGATCAAGTGATGACAGGAAATATTCAACCGATTTAGCGTAATCCTGTTTGACATAATAAATGTGACCTATGTTCATTTCAATTTCCTTTATCCGGCTGTGCCCTGGTGATTTACGTCTTAGCATTATGAGGGATTTGTTGTAATACACAAGGGCTTTCTCATAATCACCCTGCAAGCTATATATGTTCCCTTTATGATTGTAAACGATATCAAGATCCGATGATTCAGGATTTGAGGTTTTAGTCAACAAATTTTCAGCATAATTTAAATAATGGAAAGCTGAATCAAGATTTCCCAGTGTGGTTTCAATTTGGCCTAAATTTACATATGATGAGGCCAGATTTGCATAATCATTCTTGCTGGTCGAAAGTTTCAATTTCTCAGATAACGATCGGAACATATAATCCCTTGCTTTTGAAAAATCCCCCATCCTTGCAAATGTGATTCCCAGATTCTCGTGAAATTTTGCCAGTAAATTAAGTTTGTTATTTTGTTGATGTTCAAGCGAATTTATCGCCAGATTTATGTATTTAATAGCATTAGAAAACTGTTCGAGATTTGAGTTGGCCATACCCAGGTTATTGTATGTAACAGACAAAATGGTGTCCAATTCACTGAGCGATTTTCTTTTCTCCTGAATCGCACTTTCCAATAGCTTAACTGCTGAAAGATTATTTCCAAAAATAATCATCAGGGTTCCATGAAGGTGGTTGATTTCACCCAGTAGCAGAGGAGCGTCTAATTTGTACCTGAAATATAAGCTGTCGGCTGTTCTGATCATTTGAAGAGAGATCGCATATTCGCGATTATTCTTCTCAAATGTTGCCAATCCCGTAATGCACCTGACATACTCTTTATAAAGTTTGTTTTTTAAAAAGTACTCACAGGCATCTTCATAGATTTTTTTTGCTGACTTAATATCACCAGATTTTTCAAATTTCTGAGTTTGATTCTCCCAATCAAATGCTGAATTTATTTTTTGAGATGCAAAGATAAAGCAGGTGGAGGCTAACATTAAACCAAAAACAACAAGAACCATTCTAATCGTATGCGTTTTATGCAAAAGCCTTCTCATTAAATCGAGGTAATGATTTTTATATGATAGCTATCTGCACCGAAAAGTGCTGATAATATTGCAAAATTAGATTTTTAACTTGTTAAAAAAACATACTGTAATTAAAAAAGGCGGTTTCATTTATGAAACCGCCTAATCTTGCTTAGATTTCGATTAATTATTTATAAAGAATTTTTTTGATACTGTATTTTTCGTCGCTACGTCTGAAGCGATATTACAAGTATAGATACCAGATGGAATCGTTTGCGTCGACATCTTGATCTGAGTAAGTCCAGCGATTGTTTTAGTGCTGACAGATGAAATTGTTCTTCCACTCATGTCACTTATGATTACATTGATATTTTGCTCATTATAAGTGTAACACTCGATAATAATTTCTGATCCTGACTGATAGAGCCTTCTTATCGAAAGGTCTTTATCTGTTGTAACTGGTGAGGATGCTTTTAATGTTATGTTAGGAATAATGTTACCTTCTGAATCGATGAAATGACTCTCGATGGAAGGAGCCAATTCTAGATTTTTGCCCTGAATAGTGAATAAAGGTTCGGATTCATTCAATGTGACTAATTTTCCTGTTTTATTAATCCATGTAACCCTTAACTGATCGTGGGCTACTATATAATCAAAACCATCCAATGCAGAAGTGATATTTGTGATTTGGGTCTTGGGTGATAGGTCAAAAACAACGCCGAAGCCTGTTGTCGTAAGATTTCCTATAACGGATAGACTTTGAATCGATGTACTTGTTTTGTCGATATCATTTTCAACTGCAACATACAGCTCATTTCCTTTAGTCAAGTTGGGGATATAGCCTCCGTTAACATCTCCTGCTGAAGTGCCGCCAAGGTTTGTGTTATCCTTAAGGCCCGTTGTAATAATTTCGGTATCAAAGGCCCATTCGCCAACAGGGAATGGATTTCCATTGAGGAACCAGCCTGAGATAATGGTTGTGTAGTCATCCCATCCAATCTGTCCATTTCCTGTTACATCTGCAGCTATTTGTTGAATTGGTGATAATGTATTAAATCCTAATAAGTGTAAAAGAATAAGATACGAATCGCCCAATGTTACGCCACCTGCTGAAATGGTTGTTGAAGCTGTAAGCTGATAAGTTCCGTCCGGAACATTGGTGAAGACGTACTTCCCGATATTATCTGTGTTTGCTATATAATTCGATCCACCATTTAATGAAGTTAAAGTAACCTCTGAGCCAGGAATTGGTTTATTCGGATCGTTATGATACAACAGATAGCCCTCAATGGTATTTTGGGAAAACCCTGTTGCAGAAAGAAGTACTGCTGAAAGTAATGTGATTAATGAGTAACTTAGAAATCTCATAGTGAACAAGTTTAAAGTTTAGTATCGATCTCGACAAATTTTAACATAATTACCTCTACTAACGAAAAAGATAGGTTATGGTTACCTCTGCCCGATTTTTGTTAGCAAGTATATATTAATGTCAGTTTTTTACAAAAGGTAACCCCCCCCCAGATGGTTTTTTTACTTTTTTCTTCAATGAAACTTATTTCCTAAGATATTATCAAACGTAAGCATGTGGAAAATAAAATGTTATATTTTTTTTTACCATAAAGAAATTTTACTTTTTTTTAAAATTATATGTGACTACATGCACTTTGTGGACAAATATTCTGGCTTTTTGATTTTTAATACTCAATATTTCAATTTTTGGTGAAATAATTTCAGATAATTGGGGATAGAATGAAAGTGGTGCTTTAATATTCGGTTTAAGAAGTTTCATTACTTAGTAACGTTTGCCTGATATCCCGAGTGTTGGTTGTATTTCATAGCGCTCATCATATTGTTGCCGGGATTTATCTGATGTAGATTTCTTGTCTTCGAAAATTCATTAATACGTTGGGAATGTTCCAGATCAGATCCAGTAGTCATGCCATAGATTATTCTTAACCCTGCCTAAACTGTCCGGTTAAAACCTGGGTTGTAAAAAAGGTTACCCTCTGGTGAGTTTCATGGTAGATTTAAACAGGAACTACCGTAGATATAGGATGAATCATTATATAGTGTTTTTATCATTATCATCGCTAAAGACTGAAAAACCAGAAAAGGAAACGGGTATTATGTCTTTTACAACTCTTTTCTTCTCAAATTCTTCTTTTAACCACCTGTCGTACTATTGTTAATCGCTGGTAATCTAGATAAGAAGTGATGATATTGGCGTTAACCATCAGTTTGGAGGGAGCTGGTTAAAAATGGTCTGCATGAAATTGCATGAAGAAATTTAAATGGCCAGGATATGAATTGTCATGATTCTTAAAGTATAATCGGCAGGCAGTGCGATCGTGATTAATCCTGTGCGGAAGATAGTGTGTTATTTATGAGGCAAATAAAAATATGTCATTTCATGCCGCTGCCGGCAGTAACTGTATAATATAGACTGCTGCATAACCATCTATTACCACCGATAAGTGCCTTGTGGCAAAGAAACCTGTCCAAATTAATCGCATTGACCATCCAGCCCGAACCAATACCCACACCTTCACGGGGGCCTGCAGGAGATGTGCATTTTTTTCTGATTTCCAAGAACAAAACCAAATTCCAATATTTAGAATTGTGTTTACCCTTCTTTTCTACCCATTTTTAAAAATATTTCAACTTTTTTAATTTTTTATTACGTGAATAAAGTCACTTAATGCATTTTTTTAAGCAGTTGAATGTTAATTGTTTGTAACTCTGATTTGTCTCTTAGTCGTCCCAAAGATAGGCCAAAGATAGGCCAAAGATATCTTTTTCTTATGTATTGCCTATGGCTGTAGTAACGTTTGAGTATCTTATATATGAAGAAATGGTGACTGTTTGATTTTTTTGGCACAATTTTAGTGATGGGCAATTTTCTGCCATTTTTGTCTTATCAGTGAGTATGGAAGAACCGTTACTGATTATTTGGTGCTACTCCATACGTGTAATAACGGAAACAGAGTTATATACATAGGTAGTTCATGGAGTTGTTCTAGGTGATCAAATGGGTGATCGAAGGGTAACTGCAAAAGAAATTGTAGTGTCAACAACTAACGCTCCAATAATGGCCATAACATAAAGAGAATATTCGGATATAACTTTGGCTTCACGTAGTGAAATAGTCTGTAGAATTTTAAAGAATCATTCATAAATCATGGTCGTAAGTCCGGTTAAAGCTATACTTTTTGAACAGATTCCGATGGAGTCCGATTTATGCATCAGCGAATTACATTCTTGGAATTTGATGCAATGCGGTGATGAATCAAGGGATAAAAGATTATAAATCTGACCAAAACTTCGATAGATCTCTGTGAATTATCATTTGAATGAAAGAATTTTATATCTTTGCCGCACATTTATTAATTTAACAAGGAAGAGGTATTGTTATGATTATTGTTCCTGTAAAAGAAGGCGAAAGCATCGATCGCGCGTTAAAAAAACTTAAGCGTAAATTCGAAAAAACTGGTGTTGTTCGTGAATTACGTTCACGTCAAAAGTTTACCAAACCATCGGTTATAAACCGCGAGCAGAGGCTAAAAGCCATCTACGTACAACAACTCAGGCAGGCTGAAGAAGCATAAGTCTTGAGGCGGAACAATTGATGAGGTTTACCTGGTAAGGTAAGCCTCTTTTTTTATACATTCGCTTCAGAAAACGAATATCATGGATGATTTTCTTGCATATCTGACTGCCGAACGGCATTATTCGCCTCACACCGTGAAAGCATACATTAAAGATGTATCTACTTTCATGGATTTTATAAAAAGCAAATATGACTTGTCAACTTATGAGAAAGTAAGTCATCAAATGGTAAGAGAATGGATGCTTCATTTATCACACAATGGGTATACCGCAGTCTCAATTAGGCGAATGATTAGCTCAATAAGGACGCTGTTTAGGTTTTTGAGGCGTGAGGGTGTTGTACAGATCGATCCGATGCAAAAAGTTTCGATACCAAAAGCGGGAACACGAATTCCGGAGATTGTTACTGAAGAAGCGATGATAAAAGTGTTGGAGGAGGGAGATTTTGAGGACAGTTTTGCAGGGAATAGGAGTTTTTTAATGATAGAATTATTGTATTCGACAGGCGTCCGGGTTTCCGAGTTGTGTTCGATCAGGTTTACTGATATAGATTATGGAGGGAGCACTTTAAAAGTAATGGGAAAAGGCCGAAAGCAGCGTTTAATTCCTCTTTCTGGAGAATTTTTAAATCATATTAAGAATTGGGAAGAGGAGGTGAAGAGAAATTTTTTGGGAAAAGAGATTGATAGTTATTTATTTGTGACAGGGCAAGGGAAGAAAGTTTATCCTAAACTTGTTTATAAGGTCGTAAAGCACTATCTTAGCAATGTGACTACCATAAAACGAAAAGGTCCCCATACGATTCGGCACAGCTTTGCTACTCATTTACTTGATGGAGGAGCAAGCCTCTCAGCCATAAAAGAGTTGCTTGGTCATTCGGATTTGTCGGCTACGCAAATCTATACGCATACTTCCATCGAAAAAATTCTTAGTATTTACAAACAGGCTCATCCAAGAGCCACTAAGCGAAAGGAGTGATTACATGAACATTACGATTAATTCTGTACATTTTAAGGCTGATCAGAAGTTGGAAGCATTTATTCAATCAAAAGTTGAGAAGCTTTCTGGTCTTTTTGATGGTATTATTGGTGCCGATGTAATTCTGAAGCTAGAGAATATTGATTCTCCAGAGAATAAAATTGCTGAGGTTAAACTTTTAATAAGGGGCAATGACCTTTATGCTCGTAAGCAATGTAAAACATTTGAGGAGGCATCAGATCAGGCTGTTGAGGCACTTCGCAAACAACTTGAGAAACATAAGGAGAAGCAGCGCGGAAAATAATTTCAGAAAATATGCGCAAATGTTTTGCGTGTTTCAGAATAGTTATTACTTTTGCAGTCCTTTAAAACGGGACTGCTTTTTTTGAGGGGTTACAGTAGTAACGTAGAAAAGGAAAGACAAAAAGTTCATTGAACCTTCTTGTCGAAGGGGAGGTACCAGAGCGGTCAAATGGGGCAGACTGTAAATCTGTTGGCACAGCCTTCGGAGGTTCGAATCCTCCTCTCCCCACCCTCCGACTTGATATTTATTAAAGAGTCAGAATATGCGGAAGTAGCTCATTTGGCAGAGCGAAAGCCTTCCAAGCTTTAGGTAGCGGGTTCGAGCCCCGTCTTCCGCTCCATTCCGTACTTTCTTAGCCGATGTAGCTCAGGGGTAGAGCACTTCCTTGGTAAGGAAGGGGTCACGAGTTCAATTCTCGTCATCGGCTCAAAACCTTTTTGTAAGGTAGATTTTAATATGCATAAATTGTTTTAATATGGCAAAAGAAAAATTTGATCGTTCCAAACCGCACGTAAATATTGGAACTATTGGTCATGTTGACCATGGCAAAACCACTCTTACTGCTGCTATTACCCTGAATCTGGCTGCTAAAGGTTTGTCGGAATTCAGGTCTTTCGATTCAATCGATAATGCACCGGAAGAGAAGGAGAGAGGTATTACCATTAATACCGCTCACATTGAGTATAGTACTGCAAACCGTCACTACGCGCACGTTGACTGCCCTGGTCACGCTGACTATGTTAAAAACATGGTTACTGGTGCTGCCCAGATGGACGGCGCTATTATCGTTGTAGCTGCTACCGACGGTCCCATGCCACAGACACGTGAACATATCCTTCTTGCTCGTCAGGTTGGTGTTCCCCGTCTTGTTGTATTCATGAATAAGGTTGACCTTGTTGATGATGAAGAATTATTGGAACTTGTTGAAATGGAAATTCGTGATTTACTGACTTTCTATGGTTTCGACGGTGACAATACTCCTGTTATTCGTGGTTCAGCACTTGGTGCTCTGAATCAGGAACCAGCATGGTCAGAAAAAGTATTTGAACTGATGGATGCATGTGATACATGGATTCCACTGCCTCCCCGTGATATTGATAAACCCTTCCTGATGCCTGTTGAGGATGTATTCTCAATCACAGGTCGTGGTACTGTTGCTACCGGTAGAATTGAAACTGGTGTTATCCATACAGGTGACCCTGTTGAAATTATCGGCTTAGGCGCAGAAAAACTTAAATCAGTTGTAACTGGTGTTGAAATGTTCCGTAAGATTCTTGACACTGGTGAAGCAGGTGATAATGCTGGTCTTTTGCTGCGTGGTATTGATAAAGATTCCATTCGCAGAGGTATGGTAATCGCTGCTCCGAATTCAGTTAAGCCTCACAACCACTTTAAGGCTGAGGTTTATATCCTGAAGAAAGAGGAAGGTGGACGTCATACCCCGTTCCATAATAAGTATCGTCCTCAGTTCTATTTCCGCACAACCGACGTTACGGGTGAGTGTACCCTTCCTGAAGGTGTAGAAATGGTTATGCCAGGCGATAACCTCACTGTTGAAGTAACCTTGATTTATGAGATCGCTATGAGTCTCAACCTCAGGTTCGCTATCCGTGAAGGTGGACGTACTGTTGGAGCAGGACAGGTTACCGAAATTCTTGACTAGTTTGACTAATTCTTTTGCATATTAAAATTTGAAAGGTGTCCCGGCAGGGAATTTTCTCCAAGGGACTCCTTTTAAAGCAGAAGAAAGATGGCAAAATACACGGGTGTAGCTCAATTGGTAGAGTAGTGGTCTCCAAAACCATTGGTTGGGAGTTCGAGTCTCTCCTCCCGTGCAAAATTTTTTGACCAAAAATGGCAAAATATAAGGTTATAGAATATGTACAGGAGTCGTATGATGAACTCATACATAAGACTTCCTGGCCTACTTGGAGTGAACTCCAGAGTAGTGCTGTTATTGTATCCATTGCTTCCCTGATCATCGCCTTGGTGGTGTTTCTGATGGATATATCTTTTGAAAACATCTTGAAGCTTTTTTACAGTTTGTTTTAAGGCTTTGGGATTTGCTTTTTTGATCAATTTTTTTGTCAAAAGGTTTAAGTATGAGCGAGCAGAACAGAAAATGGTATGTGGTACGCGCTGTGAGCGGTGGCGAGAAAAAGGTAAAGCAATATCTGGAATCAGAAATTGCGCGCCTGAATCTTCAAGACTTCGTGGCACAGGTACTTATTCCTGCTGAGAAAGTCTATCAGATCAGGAACGGTAAGAAAGTGAGCAAGGAGAGGAATTACTTTCCTGGCTATGTTCTTATTGAAGCTAATCTTGTAGGTGAGGTTCCTCACATTATCCGAAATATACCTGGAGTACTTGGTTTTCTGGGTACAAAAGATGAGCCGGTGCCTTTAAGAAAAGGTGAGGTTAGTCGTATTTTAGGTAAGGTTGATGAACTTGCCGAACAAGGAGAAGAGCTTAATGTTCCTTTCATTGTCGGAGAAACTGTCACCGTGATTGATGGTCCTTTTAACAGCTTCAGCGGAATTATCGAAGAGATAAATGAAGAAAAGAAGAAGTTGAAAGTGATGGTCAAAATCTTCGGGCGGAAAACCCCACTGGAGTTAGGCTTTATGCAGGTGGCAAAAGAATAGTTCAACAAGGTCCGGGTGTTACGCCGGGCCGAATCACTACATCTTTAATTACATTTTAACAATGGCAAAAGAAGTAAGCGGATTAATCAAATTACAGGTTAAAGGTGCCGCTGCAAATCCATCGCCTCCTATCGGTCCAGCACTCGGATCGAAAGGTGTTAATATTATGGAGTTTTGCAAGCAGTTTAATGCCCGTACTCAGGAGATGGCCGGGAAAATTCTTCCGGTGATCATAACTGTGTATAAGGACAAGTCGTTTGACTTTGTAATCAAAACCCCTCCGGTTGCTGTTCAGTTGATTGATGCTGCTAAGGTTAAGGGAGGTTCAGCCGAACCTAACCGTAAAAAGGTAGCAAGCGTAACCTGGGCACAGGTTAAGGATATCGCTGAGAGCAAAATGCCTGACCTGAATTGCTTTACCATCGAATCCGCAATGAACATGGTAGCAGGTACAGCAAGGAGTATGGGAATTACGGTTTCGGGTGAGAATCCCTTAGCCAAAAACTAATCGGATATTTAGTATCCGAAAATTATTGAATTATTAACACTGCTTTGAAATGGCTAAACTTACAAAGAAACGCAAAGAAGCTTTGGCAAAATACGACGGCACCAGGATTTATCCTTTGTCGGAGGCAGCTGAGGTCGTGAAGAAGATTACCACCACAAAGTTCGATTCATCGGTAGATATTGATGTTCGTCTCGGTGTGGACCCGCGTAAAGCCAATCAAATGGTTCGCGGTATAGTGACTCTTCCTCATGGCAGTGGCAAAACCGTCAGGGTACTTGTGCTATGTACTCCCGATAAAGAGGATGAAGCCAGGGCTGCAGGAGCCGACCATGTAGGTCTTGATGATTTTATTGCCAAGATCAAAGGAGGGTGGACCGATGTAGATGTAGTTATCACGATGCCAAGTGTGATGCCTAAGATTGGGGCTTTAGGGAAAATATTAGGCCCACGTGGTCTGATGCCTAACCCAAAATCAGGGACTGTCACCATGGAGATTGGAAACGCTGTCAGGGAAGTTAAAGCTGGTAAAATTGACTTTAAAGTAGATAAATTCGGTATCATTCATGCCGGTATTGGGAAGGTTTCGTTCGAGTCAGAATCGATTGTTGAAAATGCTAAAGAGCTTATTCAGACAATCCTGAAGTTGAAACCCACTGCTGCCAAAGGCACTTATGTGAAGAGCATCTACCTGTCGAGTACCATGAGCCCTGGAATTCAGATTGATCCACGGTCGGTAACCGCCTAATGTTGAAAGGTTCCTGATAAAAATTATGTGAGTCATGAGAAAAGAAGACAAGAATCAGCTTATCGAGGTACTGACAGAGGAGCTCTTACAGGCTTCTACTTTCTACCTGACGGACACCTCCGCCATGAATTCAGAGAATACGAGTCAACTTCGTAGGCTCTGCTTCAAGCAGGACATTCGATTAAAGGTGGTGAAAAACACCCTTCTTCATAAGGCTATGGAGCGTACTGGTCGCAATTACAGCGATCTTTATCCTGCCTTGAAAGGGTCCACTTCGATTATGTTCTCTGAGGCTGGAAATGGTCCTGCCCGTCTTATCAAAGAATTCAAAGAAAAATTTAAATCTGAAAGGCCTGTCCTGAAAGGGGCTTATGTTGAAGAAACAAGCTATTTGGGTGAAAATCAATTAGAATTCCTTATTAATGTCAAGTCGCGTAACGAATTGATTGGCGATCTTATTGGTCTGTTGCAATCACCTGCACGTAATGTGATATCGGCTCTTCAGTCGAGTGGTGGTAAACTGGCCGGAATCGTTAAAACTCTTTCGGAAAGACCTGAATAGTATACTCTTTTGATGTCCATATTTGGTATCAAAAATGAAATTAGAAAAACAAACCGAATTAAATTCCACACTTTAAAATAAAATTAACATGGCAGATCTGAAAGCTTTTGCTGAACAGTTAGTTAACCTGACCGTAAAAGAAGTTAACGAACTTGCTAAAATTCTCAAAGAAGAATACGGTATCGAACCTGCTGCTGCTGCAGTTGCTGTAGCTGCTGCTGGTCCCGCAGTTGTTGAAGTAGAAGAAAAAACCAGTTTTGACGTTATCCTGAAGGATGCCGGTAAAGAAAAACTGAAAGTTGTAAAACTGGTTAAAGAACTCACCAGCCTTGGTCTGAAAGAAGCCAAAGAACTGGTTGATTCAGCACCTAAGCCCGTAAAAGAAGGCGCCTCTAAAGACGAAGCCGAAGCACTGAAAAAAGCACTTGAAGAAGCTGGAGCAGAGGTTGAAGTTAAGTAAGAGGATTGAATTACAATTAATCCTGATATGAACTACCGCCATTTTTTTGCGCGGTAGTTCGTATCATTTCTGCACTATTAATTGTACACTTGTTTATCTCATCCACTTAAAACCCTACCAACTTGGCTTCAAATCATAACCCCCGCATCAGTTTTGCTTCCACACAGCTGCAAGCTCCTTATCCTGATTTTCTTGATATTCAGTTGCAATCTTTTCAGGAGTTTTTCCAGATAAGTACCAATCCGGAAAATCGCTCAAACGAAGGACTGTATAAAGTTTTCGCCGAAAACTTCCCGATTACGGATGCCCGAAACAATTTTGTCCTCGAATTTCTAGATTATTATATCGATCCCCCCAGGTACTCTATAGAAGAGTGCATTGAACGCGGTTTGACATACTGTGTCCCGCTGAAAGCCAAACTTAAGTTGTTTTGTACAGATCCGGAACACGAAGATTTTGAAACCATTATTCAGGATGTCTATCTTGGAATGATTCCTTATATGACTCCTAAAGCAACCTTCGTTGTGAATGGAGCAGAACGGGTTGTTGTTTCACAGCTTCACCGCAGTCCAGGAGTATTCTTTGGTGTGCATCGACATGCCAACGGAACGCTTCTTTATTCAGCACGTATTATTCCGTTTAAAGGGTCGTGGATGGAGTTTACCACAGACATCAATAATGTTATGTACGCTTATATTGACCGGAAGAAGAAATTGCCGGTTACCACATTATTGCGTGCCATTGGTTATGAAAGTGATAAAGATATTCTCGAAATTTTCAGCCTTGCCCAGGAAGTTAAAGTTACTAAAGCCAATCTGAAGAAATTTATTGGGGCTAAGCTTGCTGCAAGAGTTGTAAGAAGTTGGGTTGAAGATTTTGTCGATGAGGATACCGGCGAGGTAGTTTCAATCGAGCGTACAGAAGTATTGATTGATCGTGAAACTATTCTTGAAGCAAGCCATATTGATGACATTATTGAGGCTGATGTAAAAACTATTCTTCTACATAAAGAGGAAACTGATGGTGTAGATTATAGCATAATCTTTAATACACTACAGAAAGATACTGCAAACTCTGAAAAAGAAGCCGTAGAGTATATTTATCGCCAGCTTAGAAATGCTGAGCCCCCTGATGAAGAGACGGCTCGCGGCATTATTGACAAACTTTTCTTTTCCGATAAACGCTATGATCTTGGTGATGTAGGGCGTTACAGGATTAATAAAAAACTTCGCCTTGATATTCCAATGGAAACCAAGGTGCTGACCAAAGAAGACATTATAAGTATCATTCGCTATCTTGTTGAATTGGCTAACAATAAGACGGAAGTTGATGATATTGACCATTTAAGCAACCGTCGTGTCAGAACGGTTGGTGAGCAGCTTTACGCCCAGTTTGGGGTTGGTTTAGCTCGAATGGCTCGTACAATACGCGAGCGTATGAATGTACGTGATAACGAAGTCTTCACCCCGATGGATTTGATTAACGCCAAAACACTTTCATCAGTCATTAATTCTTTCTTCGGGACGAATCAGCTTTCGCAGTTCATGGATCAAACAAACCCGTTGTCTGAGATTACGCATAAGCGCAGGATCTCTGCACTGGGTCCTGGTGGTCTGTCGCGCGAGCGAGCAGGTTTTGAGGTGCGTGACGTACATTATACCCACTATGGTCGTCTATGTACTATTGAAACTCCTGAAGGTCCTAATATCGGTTTGATATCTTCTCTTTGTGTATATGCAAAGATTAACACATTGGGTTTCCTTGAAACACCTTACCAGCGTGTAGTCAATGGCCGTGTTATGATTGAGGAGGCTCCTCTTTACCTTAGTGCTGAAGAAGAAGAAACAAAGATCATTGCTCAGGCTAAAACCCCTCTCAATCAAGATGGTACTTTTGTAAATGAAAAGATAAAGGCACGTTATGTCGCCGATTATCCTATTGTTGAAGGCACCAAGATTGATCTTATTGATACTGCTCCTAACCAGATTGCCTCTATCGCTGCTTCATTGATACCGTTTCTGGAACACGACGATGCTAACCGCGCGTTGATGGGATCAAATATGATGCGTCAGGCCGTTCCACTTTTAAATCCTGAGGCTCCTTTTGTTGGTACTGGTATAGAAGGTCAGGTAGCACGTGATTCGCGTGTACTGATAAATGCTGAAGGTACCGGAGTGGTAGATTATGTGGATGCACGTGAAATTAGAATCAGGTATGAACGAGATGAAAATGAAAAACTTATCAGTTTTGATGATGATCTTCGTTCATATACGTTGACGAAGTTTATGCGTACTAATCAGAATACCTCTATTAATCTTCGCCCAATTGTACGAAAAGGTGATAAAGTAACGAAGGGTCAGGTCCTGTGTGAAGGCTATGCTACTCAGAAGGGTGAGCTAGCTCTCGGACGCAATTTGATGGTTGCTTTCATGCCATGGAAAGGATACAATTTTGAAGACGCTATTGTAATTTCTGAGAAGGTAGTTAAGGAAGATATCTTCACTTCAATCCATATAGAAGAATTTACGCTTGAAGTTCGGGATACTAAACGTGGTATTGAAGAACTTACTAATGATATCCCCAATGTTAGCGCTGACGCTACTAAAGATCTTGATGAAAATGGTCTGATTAGAATTGGCGCTGAAGTGAATGAAGGCGATATTTTAATCGGTAAAATTACTCCAAAAGGTGAAAGTGATCCGACACCAGAAGAAAAACTGCTACGAGCTATCTTTGGTGATAAAGCAGGCGATGTTAAAGACGCATCATTAAAGGCACCTCCTTCGATGAAAGGCGTTGTAATTGATAAGCGTTTGTTCTCCCGTGTATTTAAGGATAAAAAGACAAAGGTTAAAGAAAAGGATCAAGTTAAAGAACTTGACGAAGAATTTAACCGTAGTGCTATCGAGCTAAAGAACAATCTTATTGAGAAGCTTATGATTTTGGTTGATAGCAAAGTGTCTCAGGGAGTGTTCAGCAATTTCAAACAGGAGCTTGTTCCCAAAAAGGCCAAGTTTACTCCCAAGGTTCTGATGGATATCGATTACACGACTGTGAACCCGAGCAAGTGGACTAGCGATAAAGATAAAAATGATCTGATCAAAGATCTGATTAATAACTACAACATCAAGTACCGTGAATTATTGGGTGTTGTGAATAGGAAGAAGTTTGTCGCAACCGTTGGAGATGAACTTCCCAATGGTATAGTACAGATGGCCAAGGTATATGTAGCTAAGAAGCGTAAGCTCAAAGTTGGTGATAAGATGGCTGGTCGTCATGGAAATAAAGGTATAGTCGCCAAGATAGTTCGCGAAGAAGATATGCCATTCCTTGCCGATGGAACACCTGTCGACATCGTGTTAAATCCTCTTGGTGTACCTTCACGTATGAATCTTGGGCAAATCTATGAAACCATTCTTGGATGGGCTGGTCAACGTTTGGGAAGAACTTTTGCAACTCCTATTTTCGATGGTGCCTCTGATGAAGAGGTAAATGGCTTATTGGAAGAGGCAGGCCTGCCCAGAAACGGTGTTACTTATCTTTGTGATGGTGGTACAGGTGAACCCTTCGATCAGCCGGCAACGGTAGGCTACATCTATATGCTAAAACTTCATCATATGGTTGATGACAAGATGCATGCTCGTTCTATAGGCCCTTACTCTCTGATTACACAGCAGCCTCTTGGAGGTAAAGCCCAGTTCGGAGGTCAGCGTTTCGGGGAAATGGAAGTATGGGCACTTGAAGCTTTCGGAGCTGCTCATATTCTTCAGGAAGTGCTTACTGTTAAGTCTGATGATGTTGTTGGCCGTGCTAAGGCCTATGAAGCCATTGTCAAAGGTGACAATATGCCCGTTCCTGGCATCCCTGAGTCATTCAACGTTTTGGTTCACGAGTTACGTGGCTTAGGCCTGAATGTAACTTTTGAATAGACGAACTTCCAACCTGTAGGTAAGAAAAGCACCATGGCTTTAAATCTTACCTACAGGATTTTTGTACATATTGTTGCTCTTTAAATCTGTTTACTGAATTTAGTCCAATATATTATGGCCTTCCGAAAAGATAGCAATACCGTTAATAGTAGCTTCAGTCAGATTACCATTAGCCTGGCTTCGCCCGAATCGATCCTCGAGAAATCGAGTGGAGAGGTTCTGAAACCTGAAACCATTAATTACCGAACCTATAAACCCGAACGCGACGGTTTATTTTGTGAACGGATATTTGGTCCGGTGAAAGACTGGGAATGTCACTGTGGTAAATACAAGCGTATAAGGTATAAGGGAATTGTATGTGACCGTTGCGGTGTAGAAGTTACCGAGAAGAAAGTCAGGCGAGAACGGATGGGACATATCCAACTGGTTGTACCAGTTGCCCACATCTGGTATTTTCGCAGTCTTCCAAATAAGATTGGTGCTCTATTAGGTCTTCAATCCAAGAAGCTCGATGGCATCATCTACTATGAACGCTACGTTGTCATTAATCCTGGTATTAAGGCAGCCGACGGTGTTAAATACCTTGACTTCCTGACCGAAGAAGAATATTTTGATATTCTTGAGTCATTACCCGCCGATAACCAGCATCTGGATGATCTGGATCCTAATAAGTTTGTAGCGAAAATGGGTGGTGATGCGCTTTACGACCTTCTGGGGCGTTTAGAACTTGACCGTGAGTCTTATGACCTGCGTCACAAAGCTGGTACCGAAACTTCTCAGCAGCGCAAAGCTGAAGCTCTTAAAAGACTTCAAGTTTTTGAAGCTTTCCGAGAGGCTAACAAACGTGCCGAGAATCGTCCTGAATGGATGATCATGAAAGTGATTCCCGTAATTCCTCCTGAATTACGGCCTTTGGTGCCACTCGACGGCGGACGTTTTGCTACGTCTGACCTTAATGATCTGTATCGCCGTGTTATTATCCGTAATAACCGTTTGAAAAGATTACTTGAGATCAAAGCTCCGGATGTTATTTTGCGCAATGAAAAGCGTATGTTACAAGAAGCTGTCGACTCTTTGTTCGACAATTCCAGAAAGGCCAACAGCGTTAAAACTGAATCGAATCGTGCTTTAAAATCATTGAGCGATAGCTTAAAAGGAAAACAGGGACGGTTCCGTCAGAATTTACTTGGTAAACGTGTCGACTACTCTGGCCGTTCGGTTATTGTGGTTGGTCCTGAACTTAAACTTAATGAGTGTGGTTTGCCAAAGGAAATGGCTTCAGAGTTGTTTAAGCCGTTTATCATTCGTAAGTTGCTTGAACGTGGTATCGTCAAGACGGTAAAGTCGGCAAAGAAAATTGTCGACAGGAAGGATCCTGTTGTTTGGGATATTCTTGAGAGTATCCTGAAAGGACATCCTGTTATGCTTAACCGTGCACCAACCCTTCACCGTTTAGGTATTCAGGCTTTCCAGCCCAAACTTATCGAAGGCAAAGCTATCCAGTTACATCCCTTGGTTTGTACAGCCTTCAACGCTGACTTTGACGGTGACCAGATGGCAGTTCATGTTCCGTTAGGTAATGCCGCCATCCTCGAAGCTCAAATTCTCATGCTGGCTTCACATAATATTCTCAACCCTGCCAATGGGGCGCCAATCATGGTTCCTTCTCAAGACATGGTGCTGGGTCTTTATTACATCACCAAAGCTCGTATTAGCGATCCCGATCATCCCGTATTAGGGGAAGGCCATTATTTCTATGGTCCTGAAGAAGTGATTATTGCTTATAATGAGCGCAAGGTTGATTTACATGCTGTAATTAAGGTGCGGATTACTCACCGTGTTAAGGATGCCAAGGTTACCGAAATTATTGAAACAACTGTTGGTCGCATCCTTTTCAATCAGGTTGTTCCTGAAGAGGCTGGTTATATTAATCAGTTGCTGACCAAGAAAGCTTTACGCGATATTATTGGTTCAATAATGAAAAAGACAGGAACTGCTGTTACAGCTAAATTCCTTGATGATATTAAGAACCTTGGTTACCAGATGGCTTTCCGTGGTGGCTTGTCCTTTAACCTGAGCGATGTTATTATCCCGGATAGTAAGGAAACGCTTATCAAGGAAGCCAATCAGGAAGTTGAAGAGGTTGTGATGAACTATAATATGGGTTTTATCACTAACAATGAAAGATATAACCAGATCATTGATA
The DNA here is from genome assembly GCA_001768515.1 of Bacteroidetes bacterium GWE2_42_24. Taxonomy (GTDB): domain Bacteria; phylum Bacteroidota; class Bacteroidia; order Bacteroidales; family TTA-H9; genus GWE2-42-24. Next base: position 28,729 of record MEOA01000004.1, on the reverse strand, counting down.
TCTGGACGCATACAAATTCTCACCTTACACATGTCTTGATGGACCGTTTATCAAAAGATAAACAAGGTTTCAATTCAGTGTACATGATGCTTGACTCTGGTGCTCGTGGTTCAAAAGAGCAGATTCGTCAGCTCAGCGGTATGCGTGGTTTGATGGCCAAGCCGCAAAAGTCAGGTGCCGAAGGTGGTGAAATTATTGAAAACCCCATCTTGTCCAACTTTAAAGAGGGTTTATCGGTTCTTGAGTACTTTATCTCTACCCACGGTGCTCGTAAGGGTTTAGCTGATACTGCTCTGAAGACTGCCGATGCTGGTTATCTGACCCGACGACTCGTTGACGTGGCACAGGATGTCATAATTTGGGAAGAAGACTGTGGCACATTGCGTGGTTTAACAACCACCGCCCTGAAGAAAGCTGAAGAAACTGTCGAAACTCTATATGATAGGATTCTGGGGCGTGTTGCTTTACACGACATTTTCCACCCTCAGACTGGTGAGATGATTGTTGAAGCCGGACACGAACTCACCGAAGAGATTTGTGCAGTAATTGAGGCCTCACCAATCGAAACCGTCGAAATCAGATCGGTGCTTACCTGTGAATCAAAGAATGGTGTTTGCGCCAAGTGTTATGGTCGTAATCTGGCTACTGGCCGAATGGTTCAAAAGGGAGAGGCTGTTGGGGTTATTGCTGCCCAATCTATCGGAGAGCCTGGTACTCAGCTTACACTTCGTACCTTCCACGTTGGGGGTACTGCATCGAACATAGCAATTACATCTCGTATTGAGGCTAAATATGAAGGTGTACTTGAAATTGATGAACTTCGGTCAGTTGAATATACCAATACTGAAGGTCGTTCTTTCGATGTCGTGATTGGACGTTCTGCTGAAATGCGTATTGTTGATGTGAACACTGGCATTGCCCTTACTTCTGCCAATATTCCTTACGGTGCTAACCTCTACTTCAAAAATGGCAGTAAGGTTAATAAAGGCGATCAAATTAGCGACTGGGATCCGTATAACGCTGTTATCTTATCTGATGTGACTGGTTCGATTTCTTATCAGAACATTCAGGAAAATGTAACTTTTAGGGTTGAATCAGATGAGCAGACCGGATATCATGACAAAGTTATTATCGAAAGCCGCCAAAAAGCCAAAAATCCTTCAATCCGTATCTTAACTCCCGACGGTGAAGAGATTAAAGTTTATGACATTCCTGTTGGTGCGCATATCGTGGTAGATGACAAAGCTGCCATCAAGGCTGGTGAAATTCTTGTAAAGATACCCCGTGCCATCGGCAAGTCGGGTGACATCACAGGTGGTTTGCCCCGTGTAACAGAATTGTTTGAAGCACGTAATCCATCAGATCCTGCTAGGGTCGCTGAAATTGACGGTGTTGTTTCGTTTGGTAAAAAGCTAAAACGTGGTAACCGTGAGGTCATCATTACCTCAAAGACGGGTGAACAGAAATCTTATTTAATTCCTACGTCTAAGCAGATTTTGGCACAAGAGAATGATTACGTTCGTGCCGGTACACCACTTTCAGAAGGCTCTACCGCACCTTCCGATATTCTTGCTATTAAGGGTCCCATGAAGGTTCAGGAATACATTGTGAACGAAGTTCAGGAAGTGTATCGTCTGCAAGGTGTGAAGATCAACGATAAACATTTTGAAACCATTGTACGTCAGATGATGCGTAAAGTGGAGATTGATGACCCCGGTGATACCAAGTTCCTTGAAGGTGATCTTGTCAATAAGACTGATTTTCAGGATGAAAACGACTGGATATTCGGTAAGAAGGTTGTTGTTGAACCTGGCGATTCACAAATGTTGAAAGCCGGACAGATTATCAGTGCACGTAAACTGCGTGATGAGAATTCGTTGCTGAAACGGCGTGATAAAAAGCCCGTTGATGCCCGCGATGCTCATCCCGCAACTGCTCGTCAGGTACTTCAGGGGATTACCCGTGCTTCATTGCAGACAAAGAGCTGGATATCTGCAGCTTCCTTCCAGGAAACTACAAAGGTGCTTACCAATGCTGCCATTGCAGCTAAGTCGGATTCACTTGCCGGATTGAAGGAAAATGTTATCGTCGGTCATCTGATTCCTGCCGGAACTGGATTACGTGACTATGAAAATCTGATTGTTGGTTCACGTGAAGAATACGAAGCACTCATGGCTTCAAAGGCTGACCGCTAATCTTGAAAGTTTGATTATCATGGACGAAAAGAACAAAAATCAAATCAATATTGACCTTCCTGAGAATGTGGCTGATGGGATTTATTCCAATCTGGCGATCATTACTCACTCAAACGCTGAATTTGTAATTGACTTTCTCAGTATGCTGCCAGGTCTTCCTAAAGCGAAAGTGAAATCAAGGATCATCCTGACTCCCGCTCACGCTAAACGACTTTTGAGGGCTCTACGGGAAAATATTCAAAAGTTTGAGCAAACGCATGGGGATATTAAGGACAATGAAATCAACGAAGGGTTCCCTATCATGGGCCCTACAGGGATGGCATAGTTTATCTCTGACCAATAAAAAAAGGAACTCCTGTTAAGGGGTTCCTTTTTTTATTGGTATGATACCAATCCCTGTTAATAAAACAACAGGATAAATAGTAACGGAATAGCAATGCCAATAGCAGTGAGAATTGCTCCGCGCCCGGTAATGCCATTTTTGCCTTTGATCAGAAAAATACCTGAAAAAGCCAGCACAATCAAGGAGCCGGCAAAAATGTCAGCAACCCATGTCCACCACTTACCAGGATTGTAGTGAAGAAAATTTACCAGATTGAAAACAGGACGACGTCGCAAGGTCTCCATCCATCCATCCCCGGAGTTAAGGTCAGCAACTATATTGCCACCATTCACAAAGATTTTGATGGTTGAATCATCCGGGAAATAGTGTTTTTTGTAATTTCCATCTTCATTGAGAGGTTTCAATAACAACTTGACCGCTTCTTTGTCTGCCTTCCTGATGTCAGCCAGGAACCGGAATGTAACCTCTTTCTGGGTAATAACATAATTTGGATTCCAGTCACTGATATGATTGACAGCAATCCCCGATAACCCATAGATAACCGTTATTGCAAAGAAAAGGTATCCGAGATCGCGATGGATTGCACGGTTCCATTTTCTCCAGTTGAGTTTTTTCATAAGGATATTAAAACAAAGGAGCAAACATTGTGTTTTGCTCCTTTATATTTGTAAATCTTAGATTTATTGTTTTTTATCTTCAAATGAAATGCAGTTTACTGAGTAAAAGGAAACATGATCGGTGCCGCTGGCTTCGATTTGCTTTCTGTACTCGGCAATTTTCTCCAGATCTTCGTTTTTATTTCCTTCATTATTCTCATGACCTGCTTCACCCATGTGTACCTTTGATGCTGCTTCTCCCTGAGTGTCTGCCATAACTTCTGATTCCCATTGATCGAGATAAGCCTTGTCAATTTTCAATTCATCAACAACGCCTTTCACTACTAAATCATTTCCTTCCATCTCAGGGTTGAAAGAAAGCTGACCTTCGCCAAGATTTACTTTCATACGTTCCTGATCGTTGTTTCCTACCAAAAACATTCGTTTGCCTCCATGCTTGCATACATGGTCAACTGTGCCGGTGACGGTAATTTCTTTTCCTACCAGATCTGGAGCTTGTTCTATTAATTGTGCAATAGTCAATACAGTCTGAGATTCTTCTTTCGGTGCGTTTTGGTTACAGCTTATCGCAAATACAGCAACACAGCTGATCATAATGATTTTCTTCAGCATTTCCTTGATTTTTATATATTAATAATAATGCAATATTAAGAAAATTCTTTTGATTGGCTTTTTTTGTCTTGTTAATGATTTGTTATTCTGATGATTCGGTAATTGTGTGTCATGGTATGAATTGGTTTGCAGTACTTTGTTGGCACAACCAATATATAGCTGATTGGGGTTGATGCAGCAGCACGGCGCCTATTGAGCATGAATATTGATAATAAATAACGGTAGCTTTTCACCCTTTGGGCATTGTTGCCATTGAAAGACGATATTCAAAGCTACCCGGCGTGTTGTCGCGTTGTAGTATGGGCGCAGGATTGGCTATTTGCCATTTTATGTAAAAATCAATCAAAAACGGGAATTGGTTGTTTACTATGAAAAACCATTCTATGGGTGTCTTTCATTTAATTTTACCTCTTTCAGTTCTATGAGTATTTCAATAGGTATTCGCCATGAAGACCGATATGCAATGGAACGTCGTGTGGCTCTTACGCCCCGGCATATTACCCGTCTTGTAGATCAGTATAATCTTGATGTTCAGGTAGAGAAATCAACCCGTCGTTTTTTTTCCGATCAGGAGTACATTGACGCCGGGGCCAAAGTGGTCGATACGCTTGAACGAAGTCAGGTGATATTTGGTGTGAAGGAGATGCCCGTACATTACTTTGAATCTGGAAAGACTTATGTTTTCTTTTCCCATGTGATAAAAGGACAAGTCCGAAATATGCCAATGGTTCGGCGAATGATGGATCTAGGATGCAACCTTATAGATTACGAGAAAATTGTAGATGAGCAAAATCGGCGGATTATCTTCTTTGGTCATTTTGCCGGATTGGCTGGAACCATCAATACGCTCTGGACTCTCGGGTTGAGGTTGAAACATTATGGTTACGAAACACCTTTTCTGAAGATTAAACAGGCTCATACATACAATTCACTTGACGATGCGCGCAATATTGTTTCTCAGGTAGGGGCGGAAATCGCTGCGAATGGACTTCCTCCATCGCTTATCCCTTTCGTCATCGGGTTTACTGGAAATGGGAATGTGTCAAAAGGTGCACAGGAGTTACTTCATTACTTGCCTACGCTTGAGATTTCTCCTGAAAAATTGCTTGAACTTCAGTCGCATCACTCTCATCCTGCCAATGTTCTGTATAAAGTTGTCTTTCAGCAGCAGCATCTGGCTGTTCTTTCTGATCAGGTGAAGGCCTTTGATCTGGCTCATTATTATGCCCATCCTGATAAGTACTGTAATGCTTTTGAAAAATACATTCCACACTTATCAGTATTGGTTAATGGAATGTACTGGGATGAACGCTTTCCGAGGCTCATCACAAGGGAATACCTTAAGGCTGTCTATGCGTCAGCAGAACAGCCCAAGCTAAAAGTAATCGGCGACATCACCTGTGATCCTAATGGATCGGTTGAAGCTAATCTTGAAGCAGCTACTGTTGAAAATCCAATCTATAGCTACAACCCTGACGATCACACGATTCAATATGGTTATACTGGTCAGGGGCTACAACTCATGGCTGTTGATATTCTGCCAAGTGAACTCCCCCGTGAGGCGAGTGAAGCCTTTGGAGATGCATTACTCCCATATGTCAGACAGATTGCCACGGCCGATTACAGTGAGTCATACGATGATATTGATCTGCCCCGTGCAATCAAAAAAGCGCTGATATTGTTGAGAGGAGAGTTTACGCCAGCCTATAAATACCTCGAAAAATATATCTAAGCCTAAGCACACAAATTCCAACACTTCATTATGCATAAAGTACTTGTACTGGGTGCAGGCCGTGTTGCCGCCCCACTTGTAAAATACCTACTGAATCATTCCATTTCCGTTACACTGGCTGATGCCGATTATCAACACGCCCTGATGATGCTGGATGGCCATCCGTTGGGGAATCCTTTCCGATTTGACGTAACCGATGAGGTTATGCTGAACAGTCTGGTCGGAAGTCATGATCTGGTTGTGAGTCTGCTGCCATTTGCTTTTCACCCTTTGGTAGCCAAAGCGTGTCTGCAGGTCCGGAGAAGCCTTGTGACCACATCTTATGTAAAATCTGAGATGGAAGACCTTGATGCAGAGGCCCGGCGGGCAGGTGTCTTGTTACTGAATGAAATGGGACTGGATCCGGGTATTGATCACATGTCGGCAATGCGGATCATCCATCAGGTAGAATCTGAAGGTGGAACCATCACAGTGTTTAATTCGTTTTGTGGTGCCCTTCCAGCACCAGAAGCTGCCAATAATCCTTTTGGCTATAAGTTTTCGTGGAGTCCTAAAGGAGTGCTACTTGCCGGCAACAGCGATGCCCGATTTCTCAGTAATGGTCGTGAGGTGATCATCACAGCGGAGGACTTGTTTAAGAATCCTCTGAAAGTTGATTTTCCGGGTGTAGGCGGGCTGGAAGTTTATCCCAACCGTGATTCCATATCTTATATTGACGTATACGGACTGAAGGATGTACAATCCTTGATGAGGGGAACTTTCCGGTATCCCGGATGGTGTGAATTAATTGATACCATGAAGAGGCTCAACCTTTTTTCTGATCTTCAAGTTGACTTTTCGGGATTATCATTTGCTGAAATGACGGCTCAGGTGGCTGGAATCCCCGAAAAAGAACAATATAATAGAATGCTGGCCGAAAAGCTTCGTATACCAGAAGATTCTTCAGTTATTAAAGCGTTTGGATGGCTTGGCCTTTTTGATTCGATACCCGTTGGACGCGGTATTGACAGCCCGTTTGAGGTGGTTTCTGATCTTATGCTTGAACGAATGGAGTTGCTGCCACATGAGCGCGATATGGTTGTAATGCAGCATCTCTTTGATGCTGTTTATCCTGATGGACAACGCAAAATCATTACAAGCCGGTTGTTAGATTTTGGAATTCCTGATGGTGATACAAGTATTGCGCGTACAGTGGCATTACCGGCGGCAATTGCCGTGAGGCTGATACTCGAAGGGAAAATCACACTGACAGGAGTACATCGACCTGTTTGTGCTGAGTTGTATAATCCTGTATTGGATGAACTTATTACATTAGGTATCGCTTTTAGAGAGGATTACCAGAACATTGTTTAATTGAAGTTATCGGATTGTCTTTTTTATAGTTGTATTTACCACCATTAGGATTAAATATATCACATTAATTATCAGATTAACAGATGATTTTTATTGATTGGCAAAATTTCTTCAGGGTGTGTTACCACATGCAGACAATCGAATGATCCTTTTAATTGCATGGTTAACTGATGCGTTTTGTGGAACATATTCTTCTAACTTTTTTTTTAAACCCACCCATTCCTTTTACCTTTGCGCGTTCATTCATTATAAAGAATGATCGGGTTAATCAATTTTGTCATCTTAGGGTTGATGGTGACTGCCATTGGCTCGTTGCTAATAAGGAAAATTATGGATAAACGCAGGAAAAAATCGCAATACGGTAAATGGATAGGTGCAGGGCTTGGTGCAGTGTTTGGCGGCCCCATCGGGGGGATACTCGGATTTATCTTTGGCAGCATGGTCGATGGAATGCAAAGTGGAGAGTATGCTTATCAAAATCAAATACAGGCTGGGCCTGAAAGCCATGCCACGCGCCCGGGAGATTTTGGCGTAAGTCTTGTTGTGCTCTCCGCTGCCGTGATGAAAGCCGACGGCCATGTTCTTAAATCTGAGCTCGATTATGTGAAGTCATTTCTATATAGGCAGTTCGGATCTGAAGCCGCTGAACGTTACGTGTTGCTTCTGCGCGATGTGTTGAAACAGGAATTGAACCTTCAGGGTGTTGCTGAGCAAATCAGGGGATTTATGGAATACAGTTCCCGTTTGCAACTGCTTCATTACCTCTTCGGAATTGCAGGTGCCGATGGTCTATATGATGACGCTGAAATCTTAGTTATCCAAAATATCAGCCGTTGGATGGGGATCAGTTTCGCTGACTTCAATAGCATTAAGGCCATGTTTGTGAAAGATCAGATCAGCGCTTATAAAATACTTGGAATCAATCCTGAAGCTACTGATGAAGAAGTAAGGAAAGCTTACCGGCAAATGGCCATAACGCATCATCCCGATAAAGTAGCCCATCTTGGGGACGATATCCAACATGCTGCCAAGGAGAAATTCCAGAAAGTTCAGGCAGCTTATGATGATATTAAAAAACAACGGGGACTTAAATAGCTCTACCGATTCCTTATTCAATGATTATCTGGGGTAAGATTGCTTCTCATTAATGCCTGCGCCTGACTCCTTTTAGTCTGTTACTGATTCTGAATGGGGAATAACTGACTTTTTTCGATTGACTTACAGTTTTATGGAACAGGAGGGACTGGTGAGTCAGAAATTGTAAAAATGATTGAATAATAATGAATCCCGATCTTCATCAATTGCTCGAAGATGGTATCCGGCGTCTGCCGGAGATCAGAAAACTTTTCATGCAACTTAAAAAACGCAAACCCGCCGATCTGGATATGATCATGGCTGATTTGCATGACCAGGCTTTCCGACAGATCGATTGTCTGCTCTGTGGTAATTGTTGCCGGTCACTTGGTCCGCGTATTACCGACCGCGACATTGCCCGTTTGTCAATAGCGTTACGCCAGAGGCCATCCCAACTTACAGATAATCACTTCAGAATTGACGAAGAAGGTGATTATGTATTTCGCTCAATGCCTTGTCCTTTTCTGGGTGATGATAATTATTGCGCTGTATACAGCGATCGTCCTCAGGCCTGTGCCACTTATCCTCATACTGACCGCCGGAGGTTTGTGCAATTGCTCGATATTACTTTACTGAATGTACGGACATGCCCTGCAGTGGCATTAATCACCAAAAAACTGGTACAGCATTATTCACAACTGTAAATATTATCAATGGGTGATTTGAGAAAGCCCTTCCACGACATTTGATTGATAAAACCGGGCGATGTGTCCATTCATGGACGCATCACCTGACCATTTATAAGTATAAGTGGCTGTTTATTAATTGTGTTGTTATTTAGGAATGGCGTTTGCTTCTTGGTGTCAAAACCTGATACCATGGATCGTCCCTTACAAAAACAGTTTGTTCAAAAGCAGAAGCTACGACGCCTTCTAACGGCAGGTGCAGTGGTTTTGGCTGGTATTCTGATGCTGGTCTTTGTCCCGCGCCTCTTCTCAACTTCTTTCAGTTATACTGATCTTAGTTGTGCAAAAGTGACAGCCGGAGATCTTGAAACGACTGTAAGTGCTTCGGGCATTGTTGTACCAGCTTATGAGGAAAATATTATCTCACCTATTGATTCCAGGCTTGAACGCATGTTTCGTAATACAGGTGATGCTGTAAATATTGGTGATACACTTCTTCAACTCGATGTTTCTGTAGAGTTGGCCGGACTCCAAAGGCTTCACGATGAAAGGGAGCTGAAATCGACACGACTGGCACGCTTCAGGATTGAGACTGAAGAGAATGAGGTGCAGTACAACACGACCCGCAAGATCAAGGAACTCGAGATGATTGGCCTGAAGGCCGATTATGAGAACGAGATGAATATTCACAAAATTGGCGGAAGCCCTGCCGAGGCTGTAGAAAAGGCCCGAACTGCTTATGAGATTGCGAAACTTCAGCTCGAACAGATCAACGAACAAAACAAGCATAAGCTAAGAATGGAGCAATCTCAGATCAGGGAGATGGAACTTGAAATTAAATTAAGCGATGCTTCCATTGCCGAAAAAGAGAATACCATTAGTCGTGCATGCATTACAGCCGAAAACAGGGGCGTGATTACCTGGCTTGAAACCCACATCGGAGGAAATATTGGTAAAGGTCAACAACTGGTCAGAATCTCCGATATTTCACGGTTTAAGATAGAATCATCAATCGGCGATGGAAACAGTATCAACATCCGGCCCGGCATCAGGGTCATCGTGAAATCAGGCGATCATAAGGCTTTTGGAAAGGTGGAGAAAGTAATCCCATCTGTTGAAAATGCGGGTATCCGTTTTACGGTGTTGCCAGATTCGGGGGATGTAACTTCACTCCGGTTGAATCAGAAGGTGGAGATTTATCTGGTAACGTCCTTCAGGCAGAATTGCCTCTTACTGAAAAATGGCCCCTACTATCATGAACCCGGTGAGTTCCCCCTTTTTATAGTACATGGGAATAAGGCTGTGAAAATATTGGTCACCTTGGGCGACTGCAACTATGAGTCGGTGGAAGTCATCAGCGGCTTGAAACCAGGCGATGAGGTCATAATCAATGACATGAAACAATTTGAAAAACTCGATGAAATAATTATTAACCATTAATTATGATTAAGCTACATAATATTCAAAAGGTATATCGTACCTCGACTATCGAAACCGTAGCCCTTGAACAGATCAATCTTGAAATCAGTAAGGGCGAGTTTGTATCAGTAATGGGTCCCTCGGGCTGTGGCAAAAGTACATTGCTCAACATTACAGGGTTGCTTGACGATCCCACTGAAGGGTCTGTTATTATCGCAGGAGAAGATGGTAATGGCCTTTCTGACAAAAGGAAGGCCGCCTTCAGGAACCGACATATCGGTTTCGTGTTCCAGAATTTCCATCTTATCAACGAGCTTAACGTGCTTGATAATGTTGAATTGCCAATGCTGTATTCAAAGGGGATAACCCCAACGGAGCGACGAACCCGTGCTATGAAAGTGCTTGAGAGGGTCGGCCTTTCTCACAGGATGAAACACTTTCCTACAGAATTGTCGGGAGGTCAAAGTCAGCGGGTTGCTATTGCCAGAGCTGTTGCCGGAAATCCCTCTATCATCCTGGCTGACGAACCTACCGGAAACCTTGACAGCCACAATGGCGAGGAGGTCATGCAGATCTTGTTCGACCTTAATCGTGAAGGGACGACTATTGTCATGGTGACTCATGATGAAAAACTGGCAAGGCAAACTGGTCGTATCATGCGCTTCTTCGACGGACGTCAGGTGCTTTGATCTTACATTCAATTGGTAATAATAATAGTTATGCTTCGCAATTATTTAAAAATTGTCCTGAAAACGCTGCTGCATAAGAAATTCTTCTCAGCACTTAATTTGTTTGGAATCAGCACTACTGTCATGATTATCATGGTGGCGGCATTGGTTTTCGACAATCATACGGCCCCCAGGGTTCCCGAGGTCTACCTTGATAAGATGCTCTTCGTGGAACGGGTGAAGACAACTCACGGTGACGATTGGATTACACTTAATGGTGTCGGTATAAAGCTAATCGACGAGTACCTGAAGAAAATAGAACCTAGGCCGCTGATGTGTGCTTCAACCTCTGAGGTATTCGAATTGTATGCCTCGGGAAAACTTCAGCGGAAAAAGATGATCCATACTGAACCCTCTTTTTGGAGTATTTATCGTTTTACTTTTCAGGAAGGACGACCATTTAATGTATCGGAATTTACTCAGCACGAGCCTGTGGTTGTAATCAGTCGGATGCTGCGTGATCATTTTTTTGGGAACAACGTTGCCCTTGGACAGACTATTACGATACGGGCTAAGGAATACCGCGTGATTGGCGTTGTTGATGATGTACCTGCTAATTGCAGCCATACTTATGCTGATGCCTGGATTCCATATTCGGCTGGGGCATTTGATTTTCAGGACTCCGGTGATCTGGACGGTGGGTTTAGTTTAGATATACTTCCGGTTAAGGGTCAGAGCAGTGAGTCAATCAAGATGGCGATGGCTGAAAGTATCAGACGCCTTAATACTGAACTGCGATCATCAGGGAAAATGGTAATTATTTCCGGTCCGGAGAATAGCATGGAGCTTTTTGCCCGTGGATATGCCGACCACACCAGTTTCGGTGGATTAACTGACTATCTGGTCAAATGGATTGGGGCCTTGCTGCTATTCATGTTGCTTCCTTCTATCAATCTTATGAGCTTAAACATTACCCGTATCAGAGAACGGGCCTCTGAGATGGCGGTTCGAAAAGCTTTCGGAGCTTCCCGTAAGCGATTGTTCGGGCAATTGCTCGCCGAAAATGTTATTCTGACAATGGTGGGTGGTGTCATCGGTTTAATTCTTTCAATAGTGGTCATTCATGTTTTTAGTTACCAGTTGTTGGGAGTTGAAGCCGATCAGGGAAATGTAGTCCTGGGAATACAGGTTAATTATTACGTCTTTGGTTTTGCACTTATCACCTGTCTTGTGTTTGGTCTCTTGTCAGGCGTTCTGCCAGCCCTACGGATGTCGAAACTAAACCCTGCAGAGGTGCTGAAAGGAGGTTCAAAATGATTAAGCATACCTTAAAACTTATGTGGAACCAGAAAAAACGTAACGCACTCATTATTATTGAACTGATGATTGTTTTTCTGGTGTTGTTCTTTGCTGTTTATTTTCTGTCGGCCGATTTGTCAAAGCTGATGATCCCCATCGTCGTAGATGATGAAAATGTGGCTGCCGTGGGCTTTTATACCAATGATACCAACAGTCTTCGGGTTGCAAAGGTTTATACTGCGCTGAAGGCCCACCTGAAAAGCCTTCCATACATTGAAGCTGTTTCTTATGCCGGCAATAGCGTTCCGTTTGATGCCTCCTACTCATCTTCATCATTTAGTGCTAACGGTGTCGATCTGGTGTTCTTTACACGTTATGTTGATCCCGATTTCGCTCCTTTGCTAAAGATTCCTTTACTCAAGGGACGCTGGCCCAGAGCCGGGGAGGCAGAAAATTGGCCCAGGCCGGTAGTGATTACAGTTGATGCTTCTAAAACCCTTTTCGGAAAAAAGGAAGCTATTGGAATGATCATTACATCAGGCCGCGACAACCATTCCAGAAAAGAGTATCTTGTCACAGGTGTGTTACCTCTCTATAAACAATCGGACTATAGTTCACCAGAACCTGGTCTATTCATAGTTGGAAACCCTGATTTACAGAATAATGCCTCGCGAATAATTGTCAAGGTAAAAAAAGGGATGATGGCTGAATTTTTCTCGCACATCGAACCGGAAGTTTTTAAAGTGGCTGATCGTGATCTGTGGTTTTTGTTCTGGGTTAACACTTTGTCCGATATGCGAGCCACTGCCAATGCTTCTATGCATACCGGGTTTTACACCAGAACGCTGATTAGCGCCATTGTCATTTTAAATATCTTGCTTGGATTTATTGGGGTCTTGTGGTACAACATCAACCTGCGCCGAAAGGAAACGGGCCTGAGAATGGCAGTGGGAGCTTCACGCCTGGCAATCAACAAGCAGTTGATTAACGAATCGCTGGTACTCGGTTTTTTTGGCATTGTCCCGGCTCTCATTCTGATACTGCAGGTGTACCTTTTGCGGGTGTACCCTTTCGAAACCAACATTTTCTTCTTCTCTCTGGCCGTTAGTCTTGTTGTGCTGCCCTGCTTACTGGTACTTGCAGCCTGGTATCCCGGACGATTGGCCTCCCGCATCAGTCCTGCCATTGCACTTCACTCGGAGTGAAGGGTGTTGCCGGCCTATGGCGGCTGAACTGCAATTCAGGATATGCCGTCAGACGGCAACCGGGTATTCTGCCCTGGTGAATGACAAAGGAAACCCAATAGCCTTTTTCTTGCTGAATTTTGGCAGTATGGTATATGCACTTACATGGTCTTTTCGCAGTACTGCTATGTGTTGACTACTGACTTACGGGGGACTATTAACCAACAACCTGAAACTTAAAACAGTTTGTTACATTTGTATCTGACAAACCAATCTGCCGCATGATTCTGATTATTGATGATGATGTTGCTATTCGCACTTCCCTTACGCTGTTGTTAACCAGGGCGGGATATGAAGTTGCTGCCCTGCCCGGACCCAATGAGGCACTTACCTGGGTGCGTCATACACGTCCGGACCTGATCCTGCTTGATATGAATTTTTCGTTGGGTATTACAGGGCGCGAGGGACTTGAACTATTGTCCCGGCTTAAGATTTTTCATCCCGATGTCCCCGTCATTCTGATCACAGCCTGGGGCTCAATACAACTTGCGGTTGAGGGGATGCGGGGTGGTGCGGTTAATTTCATTACCAAACCATGGAACAATCGTCAGTTAATTGATGTCATTACTACAACCCTCCAACTCATACCCCGCACCGATATTACAGAGCCTGCCCGTGACAGGGAGGATCTCGATAAATCAAATCAATTTGGTATGATCATAGGTTCATCTCCTGCCATACTTAATGTACTCAAAATGGTAGCCCGTGTTGCTCCTACCAACGCTTCGGTGCTTATTACCGGAGAAAGCGGGACAGGTAAGGAGTTGATTGCTCATGCCATCCATGTCAACTCCCGCAGGGCAATGTACCCCTTTGTGAAGGTTAATCTGGGTGGTATGTCGCAATCACTGTTCGAGAGTGAGATGTTTGGCCATCGCAAGGGTGCATTTACCGATGCCATTACCGACCGCAAAGGACGATTTGAACTGGCTGATAAGGGAACCATCTTCCTCGATGAAATTGGTGACCTCGATCCTTCCTCTCAGGTGAAACTGCTCAGGGTTCTTCAGGATCAAACCTTTGAACCATTAGGGGACAGCCGTTCACGTACTGTTGATGTGCGTGTGATTTGTGCCACAAACCGGAACCTGAAAGAAATGATTGAAAGAGGACAGTTTCGTGAGGATCTGTACTACCGTATCAACCTCATTGGCATTCTTCTCCCCCCGTTGCGTGAACGACGAACTGATATTGGTATGCTCGCGACAGGTTTTATTGATTCTCTTGTTCAGAGTGGCGCCGTCAAACCAACAGTTATCAGTCGTGAGGCCATTGAATGGCTTAGCCGGCAGAATCTTTACGGCAATGTACGTGAATTAAGGAATCTGGTTGAGCGCACAGCTATTCTGACAGGTGATTCTACACTCGTGCCTGCCCATTTTGAAGCCAATGCAGAAGTTGCCGGCAATCCTGATGCAGGTACCCCGGCCACCCTTCAATCGCTCGATGAAGCTGAAAGGCGGATGATTTTGAAAGTCATCGGGACTTACCCCAACAATCTGGCCCGTGTAGCCCGCACACTTGGCATCAGCCGCGGAGCCTTATATCGTAGGTTAGAGAAATACAACATACCACATGAATCCAAGAATTAGTCTTTTCATCTGGGTACTTCTCTTGCACCTTATTGTCCTGGCGGGAGTTTACGTGTTATTCGATTACAATCCGGTAATTTTCTTTATCACCGAAGCGGTAGTATTGGGTTCACTGGTATTCATGTCGTTTGCCTATCGCCGGATTACCCGGCCCGTGCGTCAGATAGCGGAGAGTATCAGTCGCCTCAATGAGCATGATTTCTCGGCAAGGTTACAGTTGACGGGCGACAGTCTTACCGATCGGCTGGTACTTTTCTACAACCAGATGATGGATCAACTGCGTAGCGAGCGTGCACAAATCAGAAGCCAGCACCATTTCCTCGATTTGCTGATTAAGGCAACACCTATGGGTATCATTATCCTTGACTTCGACCATCGGATTACCGAAGCCAACCCTGCCGCCTGCCGGTTCCTTGGATTGAATGACCAGAATGTCGCAGGCCTCGTGCCTTCCGAAATGGACGGCCCATTGGCACACGCTATGGCAAATCTTATCCCAGGTAAGATTGAGACAGTCCGAACCGATGGCATCAGGCAGTTCAGCCTCCTGAAAATGATGTTTACCGACCGTGGTTTCCCGCATCCTTTCATCATGATAGAAGAGATGACTGATGAGATTAACCGTGCTGAAAAGGAGTCGTATACACGAATCATCCGGATGATGTCGCACGAAGTAAACAACACGGTGGGTGCCATCAATTCAATCATGGGTTCGGTCAACGAGTTTCTCGGCGATCATCATGCTGATGCCCCTTCATACCGTGATGCCCTTGAGGTGGCCATCAACCGCAATGAAAACATGAATCGCTTTATGGCCAATTTTGCCGGGCTGGTGAAGCTTCCCCAACCTGCCCTCAGCCCGTGCAACCTGAATGATCTGATGAAAAAGACAGCTTTAATGGGGACTACCTGGAGCACGCCCCGGCAGGTTAGAATAGAGACTCAATTTACCAACCCGTTGCCTTGGGTCAATGCTGACACCGCTATGCTCGAGCAGGCTTTTATCAACGCGCTGAAAAATGCTATTGAGGCCTCGGATGACGAGGGCCTTGTGACCATCAGAACCTTCGCCGACCCGGTACGGCTGACTATTTGTAATACAGGGCAAATAATTACACCTGAGATACAGCAAAAACTTTTTACTCCTTTTTACAGCACCAAACCCACAGGGCAGGGAATAGGTCTGATGCTGATTCGTGAAATCCTTACGCGCCACAATTTTCAGTTTTCGCTTGAAACCATCAACGGAGTAACAGAATTTAAGGTCTGTTTTGGTTGAGGATTTGCCGATGGAAATTTCTGGAGGCATTATAGGGAACCAGCCTTTTAGTACCATTTCTTATTAGAAATTGCATAGGTCATGATGCCGCAGGTTGCTTTCTGCGCCGCTTTATTATAAGAATTACTGAAGTATTTGGTTCCATCGTGCGTTGAAAACATGTCAGTAACTGGCAGTTTTTAAGTTTAGCATTAAATCCAAAATCAAATGGTAAATACCAATCTCCGGGTTCGAAATTCAGGTCGCGGCCTTTTACAATTCCCATGCCAAAGTCAAAAAACTGTTCAAGCTGTTCAATGATTTCTGAATTTTAATCATGGGACAATTTTTTCTAAAATGGCTCTCTTCACGAATCTGAAACAATAAACAACAATTAATCAGGATATTACTTGTTGTAGTGTCGTTTTTTGCTTTTTTTCTTTAATCGTTCCTGCTTATACTTCCGTTCGGACTTCGTTCAATGAAATCGTGGAAATTGTAATTTTTATTAATTTTCGTTCAATATTCGTTCAATGGAAGTTAAGTAACCATGCAGTACATTTATAGTGAACTGATAGTCAAGTAAAAGAGAGACCAAAGTTAGGTCAAAGTTAGGCCAATGAGGGAGGAAAGCCTTTTCTTACATATCTTTTTAGCGGGTTTACAGTAAGTTATGGCTATGTTTGGTGTAAACTGTTGTTAAGTGATCTTTCTAGAATGAGGCTATCCTATCAGCTTTGGCTTTAACATTTGAAATTCCTCTACAAATCTTTTTTTACATTGGCTTCCGATCGCCATTGGTAGGCTTTGCCTTTTTCTGATGGCTCCCCAACTTAGATAAAAATAGCTCATTTTTTCAATGGACGGGAGAATTCACCTGTTCTGGCACAATAATAATTTTATCATGGAAAGATATCAACGGGTTTTTCATAAAGCGACATATTTATGGGGAATGGAGAATGAAGAAGGGGAATCAGGAATCCTTAAGAGAAGATTTGCAAATAGTTGGTTTTTTTTGTATCTTGTCCCTTCACAAAAGGAGGCTATAATCACAGGCCAATCTAATTCTGCCGGTTATGAAAGTAATCTGTCTGGGAAATTATCTGCCACGCCAGTGTGGTATCGCAACTTTTACCGTCAACCTTGTGCATTCAATCATCTCGGCGGCAGAGATGAATGGTAGTGCTGTTGAAGTAGAGGTAATTGCGATGAATGATAATGGTAATTCCTACAGTTATCCCCCGATTGTTAGTCATACGATCAGTGATAGTGACCCTGGAGCCTATATTGAAATGGCTGGTTATATTAACCGTTCAGGAGCCGATGTCCTTTTACTACAGCATGAATATGGAATTTTTGGTGGCGAGAGTGGGGTTTTGCTGCTCCATCTGTTGAGGCGGGTCAGTATTCCTGTTGTGGTGACCTTTCATACCGTGTTTCAGCAGCCGGGTTTTCATCAGAAGGAGGTGCTAAAGAAGGTCGCCGGACTGGCTACACGCATTGTTATCATGAATGGGTTAGCCATCGGATTCCTTACTGATATTTATGGAGTCCCGGCAGAAAAGATAGTCAGGATTCCGCACGGGGTTCCTGATTTTGAAAGCTCACGTCACCGGCTGATGCCTGCACCTCCTGAATGGAAAGGGCGCACGGTTATCCTGACTTTTGGCCTTATCGGCAGAAGCAAGGGACTCGAGACCGTCATCAGGGCTTTACCAAAAGTGGTGGAAAGGCATCCTGAAATTCTCTATGTTGTACTTGGGAAGACTCATCCCAACGTGGTGAGGTACTCCGGTGAAGAATACAGGGAATATCTGCAACAGATTATCGGGAAGCTGGGGCTCGGGCGTTATGTGATGTTCATCGATCGTTACGTTGATGAGTTGGAATTGATGTCGCTGTTGAAGGCAGCCGATCTATATGTTACTCCATATCTCAGCAAAACCCAGATTACAAGTGGCACCCTGAGTTATGCCATTGGTGGTGGTTGTGCCGTGATTTCAACCCCCTACTGGCACGCCGAGGAACTTTTACAGGATGGACGTGGGTTGCTTTTTGAATTTCAGGATGATAGCGAACTTGCCCGGCACATTATCCTCCTTATCGATCAGCCCGATGTGATGAAGAAGATGCAGGAGGCAGCCTATGCCTATGGACAGTCGATTTCGTGGTCCAGAACAGGCGATGCTTACCTGACTATATTACAGCAGGTCGGCAGAGAAACGAATGAAAAGCACGAAGAACCGGCTATAGATTATCCCCCGATTGATTTCAGACATATGCATCGAATGACCTTTCCGGAAGGAATTCTTCAACATTCATTAGGAGCAGTACCCAGTCTTCGGCATGGGTTTTGTCTGGATGATAATGCAAGAGCGCTGCTTGTGGCACTAAAAGCCTGCCAGTTGGGACTGAAATCAGATGTTACAGGGTTGATCACCAGATATCTGACATACATACAATTGATGCAGCAACCGGATGGTTCTTTTAAAAACTATCTAACCTTTGACAGGGTGCCGCTTGATGACGATTTCCCGGATGACGCCTTTGGGAGGGCTACATGGGCGTTGGGTTATCTGATCAGGTATGCGCCCGGTGATTCGCTCATGCTGACGGCGAATGAGATGTTTAATAGGTTGATGCCACACATTGGGCGATTAAAATATGCACGTGGGTATGCCAACTGCATCCTGGGGCTTTTCCATTATGTAAAGCGCTTTCCTGATCAGGAGCGTTTTATCAGTCTGATTATTCAACTTGCCGATAATTTATGTGTACGTTATTATCAACATCATCTGGAAGACTGGCATTGGTTTGAAGATTCACTTACGTATGACAACGGGCTGATTCCGGCGGCCCTTTATATGGCCCACGAACTGACGTGCAAAGATGAGTATCTGTATGTTGCCGGTATTACACGAAAATTTCTTGAAGAAAAGTGTTTTATCAATTCCTGGTTATCATTAGTGGGAAACAAAAGGTGGCAGCGGTTCAGTTCTTCTTATGAGTTGTATGCCCAGCAACCTATCGATGCACTTGCTATGGTGTTGATGTACGAATGTGCGTTTAAAGCCACAGGTGACAGGACATTTATTTCACAAATGTTACAGTCGTTCAGATGGTTCCTTGGAGAGAATGATCTTGGAATCAGTGTATATGATTTTGAAACCAAAGGGTGCAACGACGGGATTGAAGAGAAGAACATCAACCGGAATCAGGGCGCCGAGAGCACTATGGCCTGGTTGATGGCGCGGTTGACGGTTGAGCCTTATCTTATTTTTTAATGTGATTGGCGAATAATTTATCAAGGCGGGCGAGTAAGAGATTCCTATCGATTGGTTTTTTGATATAATCGATGGCGCCAAGCTGTAAGCCTTTTGTTTCGTCTTCGGGGCTGGTATGACCCGACAAGAAAATTACAGGTATGTCGATGTTGTTTTCCTTGATGAATTCCAGCATTTGGTAGCCATCGAAGTTAGGCATGGCAATGTCGGAGAGGATTACATCAAATTTTTCCTTCCCTATTTGCATGAGGGCAATAATTCCATCCGGGGCAATTTCCACATCGTATCCATCACTTTTAAGGATTGAAGCAATCGCCTTTTGGTTGATTACCTCATCATCCACCACCAGAACCCGGCCTTTCGACAGTTTTGTTCCGGGACGGCCACGCTTAAGGTCAGAAGGCATCAGGTTGGTAAGTAATTCCTTCATAGAGATGGTAGCGTAGGTAGAAGCGGTATCAGACATGGCATATGGCAGCACCAGTTCATTGTTGTTGATGATCGATCCGCAGGAATAGACGACATTAGGCACGTAACCCTCACGTTCCTCTTCATTTGGAGTGATCAGCGGCTCGGTAAGTTGTCCGATTACCTGAGTCGGGTCGTCAAGGTCGAGAAGTATAGCGCTGATGGCGTATTTACGCATAGTCCCCACGCCATGTGTGATGACAAGCCATCCATATTCAGTTTCGATAGGTGAACCGCAATTACCCACCTGAATAAACTCCCAGGGGAAATTAGGTTCCTGTAACAGGTTTGTTTCATGCCACCGGTTTATATTGTCGGAGAACATAATATAGTTGTTTACACCGTCAATGCGCGACAGCATAGCGTATTTGCCATGAATTTTCCGGGGAAACAATGCCATACCTTTATTCTGCGCATTCTCGCCATGAATTGGCATCACCTTAAAATTGTAAAAATCTTTTGTTTCAATGAGCTTAGTCATGATGGTTAGCCCATTGTAGGCGGTGTAGGTGGCATAATAGCGTACAAGTCCGTCATCGTCGGTAAATTTTACGAAGCGGGCATCTTCGATGCCATTGCTTTCGGCGGCTGCAATCGGGAAGATCACCCTGTCGGAGATCCCGGTATCGAGAGAGAAAGAAATTTCGTAGTGTGAATCGCCCAGCCAACTGATTGTCTGCAGGATTTTTAGTTGTGCTTCGTTTGGATGAAATTCATGATCTACTTCATCGATCGCGCTGTAGAGTTCTTTGTAGTCGAATTCGGGTTTTAGTTTTGACATCACCTGTTTAACCATCTCATCATCGGCATGCATTTCAGAGAGTTTAGAGCAGAAAGCCTCCTTGGAGTATATGTAGTTTCTCACAGCTTCTGCCTGATCAACTAATCGCCCGGTGGGGATGAGGTGTAGGGTATTATCGGCATCGAGGATGCCCCCCCTGAATACAATGGATGATATGTGCCCTTCACCGGTAGCCCTGAAACTGATGATCACCCGTTTTTGACCTTCCATCAAACCAGTTTGGTCGGGATCTTCAACCATCGAAGGGTTGAAGAATGCAGCCGATTCGATCGAGTACTCCGAGGTAAAATAGGCCCCAATCAAGAGTTTTTTGGAATCAGTCAGGATGGAGAGATCACCAGCCCTTCCGTCCATGATTGCACTAATGCGATCAAAATGACGCTGATAGATTTTTGAAATGTTCCGGTGCCGTGAAGAGAAGTCACGTAACGATTGATTAAGTGTTAAACGGGCAGCCTCTTCAGGCATTTCTGTAACTTTTTGGATGATCGACTGTATTCGGATTTCAGAACCAGGATAGAAAAACCTGGCTATCACCCGTTTTGGATCGGAATAAAACCTGATGGGCCAGCGATTGATGGTGGTACTCATGTACAATTTGTTTAAGAACTATAAATATAGGTGAAAAATGCCGCTTATGGGCGGTATAATTCACTTTTTAGCTGGCACTTATCCGAATAAAGAGAATAATCCTCCCGAAGGACTAAGAGTCTTTCCGTTACTATGGCTATGTTAAGTCAGTTGACTCAAATGGGCAGGCTTAATAGTCTTTCTGTTCATGCGACATTAATTCTTTCGTGGATAACAATCCACAGGCGGCATAGATGTCTTGACCGCGGGATGCCCTGATTGTGCATAGGACACCTTTTTCATTGAGTCTGGTTTTGAAGTACTGAAGTGTTGCTTCATCTGTTCCATGCAGAGGCGTGTCGGGAATCGGGTGGAATCGGATGAGGTTGATGCGGCATTTGATTCCATTAAGGATGCGAACCAATTCATTGACATGACGCGGGGTGTCGTTGAGGCCCCCAAACACAATATATTCGAACGATATTCTTCTTTGGTGAGTCCAATCCCATTCCTTTACAGCATCAATTACGTCGTGGAGGTGGTACACATTTTCGATGGGCATCAGTTTACGGCGCTCATCCTCAAAAGGTGTATGGAGGCTTATGGCCAGATGACAATCGCTTTCGCTGAGAAATCTTTTCATGGCTGGAATGATGCCGATGGTGGAGACGGTAATGCGTTTTGGGCTCCAGGCATATCCCCATCCGGCAGTGAGCACCTCAAGGCTTTGCAGCACTTCGTCAGGATTATCGAGCGGTTCGCCCATGCCCATGTAAACTACATTGGTTAATTGATCGCGTTCGGGAAGGCTTCGGATTTGGTTTAGAATTTCACCTGCAGTGAGGTGGGTCTGAAAGCCCTGTTTTCCCGTCATACAAAACAGACAGCCCATTTTACATCCTACCTGGGAAGAAACACATAGTGTGGCACGGTCATCGTCGGGAATGTAGGCTGCCTCTATAAACCCTCTTGAACCATGAGTATAGAGGTATTTTTTTGTGCCATCAGTTGACGTCTGTACTTTTATAGGTGGTGTAAGGCCAACGGTATATTTCACTTCTAATCGTTCGCGTCCCTGTTTGGCAATGTTGGTCATGTCGCTGATGTTGGCAATCTGTTTTTTGTAGAGCCATTCCGCCATTTGCCGGCCGGTAAATTTGGGCAGGCCATTGTTAATTGCTATCTGTGTAAGTTGGGCAAGGGTTTTTCCAAAGAGGCTTTCCATGGGTTAGAAATATATTTCAGAGATGATATTTTCAAAAGGGATACTTCGGCTAATGAGCAAGTCGCGGGTATCGACTACCATTTCCGCACTTCCACAAAGATAATACTTGAAGCCCAAGACGGGCAGGGGTGTTTCACGAAGGTATCGGGTGAGCCTTCCCTCGAATATTCCGGCACCGGATTCTTGTGTGCAACACCGGATATAGTTATGTTTCATTGCAATAAGTTCATCCTGAAAGTAAAACGAATACAGGAACCGGCCACCGTGTATCAGTGTTTTGTTGCTTGATAATCCGGTACGAAACATCGACCTGAAAGGGGCTATACCTGTTCCGGATGCAATCCAGAATGCCGGTTCCTCTGATCCAAGGAAGGAACCCTGAGGTTGACTACAGAAAATGGTGTCGCCGGGTTTTATCAGGGCGAAAGGCGGGGTTAATGCCCCTTCTGGTTTGATATCGAAGATGACAGACATTACGGCCTCCGGTTCCCCCGAGGCTATGCTATAGAGCCGTTTTGGTCCGTTAACTGACAGGGCAATGGTTACCATTTGTCCTGCCTTGAAAGGAAAGCATTTTTCAAAAGAAATCAGATGGACACCCGGGGCCAGAAGTTCATTCTTCAAAACGGTGCATTGATAGCGCATGGCATTATACTATTTCTGGTCTGTTGGGTTCGAATTAGTCATTCAATTCTGATGGGGTGTTGATGGCATCAGGTTGGCGGACCATGTATTTTGAGCCAATATCCGGGTCGATTCTAAACCCAAATTGCTCATACAGCCCATGCGCATCACCGGTCATGAGCGATCCCCGGCATCCGGCAAGTAATGGGTGATTTACAACGTATTCGGTAAGCTTTTTACCATAGCCATTACCAGCTTCTGATGGTATAATAAACACGTCACAAAGATAGTAGAAGGTTGTATAATCAGTAATGACTCTGGCGAAGCCGATTTGCTTACTTTGTTTATAGACCCCGAAAGTAAATGAATTGGCAATTGTTTTAAGGATAGTTTGAAGCGACCTGCCTTTCGCCCAGTACGCTTTTTCGGATAGATAGTGAAAGATTAGCACCTCATCGAGTCGCTCTTTCAGTGTACTGATTTCAATTTCCTGGTTCATAGAGAGAAGTTTATAGATGAAAAAACGGGGCGCTGCTTAGCTGCAGCACCCCGTCTGGATTATTTAAAATCGTCTAGTTAAGGATGATTTTCTTGCTGATACTGCCTTTTTCATTGGTAAGTCTCAGGAAGTATATCCCTTTGGTCAGTTGACGCAGATCAAGCTTTTTAATGATGGACTGATCGTGGTCGATGGTTTCACTCCATGCAATATTTCCGGTTGTAGTACTGATGGTAATGGTCGATTTCGTCGGGTTTAATCCGGTAGCAACAAGGTTGAACAGGCCTGAAGTCGGGTTAGGCATGATAGACAGGGTAGCACCGGTAAGGTGATTCTGGATGCCTGTGCAGGGACTAAAAGTGAGTTTAACAGTGTCAACATCCGTGCCGGTACATGGTGCAATGGCGTCGACAGATACAACAAGTTCAACTTCGCCTGTGGCAAGGTCTTCGGTACCTGGTGTGTAAACGGCGGCCAGAATGGTAGGATCGGCAAAAATACCGTCGCCCAGGGATGTCCAGATGATATTGTTTCCGTCTGAAACCGTGGGTGTACAAATGAAAGGCAGCCAGTTGGTACAAACGAGACTGTCGGCTCCGGCATTCACAACAGGTTGTGAATGGACAGTAAGTGTAAGTTGGTCGGTAGCATCATTACAATCGAGGTAACCTGAAGCTGTAAAGGTGAGAATTACTGATCCATTGATGATGTCGGCAGAGCCAGGAGTATAGGTTGAAGAGGAGGCCAACGGATTGCTGAAGGTGCCATTGCCGGCACTGGTCCAGAGGGTCGATTCAGCATTTGTTGCAATACCATTCAGTGTAACTGCAAGGTTACTGCAAGTTACCTGATCAGCTCCGGCTACAGCGGTAGCTGGTGAAACCACAGTAATCAGTACACTGTCAATGGCTGTATTTGAGCCATCGTTAATCTCGCAAACATAGTATGTGTTGGCTTCTGGTTTGACCCAAAGCGTGTCATCGGTAGAAGAGAAGCCTGAAGGCGTGGAAGACCAGTTGTAGGAATATGTGCCGGAACCACCAACACCAGCTACGATTAATTGTGCACTGTCGCCAGCACAGACTGAATCGTTTGAAGCAGTAATTGTTAATCCGAACACCTGATCAAAGTTAAACTTAGCAATACGGGTTTTCCAGTTCTGGCTGCTGGTATTTTGCATATACTCAGTGGTATACCAGAATGTATTGGGAGCTGAAGGATCGATTGTCATGGCGCTGTAGTCTCCCCAACGGCCATTGCCCATAAAACCACCAGTCTGACTTCCTGTTCCGACGATTATATCTTCTTCTGCGATGGTCATTTCACCCAGCGGGTCGCCATTCATTCTTCCGGTGAAACGTACCCCGGGATAAACGGTAGAATTGGAAACGGAATAACCCAGCGCGATGTTACCGTTGGCATCCATGGCGACACTGCCCATCCAACGGTTTACATTATCGGGAGAATATGTTCCTTGCTGATACAAAGCCCAGGGGCCACTTCCTGTTTTGCGGAATTCATACCATCTGACACCTGCTACACCACTAACACTGACAGTATGGTTGGTAACCATTGTCTGGTAAGAGCCGAAGTTGCGATATTGAAGTCTGAACATCAGACGGTCGGTAATAGCATCAAGTTTTTTGCTTGTTCCGGGCTGTGGAATACCTGAAATAGAAGTGCTCCAGGATGTAACTGGAATGTTTGTATCGAGTTCAAAAACTGAGTTTGCTGTGTTATTCCAGTCGAGAGTCATATGGTAAACCACAAATTTGGAAGGACTCTTGATGTAACCAAAGTAGGCAGGGGATCCAGCGGGAGGCGCAGTTCCATCGGCATCGGCTGGCTGCATACTATAAGGTTCCTGACTGGATGACATTGGAAAATAAATCATCTCGGCATTTGGGTCACCAGCAAGCATTTTTACGCGGTCAAAAGCAACGGCAGCTGTTCCGGTATAGTTAGTTGAGCCGGAGGTAAAGCGGTTGGCAGTCATCGTATAAGCATCATTCCAAACACCGAATTTGGGATAGTCAGGCATATCCGTAAACTGATAACCATACCGATACCATGATCCTGTAGGGTCTGAAGTCTGGCTAATGGCAATCATGATGTAGAAAGGGCCATTGGGGTAGTTGGGGAGCGCAAACTGGCTGGCGAGCCAACGATCTGCATATTCATCGTAAAGAACTATAGGGTCTCCATCGTTACTGTTTGCCCATGGTCCGGGAAATCCCTGCCAGATGGTTTTATTAAGGGCGGGACCATAGAGAGAATTGCCTGATTTATCCCAGATTTGAAACGACATATTGATCATCTGGAAGTAATGGTTTGGCCCCACATCACCATCAGTGTCAGGAGGCATTACATTACTTGAGTTACCCAGACCGTTGAAGTTGGGGCCAACTGAGTTGAGGGCTTTGATAGAGCCCATTTTTTTCTGGACAACGGCATCGGGAATATTCTTTAATTCAGGTTCTGGTGCTCTGAAGATGTTCTTTACCACGCCATCTTTCCATGGGCGTCCGTTCATCGTTGGGGTTAATGGTACCATATCTCTCAGCGGAATAGAAACGTCTGAGTATATAGCCTTCGCCGAAAATTCAGGCTTGATACGGTCTTGTAAATCCTGTGACAACAGGTTAAGGGACGATAGCAACATCATCCCGATGATCAAAGATAATTTATTCATAGATTGAATATGTTATTGTATATCAACTTAGTTGGAGCCTTCTTGTAAATGAATGAAAAAATGAATAAAAAAGGAATAAAGATTCGTCGAAAATAGTAACTTCCAACTAGTCTGAAAGTTCAATCCGCTTGCGGTTAATGGTTACATCTCAGAATAGCGTTGACCTTACGGCTGCGAAAATACAAAACTTTACATCATTGACGCATAAATGAATACCGTTTTTGTAAATGAATTAGTTTGTTACAGTGTCCCAACAGCCGAATAGAGGCTGAAAATGCTTGTTGTTGAAGTATTTTGAGATAGATTTTTAGGCGAAGTAATATTTTTATTCAGGTATAGTCAGTTGTCTTATACATTTATACCTTTGCAGCGTTCCGATTTAAGATGAGAGACTATTGTATCAATTTTAACCCTATAAAAATTTGTTTATGAGTATACTTAGTGATTTGGAGCCCAAGGATGTATGGACATATTTCGAGCAAATAACCCGGGTTCCGCGTCCATCAAAAAGAGAAGAGAAGATTCGTGATTTTTTGATGGCTTTTGGAAAGAATTTTAATCTTGATACCCGGAGTGACACGATTGGGAATGTTGTCATTTGTAAACCAGCGACGCCGGGCTATGATGACAGGCCGGTAGTCATCCTGCAGAGTCATATGGATATGGTCTGTGAAAAGAACAGTGATCTCACTTTCGATTTTAACACCGACCCAATTCAGCCTATAGTAGATGGAGAGTGGGTTAAAGCCAATGGAACGACGCTGGGAGCTGATGATGGTATTGGAATTGCTGCTCAGATGGCTATTCTTGCTGCAACCAATCTAAAGCATGGTCCTATAGAGTGTTTGTTCACTGTAGACGAGGAGACCGGATTGACTGGAGCCAATGCTCTCGAGCCTGGTTTTCTTAAGGGGGAAACGCTGCTTAATCTCGATTCTGAGGATGAGGGTGAATTATTTATCGGTTGCGCCGGGGGTATAGATACAGTGGCAACCCTGGCTTATGAGAGGAAACCTGTACCCAAACGTTCACACACTTACCGGATCAGTATTAAAGGACTAAAAGGGGGGCATTCAGGCGACGATATCCATAAAGGCCATGGGAATTCGAATAAAATACTAAACCGGTTTCTCTGGACTAACAGTCAGGATCTCGACCTTCGGCTGGCATGGTTTGATGGTGGAAACCTGAGGAATGCTATTCCCCGTGAGGCGAATGCTGTAGTCGTTTTACCTCAGGATTTTGAGCAGGCATTTCTTGACCGGTTCGAGAAATATGCCGCAGATATTAGGAATGAACTCAGCTTGACAGATGAAGGAGTGATGTTGTCGGTTGAAAAGGTAGGCACGCCTGAGTTTGTCATCAACCGCAAAGCTCAGACCCGGTTATTGAATGCCCTTTATGCTTGTCCTCATGGCGTCTTTAGTATGAGCTATTCGATGCCGGGAATGGTAGAGACAAGTACAAATCTGGCTTCAGTTAAGTTTATAGATGACAATATGATTCTGATAACGAGTAGCCAGCGTAGTGACCGCAATTCTTCTCGATTTGATATAGCCAATATGGTTGAAAGTGTGTTTTTGATGGCAGGTTGTGATGTTAAGCATTCTGATGGTTACCCCGGATGGCAACCCAATCCGGATTCCGTCATCGCGAAACATACTGCTGACACATACGAGCGATTATTCGGAATAAAACCTATTGTAAGATCCATTCATGCCGGACTCGAGTGTGGTCTGTTTCTTGAGAAATATCCTACCATGGATATGGTTTCTTTTGGTCCTACACTGCGTGGTGTTCATAGCCCTGACGAGAAAATTCATATTGGTACGGTTGTCAGGTTCTATGATTTGCTTTTAGAAGTTTTAGCTACAATTCCTCCCAAATAGGCATGATATATTGTAATTCATTCAGTTATATTCTAATTAAGTGTTATTTCTGATAATTGAAAGGATTCAGAGCTGGAATGATGCTATCTGAACAAAGGGTGGTTTGTGTAAATAAACCACCCTTTTAATTAAATAATTGTTATTAAATTATTTAACTAATGTTTGACTCATGTGGGGATAAAAGGGTATTGGGTTGGGCCATTCTGGCAGTTGAAAAAACGCCAAAATTCCACGCAGGTTACCAGAGTTTTAAGAAATAATCAAAAAAAGTTGGACAAAGATTTGGTTTAACCAAAATTTACCCCGTATCTTTGCAGCCTCAAACAAACAAACGTTCTTATCACAGTTAAGAGTTTTAAAAGAATCGAACGGCAAAATGAAAATGGCGCCGGTTTTTTTTCTGACAAAGTTTAGTAGTTTGAAAAAACTTCGTATCTTTGCACCCCTGAAACGGATTTTCCGGATTGAAGGAAGCAAATAGATAAAAGAGTTCATTGAAGATATTGAGAATTAATGTAAGCTTGAAGCGAAACCCCGTCCAATTCTGGCGATAGGCACCGCGAGGTGGCTATAAAAAGGGAAAG
>MEOA01000003.1 GCA_001768515.1 Bacteroidetes bacterium GWE2_42_24 | reverse complement strand
TCTTTTCTAATTTGAGTGGGTAGTTATACCTTTGCGGCAAAAACAAAGTATATGACAAGCGGGATTGACCTATTCACAATGGCCTTACATATTTTAAAGCCATGGCATATAGTAAGTGTTAATTTGGACGGTGCACTAAAGCGGCTTGATGTTAGTGTGGACTTCGACCGGGGGAGCGAGTTTGAATATATAGATGAAGAGACCAATACCCGAGGACGTTACAAGGCCTATGATACCGTACAGAAGAACTGGCGTCATTTGAATTTCTTTGAGTTTGAATGCCATATATCAGCCAGAGTTCCCAGAGTAAAGTTACCCGATGGAGGTATCAGGGTAGTTCAGACGCCATGGGAGGGGTTGTCAAGTGGTTTTACACTAATGTTTGAAGCATTTCTGATGGAGCTTCTTAAGTGCATGACAGTACACCAGACAGCAAAGCTTACCTCAACATATGACAATAAGTTATGGAATATGATTGACATATATACCAGAACAGCCAGGGTAGATGCTGATTACAGCGAGGTGGATAAAATCGGCGTTGATGAAACCTCTGTTAGAAAAAACCACAACTATATAACCACATTCGTTGATCTTGGACAAAGGCGGACTCTCTATGCTACCAAAGGGAAAGATCAGTCAACAATCAAAGCCTTTGTTGATGATTTGAAGAAACATCAGGGGAACGCAGAGCAAATCAGGCAGGTGGCTTGTGATATGTCGGCGTCCTTCGTAAAAGGAGTAGAAGATAACTTACCACAGGCTGAAATTACTTTTGATAAGTTCCATATTGTCAAAGTCATTACCGAAGCAGTTGATAAAGTGAGAAGGGAAGAGGCCAAAAGTAACCCCATTCTGAAATCAAGTCGATTTGTGCTTCTGAAAAACCAAAAGAACCTCACGGAAAAACAGCGTCAGAAATTATTCGAAATCAGAATCAGTAAAGTCAATCTTAAAACGCTTCGTAGCTATGATCTTAAGGAGTCTTTTCAACAGATTTTCTATGCAGGGTCTTCAGAGATATTCAAGGCACTGCTTAACAAATGGTACTTTGTTGCTTCACATAGCCGTATAATACCGATGATTGAGGCCGCAAGAACGATTAAGAGACACATCAAAGGAATTGGAGCGTGGTTTGACTCAAAGATAAGCAATGGCATCCTGGAGGGGTTCAACTCCCTGTTTCAAGCCGCTAAAGCAAAAGCCAGGGGATATAAACTTGACTATACTGCCATATCCATCGTTTATCTCCTCACCGCGAAGCTGGATTACTCCAAAATTAACCCATTTTGCAGATGAATTACCCACTGTTATTAGAAAAGAACCTATTGATCATCTGAAAAATAAATTGAAAATCATTAAACCAAACCATAAAAATAAAAACAGGATCGGTATCAACCTAGATGCAAAAAATCCCCATCTTGTAGCACGTATACTTGTTTCAATTAATTGATTTCCTTTGAAATTCCTTTTAAGATCCTTCATAGCAATTATGGCTGCAAATATACTTATTCCAATAACAATGGTAAAAATGATGCCTATAGCAACCATGCAATTTAGAATCGCTTTCTCCAATATTAAATCTGAATCATTCATTAGAATATTAATATATCCAGTTATAAGAATTGTTTGAGTAATAAACAACCAAGATATTCGATGATTTATCAATAAATCTTCATGTTTCCACTTGTCTCTAAAATCTTTATAATTATTAATGTCTTTCATAATTTCTCATTTCAAATTTTGAAATAACTTTGATTCTATTTTAATTAAGCATAACGGATGGCGGTATGAAATCGTTGGGGATTGCGGGCTACATTCCTGTCCAGTTACACCGAACTTAATGCGTTGTAGAAAGCCTGAACAACCACCTAAACCCCAATGTTTTATACCGCGTGTTACCTGCTGGGCTTTGTTCATACATCAATCTTTAAGAAATAATTATCAAGTGCTTCTTTAAGCTTCTTATTATCCATTAATCTGGCTTTTTCTCTCATTTCTCCAGCTTGAAAATAAGTCACTTTATATTTCTTAGCACTTTCTGAGTATCTTTTTAATCTATCAAAGGCATCAGCAGTAAAACCACTCGTTGACCAAAATTCAAACTCTAATCCTTTTTTCTTATAGGTTTCTTGTTTGTCAATCCAAGTTTTAAAAGCTGGGATTTTAATATCAATCCAATTGTTAATTACATCAATATCAACCATTGATTTTTTTGCTTTACACTCTGCAATTACTACTTTATCACTATATATAGCAAGAATATCCATTTCATGTCTTGCATTATTCTCAATAATCTCTCTGCCTAAATCAACACTCTGACCTGTTGTCAAATGAATGTGACCAACCATATACTCAAATAATGCGCCCCGAATATTGTTTACTAATCCTTCGTTGTATTTTTTTAGCTGCTCAATTAGGTCAAGATATTTATCCGGTGTCTTTTTTAAACTAGCCCCAGCATTTTTTAATATTGTGATTAATTCTTTTAGCGTTTCTGCATATTTTTGTCCAAATAGCTCGCCGATAAAGCCAACAACTATCCCATGTTTTTTCAGAAATGTTAAAGCTTCTTTATCTAAATCATCTACTATTAAAAATGGAATTAATCTTGGTGCATTTTTAAAGCTTTGAATATGTTTTAATTTTTCTACAAAGAATCGAACATCATCTTCATAAATTTGAGTCCCTATAATTATGTCAGCTAATACAAAGCCAGGATTCCCATTTTGCACTAGTCCAGTTACATTTGAAACTCCTTTAAAAGCCCACCGAAACTTTCCATACTCTGCAAAAAGTTCTCCTGTCTTAAATGATATTAATCCAGTATTTTTCACTAGCATATTAAAAGAAGATAGGGTATTTTCTTTTATTTGCTCAATAGTTTTATGTGCTAGTGAAGAATTACGGTTTAAAGAAAATTTTGGAGCTAACAAATAATCAGAGTTGTTATAAACTAAAATCCCTTGTTCAACGAATTTCTGCATTACCTTATTGAACGGCAAATGTTTTTTTAAGGGTATTACAGGGTAGTTCGTATAACACTCAAGAAAGCGATGATTTAATATTCCACCATGTATTTTAAGTGCATTTATACAATACCAGTATTTCCTGCCATTATCATACAATGACTTAATAAACTTATCGTACAAAACACCACTATTTTCATGTTCCTGCAAATAACAAAAGGATTGATTACTTGTATAATATCCTTTGATTTTTTCAATTTCTTTGCTACGAGTAACCTTTTGGCTTGCAGTATTATTTGGAATGGAATCCATTAGCTCCAATTTCTGAGCAAGCTCACCAGACATCATTGGTCCATTTTTATGCAATATTTTTTCAATTGATGTCATATGACTCTATATATAAAAAACTCGTTAGAGTTTTTAGCGCATGAAGATTTTTTTTGATAAATCCCTTTATTTCCGGCTAATTTATTTTTAAAAATAGTTAAAAATGATGTCATATCAATTTTCAATATAGCACGACTGTTTCTTTTATTAGCCTTGCAGGTAACTTGTATATATATCCACAAAGTTGTTGATATACGCCCATATTGGGCAGATATCATCACATTTAGGGCGGTTTTCCGTAAATAAATAACTATAGCGTGTCATAGGGATTAATAAATATCTGAATGCTTTGGTCTGGCTTTTTTCATCGTTCTGAAAGTTGACCTCTACCTCCCGAACAACCAATCCTCCATGAGCCATAATTGGCAGAATTCTCTCAGCATCGTTAACGATTTGCCGGGAGAAAACATCAAAAGGTTCATTTTCAACCAATAGTATATGATTTTCTCTAATTCATTCACCACTTTACTGCCGTTTATCTGATAACTTATATTCAATAACCTTAAGGTAAACAGCCCTGTCAAAAATACTCAATTTATTCAACCGATTCTTATTACACAGAAAAAATCACTACAGTTAAAAGAATACACTAACCGGCTCGTTGTATGACTTTAATGGTTCACGGGACATTTGCGCTTTCGCATCTCTTTCAGATCATCTTACCCCCATCCATTCCAATAGCTCACTCCTCCCCCCTCTCAGCTCTGCCATGTCAGCAAGACCATAATTGTATTAACATCTAAGCCATAAGGTAAGTATGAGTAAAAACGCGTGCAGGACTTTTTGCTGAATAAGGTATTCACTACTTTCCGGGCCTCTCCTCCTTCTCCGGGTTCGGACACCTGTTAAGCCACGCTGACGGCATGTGAACTACCGGCACTCTGTTGAAGCCAAAAGCAGGAAATCTTGCTGAAACATCGAGCTAATTCAGCTATTTATTTCAAATCAACGTCCTGACAGTGTGTGCCATAAAAAGCAAAGCTTATGTAAAATTAACTGCTAGCCAACCTGACCCAGGCCATCTTCCTCTCAGGACTTCAGCAGCAGATTTGCTCATTTATTCTCTCCAAATTTTGAACCATTTTCCAATTTACGGACGTGTTTTCAGCGTTGATTCGCCCCATATTTAAAAAAAAATCTACTTTTTTGAAAACAATTTATGTGAACATAGTCACAAAAGTCTATTTTTTAGACAGTTGATTACATGTTATTTACAACTCGATTTTACACCAGAGTCGTACCAAATTCATACCAAAATTAGGTCAAAGATAGGTTTTTCTTATGTATTGCCTATGGCTGTAGTAACTATGGAGTATATTTTATATGTAGAAAGAATAATTATGTAAAATTTCTGGCACAGTTTTAGTATGAGCCATTTTAGAGCTATATTTATCTGATGATTGATCAGTGCAGAACCCCCTGCCGGTCACCGGCGACTTCGTTAACGATTTGACAGCGGACATGGCATTCTAAAACACCACAACACTGAAAATCATTTCATACCATCACATTGGTTCGTATGGCAACAGCATGAAGGTACTAAACGCTAATTTACACGCGTCAGTATGTCTCTAGAAAATCAGAATAATTTCAGGTTCAGCAATATATACAGCCTGCAAAATCTCGATCCAATGCTCTCAGAAAAGTCGAAGTTAAAGTTAATTTCTACCTATAGCTATCGTGAGCCAAAGTGATGTCACACAGAGTTACACAGAGAAGAAACACCCGACTCCGTGGTTCTCCGTGTACTATCACACCACCAATATCCCGCGTCAATTAAGCCCCCCGGATAGCTATCGGAAGCCAAAGCCCCCCGAAAGCCCGGATAGCTATCCGGGGGGCCAATGCTAATGTCAAGGTTCTACGATAATGTCACCCCTTCGGGGTTGTGGCTCTTTTTGTTTAATATTTAGCTCTGTGGTACTCTATGCTCCTCTGCGGTTCTCTGTGTAGCTATCGCTCCACCAACATCCCCCGTCAATCAATCAATGCCAATGTCAAGGCTCTACGATAATGCCACCCCTTCGGGGTTGTGGTTGTATCAATATTATTTATTCTATAATAATTTCACCCCTTCGGGGTTGCGGCTCTTTTTGTTTAATTTTTAGCTCTGTGGTTCTCTAAGCTCCTCTGTGGTTCTCTGTGTAGCTATCGCTCCACCAACATCCCCCGTCAATCAATCAATGCTAATGTCAAGGTTCTACGATAATGTCACCCCTTCGGGGTTGTGGCTCTTTTTGTTTAATATTTAGCTCTGTGGTACTCTATGCTCCTCAGCGGTTCTCTGTGTAGCTATCGCTCCACCAACATCCCCCGTCAATCAATCAATGCCAATGTCAAGGTTCTACGATAATGCCACCCCTTCAGGGTTGTGGTTGTATCAATATTATTTATTCAATAATAATTTCACCCCTTCGGGGTTGCGGCTCTTTTTGTTTAATTTTTAGCTCTGTGGTTCTCTAAGCTCCTCTATGGTTCTCTGTGTAGCTATCGCTCCACCAACATCCCCCGTCAATCAATCAATGCCAATGTCAAGGTTCTACGATAATGCCACCCCTTCGGGGTTGTGGTTGTATCAATATTATTTATTCTATAATAATGTCACCCCTTCGGGGTTGCGGCTCTTTTTGTTTAATTTTTAGCTCTGTGGTTCTCTAAGTAACGATCGATCCACCAATATCTCGTATCAGCAAGTCAATGTTAAAGTTAAAGTCAATATCTCCCTTTAGCCAGTCAATGTTTCCCTTTCTGAATCAGAGAAGCCACCCTTTACAGATTGATCGTTCAATAGCAGTCATCAGACTATCTTTATTTTTTTAGAATTGAGCAGTCATAGACAGGAAGCTTTTTCCCGGTATATTTTCTTACTTTTGTTTAACAGTCCGGCGTTCTCCGGGAATTGTAAGCCCTGAGCCAAAAAACAAAACCTGTTGTTATGTGCAATTCATATAAACCGGAGATAATATTATCGAGAGATGCAAAGACTTTGAACAGTCTGTCGTGAATTGCATTACCAACACCATGAAAATCAATAAACCAATTATCAACAAATAGCATGAAAAAACTACTCTTTCCTGTACTTGCAACCATAGTTGCTGTCCTAATCATTGTTTTCATTTTCATAATCGGCAAACGCAAAGAAGAGGCCAAACGACAGGATGTACTCAGCGATGTGCCGGTAAATGTTTACAAAGTTCAGAAGCAGGAGCTATCCAACCTGATCAGCATGGTTGGGGTAATCAATCCTGACAAAGAAGTAGAGATTATCTCAGAAGCACAGGGTGTTGTCAAAGCCGTACACTTCAAGGTTGGCAACCAGGTCGAAAAAGGAGCTGTTATGTTTGAGATCGACGATCTGGTATGTAAGTCGGATATGGCACGAGCCGAAATAAACTATTTCAAGGCCAAACGCGATTTCGAACGCAATAAAACACTTTATGAGCAGAACTCAATTTCGGCTGCCCAGCTTGACCTTTCGCGACTGGATATGCAGTCGGCCGAGAATGACATGACCCGTTCACAGAAGGCACTTGACGATACGAAAGTGAAAGCTACAATCAGCGGCACCATCAACGCCAAAAGGGTGAGCGAGGGATCGTATGTTCAACCGGGTGCTTCGCTGGCAAGTATTGTCGACATCTCAACACTGGGCGTAACAGTCAACGTCTCGGAAAAGGATGCCTTCATGCTTCATCCCGGCGACTCGGTAGAAATCACCACCGACGTTTATCCTGGCAAAACCTTCTATGGTCATGTTAACTACGTCGTTTCAAAGGCTGCAGATGACCACACCTTTCCTGTCGATATCAACCTTCCCAATTCATCAGTCAATCCACTCAAGGGAGGAATGTTCGCCAGGGTCAACTTTACTTCGGTCTCGTCGCGCAATACCCTGGTGATCCCTCGCGAAGCGATTTCAGGCAGTGTCCGCGATGCCATGGTCTTCGTTGTTTCAGGCGATATAGCCACCCTGCGTTCCGTGACCATTGGCCGGGAATCGGGTCAGTTTCTTGAAATCCTGAATGGCCTTCAGGAAGGCGAGCTGGTTGTCACCAGCGGCCAGAACAACCTCTCTGATAATACCAAAGTCGTAGTCGTTAAATAATACAAAAACAGCCATGTCAATTACTGAATTAGCGATCAGGCGACCCTCCTTTATTATCGTTATCTTCCTGGCACTCGGACTACTGGCAGTGTTTGGTTACTACCAGCTTGGGTACGAATTACTGCCAAAAATCGATTCACCTTATGTAACGGTCCAGACTGTTTACCCCGGTGCCTCACCCGGTGAAGTGGAAAGTAATGTTACCCGTGTCATCGAAGACGCCTTATCGGGCATCGAAAAGGTAAAAAACATCACATCGGTATCGTATGAAAGTCTGTCGATCATCTTCATCGAATTTCAGCGTTCTGCCAAAATCAACTTCGCGGTACAGGATGTACAGCGAAAGGTAAATGAAATCATATCGACCTTGCCGAAAGACGCGAAAACGCCAACCTTACTAACCTATTCAGCCAGCCAGATGCCGGTTTTAAGGCTTTCGCTGACCTCAAGCCTGCCCGCTGCCAAATTCTACACACTGGTCGATGACCAAATCAAATCAAGCCTCTCAAGGGTACCCGGTGTTGGCAACATCACCATCACTGGTGGATTAAAAAGGGAGATCAGGGTGAATGTAGATGCCCAAAAAGCACGTTCGTATGGATTAGCTATCAGCCAGATCGCTAATTCCATATATACAGCCAATCTGGATTTCCCGACGGGAAAACTGATCGACCCCAAGCATCAGTTCGTGGTGCGGGTAGCCGGGAAATTCACCTCCCTCGAAGAGATGAACAATCTGGTGGTGGGTTACTCAGCCCAGGGAGGGCAAATCAGGTTATGCGACGTGGCAGATATCGAAGACGGAACCATTGACCCCACCATGATCAGCCGGTTCAACGGTATCAATTCGATAGGGCTGGAAATTCAGAAACAGAACGACGCCAACATGGTGGCTGTCTGCGATCTTGTACACCTCGAACTTGCGCGCCTTGAGGCTGACTACAATGACATCAGCCTTCATTTCGACATTGCCGACGACCAGAGTATTTATACCATGGAGGCAGCCAATGCCGTGATGGATGACCTGGGGCTTGCTATTCTGCTTGTGGCGCTTGTCATGTTTCTTTTCCTCCACTCCTTCAGAACCTCCCTCATCGTGATGGTCTCCATTCCATGCTCACTTACCACGGCCTTCGTGGTAATGTGGATCTTCGGCATGAGCCTCAACCTGTTTACCCTGTTAGCCCTCTCACTCGTGATCGGAATTCTGGTCGATGACTCAATCGTGGTCATCGAAAACATCTATCACCACCTTGAGAAAGGAGAAGAACGACGAATTGCCTCCCTCAAGGGGAGAACAGAAATTGGCTTCGCGGCAGTTTCAATCACATTCGTCGACATCGTGGTATTTGTTCCCCTGGCACTCACAACAGGGCTGATCGGGGATATTGTCCGTGGCTTTTCCATCATCATTCTGGTGTCAACCCTAACGAGCCTGATGGTCTCCTTCACCGTGACACCAATCCTTGCCTCCCGCTTTGCCCGGCTCGAGTCATACAACTCACGGTCACTGCTCAGTCGTTTCGGGCAGGGATTTGAGAAGTTTTTCAATGCTCTCATCAGAAAATACACCATCCTTCTGGAATGGAGCCTGAAAAATCCGTACAAGGTTATGTACGTCGTAGTGGCAGCACTGGTAATCACACTACTGATACCTGCTGCGGGACTTACAGGATTCGAGTTCATGAAACAGACCGACAGGAGCCAGTTCTCAGTGAGTCTGGAGTATGCTCCCGGAACAACTCTCGAAAACAACAATCATCAGACCCAACGAGTTGAAAAAATAATTGCTTCACTGCCCGAGGTAACAAACATTCTGACCAACGTGGGCAAAGGGAGCGATGGCATGGAGGGCGATAACAATACGGAAATCGTGGTGTCGCTCTGCCCGAAAGAAAAACGATCGTTATCGACAGCCGAAATCGGAGAAAAGGTAAAATCACTGACTTCCAACATTCCCGGTGTAATGACCTACATCAACCAGATTGGTTTTACCGGAGGAACAAGCAGTGCCCCCATCAGTGTGGAGATTACAGGGGTAAACCCCGACAGCATCATGAAGACCGCTGACATCGTGGCTCATTACCTCAAGCAGACGCCCGGTGTTACCTACCTGCAGTTCTCTGCCACGAAAGGAAACCCTGAAACCAGGGTCGAGATCGACAGGCAAAAGATGGCTGCTTTAGGCCTCACGGTAACCGATGTGGGGAGTACACTCCAGGTCGCCCTGACGGGTAATGACGATTCGAAATACAGAGAAGGCTCAAACCAGTATAACATTCGCGTCTCCCTCGACAAATTCGACCGGACAAA
This sequence comes from Bacteroidetes bacterium GWE2_42_24, assembly GCA_001768515.1. Taxonomy (GTDB): domain Bacteria; phylum Bacteroidota; class Bacteroidia; order Bacteroidales; family TTA-H9; genus GWE2-42-24. Next base: position 282,104 of record MEOA01000003.1, on the reverse strand, counting down.
TCCGGACGACATCGCCCATCTTTCGTTTATCAATGCGAAGGGTAAGATGATCGAGCTACAACAATTTGCTACGATCTATCAGTCTTCAGGTCCAACAAAACTCGAAAGGAAAAACCGTAACGCGATGACTACTGTGAGCGCCTTTACCGATGGCTCGCCCAGCGGATCAATCATTCAAACCTTCGCCTCGAAGATTGGCGACACCAAAGCTCAGGGCACACGAATCAACTTCGGTGGCGATCAGGATGAGATGATCGATTCATTCCTGAGTCTCTTTGTAGCGCTTTTCGCGGGGATCATCTTCGTTTATTTTATCATGGTAATCCTCTACGATTCCTTTATTTACCCTTTTATCGTTTTGTTCTCGATCCCCGTCGCGCTCATTGGTGCCATCCTGGCGCTGGCTATTACCGATAACACCATCAACGTTTTTTCCATTCTTGGATTGATTATGATGATCGGTCTGGTGTCTAAAAATGCCATCCTGATCGTCGACAGGGCGAACGAGCAACGGGCTGCCGGTGAATCCATCCGTGCTGCGCTGATTGATGCCGGTAAAATGCGTATACGACCTATTTTCATGACCACTTTTGCCATGATTTTCGGAATGTTACCCATAGCCACGGCTTCAGGTGCAGGTGCCGAATGGAAAAACGGGCTGGCATGGGTATTAATTGGCGGCCTCACCAGCTCCATGTTTCTTACCCTGATCGTCGTGCCCATCATTTATGAGAAATTGGCCAACGTCCTCGAAAGAAGGAAAAACAAACAGGCAAGTAGAATTAAAGCTAAGAAACAGGGACTCAGCACCATGGTAGTATCGTTGATCCTGCTGGCAACATTCACACTGGGCACCACTGATACTCAGGCGCAGAAGATCTTCCGTCAAAACACAGGGAGTGTCAGCGTAGCCGTGGTATATGACGGCCCGTCAAGTGTAAATGAGACTTTCCAGCAACAGGTTGTCCGTGAAATAAAAAGTCTCATGGCAGGCCAGGTTGATGTCGTCATAACCGACATCTCACGTACAACCGGAAGCTGGAGCGCGGCATCGGTTCGCGCCATTAATTCCAGACTACTGGCCGATCGTGAAGTAGATATTATCGTGTCGATGGGCGTGTTGGCATCCCAGGATATGGCCACCCGTAAATCACTGGCAAAACCAGTGATAGCTGGTATGGTCATCAACCATGAACTGCAAAAGATCCCCTGGCAGCATGGCACCAGCGGGATAAATAACCTCTCTTATGTTCAGCTCAAACCTCCGGTAGATAATGAATTGACAGAGCTGAAGAAAATCGTTCCTTTTAAGAGGCTTTCGCTGGTTGTCAGCAGCGATTATTATGATCTCATCAATCCGGCTCACATTCCTGCCAACAATTTTGACACCATTTCAGATGTTACCATCGATCTTATTCTGGCCGACACTTCAGCCGATGCCATCTTAAGATCAATCCCCCCCCAGGCCGATGCTGTTTATGTGGATGCCCTCTTCCGCTTACCCGATGAAGAGTTCGACCGACTGTTCGATTCACTGAACGTCAGGAAAATACCCAGTTTCAGCTACGACCAGACACTCGTTAAAAAAGGGGCACTTGCATCTGTTTACCCGTCAATTATAGGCAGATTGTCGAAACGAATAGCACTCAACATTCAGCAAATATTGCTGGGGCAGAATGCCTCAGCCCTTCCCGTTGAGTTGCTTGCAGGGAGAGGTGTCTTCCTAAACCTCGGTACCTTTGGGAAACTCAGGCTTAACCTTATTACATGGGATCTATTAACCGAGGCAACGATCGTCGATCTGAAGGATCAGGACACCTCCCTGCGATTCATTTCGCTGCCTCAACTGATCACACTGGCAATCGACAGCAACCCCGATCTGAATGCTACCCGGTTTGATGTCATGGCCGGCTCAGAGGATATCAACATCGCACGTTCAGCCTTACTCCCCTACATTGATGTAAATGCTACCGGAGCCCTGTACGATCAGGCCAGTTATCAGCCACCCCAATTGGTCACTGCAAATGTATCCGCTTCGCAAACGATCTATTCAGAACAAGCCTTGTCGGGTATTAAGATCGCCAGATCAAACCAGTCAGCAAAGACAGAAGGTTTGCTGAACCAACAACTTGACATCGGTAACCAGGTGGCTCAGGCTTACCTCAACATCCTCGAAAACCGCGCCAACTTTTACCTGTTCATCAACGACCTGATGATCACCCGATCGAACCTTGAGGTTTCAAAGATGAAAAAAGAGACAGGTTCAGCCGGAGAGGATGAAGTGCTCAGGTGGCAAATTGAGGTAGCAAGCTCCAAAAGAGACGTCATCTCGTCCTATACTGCCATTGCACAAATCTCGGCTCAGCTTAGGCAGTTGATTCATGTCAGGAGCCTCATATCATACGATCTGCTGGAATTCGACCTTGATGAATCAGGATTCCTGATTGCCGACTCTGCCTTTCAGAGCATCCTGGATGATCCCCTCAGGCTACGCAAACTTGGAAGCTTTCTGGTTCAGGAAGGGATCGAACACTCCCCTGCACTCCGCCAGTTTAAATACATGATCGAAGCTCAGCAAAGGACCTTCAGATCGAACAGCATCTCGCGATACACGCCCACCGCAAGCGCTTTTGGAAACTACTCCAACATCCTGTACCAAAAACACTACACCGGTCCCGGAGGATTAGAATCATCCATCTCCGATTACTCATGGTCATTGGGGGTAAAAGTAGCTTTCCCCCTTTTCACGGGATTAAGAAACAATGCAAACGCCCGAAGAGCCCAACTGGTGCTGGCGCAATTAAAAAGCGAACAACAATCGCTTGCCGATAAACTGGAAGCTTCGATCTTCTCAAACCTGATGGCCCTCATGTCGTCATATTACGATTACAAACAAATGAAGATTGCTGAAGCGGCAGCCGCAAAGAATTTCGAGATCATTAACAACCAGTACCTGCTTGGACAAAACAGCATCCTTGATGTGCTGGATGCCCAGCAGCAAAACCTCACCACCAGCATGTCGGTGAACACCTCATTCAACACCTTCATCAAAAGTTATTTCAACCTTCAGCAATCAATGGGAAGACTCGATTACCTGATGACCGATGAAGAGAAAGCAAATTTCAGAAACCGGATGGCAGATTTCATGAGGAAGTAGCAGTAGACTCAACTCTATCAGGTTGAGGTTAGCTTTGGCTTTGGCTGGCTGACGCGAGATGTCAGTGGTGCGATAGTTTCACGGAAAACTACTGAGTTAGGTATTTTCTCTCTGTATAACTCTGTATAACATCACTATGGCTTTAGCGTTAGCTTTGGCTTTGACTCCCAAAATAACTATCCGGGATCATCAGAATTACCAAAAAAATGGTGTTTAAGGGAATAACACCAGGTTATTGATTAACAAGGATCATAGCTGGAGTGCTTATCCACTAATTGATCAAATTGAACGAATTCTTCTTTGTGCTTCTTCGTGCTAATTCATGTTAATTCGTGTAATTCGTGGACGCTTCTTTTATCCCCCATCTGAACGAATTAACAAATTCTTCTTCGTGCTAATTCATGTTAATTCGTTGACTTTTTTATCCACGAATTGAACGAATTGATCGAATTCTTCTTCGCATTCTTTCATGTTAATTCGCTGACTTTTTTATCCACGAATTGAACGAATTGAACGAATTCTTCTTCATGTTAATTCGTGTAATTCGTGGATAACATCTTATCCTGTATTACACGCTGTGGCCTGAGCGTGTATAATATGCTAATTCGTGGATGCTTCTTTTTTATCCACTAATTGTACGAATTTTACGAATTACTTTTCACGCTACTTCGCGTTAATTCGTGAATACTGTTGCATAGGTCATCAGACCGAACAGCCATCCAACCCACATGACAAAAAAACTGGCAGACAACATCTTATCTGTTATCTGCCAATAATTACCATGGGGTAACGGGAATGCTATTCGCTTTGCCTCTTCTTGAAAACGCTGGTTTAGTTTCCCGGTTTTAATACAAGAGCACTCAGCCCTTCCAAACTTACTTTCCCGCCATTGATGGTCTTTCCATCAAGCAGGTTCTGCCACTTCCCTTCTGGTATTTCCACCTCATGTGGAGTTGTGGAGACATTAAAGACCATCACCATTTGGGCTTTATCGGTATAACGCCGGTAAACCAATACCGGCCCATCTGCTACCAGAAATTCAATCTTCCCGTCAACCAACACGGGATTGTCCTTCCGAAGCCTGATGAGTTGTTTTACAAATTTAAAGTGGTTGTTGTTAAAACCAACCTGATCATATTCTTTCGGCCCGGTTTGAATGTTGGTACGGGTCTCCGGGTCAAATGTAAATTCAGGCCACCAGAGTGGCTTACGTGGATCGGGATCATCGCCTCCCCACATTCCCATTTCATCTCCTGCCCAGATGGAAGGGGCACCAATATTTGTAAATTGGTGTACAAGATACAGACGCACCCGTGCATACACTTCCTCATCGGGTTTGCCGCTGATGTTCCGGGGGTCATCGTATGGGGAGTTATGAAACTTATATTTCCCTTTGTTGGCGAAACAGGTCAGCAGGCGGGGGCTATCGTGGGTTGCATTGACGTTCATCTGGCTGTAACGGAAAGGCTCAGCCAACCTGTTCCACTGGAAGTTCAGGCTGTCAACAAAAGCTGCCGCGTCGATAGGTTCATCAGGTTGCGCGAATAAACTGCGTGCCGGCCGGTAGATCTGATAAAACATCACGGCATCAAACACGTCACCGCTGCAATAGGGAACAGGATTCATCATTTCATCGGGCCATTTCTCCCACCAGATTTCACCAGTCAGATAGGCTTCAGGTTTAATCGCCTTCACGTAGGTGCGGTATTCACGCCAGAATCCCATGGGAATCTGATCGGCCACATCGAGCCTGAACCCGTCAATACCTTTGGCTGTGTCACCATCGGGTGCCAGCCACCTCCGGGTTACCTCCAGAATGTGCTTTTTAGGCCCTTCAGCGATGTTTCCCTCGTAAGGATGACCCGAAACACGGGCAACAGGCACATCGACCTTCTTAAGCTCCGGAAGACTCATGATGTTAAGCCAGCCTTTGTACTCAAATTCGTTTTCAGGCGTACCGGGATCGTCAAACCTTACAATTTCGTACCAGTCACGATAAGGCGATTTCTCCTGGTTCTTCACCAGATCCTGCCATGCCCAGAAGAGGACGCCGGTATGATTCCACGAATAATCCATGATTACGCGAATGCCGCGCCGATGCAGGGAGTCGACAAGATCGAGGAAGAGACGGTCGGCTGAAGTCCATTTCCAGGTAGCGGGATCACCGGGGTTTTCTGTGGCCATTAGCTTCATGTCACCCTCAGGGTCAGGACCGAAGTTAATGTCGATGTGATGGTAATTTCGGGCATCGTATTTATGAAGCGAAGGGGCATCGTTGAGCGGATTAAAGTAGATGGCTGTAATCCCAAGATCCGACAAGTAATTAAGTTTGTTCATTACACCTTTCAGGTCGCCACCATAACGGCGGTGTTGGGTAGTTTCTTTTAACTCTTTACCGGTTTCGGCAGCCCATGTTTCCATGGTAAACCAATCGCTGGTCCAGGGTGTAAGAGCCCAATCATCTGGAACGGGGAAGGAAGCCGAAGGTGTAGTGATGGATGCGATGGTGGGATCATTGGTGGTATCACCATTGGCGAAGCGCTCCGGAAAAATCTGATACCAGACCATATTTTTAGCCCATGCAGGGGGAATGGTAGTGTCGGGTTCCGCCTTTTGAGAAACGGTACAGGCACCTGCAGTTAAAAATATAAAAGCGTAAAGGTATTTCTTCATTTCATTCATTTTGAAGATTAAGGATTGGCCAAAACTGATTAAAAAAGCCACTCCGGATGATCCGGAGTGGCTTTCTATAAGAATTGTCAACTATTATTGAATCGAATAAGTCATTTTAGCAAGGTTGACAATAACAGTGTATTCACCTGCTGCTGAAGGACAAGGAATTGCAGAAGGATCGGATGCTGTTTCATCGGGACGGAACACCAGGTTTCCTTCCATAGAAGTCCCGGAAGCATCGGTACCATATTGCGGAGCCCAGGCACCTATCGTTGTAATAAACTTCAGGAATAGTCCATCACCTCCCAATGTAGTCTTAAGCCTGAAAATACCCGGAGATATCTTCTCCATCTGTAGCGGTGCGGTGTTATCCCAGCCGGCCGTGGTGCCATCTCCCAGCATATACAATTCAGATGTAACAGGTGTGACCTCATAGGTAAGATTAACAATATCAGCAACAATACGATAATCACCTGCAACTTCAGCAGTAGGAATAGAAGCCGGATCAGCCACTGATTCCGTTGGTCTGTAAACCAGGTTTCCTGCCTCGGCAGTACCGCTGGCATCGGTACCCCATTGAGGGGCCCATGCACCAAGGTTGGCGATAAACTTGATATAGGTACCGGCTACACCGCTCAGGCTGGCAACAATGGCATACTTACCATCGGCAAGATGGGGCATTTCAAGTGCAGCGGTATTATTCCAACCGACTGTTGTAGCATCGCCCAAGAGATAAATAGGACTAACCTCTTTAATATATGGTGTAATCGTCACCGAAGTAACAGCAGAATAGATAGGATCATAACTATCGGCCACGGTCGCTTTGACCCTGATTTCGCAATCAACAGCCTCGGCAACTTTGGGGTCTGACAAAAATCCCTGAACAATGTTATTCAACGAATTTACCGACATCTCGCTGCTATAAACCATGTTACCACCACCAAGTGATCTTGAGTCTGCAAAGCTGGTTCCTGCTTTTGCAATCTGCACATCATAGGTCACGGATGCCTGAAAGCCAAATTCGCTGGCGGTCCAGGTAAACTGCTTTGCAACAGTATCATTTTCGGTCAGTACCCATGAAGTACCACTAGTTGGTGCTGTGAGCACACCGGCATTCGGGTTGATCACCACCTTCTCCTCATCCTTATTACACGATGAAAGTGCAAGGACACCGAACAGGATAATTGAAAATATTGATATTTTTTTCATAGTAGTATCAAATTAAAGATTAGTAACCAAAGTTCTGCTTCAGGTTAGGATTGGCATTCATATCGGCAGAAGGTATCGGGTAGAGGTTACGGTAGGCAGGAACCTGAGTTCCGTCAAAGGCTTTTCCTTTCCATGGCCATACGTAGGTACCATTGGTAAACTGTCCGAAGCGGATAAGGTCGGTACGGCGGTGTCCTTCCCAGTAAAGTTCGCGTGCACGCTCATCCAGGATGAAATCAAGATTTAGTTCGCCATCATTTATATTGCCGCTACTATTCCCATAAGCACGTTCACGAATCTGATTAACCAGATCGAGTGCAGTACCCCGGTCACCACCTGAACCACCGCGGAGAACAGCTTCAGCATACATCAGGTAGACGTCAGCCAGACGGAACATCGGGTAGTCAGTACACACAAAGTCATCATGCGGATGGATGGCTTCAGAGCCATCGCCATTCACGTTCCTGAATTTGGTGATGCCCCAACCTTCGGTAAACTGCCCAATGTCGTTGATTTCAAGCGACTGCTTATCAGTCCAGAACAATGCACGGCTATCAGCCATTTCAATGGTATAAGTATAATCCGGTGTACCGAGTTTCATGGTTATCAAGCATATACCACCCTGAGGAATAACGATGTTGGCACCACCGGTTTCCAAAATGCCATTGGCCCCATCATCGCCATAGTTAAGATCCCAACCATCATTAGCACGGAATTTCAGTTCACCTGCAGAGAGGCTTAAGGTAGCAGACCACAATCCGGTTGCAGCATCATAAGTCATATTCTGATCCGAATCCCAACCGCCTGCAGTAGCACTGCCGATGACGCCCCAATCGGTGAGGGTCATGGTATAAGTGAGGGTATTCAGATCAACAACGAGTTTGTAATACCCCGCTTCAGTGGCGACGATGTTATCACCACCAGGTTCCAGTGTTCCATCACCACCTGAATCACCCCAGTTGGTGTCCCAATTACCACCCTGAGTGAACTTGAATGCGTTAAGGGCGTCAGGAAACCACACATAACCTTCATAGATGCCATCACCGCCAACAGAAGCCAGTTGAGGAGCCGTAGCGGGATCCCAGCCCTGATGTGCACCAGGAACTTCGATTACGTCGTAATTGGTGTTCTTCAGGATGCCCTGTTTTCCAAACCGAAGCATGGGATTTGGAGATTTAACGGCTTCAGGATCGAATTTATAAACCAATGCCTTGGTGGTACGGATACCACCCCAGCCACTACCAATACCGAAATCGGCGGGATTCATGCTGCCACCAACGGCTGCATGAATAAGGTAAGTCATGCCGCCATAACTCTGGGTATATTGGCCATCGCAATTGATTGCAAAAATAATTTCAGGACTTGTATTGTTATCGGCCGAGAAATTACGTAAGTACCCTGAGGGAATCCCGTTTGGCACATTGGGCAGTGCCAGTGAGTATCCTGCATCCAAAACTTTGTTACAGTACTCCAGGCACTCAGTACTTTTATCTTCCCCGATGTATACTGAGGCATTCAGGTACAACTTGGCAAGCAGCGTCCAGGCGGCAGCCTTATCGGCACGGCCATATTCAAAACGAGGGGCACCAAGATTGTTCTCGATGGCCTTTAATTCTGATTCAATATAGGCAAACAGATCGGCAGCATTGGTTTGAGCGGGATAGAAAGTACCCGGAAGGTCAGCCTCGGTAACGAAAGGAGGATTGCCAAACAGATCAAGTGCATGATAATAGGCCAGAGCCCTTACAAAACGGGCTTCAGCATTGTAGCGTACCATGTCAGATTCGGTTTTACCGGCAGTTGCCCTGACCAGTTCATTACTGATAGAAATTGTAAAGAAGATGCGCGAATAGACGGCTCCGATGAACACATCGTTGGGAGCCCAGGTTTGCCAATGAAAGTCTTTTATAGTCTGATCGTTCCAGGCCATAACGGCTTCATCGGTCGAAAGCTCCTGCGCATTCCAATATTGACGAAGGTAGTTTCCGAACCCTTCATCAATGCCTGAGATATCGGGCAAGCCAGAGGGACCTCTTTGTCCGCTTACCGAGAATGAAGCATATAGTTTAGCCAGCGCATAAGTATAGGATTCCGGGCTATCAAAAACTATATTCGAGGTAAGCTGATTTGGATCAATTGGCTCAATATCAAGGTCCTTGGTACAGGACACGGTCATCGCTGCGAGAAGTATTGCAGCAAATGCTATGCTAAGAAATTTTTTCATACTTAATAACTGTTTTACAGATTCATACTAATACCCAATACAAAAGTACGCGGACGGGGATAAATATTGTTATCAATACCACCACTCACTTCAGGATCGAGCCCGGTGTAGTTTGTGATCACGAAAGCGTTCTGAACGGTGAAGCTCACGCGGGCACCGATATTCCTGCTGAAAAGATTGTCCCAGTTATAACCCACTGTAATGTTATCCATGCGGAAGAAGGAGGCATTTTCGATATAGAAATCCGACCAGTACTGAGGATTGCTGAATTCAGTTTTCGAGATCGAGGTGGGAAGATTGTTGAAGAATCCCGACTGATTATAGACAGCCTGGTAGTTAGCGCGCTCTGACGCAACGTTATTATAAACGTAGTTGCCGATGTTAACACGGGCCGAGAAACTGGCATCCCAATGTTTGTAGCGAAGGCTTGATGAAATACCCATCACTACATCAGGATCCGGTTTCTTATAATGGTACCTGTTGAGGTCATTTCCACTGACGTTGTCCCCATCGCCTGTCAGGTCAACATAAAGCCCCTCTATTGGCATTCCATTGGCATCATATACCTGCTGGAACACATAAAAAGAATTACGGGCATAACCTACATTCTGATTCTGAATTTTGTTACCAACACCACCATTAATATCACCTACATTCAAGCCGGTGTAATCTTCGCTGTCCTGCATTGTCAGTTTTGTAATCTCATTTTTATTATAGGAGATATTATAACCAACCGTCCACAAAATATCCTTGGTGACAACGGGTTTATAATTCAATGCCAACTCAACTCCCTTGTTTTCCATATCTCCGATATTTGTAGTCAGGTAATTTGAAAAATTCGTGCCTGCGGGAATGGGAATAGTGCTGATCATATCCTTTGTTTTACGCAGGTAAAAATCAAGAGATCCTGTAAATCTGTCATCTGCGAATCCAAAATCCAGACCAGCGTTGTAAGTGGTTGTTTCCTCCCATTTTATATTTTCATCATAAGCGTTAGGACGCAAAGTAGAAACCCACTGGTTACCAAATTGATAGTAAGCAGAAGATTCCGAATACTGCCATACCGGAATGTATGGATAATAGTTATTATCTATAATATCCTGTTGTCCGGTAACGCCCCACCCGAGCCGGAGCTTAAGGTCGCTAATGACACCCACATTCTTTAGGAAACTTTCATCCTTGATACGCCATGCAAAAGCGGCTGCAGGGAACAGGCCCCATCTGTTATCTGCACTGAACCGGGATGAACCATCATCACGTAAGGTAAAAGTAAACAAATAACGATCGAGGACGGTATAATTTAAACGACCGAAGAATGATACGAGATAATTCTCGTTAATATAAGATGAATTCTCAACAATCTTTGAGGCATCCCAGTTACGGTTATAGGTACTCCCTTCACGTTTAAAATGTTGCCAGGAATAACCAACAGTGGCGTCAAACTTACTGGAGATTTCGGATATATCTTTGGCGTAGTTCAGATAGAAATCAAGCAACGACATATCCTTTTTCTGTGTATAATCGATATAACTTCCTTTCCCGCTCCTGTAAGTCCAGGCTGCCAGGGTATCGGCATTGTTGTGTCCATCAGAACTCGAATGGTCGAAAGCAATGTTCAGAGTGGCCTTCAATTCAGGTAACCAGTGAAATGTATAATCTAACAGTGCATTTCCGATCATACGGTCAACAGTTCCGACGTTATCAGTCTGATTAACCAATGCTGCCGGGTTACTTACGCCTATCGCGTTCGGATAACCATTGACACCTAAAGCGGTATCAGAAAGGTTAGTCCATGTATGGTAACCGCCAAAACGGGTATTACCATTCATGACCGACTGGGTCGGATCGTACGCAACGGCTGATCCTACGGCACTCTGGTTGCCAAAATTCTGTTTGCTGTGGGCATATTTGAAGTTGGCATCAACTTTTAAATGGTCGTCAAGCAGCGAGGGGTTCAGGTTTATTGAACCGGTAGTACGTTCCAAATTGGTAGATTTGAGTACTCCATTCTGGTCGGTATAGCCAATAGAAACGCGATACGGTAAATTATCGATTGAACCAGCTACATTCACATTATGATCATGGCTGAAAGCCGTACGGAAAACTTCGTCCTGCCAGTCGGTACTGGCTGTCCCGAGTCGCTTCAGAGCAATAGCATTGATCCCCGTATATCCTTCCTCATACAATCTGTTGACTGTCGAGCGGAATTCATCCCCACTCATGACATCTATTGTCCCGGGAACGGTACCCATAGACAACTGGCCGTTATAGGTCACCGAGAATTTTTTGCCCCCGGCCTGGCCGGAACCTTTCTTGGTGGTAATGAGAATTACCCCGTTGGATGCACGTGAACCATAGATGGCAGTTGCCGAAGCATCTTTCAACACGGTGAATGACTCAACGTCGTTGGGGTTCACCATACCAAGGATGTTCGATGAACCGCTGATTTCAGTATTATCAATGGGTACCCCATCAATTACGATCAACGGGTCGTTACTGGCATTCAGGGAAGCACCGCCACGGATCCGGATGGTCTGCCCTGCTCCGGGAGCACCGCCTGCTGATGTAATCACCACACCGGTGGCCTTACCCACCATCAATTCCTGTGCGGACGTAATAGCCCCTCTATTGAAATCTTTGGAGCCTACCACCGAAACAGAACCGGTAGCATCTTTTTTCTTGACGGCTCCATAACCGATAATCACAACCTCATCGAGGGATGTAATTGAGGGAGCCAGAACAATATCAATAGTTGACTGTCCGGCTACGACAACCTCCTGAGGTGTGTAACCAATAAATGTAAAGGCAAGGGTTGCACCTTTACTAACGCCAATGGAATAGTTCCCGTCGATATCGGTAATGGTACCGCTTGTTGTGCCTTTAACGGCAACAGTCACGCCAGGCAACGTTTTTCCATCGGATGCGTCTGACACCTTACCCGAAACTTTCATTTCCTGGGCAAAACCCGGTAAGGTAATAGCCCAGACGAGGCAAAGCAGCAGAACTTTGAGCAATGTAAAATGCTTCTTCATAAAACTGGTTTTAGTTGAAATTAAACATTTAGGTGGTATATAATTAGGTTTGATTTATCCCGGAAGGGATGGGCGTATAAGATAACCTGAACAGAATCAGGAATATCGGTCTAATAATTCAATTTACAATTAATAATTGTTAAATAATCACTCCGAAACGTATGTCTATGAAATATCCAAAGTTAACACCATCGTATGCAAAATGCAAACGGTTGCGCTATGAAAAAAAATAACTTATCGAAAAGATGAAAATATCTTGCATATATCTATCAGTATGTGAAAAAATACTTCAATTTTCAATTAATTAATTAACAATAACTTAAGATATAAACCAAAGGAATTTAAGAAAATTTTTCTACAAGTCACATGAAACATGATAGCCAAAATATTTTTACAATAACTTGATTTTTAATATATTAAAAAAATATTCCTGGTTAATTTATCTTTTTTTCCGCTGGTTTTTTCAGAAACACTATCGGATAACAATTTTACAAAAAAACAACGTTGCTTTCAAAATCTTTTACGGTTGAAATTCAACTTTTTGTCACTTTTTTTTGCGCAAACGTCTTCGCAAACGATTGCAAAAGGCCGATTGTTGAAATTTTTTTTTATAGAGAGGCCAACCCCGAACAAAAAACCGGTATTAAAAAACTCCGGATGATTCCATCCAATCAGCGTCTGGTTTGCTTAAAAGTTTTAAATTTATGGTCTCAAACCGTTTCGAAACGCTCATTTACGCACCATGATCAAATCGCATCTCATCTCTATCAACGACATCGCCAGGGCACTTGGCATCTCACCAAGCACAGTATCAAGAGCTTTGAAGGATCACCCCGATATCAGTACTGAGACTAAGAAACAAGTTCAGGCTTATGCCGAAAAGGTTAACTACAGGCCCAATGCCCTTGCTTTGAGCCTCAAAAGGCAACGTTCAAATACCCTGGGTCTGATTATCCCTGAAATCGTTCACCATTTCTTTTCAACGGTGATCAGCGGCATCGAGCGTGTTGCCTACGCCAAAGGCTATCGGGTTATCATCTGCCAGTCGAACGAAGACTATAAGCGTGAAGTGATGAATTCGCAAGCCCTGCTCGATAACAGGGTTGATGGTGTGCTGGCATCGGTTAGCAAAAACTCGCATGACTGGGGGCATTTTAAAGATTTAATTGATAGTGGCATCCCCATTGTATTTTTCGACAGAATATGTGAAGAGGTTGAAACGGACCGTGTGGTCTCAGATGATTTTGAAGCTTCACACCTCGCCACGACCCATCTGATTGAATGTGGAAGGAGAAAAATATTACATCTGGCTTCTCCTGAGCACCTACGCATCGGAAAACTTCGCCGTGAAGGCTACCTGAAAGCACTTACCGATAGAGGAATTGAACCTGATCCCAACTATATTATTAACTGTGATACAAGAGATGACGTTCAGGCACAGCGAGAGCAGATTCTTGCTTTAGCACCTGAGATTGATGCCATCTTTACTGTTAACGATTTCACTGCCATCGCCGTAATCCAACTCCTTCAGGAAAATGGCTACAAGGTTCCGTCCGATATTTCAGTAGCCGGCTTTGGTAATGATCCCATCGCGAGCATCGTGACCCCCTCGCTTACTACTGTCGAACAAAAAGGCTATGAAATGGGACAGCAAGCTGTGGAAATGCTCATCAGAAGGCTTGAAAACCCAACAGCATTCATTGACTTTAAGACAGTCACTATTGGGACTTCGCTTGTAAAAAGAAAATCCACCTAGCTGAAACTGACTTGCATTTGGCTATGGTTTACGTTTATCTTTGCGGGCAAACCCAACGCCACATGAAACTTATACCAAAATTCCCCGGAATTATTTTCCGGATGCTACTTCTGCTCGGTTGCCCGGGCATCAATGCACAGGTGGTTATTACCAATCCCCCCTTCCCCACCGTCAACGACCAGGTCATTATAACTTATGATGCCACGCTGGGCAATGGCGTACTGGCCGGTGAAACTCCGCCGGTTTACGCCCATACCGGTGTAATCACCAACCTTAGTACATCGGGCACCGATTGGAAATATGTAATTGCCGAATGGAATGAGAATACCGATAAGGCGAAACTCACCCCTATAGGAAACGATAAGTACACACTGACCATCGGACCTTCAATCAGGGACTTTTATGGTGTACCCGAAGGTGAAGAAATTCTGAAAATGGCCTTTGTCTTTCGTAACGCCGGAGGAACAATCGTAGGTCGTTCTGCTGATAACAGCGACATCTTTGCTGACGTTTATGAGGCCGGCCTGAATCTGAACATCCAGTCGCCTGAAAATGGAACACTTGTTTCAACCGGCTCGGTGGTCAATTTTCAGACAGAGGCCAGTAATGCCACCCTCGTCGAATTATACGTTGATGGTATTTTTAATTCCTCGTCTTCAACATCACCTTTCACGGGCAGCATCACTATCGGAACCACCGGCCTCCACATGCTAAGATTTGTAGCACACGATGCAACCACTACAATGTCTGATTCAGTGTGGCTCTATGCACGGGGTACTATACCTGTGGCAGAACTGCCTGCGGGCGTCAGCATGGGCATCAACTACATTGACAACGAAACGGTTACCCTTGTTCTAAATGACCCACCCGCCCTGAAACAGTTTGTCTATCTGCTTGGCGATTTTAACAATTGGTTGCCATCAGAACAATATCAGATGAATCGCACATCTGACGGCACCTTTTATTGGCTTACCATTAACAACCTGACACCCGGAACAGAATATGCACTCCAATACTGGATTGACGGTGAACTGAAAATCGCAGAGCCATACTGTGCAAAAATACTCGACCCATGGAATGATCAAAACATCCCTTCGACCACCTACCCGAATCTTAAACCATATCCGACTGGCAAAACTACCGGTATCGTGAGCGTGTTCCAGACAGCACAGGAACCATACCAGTGGCAAGTCGAACATTTTGCGACACCATCACCCGAAGGCCTGATAATCTATGAACTTCATATCCGTGATTTTGTAGCTACCCACGCGATTAATACCGTCAAAGATACGCTCGATTACCTGCAGGGACTGGGGGTGAATGCCATCGAACTGATGCCGGTTAATGAGTTTGAAGGAAACGACTCATGGGGTTACAACCCCGCATTCTACTTCGCTCCCGATAAAGCCTACGGACAGTTGAATGATTACAAAGCCTTTATTGACGAATGCCATAACAGGGGAATCGCCGTGATCATCGACATGGTATTGAATCATTCATACGGACAATCACCTTTGCTGCAAATGTACTTCGACCCCGGGGCCGGTGGTGATGGACAGCCATCAGCCGACAATCCATGGTACAACCAAACATGTCCACATGAACCATGGTGCTGGGGTTACGATTTCAATCATCAAAGTCTATACACGCAGGCTTTTGTTGATAGTGTGAACCACTACTGGCTTGAAGAATTCAAAGTAGATGGTTTCAGGTTTGACTTTACCAAAGGCTTTACCAACGTGGTTGGCGATGGCTGGAATTATGATGCTACCCGCATCAACACCTTGAAACGGATGAACAACCATATTAAACAGGTTAAACCCGACGCCCTGGTGATTCTTGAGCACCTCACCACCAATTCAGAGGAGAAAGTTCTTGCAGATGAAGGAATGCTCTTGTGGGGTAACCTGAGCGGCACCTATGGGGAAGCATCAATGGGAGATCTGCCCAACAGCAACTTCTCGGCCATTTCGTATAAGGCCCCGTCAAGGAACTGGAATGCCCCCCATCTTGTGGGTTACATGGAGAGTCATGACGAAGAAAGATGCATGTTTAAAAACCTGAATGAGGGGAAGTCATCGGACAGTTATAACATAAAAGAACTCACCACCGCGCTGAAACGTCAGGAACTGACCGGTGCATTCTTCTTTACCGTTCCGGGACCAAAGATGATCTGGCAATTCGGGGAACTGGGTTATGATGTCAGCATCGATGATCCCTGCCGCGTTTGCGCAAAACCGATGCATTGGGAATACCAGCAGGACTGGCGCAGAGCCTACCTGTATAATGTATGGTCATCACTGATTCATTTGCGCAGAAGTTATGAAGTGTTCAGCACAACTGACTTTACAATCTCCGCTTCAGGTGCTTATAAGAAAATTAGCCTGAATCAGGCCGATATGAATGCAAAGATCATCGGTAACTTCGATGTTGCGGATGCGACTGACACACCAGGATTCCAGCATACCGGATGGTGGTATGATTACTTCGCCGGCGATTCGATTCAGGTAACCGACGTGGCCCAGGCCATCATGCTGGCACCGGGAGAATATCGTATTTACACTGATAAACGACTTGAAAAACCTGCCATAGGAACAGGCTTAACACTTCCGGCGACGACTGCACAACCACTCAGGGTTTATCCCAATCCGGCTGATGAAGTGCTCTTTATCGATTTTGTTGCCGGCAAAGCTTCTGAAATTTCCATTCAGGTGTACAACATGACCGGCAGCCGCGTATTAACAACCTCAGACCTTCATGTCACCCGGGGAATGAATAACCTGAGCATCAACACGACACATCTCCCCGCGGGTCTATACATTCTTCAGCTTCAACAGGGAGATTTCCGCTATACAGAACGAATCCTCATCAGGTAAAACCAGCGGAGTCTCTCTTTTGCCGCAGGATCAAACCATCCATGAAAGTAGTTGGTTTGTTCCCGCGGCATTTTTTATGCCAGTATTCCTGCATTAAAATCTCCATTCAGGGAACCATGAATGTGCCCCAAAAATATATCATGATCCGTCATTCCCCAATAACAGTAATCGGCCCTATATTCATTAATACATAATAATACCGGATTGCCGGCTTCCTGCACATTATCACGGAGGGTGTGCCGGGGTGCCTAAATCTTGTTTAACAATGACTGAAGCAGGGCATTCATTTCCCTGCAGACTGCTATTGAGCATCAAGACCCAGTGCTATTTCTAAGCATAAAAGTGATTACTGCATATAAATCCCCTTACCGCAATCTATTATAGGTCAATAATAAAGAATCAGCGAAGAAGAAGCCGGCAAGATGCACATTACGAGAGCATCTATTCGTGACTTTAAGCTATTTTTTCGACAAAACAAACAATGGAGGTCCAGTTATAGCAACCTCCCAATGAAGCATCTATTCTGATTATTTTGCTTCAAGAGCACTTAAGGCTTTACCTCAAGGGTATCCTCTTTCCTGATTCAGGCTTGTTCCTCTTCTGAAGAGGCGCTGTTTGTAAAAAGAAGTCGGTGAATTTGCGAGTCTGCTGCGTCGCTATGTATGGCATAATCACTAAAACCTCGCTGCCTGACAAATGATGATAAAACATCCACGCTTTCCTCACACCGCCATCGCATACCTGCCCGAGACACTCCAGCGTATTTTCTAAAAACAGATGATATTCTACCAATTTTGCAGATTGACCGTAGATCAACCGTAGATTAACCGTAGGTCAACCGTAGATTAACCGCAGCCAACTGGTTCATTTACGGTTGATTTACGCCTTATCCTATTTTCATCTCCTGACAAATATTGAGCCAAACCCAACTTGGGGACAGAAAAAGTTTAGGCAAGATTAATGAGTGGCAGGGAGAGGAAACAGCAATCATCAAATGCAAGAGGCTGTAAAAGGAGGAGACATGCACCTATTGAAAAGCGCAGGTTTACGAATTGATTCGGGTAATTTGTAAATCCGGAAACAACACAAACCACTATGAATGCTTTACTCACCATTGATGTACTTTTCAGAAAAGCTTACCACAAAAATCCCGGGACAATACCTCATTAGAACCTCCAGCTTAGTTCCGGCCTATCCTACCCCACCAAATAAACCAGCTTTTCAATTCAACCTAACGTGAGGCTAACATCCATGATCCAGTTCTTACATCCGTCATTAACCTGAACTACAACCTCACCTTAGAAATGAATAAGGATTCCTAAATTGCACGAAGGGTGTTAAACCGTTATACTTACCGGTAAATAATTACGTTTTGAGATAGTTAAAAACGTTACTACATCACAAAACCTTAGTACCATTCCCGGGAGGAACCCTGCGATTACAGAACAATATCCTTACCGGTCAGAAGGTTGCCGGGAGAAGATATAAAGAAATGGTATGATCAAACAAGGCTTAAACCGAAATTCAAATTATCAGGTAATAGGATAGAAGAATCAGGGGTTGAATCAGAAACACAGTAAAAAAAGCCTGAATTTTCTAACTTTACAAAAAATATAAATCCAAACATCCATGACAAACTATACCAAGACAACCATTTGCCTAATATTTCTTTTTGCACTGACATTCAACGGTCAGGCTCAAATTGATTACAATAAGTGGTTCACGGGAAACACCATGCGACTCGATTATTTTCATTCAGGCGATGCCAGTCAGGAACATTTTGCCCTCGATCGTGCCTTAAACGATGGCTTGTGGAGTGGCAGTCAAACCCAACTAATCGATCACCTGCGTTATGGACTATACTTCTACGAAATAAGTGATCCCAAAACCGGCAGCGTAATATACAGTCGCGGCTTCGCGAGCATATTCGGGGAGTGGCAATCGACACCCGAAGCTGAAACCGAATGGGGGACTTTTCACGAATCACTTAGGTTTCCCTGGCCAAAAGCCGAAATAAAACTGACCCTGTTCAAGCGTGACGGGAAGAATATTTTCCAGCCTGTCTGGACACGCGACATCGACCCAAATGCCATCTATTCAAATCCATCGGTCTATAACAATGGCCTGAAAACCTGGGCTTACATGAACAATGGGCCATCATCTCAAAAAGTTGACATCGTGGTTCTGGGTGACGGATATAGCAGCAGTCAAATGGAAAAATACAGAAGGGATGTAAAACGACTGACCGAAGAGCTTTTCAATACAGAACCCTTCAAAAGCCGCCGGAACGATTTCAATGTATGGGTAGTTGAGACTCCCTCGGCCAGCGATGGAGTAAACAAACCACATCCTGCCGAATTCAACCGTACTCCGCTTTCGATGAGTTACGGAGCTTTCGATTCGGAAAGATACCTGCTTGGATTCGATAACCGTGCCATCAGGGATGCGGCCTCTGCCGTTCCTTATGAATTCATGTTTATTATCGTGAATGAACGGACCTATGGTGGTGGTGGAATATATAACCTGTATGCCACCTGTGCTGCAGACAATAAGTTCGCCGATTATGTCTTCGTACATGAATTTGGGCACCATTTCGCTGCATTGGCCGATGAGTATTACACCTCAGCGGTTTCATACGAAGCCCCTGACATCAGCATTGAACCATGGGAAGCCAACATCACCGCCCTGAAAGACCCTAATAATTTAAAATGGAAAAACCTGACAGCGTCAACGACACCTATTCCGACACCATGGGATAAAGAAGCTTTTGACAATTTCAGCTACCAGATTCAGACCGAACGGAAACAAATCAGGGCTGACAAAAAACCAGAGCGTGTTATGGAGGAATTGTTCGAACGTGAAAGGACACATGAGAAAGAGATGATCTCAAAAATGAAATATACCGGCAAAGTCGGGGCATTTGAAGGAGCCGGGTATCAACCCAAAGGACTTTACAGGGCAGAGACTGATTGCATCATGTTTACCCGCAACCGCCAGGTTTTCTGCCGGGTTTGTCAACATACCATTGAAGAAGTCATCAACCAGTACACAAAGTGACCAGACAATAATCAATGCGTTATTTCCTGAAGATAATGGCCGTCTTTTCCATTACCTTACTGCTGTCAGGCGGTGAGGTAATGGCCAATGCCGACAGTCTGCAAAGGCTTATATCGCGATCAAAGAGCGATACAGCAAGAATCAGGCTGATGAATCAGTTAGCCAACACATTAATAAGCCACGACATCACTCAGGCGAAGAAATTAGCCGAAGAGGCAGCCAATCTTTCAATCCGTTTAAATTATGCCCGTGGACTCTCCAGAAGTTATGAAACCATGGGCAACATCAGCTATTTCGGCAATTCTTATTCCAACGCTATTAAGCTCTGGAAGAAATCGTTGCTAACATCCTATCTTCCATCGGAATACTCACGCATTAACCAACAGATAGGAAACGCTTATATGCAGATTACGCGTTATGATTCAGCGTTGTGGCACTTCATAAGGGCTGAAAAGATGCTTCCCCAGAACACCCACCCGATAGAACGATCATACAATCTCGAATATCAATCAGTAGCATTAATAAAACTAAATCTCAAAGATTCAGCGGTCAAGGTGCTTGAGAATGGAATTAAAATTCTGGACGATGGCATAAAAAACCTACCGGCAGGGAAGACAGAATACAACAAGATGCTGGTTCAGCTCGCTTCACTACAGGGACAGGCAGCCAATGCACTTTTTAATGGAGGAAAATATACCCAGGCGACGGCCTACATGCACAAGGCCATTGCTGTGCTGGTAATTCTGGGTGATAGAGATCTGCTGCCACTCATCTATGACGATCTGGGAGATATCTATCAAGCCATTGGAAACTACGACAAAGCAATTGAGAACTATTACAAAGCACTAAAGATCAAAGAAGAAAAGAATGACAGATTAGGAGTTGCGGGCTCTTACAATAATATAGCCGCTATTTACTTTGCCCAGAATTCATTTCCCAAAGCCGAAGAACTCTTCAGGGCTGCTTATATTATCCATAAAGAGGCAGGCAACAAAGCCGGTATAGCACAACTACTTAACAATCTGGGAGAGGTACAACGAAGTCTTAAACAATATGATTCCGCACTTAAACTCTATGATGCCGCTATCCGAATCAACGAATTAATGAACAATCAGCTTTGGACAGCCATCAATTATCAGAATAAAGGAGAAACCTTTATGCTAAAGGGTGACTATGACAATGCCCTGCAGAATTTCAACATCGCCCTCAAATTTTACCGGTTAACCGACAACAAGAATTATCTTACAAATCTGAACAACAGTCTGGGTAACTATTACCTGAAAAAAAACGACCGGATCCTTGCAAAAAAATACTTTACCGAAGCACTCAACGATGCACGGAACTATCATTACCCGGCTGAAATGAAGAATGCTGCCCTTGGATTATCTGTAATCTCAGAAAGCGAAGGGGACTACCGGGGAGCACTCATGTTGTTCAAATTGTACAACGCTCAAAGTGATACGCTTTTGGGAGTTGAAATGAACCGGCAAATGGCAGAGATTCAGACCCGCTATGAATTGGAAAAGAAAGAAAACGAGATTACCATTCAAAAAGAGCAAATAAACCTGCTTGAAAAAAACGAAAAAATCAATGCCATTGTGCTTCAAGCCGGACTTGCTGCACTCGTGTTTCTAGTAATCATAGCTTATCTGTTATATTCAAGACAGAAGAGTCGTTCTCACGCGCAGATTAATCTGGCAGATAAAAATCAGGAAATTCTAAAGACCAGGCAAGCCCTGATGGAAGCAGACCTGAAAAACAGGGATCAGGAAAAGCTTATTTTGAATCAGGAACTACAGCAGAAAAACAATCACCTGATCAACATGGCCTTATCACTCGCGCATAAGAATGAATTCTTCGGTGAATTGAAAAAAGGGTTGAAAGAGATAAAAAGTCTTCATGACGATGACAAGGAAAAGAGGCTTAATGATCTGTTGCTAAAAATCGGCCAACAAACCCGAATCACGAAAGAACTGGAACGATTACAGGCCGAAATTGAAGAAGCCAATGCAACATTCTTTAAAAAACTGAATCAAATTTGTCCGGAAATGACTGAAAACGAACGGCAACTTTCGGCGCTCCTTCGGATAAACCTATCCTCGAAAGAAATTGCTTCGCTAAACAATATCACCACTAAAGCCGTAGAAATGAGCAGATACCGATTAAGGAAAAAGCTTAACATCGAAGGGAATAACACCCTGACAGATTTTCTACAGGATCTATAAATAAGGATCACAGAAATACACGGCTAATATTAAAATAGTAGAGTTAATAATAAATTTAATTAATTATATAACAATGCATTAATAGTAGATATTGTAGAGGCCAATCCTCAAAAATAACAACAGTTTACCCTCGTTTGTAGAGGTGAAACTACGTTATTCTTCATGCGCTCCCTTGGATTTCGGTTATCTTTGCCACCATATAACGCAATTTGTGCGTAACGTTCTTTCCAAACTTTCCACCAATTTACAAACCAGTGTAAAAGGAGAGAAAGGAATTACTGATCAAAACTATCAGAAATCTGATAGTGAACAGGTCTGGGCGGTTCTATACCGGCGGCTATTTCAGATCAATATTCCTTTCTTCCTTTACCTGGAAAAAATCCTGCTTTTCTCCAGACAACTACTCCCCATAATAGGAGTTTTAAGTTTATTAAAGTTTCACAGTTTAAAAATCGAATTATTTCTTATTCTAACTTTAATCCTATGAAAAAGATTCTCGTTGCTGCTTTAATGCTCGTTGGTTTCGTCCAAATGATCAATGCACAGGAAACAACAGAAAAAAGACTCCCCAAGCTTCCGTCAATTGATGTAAAAAATGCTGATGGACAGACAGTCAACACGGCTACATTGTCGAACGATGGCAAACCCATGATTATAAGCTTCTGGGCGTTATGGTGTAAACCCTGCATCAAAGAACTCACAACCATCGCTGAAGTATACGATGAATGGCAGGAAGAGACCGGGGTAAAAATCATAGCCGTTTCCATTGATGATGCCAGATCATCATCAAAAGTAAAACCAACGGCTGACGGGAAAGGCTGGAGTTATGAATTACTTCTTGACCAGAACAGCGACTTTAAACGGGCCATGAATGTTAACCTTATCCCACATACATTTTTGGTTAACGGGAAGGGAGAAATCGTATGGCAGCACACCTCTTTTTCAGAAGGGTCAGAACTCGAGCTCATTGAACTGGTAAGAAAGTTGAACCGGGGTGAAGCTATCTCCGAATAATTCATTTCAAATCATTTCATAACATCAATACCACTCTGACGTGAAAAAAACGATCATTTTACTTCTCACTCTCACGAGCATATTTGCTTACCTGCCAGTCAGGGCACAGGAACTGATTCAGGGCGGCACTGTCAGCGGGAACTTCCAGATTGACGGACAATACTACAACGAAGATAAAGCGCTTGGAATCACAGCTGATACGATGGCGGGAAAAAGATATGGGGTAAATGCCTTCGGAAATCTGTTGTACACCAATGGTAAGTTTACAGCCGGATTACGATTTGAAACCTACCTGCCCCCGATGACCGGATATTCGACTTCGCTTGAAGGCTCAAATATTGCCAACTGGTTTGCCGACTATAAAACCGACTTCATCCAGCTTACGGTGGGAAATTTTTATGAACAATTCGGAAGTGGCATGATTCTCAGATCATACGAGGAATGGAGTCTGGGCTACGACAACAGCCTCAAGGGCATCAGGGTAAAACTGAATCCATTTAAAGGAGTAGCCCTGAAAGGACTTGTAGGCTACCAAAGAAGCTACTGGACACCCTATGAAGATGGTAACCGCGGCATCGTACGTGGTGCAGATGCAGAATTCTATATCAACGAGATGATACCTTCCCTTTCGGAATCCAGAACCAAGGTGATTCTGGGCGGTAGCTTCGTTAGTAAGTATGAAAAAATGACCACCAAGAGATTGGTGCGCGGTGATTCAATATATGAGTATAAGCTACCCCGGAACATAGCATCCTTTGCCGGACGTTTAAATGTAATCAGAGGAGGATGGAATTTTATGTCGGAGTATGCCTATAAGATGAACAACCCTTCGGCAGCAAATAATTTTATATACAAGGAAGGGCAAGCCCTGTATTCAACACTTTCATGGAGTACCAAAGGTATTGGAGTAATGCTTGGGGCTAAAAGAGTTGATAATATGTCGTACAAATCACGTATGAACGAAACAGAATCAATTCTCGACATCAATTTTTTACCCCCTTTGGCAAAACAGCATCAATACAGCTTTGCCACCATGTATCCATTCTCAACACAACCGAATGGAGAAATGGCCTATCAGGCTCAGATCGATTTCAAAATCCCGAAAGGAAATTTAGGCGGGAAATATGGCACTCAGGTCTCTGTCAATTACTCGCAAGTCAATAACATAAAGAAGGAACAGATAGAAGAAGGCATCCCTGTCGATTCCACCGGAACACTGGGCTATAGCTCACCATTCTTCAGCTTTGGCGATGAATTATACTATTCAGATTTCAGTCTATTTATCACCAGAAAATTCAGCAAATCGACGAAAGCCAATGTCGGTTATGTTTACCAACAATACAATAAAGATGTATTAACGGGTCATAATGGTGAATATCCAAATGTTCTTGCCAGCATCTTCATTGCCGACATAACCGTCAGGCTGAACGACAAAAACGCTTTACGTCTGGAAAACCAATGGCTCTTTACCAAACAGGATAAAGGAAACTGGGTAGGAGGAACCTTAGAATATACTTTTGCCCCGAAATGGTTTATGTCGGTTGCCGATGAGTACAATTACGGCAACGATGATTCCGATCAACAACTTCATTACTATGCCATCTCCGCAGGATATACAGATGGTCCCACACGTATAGCCGTCAACTACGGGCGTCAGCGTGAAGGGCTGCTTTGTGTCGGGGGTGTATGCCGGTTTGTACCTGCTGCAAATGGAATAACAATTACAATAACATCGAGTTTTTAGTTATGAAAATCATGAGACAGTTATTACAAAAAACAGTTTTACTGGTTGCTATATCAGCCCTGATATGGGCCTGTGATAAAGTGGATGAGCCCTATCTCTCTGCAACTAACAATCCTCAGCCTGTTACCAATACACAGAAAGTTTTACTTGAAGAATTCACAGGACATAAATGCACGAATTGCCCCAAAGCTCATCTCGAAGCAAAGAACATCCAATTGCTGAATCCCGGAAGAGTGATTGTTGTAAGCATACATGCCGGTTTTTTCGCCAGTCCTGACGGATCGGGTCTTTTTACTGCCGATTACAGAACTGATGAGGGAACCGAGATCAATACAGCTTTTGGTGTAGAATCAAACCCCACTGGAATGATTAATCGCACAAAGTTTAATGATAAGTTTCTACAGGGTACTGATTCATGGCAAGGCTACGTCGAGAGTGCACTGGCCAAAACTCTTAAAGCTACTATTACCCTCCCTGTTGAGTGGAATAGCTCAACTCGCAGCCTTACAATTAATCCTTCGGTAAAATTCCTTGAGGAAGTCTCTGGCAAATACAACATCTGTGTGGTCATCACCGAAGACAGTCTCAATTCACCTCAGAAGAACACAGATATAAGTGCCGGGACAGTTCCGACCATCGATCCATATTACCACCGCCATGTTTTAAGGAAAGCTGTCAATGGAGTTTGGGGCGAAAGTCTCAATTCAAATGATGGCATTGCTGGTGGTACCACTTTATCAAAAAGTTATACCTTTGTCCTCCCTGATTCCTGGGATGAAGATCATTGCAGTGTAGTAGCCTATGTTAGCCGCATGGACGAAGTTTCTGAAAAGTATTCCGTTCTTCAGGTTGAAGAAACACATGTAGTTGAGTCTAAATAAGGCGGCCTTGTAGCATAAAAATTAACATGATATATACTCTCCTCTCCCGCTCACGCGCAGCCCTTATAGGGGTTTTGCTTCTGGTTTCTTCGCAGATTTCTGCACAGGTTCTTGAACCTGTTAAGTGGTCATTTAGTGTGAAGGACGAAACTACGGAAGAAGCCACCCTGGTGCTTAGTGCCTCAATTGAAAAGCATTGGCATCTGTATTCACAGTTCATCAAGGATGGTGGTCCGATTCCGACCAGTTTTGTCATTAAGGAGTCTGACGACTATAAAGCAATTGGTAAGGTCAAAGAGCCCAAACCTATCCAGATGTATGACAAGAACTTCGAGATGGATTTGTTATACTTCGATGGAAAAGTCAACTTTACCCAAAAAATCAAGAAGTTGACCGACCAGCCCTTCACTATCACAGGAAGGTTGGAATTTATGACCTGTGATGATGAAAAATGTTTACCTCCTTCAGAAATTGAGTATGAATTCAGGCTTAACTCCAAAGCAGGTAAGACTGCAACCACTAAGGTAATAACATCCCCTTCGGACGAGAAAGACAGTTCTCATCCCAAAATTGAGACAGCCGTAATTGCACAGGACACGCAACGTTTGCAGACTGACACATCTGAATTGACTGCCACCGCGAATGATTCTCCTATCGATAAAAACGCATCAATGTGGGGCTTCTTTTGGATTTCATTTCTTGCCGGACTGCTCGCGATCCTGACACCTTGCGTATTCCCAATGATACCAATGACTGTCAGCTTCTTCATGCACGATAACGAGAATAAGGCCAAAGCACGATTTCAGGCTACAATTTTCGGACTTTCAATAATCATAATTTATACATTGATTGGAACGATCGTAGCCCTGACACTGGGTGCCAATTTTGCAAACTGGGTTAGTACACACTGGTTGCCCAACATCTTCTTCTTTATCATTTTCATCATTTTTGCTGCATCGTTTTTCGGGGCTTTTGAACTTACCCTGCCTTCATGGATTATCAACAAATCGGATGCTCAGGCAGATAAGGGAGGTATTACTGGTGCTTTCTTTATGGCCTTTACCCTTGTTCTGGTCTCTTTCTCCTGTACTGGTCCTATCGTTGGATATATCCTCGTTGAATCTGCCGGAGGCCAGATACTAATGCCAATTATCGGCATGTTTGGTTTCTCTTTGGCCTTTGCCCTTCCATTTACGATTTTCGCTCTTTTTCCCGCCTGGTTACAATCAATGCCAAAATCAGGAGGTTGGTTGAATTCTGTAAAAGTTGTACTGGGATTCATAGAACTCGCCCTCGGCTTAAAATTCCTTTCAATTGCTGACCAGACCTACCATTGGGGAATTCTTGACAGGGAGATTTATCTGGCCATATGGATTGTGATTTTTGCGCTGATGGGATTTTACCTGTTAGGGAAGTTACGGTTTCCGCATGATGACAAGGTTGAGCACATTGGGATCACTCGTCTTGCATTTTCAATTGTCACCTTCTCCTTTGTGATGTACATGATTCCTGGCATGTGGGGTGCGCCACTCAAAGGTCTTTCGGGTTACATGCCGCCTATGACAAGTCAGGACTTCGACTTCAATGCCGTTGTTCGCGATAATATAAAAGCAATGCCATTGGGTACAGTCAATGCTAATGCTAAAACCGAATTATGTGAGCCCCCGAAATATGCCGACTTTTTGGATCTGCCTCACGGGTTGGATGGCTATTTCGACTACAACCAGGGGCTGGCCTGCGCCAAAGCAACCAATAAGCCTGTATTTATTGATTTTACCGGGCACGGTTGTGTAAACTGCCGGGAAATGGAGGCCAGCGTTTGGTCTAATCCTGAGGTACTGCGTCGTTTGCGCGAAAAGTACGTCGTAGTGGCACTCTATGTTGACGATAAAGCCGAAGTCCCTCAGAAAGAGTGGGTAACATCAAAATATGATGGAAAAGTAAAAAAAACTATCGGTAAGATATACGCAGACCTGCAAATTTCACGTTTCAATGTAAACGCACAGCCCTATTACGTGCTGCTCGACGGAAACGGCGATCTGCTGGTTAAACCCAGGGCTTACGATTTAGATGTTAATAAATTTATTGAATTTTTAGATGCCGGACTCAAAGCTTTTGAGGAAAGGCAAAAGATAAAGCCGGTTCAGTAAATACCGGCCTTTTTTGATAACCTGTTGTCTATGAGGCCATGACTATCTATTCCGGGAGGAACCTGTCATGGATTGCCAAACCGCTTCCGGACGCTACTTTTATTCGTTTGTCGTGAGACAAGAGAAGGAGTGTCCGGAAGTATTTTTTTGTTGCCCGAGATACTAAAGCCACGTACCTTAGTGCTAATAAATACCCTAAATGACCCAATACCAAACTGCTACAACCCGTTCCAATCTTTTGATGTTACTTACCGCCCTTATCTGGGGACTGGCATTTGTCGCCCAGCGGATTAGCATGGATTACATCGGCCCTTTCCTTTTTAATGGAATAAGGTTTGCTATGGGGAGCCTCTCGCTCATTCCGCTGATTATTTACCGTCGCAAGCATTACACTGATGAGTCCGCGCACCTGCCTCTCATAAAGTATATCCTGCCAGGGTTTATCGCTGGAGGTGTTTTGTTTCTCGGAGCTTCATTCCAGCAAGTCGGCATGGTATACACCGATGCGGGTAAAGCAGGATTCATCACAGGGCTGTATGTCGTTTTGGTTCCCGTGATAGGAATATTCTGGGGTCATCGTACGACCAGTTCTGTCTGGTATGGTGTGATTCTGGCTGTGGCAGGTCTTTACCTCTTAAGTGTAACTGAAAAGCTTTCTGAGATCGTTTCGGGAGATGTTTTGGTATTAATAGGCGCCTTCTTCTGGGCTAATCATGTATTGGTGATTGCAAAGCTATCACCGGATATGGACACTATCACTCTCGCCTCTTCACAATTTGCTTTCGTTTCGATATTGAGTTTTGCGGGCTCTGCGATCAATCAGGAAACCTACGCATGGCAGGGCATTGCTGATGCTATGTGGCCTATACTTTATGGTGGATTTATGTCGGTAGGTGTTGCCTTCACACTTCAGGTAGTAGCCCAAAAAACCGCACATCCTGCTTATGTAGCTATTATACTCAGCCTCGAAACCGTCTTTGCTGCCTTTGGAGGATGGCTTATTCTGGATGAACAGTTTACACCAAGAATAATTGCCGGTTGTCTAATGATGCTGGCTGGTATCGTGGTAGCCCAGCTACCGGAAATCAGAGCAGGACTAAAGCAAAACCGGGCTTAATCAAAATGATTAAACCCGGTTTTCAAATATCATTACTGCAAAAATTATAGTAAAACGGTATGGACCAATAAATAGAGCAATCCCGAAACAATCATGGCAGCCGGAATGGTCAGCACCCAGGCTACGACGATATGGGAGGCGGTACCCCAGCGAACGGCAGACATTCTCTTTGTAATACCCACTCCGATGATAGAGCCTGTGATGGTATGTGTTGTTGAAACAGGAATGCCTGCAAGGGCAGTTCCTATAAGTGTAAGGGCTCCTGCGGTTTCGGCACAAAAGCCCCCCACAGGCTTCAGATCAGTAAGCCCCATACCCATAGTTTTAATCACCTTCCATCCTCCAAGCAAAGTACCCAGCGAGATGGACGAGTATGCAGATATCACTACCCATTCGGGAACATAAAACTCTGAGCCCAGATGTCCTGTACTAAAAAGGAGGATAGCAATAATTCCCATGGTCTTCTGTGCATCATTGGAACCATGTCCAAGACTAAAAAAAGCCGAGGATAGTAACTGTAATCCCCTGAATAAATGATCGACCTTATTGGGAGAAGTGTTTTTGAAAAGAACCATGGTTAATAGCATCATGAGGTATCCAAGAATCATTCCGATCAGTGGACTCAGAAAGATGAACAACACAATTTTAAAAACGCCGGAACCTATGATAAAACCTGCCCCTTCAACGAAAAGCGCGGGTCCTATCATCCCGCCGATTAACGCATGCGATACACTGATTGGAAGTCCGAAATGGGTACAAAACCATACCCAGACTATGGCTCCTGTCAGGGCACTTAATATGAAATATTCATTTACAATTGTTGGGTCGACAATGCCTTTACCCATGGTATTGGCTACATGAACACCAAAAAGAAAATATGCGGTAAAATTAAAAAATGCCGCCCAGGCAACAGCGGCGAGAGGCGACAACACCCGGGTAGAAACAATTGTTGCAATGGAGTTGGCCGCATCATTCATTCCATTCAGGAAATCAAATGCCAAAGCAATGACAATACCAATTATTACAAGCACTAACATAAAATTTCCGGTTAAACGGTTAGGATAACTTAATGATAATGGATTTGATCACATCAGCAACATCTTCAGCTTTGTCGGCTGCTTTTTCCAGTGCCTGTATAATGTCGCGCTTCTTGATTAACTCTACTGCATTAGTCTCAGACTCAAACATATCAGATAGCGTCTCATGGTAAATATCATCGCATTGATTCTCCAGTTCACTAATCTTGATGCAAGCCGTTGTAATAGTAGCAGAATCTTTTACCCGGGGTAATTCGTTTACAGCAATATTAATCTGCTGGGTGGCCTGCTTCACCAACTCCGCGATACGGGTAAACTCTTCAGGTAGCGATTTCACCTTGTACAGCCTGATACGCTGTGCTGTGGTATTCATAAAATCCATAACATCATCCAGCGTGCTGGCAAGATGCTGGATATCTTCACGATCGAAGGGCGTGATAAATGAGCGGTTTAGTTCATCAAAGATTCGATGACTGATGCTATCACCCGTCTTCTCAAAGCTCTTGATCAACTTGATCAGTTCACTTCTTTTTGTATCATCTGATTCTTTCATAAGCTTGACCAGTGCATCTGAGCCGTATGTAAGATTGAGGGCCGCCTCTTCAAAAAGAGGGAAGAACTTTTTGTCCTTAGGTACAAATACCTGAAAAATTTTATCCAGTCCCATTGTAAATGAAATTTTATGCAAAAGTAAAGCAAAGCCCAAACGCATGTTAGGTTTGTAATTTTTTTAACAAATACTTAATACACAATAATAAGAGCAATTTCTTGTAACAATTTAACAATTAACAACCAAACACTTACATACAATATAAATATTATATACTTCTACATATAAACAATAACACAACCAAAAAAACAGACTCATATTTAACAGTTAGACAACAACATACACGTATTTTTCAACTAAACACAGAAAAGGACAACCACCCTAAATGCCTAAAGAGATTATTCATCTCCAACACTCAGGCAGCGCATGCAACTCGTTGCCTATGCTATCAATTATCGAATATTCTTAAAAATTCACCAACAACAAAGAGACCACCTCTAAAAAGTTAATCCAGGTACTTTAATTACCCACTCAACCCTTACCAATGACATCCAAAATAATTTGATAGTCAACAAGAAATAAATACAGTAACAATTACTTTAAAGATTCCATTCCAGAGGGGCTGAAGAGCAGAAGGTATTTCTTAGATTTGCACACTAAATCAGATTAAATCATGAGCCAGATTTTCTTAATAATTGTAGTGGTATTATTCTTCCTGGCGATTGCCGATCTGATTGTAGGTGTAAGCAATGATGCAGTTAACTTCCTGAATTCAGCCATAGGTTCCAGAGCTGCAAAATTATCGACCATTATGGTCGTTGCAATTGCCGGGATACTGACTGGAGTTCTTTTCTCCAACGGCATGATGGGAATTGCGAGAACCGGAATTTTCTTCCCTTCGATGTACTATTTCAATGAGGTCATGTACATCTTTCTGGCTGTGGTTATCTCAGACGTAATACTCATTGATACCTTCAGCAGTTTTGGATTGCCCACATCCACCACCGTTTCGATCATCTTTGAATTATTGGGAGCCTCGGTGGCTGTTGCACTGTTTAAGACATTGGCGGAATCTGGCAATATTGACGCACTGGGTTCATACATTAACACAGGAAAAGCACTGGCCATCATATCCGGGATCTTGTTGTCGGTGGTAATTGCATTCACAGTAGGGGCTATCGTACAATACCTGAGCCGGATACTCTTTACTTTTCAGTTTAAGGATAAAATCAGGTTCTTGGGTGGACTATGGGGTGGTTTTGCCGTTACTGCCATCATTTACTTCATGGTCATAAAGGGAGCCAGAGGAGCATCCTTTATGAACCCTGCGCTTTTAGCCTACATAGAGACTAATACGATATGGATTCTATCCATCAGTCTGGTAGGCTGGTCCCTCTTCTTTCAATTGCTCATCTGGCTATTCAACACCAACGTCCTGAAAATAACCGTGCTACTTGGCACTTTTGCACTAGCCATGGCTTTTGCGGGTAACGACCTTGTTAATTTTATCGGGGTTCCCCTGGCAGGTTTTGAATCGTTCAGAATTTTTCTGGCCAATCAAGGTGTTCAGCCAGACAACTTACTAATGGGCGACCTAATGAATCCGATTAAAACGCCTACCTACATCTTATTGATTGCAGGTGGGATAATGTCTGTCACGCTGGTTTTCTCAAAAAAGGCAAAAACAGTCATTAGCACCAGCGTTGACCTTAGCCGTCAGGATGAAGGATCGGAGAAGTTCCCATCATTTGCATTATCAAGAAGCATTGTCCGTTCAGCTGTGAATACAGGAAAAACGATAGATACTATCATGCCTGAATTCCTGAAAAGCTTTCTATGCCGCCGGTTTCAGCAGCCCGATGAAGACGAGATCAAGCAAGCCCGTTCAGAGGGCATTTCTTTTGACCTTGTCAGAGCATCAGTAAATCTGGTAGTAGCCAGTATTCTGATCGCTTTTGGAACATCAAACAAACTACCTCTCAGCACAACTTATGTGACGTTTATGGTTGCAATGGGGTCCTCCTTTGCCGATGGTGCATGGGGGCGTGAAAGCGCAGTATACCGTATATCAGGGGTCCTCATTGTGATTGGAGGATGGTTCATCACGGCACTCATTGCCTTTAGTTTTGCCTTCCTGAATGCCACCATCATCTTCAACGGGGAGCCCTATTCTATCCCAATACTTCTATTTGTGGCAGGCTATGTGGCATTCAGACAACATAGAACTTTCAAACGCAAAGAAAAAGAGCTCAAAGAAGAAAACAAAAGTCAGGTCACGAAACCAATTGATTCTGCCAACATCGTAGACCGATGCAAAGAAGATATTCTGATGGCACTCACAACTTCAAATGAGCTTTACACGAAATTACTGACACACCTTTATGGAGAAGACCTGAAAAAGCTAAGGGCACTTCAGAAAGAGGTAACAAAGTTCAGCAAACACACCAAAAGGCTCAAAGATGATATCAACACTGTGGTAACAAAGCTTAAAGACGATTCAATTGAGACAGGGCACTACTATGTACAGGTAATTGATTTTCTGCGTGAAATTGCTCATTGCATCAACTACATCTCAGAACCTTGCCTCAACCATGTTGCTAACAATCACAAAGGATTACTCAGTCAACAAAAGACAGAGTTAGTTAAGTTAACAAAAGATGTGAGCCAGTTAATTCTGATGATCTCAAATGCGATTACGAAAGATGACTATTCAATCAGAGAACAGGTGCTCAAAATCCAGCAGACAGTGGTCGATGACATTGAGCGGGCGCGCAGGGCTCAGGTAAGAAGGATCAAATCACGGGAAGCAGGGACGAAAAACAGTGTGCTTTTCCTGAATATTCTGGCAGAGACAAAAAATCTGGTTTTGTTTATCACCAATCTTTACAAATCTCAACGCGACTTTATTACTACTATGCGCTCAACAAAAGAATAAACCCTGGCATCTGTACCAGGAAAGTGCATCACGTTGTATACATGGCATCAGTCCTTTCTGTTTTTGTTGGCGATCGCACTGTCCTTACAATCTATGAATAGATCATCTATTAGCTGCCAAATAGGACAGTGGCGCATAAAAAAGACGGCCATAAGACCGCCTCTTTCAACAAAAAAATCGAAACAATCAACCAATTAAAAATCAATTCTGGTAATCTTTCAAAGCCATCATAAGCTTCTTACGGCTAAAAAATATCCGGCTCTTTACAGTTCCAATACTTAGATTCATTTTTTCGGCAATCTCTTTGTATTTATACCCCTGAGTATGCATAACAAATGGCATACGATGTTCTTCCTCAAGGTTTTCAATACTGGTACGGATCTCTTTAGTGCGCATGTTGGAATCAGGACCAGCACCATCAAACCGATTTTTCAGATTAAGAAAGTACAGGTCGTCTGTTGTATCTACAAAAGCGTTTTCACGCATATTTTTACGGTAATTATTGATGAAGGTGTTCTTCATGATCGTATAAGCCCACGCTTTCAGATTGGTGTCGGGATTAAACTTATCACGGTAGGTGATCGCCTTTAGGTAAGTATCCTGAATCAAATCATTAGCATCCTCACCATTGGAAGTCAATGCGTAAGCAAAATTTCTGAGGTTTTCATGAAGGCTCAGTAGTTTGGCGTTAAATTCGATTGCGGTCATTGTATCAGCTATTTGAGGGTTATTTTTAACGAATCCAGTTTGTTTAACTATTATGCCGCTAAATTAAACACATCAACTACAAAAAGCAAATGATTACAGAAATTAATTTATAATGATTTTAAATTGAAACAATCTATAAATTGATTCTCAGCCAAATAAAAAACAGGAGTGTTAAAATATTTAACATTTCTCCTGTTTAATTTAACATTTCACACGTTAAACAAAGTCACATTCCTTGTTGAACGCTTTCGAAAATTACACTCACACAATGCGGGGTAAATAGTCGCGCAATTGGTCAATATTATTGATGACCACAACATTGGATGGCGGTGAAAGTGCTCTATCGGTCAATTGACTTCCCGAGACCATAACAAGGCAACGCGGAAAAGCCTCAGCAAGCCGGGTAATATAATTATCAACACCTTCTTCGTCCAATGCAGCAATAAACTGAGTTAAAATACGGTTACACTTGCGCAGTGCAACTATTTCTGACAGATTTTCGAAAGGAACCGATTGGCCTAGATAAATCACATGATGTCCCCGCTTTCGAATCAGATAACTTGAGAACAGCAAACCGATTTCATGCCATTCGCCTTCAGGCAAAAACAACAGAAAAGTATCTGCTCCAGGGATTGCGCTTGTAGCCAAACCATCGATTGCGACAATTAACTTCTGCCTGATCAGGTTCGACATAAAATGCTCCTGAGCAGGTGAAATACTGCCTACCTGCCACAACATTCCTATTCGTTGAAAAAACGGATAAATAATTTTTAAAACCGCTTGCTCGAATCCAAGTTTTATAATGGTAGAGGTAAGAATCTTATCAAACCTGTTTTCATCGACATCAATCATAGAAACCACAAGTCCTTCTATCTGTGAATCAGCATCATACAGGCGCTGTGTTAAAAGCAGAATCTTTTCACTCATCTCCTCATCCGACAACTCAACGATATCACTGATTTTAAATCCATGACGATTCAATATAGAGATATTGAGTAGCTTTTTCAGATCGGCATCTGTGTAGTACCTGATGTTAGTGGTTGTCCGCTCGGGCTCAACGACACCGTAACGTTTCTCCCATATCCTAAGCGTGTGAGCTTTGATTCCGGTAAACTTTTCTAAATCTTTGATCGAATAAGTCGACATCAGGCAATCCGGGTAGGTTTGTTTAAAATTTTCGTTCGTATTTTAAACAGGCAAATTTCGGAAAAGTTCAGCAGATATCAGCTATTAGATATAGCCCGATAAAGAGAGATTGCCTTATTCATATTCCACAACCCTATCCTTCACCGCAATTAAAGATCGTTCATTAGAAAAAAAATGTCACTTGAACAGTATTCTCAATCTTTTACATTAGATTTGCCAATCAACATTCTTAAAACCATGTTTGACTTTAATCTTATAAGAAAACCAATCAAATCTCATGTAATAATGCGGCTCGCCGATTGGTCATTAAAGAGATTGATTATAGAATAAAACGGATTAGCCAGACACTGCCCTTCAGTTTTCCACCGCTAGTTTTACCTAAGTTCACAATCTGTCAAATTGAACATCTGACCAACGAAACAAGACATTACACAGAGATATGCAACCGAAAAGACATCATCAGTTTTTGATTTCCACGTTCCTTTTTCTTATGCTCGCCATAGGATTTCAATCATGTACATGGCTCGAACAGGAAAAGAAACCGGCAATCACAAATCAATTTAGGGATACGCTTCAAACCAATGCTGACTCGAACCTTTATTTATTCCCGCGAAACTTCTTTCTGGTTTCCTTTGATTTTAACCCAATCATGAAAAAGATGAGCAGAAGTGATCAGGAAGAATTTATGCATAATACCCTGATTCCGGGCTACACATTCATTGACAGCCTTCGTCAGTCAGGCATTCCCATTTTTGGTGGCGTCTACGCTGTCCAAAAAGGTTGTGCTTTCATTATTCAGGCTGAAAATAACGAAGCATTGCACAACATGTTAAAAGAATGCCCGCTGAACCCGATTTCGAAAATCACGATTACTCCACTCATCTCATTTGGACAGCATCTTTTTGAACTTAAAAACAAGATGGAATCTCTCCGCCCGAAAACAGAAACAGAGAACCCGGGTGAAGGAACGGGCAAATAAGCTTCAGCTTACTCAGGCATATCTGAATGTACCGAATTGCGACTGAATTGTCAGTTCGCGCACATCTGATTTTTCAACTCTACCAATGATTTTCGCATCTACATTATAAGATGCAGCAATCTCAGATATTTCGGCAGCCAGTTTTTCAGGAACATAGAACTCCAACCGATGCCCCATATTGAAGACCTGATACATCTCAGCCCATGATGTTCCGGATTCCTCCTGAATAACCCGAAACAAAGGAGGCAATTCAAAAAGATTATCCTTTACAATATGTACTTTATCGACAAAGTGTAGTACCTTGGTCTGCCCGCCGCCACTACAATGAATCATCCCATGAATGTATTTTCCCATCCGTCGAATCACGTCCTTCACAATAGGAGCATAAGTTCTGGTTGGTGAAAGTACCAGTTTACCCATATCGATTCCCGACACAGGACTCGGCTCGGTAAGAAAACGGTGTCCCGAATAAACCAGACTATCGGGTAAGGCATTATCAAAGCTCTCAGGGTACTTCACACCCAGAATTTTCGAAAATATGTCATGCCGGGCTGAGGTAAGGCCATTGCTTCCCATACCTCCATTGTAAACTTTCTCATAGGAAGCTTGTCCATCAGAGGCAAGTCCTACGATAACATCCCCTTCAGCAATCCGATCGTTACTTACAATCTGATTACGTGGTATGCGGGCTGTTACTGTGCTGTCGACTATTATGGTGCGTACCAGATCTCCAACATCAGCAGTTTCACCACCCGTTAACCAGATACCTACCCCAAGTTTTCGCATATCAGCACAAAAGATCTCAGTCCCCTCTATAATGGCTGAGATCACTTCTCCGGGGATTAATAACTTGTTGCGGCCAATGGTTGATGAAAGTAACATATTGTCGTAAACGCCCACACAGAGCAAATCATCGGTATTCATAACGATGGCGTCCTGTGCGATTCCATGCCAGACGCTCAAATCGCCGGTTTCCTTCCAATAGGCATATGCCAATGAAGATTTTGTACCCGCACCATCTGCATGCATAATATTACACCAAGCGGGGTCGTTACCCAATACATCAGGTATTACCTTGCAAAACGCGCCGGGAAATATCCCCTTATCGGTTTTTCGGATGGCTGCATGAACATCCTCCTTTTTGGAGGAAACGCCACGTCCTGTATATCGATCTGACATTCTATAAATTAAAAATCAAGAATTAGATACTATTTCATTATTCGAAAACAATGTGCGCTGCCTTTTCATCTATCAGGAAGGCGCCAAAACGCGACAGAACTTTATTGTTCAGTATCATGCCGTCAATCTTTTGATCTACCGTAACATCAACATCGTAGACCACCTTCCTTCCAATTCGAAGCTGACTGATTGTAAATACCGAATTATTCTGAATTGAGCCGCCAGCTAGAATAGCTTCTCCGTCACCTTCAAAGTCGTCCTTTCCTATCGCTCCGGCCTTGAGCAGTTCGAGAGCTTGCTTAAGGCTAATAACTGCTTTGGGAGCCTTAGGCTCATATGCAAATTCAAGGTTGATTCCGTTAACGGTACAATTCAAAATCTTCTTCTTTCCTTTAACAGTAAAGGGGACCTCATTCTTTTCAACCTCTTTCACAATTTTAACTTCTGTCGGGGCAGTTTGTCCATTTATCTTTTGTGAAACAAAATTTGTTGCAATGATGGAAAACTCTGTCCGGCGATTCAACTGATGAGCGATCTCCTTAAGGTTTTTGGAGGGGAGCGAGTCAATGTATGCCTCGGACAGACGCGCACCCGTTTTAAACTTAAAACCATCTTTAACGACATCGCTGAGTAGTACCCTGGGCTGACGCTCGCCATAGCCTTTGGCAGATAACCTACCAGGCTCTATACCTCTGACAATTAAATAGTCAACAACACTCTGAGCACGCTTCTGCGACAAAACATCATTTCTTTCTTCGGAATCCCTGGCATCGGTGTGAGCTGCCAATTCGATTATGATGTTAGGATTTGCTTCAAGTATCTGTATGAGTCCCTGTAGCGAATCCTGATATTGTGGTTTCAACTCCCAGCGACCGAGGTCATATAGAATATCAGGCAATACAACAGGCTTTTGTGGAACAGGTATTAATCTGAAATCATGCACTATATCCTTACTCGATTCCAACCCTATCGTTGTTTCCTCACCAGTAGCTGTGAAATAACCGTCCTTACTGACAGTCAGTTTATATGAGGTATTTGGAAGCACCTGATTTTTATTGAAAGTGTAGGCTCCCACTTCAGAAGTGGTAGATCTGAAGGATTTCCCATCTGAACCCTCCATCATAACCAGCACACCCTGTACAGGCTGAATGGTACGGTCGTCACGAACAATCCCTGTAAGTGTAAAAATCAATGGCTGAATAACAAACGAATAGAGGTCGTCACCACCGCGCCCACCTGGTCGGTTGCTAGTAAAAAGCCCTTCTTCCATGGCTTCAGGATTGAAATAGATTGAGTAATCATCAAAGGTCGAATTAATTGGAGTACTCATATTTACTGGCTCTTTCCAGTTCGCATTACCATCATCCTCCCCCAGTTTCAACATCCATGTCTTAAAAATATCAAGACCACCCAACCCTGGATGTCCGTCCGAAGAGAAATAGAGAAGTGTATCACCCCTCAGGAATGGAAACAATTCATTTCCTGGAGTATTAATTATATCTCCAAGATTTCGGGGTTTGCTGAATTTGTCAGTTTTCCGCTTTCGATTTGCGGTCCAAAGGTCTTTTCCTCCTTTACCTCCCGGAAATTCAGCGGAAAAAACAATTGTCAGCTCATCTTCCGTTAAAGTAGGATGTCCGATCACTGAGGTACTGTCTCCACCCAGATCTACCTCAGTCGGTTCTGACCAGCCAGTTCCTGCACGCTTTGAAACCATTACCTTACAACCATTTCTTTTCTTTTTCTCACTGTAGCAGCGAGTGAAATACATGGTGTTAAACCGCGCGTTAAAGAATGGCTGACCTTCATTGGCATCGGTATTTACCACACCACCTGCATCGGCAGTAATCGGAGCAGCCCATTTACCAGTTACGTCATTCTTCGTCATAAACAGGTCACTGAAACCCTTATTAGTCCATTCATCCACCAATTTCCCGGTTGTACCTTTTCTGTCAGATGAAAAAACAATCTCATTAAAAGCCGAGTTACTATAAACCCCTGAAAAATCATTATCCCTTGAATTGATGGTTGATAATGGCGTAACTTCATGTCGTGACGGGTTTTCAGTCAAAGCTTTTGCAACTGTACACGATTCTAATCCAACACGCCCGCGATGATCTTCAGGTTTCAGGGTAATGTACTGTTCGTAGAAAACCACAGCTTCATCATACTTCTGACTCGTCAGGAGAATGTCAGCCAAATACAGCAATATCTCAGGTTTCACTGTCTCGTATTTAGCATTCACGAGTCGACGGTAAAGCGGCTCTGCCTTACGGCGATCATTCATCAACCTGAAACATTCGGCCTGCTGAAAAGCGATGCGGTTACGTTCACTCACATCTTTAACTTTTCCGACCGCCTTCCTATATAGCTTAACAGCTGTACTGAACTGATAGTTTTCAAAAGCCAGGTCAGCAGCAGCTGTCCGGCGGTTCTGACCATAAAGTGAATCTAATCCGAATAAGGAGCAGATTATCATTACCAGGGCTAAAAACCTTAATTTATGCATCATAATTCCGTTTTCGCAGATGAAGTTCCGGGTTGATCCCCGGGCAGGTTATGATTTGAAAGCACTTCAGATTTCCGGGTATCAATGTCTGAAGTACTACCCAATTCCTCATTTTGTAACTCTTTATCAACCGGATTATTATTTCCCACCGGTTTTTTTGGTGCAACTGACGGCTGAACAGCTTCTTCAATATTTCTGGCTTCGGCCATTACTTCCTGTTTGATTTGGTTTGAAGCCGTTCTGATTTCATGCATTACTTTTCCTATTGACCTGGCAATCACAGGTATTTGTTTGGGACCAAAAAGGATGATGATAGCCAGTACTATCAGAAATAATTCTCCTCCACTTAAATCAAATATTAAAAATATATAGTGCATGGACATCAGTATGTGTAGAGCAAAAATAAGAAAAGTCCCGATGCAATGCCGGGACTTTTCTCAATTTTATAATCTGTAAGAGCATTTATCTGCCCAATGCTGCCTTTGCAGCAGCCTTCTTCTGTTGCCATTTGATCAGATCGAAAGCAATGGGACTTGCATTGAACACTGAAGAATAGGTCCCAAACAGAACACCCATGGTCAGAGCGAACGTAAATCCGCGGATCGTTTCACCGCCAAATATGAAGATTACAATCAACACAACCATGGTTGTACCGGCAGTATTCATTGTACGGGCCAATGTGTTATTGATAGCACCGTTCATATTTTCCTGC
Organism: Bacteroidetes bacterium GWE2_42_24; assembly: GCA_001768515.1. GTDB lineage: Bacteria > Bacteroidota > Bacteroidia > Bacteroidales > TTA-H9 > GWE2-42-24. The sequence continues at coordinate 241,234 of MEOA01000003.1, read as the reverse complement.
AGATCGCGCTTAGGGTGAAGCGTTGTGTATTCCCTGATTCGGTCAAAAATAATCACAGTGTCATTAATGGAGTAACCAATAATGGTAAGAATTGCAGCTATGAAATCCTGTCCAACTTCCATATTGAAAGGCAAAACACTATGGAACAAACTAAACAGACCAAGAATGATGATAGTATCATGGAACAAGCTGACAACACCACCTAAGCCATATTGCCATTTTTTGAAACGGATTGCGATGTATGAAAAAATACCAATCAGTGAAAAAATGACGGCCAGAATTGCATTCCGCTTTATATCATAAGCGATGGTTGGGCCAACCTTCTGAGAGTTCAAAATTCCAATACCAGCCGTTTCCGAACCCGATGTTGAAGTGAATTCACCAGAACTAATCTTGTTCTTATAGAGAGGTCCAAGTGCTTTATACAATTTAGTGGCTATCAGGCTGTCGGTCGCGGAATTATCACTATTAACCATATACTTGGTAGTAATTTTCACCTGATTATCAGGGCCAAAAGTCTTCACTTCCGGAGATTCGCCAAATTCATCTGCCAAAACCTTGCGCACATTATCGACTTTCATATCCTGATCAAAACGCACGATATAAGTACGACCTCCGGTGAAATCAACACCGTAATTCAGACCCTTGATGGCAAGTGAGCCAATGGCGATCACCAACAAAGCAATTGAGAAGATATAAGCCTTATTTCTAAGACCGATGAAATCAAACTTTGTATTAGAGAGGAACCCGCGGGTAAACTTATTGTCGAAAGATATCTTCTTATTGCGATCGAGATACCAAACGAAAACCAATCTGGAAACAAGAATAGCGGTGAACATGGAAGTTATCAGACCTATGATCAAGGTGGTGGCAAAACCCTGAATAGGACCACTACCAAAGACAAAGAGGATAATAGCTGTCAGCAATGTTGTGGCATTACCGTCAATAATAGCCGAGTAAGCATGCTTATAACCATCGTCAACCGCTAACCGAAGTCCTTTACCCGCTCTGATTTCTTCGATTATACGTTCATAAATAATAACGTTCGCATCGACGGCCATACCCATGGTCAGGACGATACCTGCAATACCCGGCAGGGTAAGTGTTGCTCCAAAAGAGGCCAGCACACCAAACAGGAAGAACATATTGATCAACAAAGCTGAGTCAGCAATAAAACCAGCTTTATTATAGTAAAGTACCATATAAATCAGTACAAGAACAAAGGCGAGAATGAATGAGTTCATACCTGCATCAATGGCTTCTTTACCAAGTGAAGGTCCGACTACAGCCTCCTGAACAATGTGGGCAGGAGCAGGAAGTTTTCCGGCCTTCAGAATATTGGCAAGGTCCTGTGCTTCTTCAATTGTCATTCCACCTCCGCTGATCGAACTGCGACCGCCTTCAATCTCCTGATTAACATTAGGGTAAGAATAAACATAATTATCAAGCACGATGGCAATCTGACGGCCTATGTTATCGGCAGTAAGGTTTTTCCAGATACGGGCACCTTCTGAGTTCATAGCCATTGAAACTTCAACTCCTCCATTTGTAGGGCTCACATCCTGACGTGCCTCAACAATGACATCGCCACCGAGCGGAGCTTTTCCGTCGCGCGATTTAACCTTGATGGCAACAAGATCCAAAATATCCTTGCGTGAAGGATCGGGTTTAACCGTCCAGTAAAGTCTCAATGAAGGAGGGAAGATGCTTTTAACCTTTTTCAACATACCATTAACACGTGCGGTATCCTTGATAAAGGAAGAACCAACGCGGGCACTCTTGTATGGCACAAAAGCCTGCTGCTCGTTCTGATAGAAGGCAAGGTTAAGATATGCATATAAGGGATTCTCGCGTTTGTAATTAGCCAATTTGCTCTGATCATTTTCAACAGCACTGGAATCACCCAATTTGGCCAGAAGTGAAGTATCGGCTGATGCGACAGCAGTATCGCTATTTACCTTAGCAATGGCGGAATCACCTGCTGAGACTATGCCAACAGTATCATTACCGGAGGCAAGGCCAGATTCCATCTGTTTTTCATACTCCCGTAATCTTGTATTTGCATCGGTAAAATACTGGTAGATCTCAGTGAATTCGTATGTTTCCCAAAACTCAAGCTTTGCAGAACCTTGCAGTAGCTTCCTTACACGTTCGGGCTCCTTGATACCGGGAAGTTCAATCAGAATCCGGCCGGCAGTCTGTAACCGCTGAATGTTGGGCTGTGCAACACCAAAACGGTTAATACGGGTACTCAGAATATTGAACGTACGGTCGATAGCGCCATTTGTTTCTTCCCTGATAACAGAAATTACTTCATCGTTGGTTGAATTATACTTAATCCGGTCTTTCAACTCAACGGTACTAAATATGGCGGCAAGGCTGGCATTAGGATCCAGTTCCTTAAATGACTCTGCAAACAGGGTTACATAATTAGCATTAGAGCTTTTCTGTTTCTCCTGAGCAAGAACAAGAGCTTTATTAAAGGTGGAGTCAGGATTGTGCCCCGATAAGGCTTTTATAATGTCAATTACAGAAACCTCCATAATGACATTCATACCCCCTTTAAGGTCAAGACCAAGGTTTAACTCGCGCTCTTTTACATCCTTATAGGTGTACTTTCTGACTAAAATATTATAAACAGGCTCGCCGGAAATGGAATCGAGGAAAAACCTTTCGCGGGCTTTCGATATCGAATCGAACATAAGCACCTCACGAAGTTGATCTCCCTGAGCCATTTTTACAGCCAATTGTTTAGCATCAGCACTTAGCGCATATTCCTTTGCCTTCCGCTCTACTCTGGCCGAAAAATAGGTAAACGACAACTGGAAGAGGCAGACCAGGGCAAAGAGGATCGCAAAGAATTTAATCACTCCCTTGTTTTGCATGGGTTCTCAGATTTTAAAATAGTTAAAAATTTTCAAGGTTGCAAATTTAGGATTTAATTTAAAAACTAACAATTTTCCCTTGTTATAAACCAAAGCTTTGTCAATATTTATTCAATATATGGCCGATACTCAGAACAGCGACACGTTAAAAGAACTGTCACGACTTGTATCTTAGCCATTTCCACAATTCACGCCAGGTCACTTTTTTACCATACATTAATATACCTGTACGATAAATCCTGGCACCAAGCCATGTCGTTAATGCCAAAGACAAGTAGAGAATGACCACAGAGAGAGCCACTTGTGTCCAATGTACTCCAAAGGCAATCCGTATCATCATAACCACAGGACTTGTTAATGGGATCATCGATAACCAGACTGAAAGCGATCCATCCGGATAATTCAGGATGTACCCCACGCTAAACAGTGCTATTACCAATGGTAGTGTAACTGGCAGAATAAACTGCTGAGAATCCTGCTCATTCTCGACCGCAGACCCCATGGCCGCAAACAATGATGCATAAAGCAAATACCCACCAACAAAATAGAGAAGAAAACAAATCAGCATGGTACCAAAATCGATACCTCGTACATCTTCAAGAATCTGTAACATCTGATTGTCATTACCAAAGTTGGCTACACCATTCATCGCTGGAACCGCTCCCTGGGCAGGGGCCTGAACAATCGTCTGGGTGGCAGATGCACTGCCGTTTGCCAGCTTATGGCCATAGATGAGTTGAAACCCCGTAACCAGTCCAAAGGTAAGAAGAACCCACAAAAGGAATTGGGTCAGACCGACCAAACCTACGCCTATCATCTTGCCTAACATAAGCTGCACCGGTTTAACTGAAGAAACAATCACCTCCACGATCCGACTTGTTTTTTCTTCGATCACGCTACGCATCACCTGACCGCCAAACATAAACAGCATGAAATAAATCACTATTCCAGCTACAAGACCCAGGGCAGTTGTCACTTCAGCAGACCCCTTCTTCTCAAATCCGTTTTCATCGAGAATTATGGTTCCAACATTAATATTGGTTTTAATTGCCTCCAAAACCTCAGGGTCAATACCTTTAGCAATAAGCTTAAGGGCTTCAACCTCTTTTTTCATCAGGTCACGAATCTCTGATTTCACATTCAGACCAGGTTGCTTTGAACTGTATATATAGGCCGACTGCGGTACCGACAATTCTGTTCTTGGAATGTACACCATCGCATAATGACCTGACCGCAGAAATTGCCGTTTAAGGGAATCAAGGCTTCCCTCAATAAAAATATAATTGAACTTACCATTGGTCCGAAAACACTCTCTGAAAACCCCAGATTGATCATAAATCTCAATATCACGCTGCTTCTCCGTTAGGGTTGCAATAAAAAAGGGCACAATCCAGAGAGCAGCCATCAACAGAGGACCAATGATGGTCATAATGAAAAACGATTTTTTCTTTACTCTGGTTAGGTATTCCCGTCTGATGATGATGCCTGTTTTCGACATGTGCCAGTGCATTAAAGGGGTTGGTGATGATTAACTGCTTCAATAAAGATCTCTTCCATCGAAGGGAGCACCTCTTTAAACGCAAGTACCGGTAGCTGATCTGCCAGCCGGTGAAGCACATCGGCTGTTCCTGCTCCTGAGCTGACACTAAACACCAATTGTAACCGGTTATGAAGGTCTGCTTTCCGAATCAGTTCAAAACCCATTTCAGCCATAACTTCATCAGAAACAGAAAAACTTCCTTCAACTTCAACCTCAAACATTTTCTTGCTGAATTGTTGCCTGATCTGATTAACCGAACCATCCAACACCTTTTTTGACCTGTTGATCAAAGCAATGTTGTCGCAGAGTTCTTCGACTGAATTCATGTTATGGGTTGAAAGCACAATGGTGGCTCCCTCGTTTCTAAGTCTTAGCATCTCATCCTTCATGAGATTTGCATTAATCGGATCAAAACCACTGAAAGGCTCATCAAAGATCAAAAGTCGTGGCTGGTGCACCACTGTTATAATAAACTGCAATTTCTGTTGCATCCCTTTTGAAAGCTCTTCAGCCTTCTTATTCCACCATGATTCTATATCAAATCGTTTAAACCACAACTTAAGCCGTCGAGTAGCTTCTTCTTTTGGAATACCCTTGAGCATGGCCAGATATAAGGCCTGTTCACCGGCTTTCATTTTCCGGTACAATCCACGCTCTTCCGGAAGGTAGCCGATCTGACCAATGTGTTGCTGTCCCAGTAATTCATCCCCAAACCAAACAAACCCTTCATCGGGGCCGGTGATCTGGTTTAAAATGCGAATCAGAGTTGTTTTACCGGCACCGTTCGGACCAAGAAGCCCAAATATTTTGCCTTCCGGTACACTGATACTTACATGATCAAGAGCCGTATGGCCCGCATAACGCTTAACAACCTGATCAGCCCTGAGAAGTGGTTCCAATGTTGACCTTGTTTATTATTTTACGCTTGAAAATATTCCTTCATGCGATCAAAGAATGTCTTATCACGTTTGGAAGGGTTGGGTACAAAGTTCTGACTCTCCGCTAATTTTTCAAGCATCTGTTTCTCATCACGGCTTAGGCTTTGGGGGGTCCAAACATTAACATTGACCAATAAATCACCTCTGGCGTATGAGTTCACTTCAGGCAGCCCTTTCCCCCTTAACCTTAACACTTTTCCTCCCTGTGTCCCCGGCTCAAGCTTAACCCTTGCCTTGCCTTCAAGAGTCGGGATATCAATCGACGTTCCCATGGCCGCTTCAGGAAAACTAATGTAATGCTCATAAAGAAGGTTGGTTCCGTCGCGTTGAAGTTGAGGATGCGTTTGTTCTTCAATCAGGATATGAAGATCGCCAGGGATACCGCCACGTGCAGCTGCATTTCCTTTACCACTCATATTTAATGACATACCTTCAGTTACGCCGGCAGGAATATCAACTTCAACTACCTCCTCACCTTTTACGATACCATCGCCATGACAGGTCGTACACTTGTCGTTAATGGTTCTTCCTTCACCACCACAATGAGGACATGTTGAGGATGTCTGCATCTGACCGAGAAAAGTATTGGTTACTCTGGTAACCTGACCAGTTCCCCGGCAGGTGCCGCAAGTTGTATAAGAACCGTCGCGTGCACCCGTACCACTACATGTCTGGCAGGATACATATTTTGAAATTTTCAGTTTCTTATGAACGCCTTTGGCTATGTCTTCCAGTGTAAGCGACACTTTAACCCTGAGGTTAGTCCCCCGGTTTACCCGGCGACGTTGTTCTCCTCTGCCACTGCCACCAAAACCTCCGAAAGCTCCGCCAAAGGCACTCCCGAAAATATCTCCGAAATTGCTAAAGATGTCATCCATTGACATCCCTGCTCCATTAAAGCCCCCCTGATTGCCAAGCCCTGAATGACCAAACTGATCATATCTGCTTCGCTTCTCAGGATTTGAAAGCACCTCGTAGGCTTCGGCAGCTTCCTTGAATTTATCCTCAGCTTCCTTATTGTTGGGGTTTTTATCCGGATGAAACTTTATTGCCATCTGTCGGTAAGCCTTCTTAATTTCAGCTTCCGTTGCATTGCGTTGCACCTCAAGTATTTCGTAATAATCGCGTTTTGTCATTAGGATTTCCCTTTAAAACTATCTTAAATATCTGGATTAAGCGCCCACAATCACTTTGGCGAACCGAATCACTTTATCTCCCAACATATAGCCTTTTTCAACCTGATCGACTACTTTTCCTTTCTGAGATTCATCGGTCACAGGGATGCTTGTTAATGCTTCATGAAAATCGGTAGTAAACTCCATTCCAATGGCTTCGATGGCCTTTACACCCTGTCGTTCAATAATTGACCAGAATTTATTGTAAATCAATTCCACTCCCTGTCTTAATGGAGCTATAGTTTCATCAACAGGCTCCATTGAACGCAATGCTCGTTCAAAATCATCAACAATAGGCAAAAGTTGAGCAAGCAGGTCGGATGAAGCTGCCTTTGACGCTTCGATCTTCTCACGGGCAGTTCGTTTCCTGAAATTATCAAAATCGGAAAACAGGCGCAAAAACTTATCGTTCGCATCGGCCAGTTTTTGTTCTAATTCTACTACAGGATCGATCTGCACAACAGGAGCCTTCTCCTCATTTTCGGCAATTTCCTCACCTGCCTCAACTGTTGATGCATCCTTCTTTACATCTCCCTTAGTTGAACGACTGAAAAAACCTTTTTTCTTCTTAAGAGAATGTGGTTCTTGCTCAGTTGGAGCAGAATTCTCAACAGATTCAGTGTTGTCAGGTAAATCGGAAGCTACTTCCAGAGGATCATTTATTTTATCGTCAGCCATATATTAAATTTTTACTATATAAAACCGACCTTCTTAAGGCAGAGGCCGGGTACATTACACCAGAACTGTCCGTCCGGCGCGGGCTTCAAAAACTTTGCCACGGACCGAATCCCGACAATTTGTCACATTGCTGTAATCAGAGAAGACCAATCTGGCAATCCACGACAATATTCATTATATTCGCTCAATGCAGGCACCAAGGGCATTCAACCGGCCATCTATATTCTGATAACCACGGTCTATTTGTTCGATATTGTCGATGATACTTACCCCATCGGCCGATAGCGCAGCAATCAGCAACGCAACACCCGCCCTGATGTCGGGCGAACTCATCCTGATTCCCCTGAGCCGGTGCTCATGATCGTGGCCAATTACAGTTGCCCGGTGAGGGTCGCAAAGGATAATCTTGGCACCCATGTCAATCAGTTTATCAGTAAAAAACAACCGGCTTTCGAACATCTTTTGGTGAATCAGTACACTTCCCCGGGCCTGCACCGCTGTAACAAGCGCAATGCTGATAAGATCGGGAGTAAAACCCGGCCATGGAGCATCACTGATGGTCATGATACCTCCATCCATAAAGGATTCTACTTCATAATGATCAAGTGTCGGGATAAAAATATCATCTCCTTGCCGCTGAACAATTATTCCCAGCCTGCGGAAGACCTCCGGTATTATTCCTAAATCATCATAACCGGTATTTCGAATCGTAATGGCAGATTTGGTCATGGCAGCCATGCCGATGAAACTTCCTACCTCAATCATGTCGGGAAGAAGTGTATGGCTACAACCATGCATTTCATTTACTCCTTCGATGGTAAGCAGATTTGAGCCTACACCGCTGATATGGGCTCCCATTTTGTTTAGCATGCGGCAAAGCTGGGTCACATAAGGCTCACAGGCAGCATTAAAAATGGTCGTGGTCCCATTCGCCATAACTGCCGCCATGACAATATTAGCAGTCCCGGTTACAGAAGCTTCATCAAGCAACATATAAGCCCCTCTGAGATCAGAAGCTGTCACACAATACACCCCGGAATCGGAGCAAGTTGAAAATTGAGCCCCTAAACTTTGCAGTCCAACAACATGCGTATCCAGACGACGGCGGCCTATTTTATCACCACCCGGCCGGGTCATATAACTTATGCCATAGCGTGCAAGCATCGGACCAACAAGCATTACAGAGCCGCGAATCGCAGTTGCTTTCTTCCTGAATCCTTCGGTAAGCATCAATTCAGGCTTAAGGTTGGCTGCTGAAAACTTCCAAGAGCCGCCGCCTAACTTGACGACCTCAACACCGATAAATTGCAATGCCTCAATCAGAAGATTAACATCCCTGATATCAGGGACATTGTGCATCGTCACCTCCCCTGCTGTCAGGGCAGTTGCGCACAAAACCTGTAGCGCCTCATTTTTGGCACCCTGTGGAGTTATTTCTCCCCCAAGCGTTCTACCTCCCTCAATTCTGAATGAAGCCATGACCAGCTGATATTGATTATTTCCTCCTGAAGTTCTTGTGCTTGATACTCTTCCTCTTTTGATTCTTTTTAGAAGCAGACGATGGATCAACGATCAGGTCGTTCGCCACCCATAGGGGCTGGCTGTTATCCATCGCAATGCGACCCTTCGACATGATGTTCATCTGTTTTAGAATTACATCATCTGTCACCGAATCCAAATTCCAGGTAAGATATGACTTCTTCAAATAATTGGCAATCATCGGGGCCAGCACCTCTTTTTCTTGATTTTCAGGATACTCAGAAACCACATCTATCATCTTCTCGATAATTCGACCGTAGTGCGAAAACCTGATCTTGTTGCCTGCATATGACAACCGCTGGGGTGTTGGATGAACTGTATTGGGCGAAGGCGGGTCATATGGTCCGTCAACATCAAGCTTGAAATCTGAAATAATGTATAAATGATCCCACAGCTTACGTCGGTAATCAACGTAATCGCGCTGCGAAGGATTCAACTGAGCCATTACACTTACAAGCGATTTGGCTGCCCGGCTTCGTTGGTCACGATCTTCCATCTGGCAAACCTGTTCAACCAGACTTTGCAGATTACGTCCATATTCAGCGATAATTAGTTTCTTTCGTGTGGTGTTATATTCCATAATAATAATTGATTAACGTTTGAAAGCCGGTAAAGACCGGCAAGAAAACAGGTGAAAAACTGAAAATGAATCAGACAATCCGAAGTTTTGCAAACTTAAGCAAAAGTTGCTTAGGTCCAACCGATTCAAAATTCACTGTTGCTTTTTTATTGGCTCCGGCACCATCGAGACTTGTCACTTCTCCCCTGCCAAAGCGTTCGTGTTCAACGATCATCCCTTCCAGGATGGCTTCGGCATCGGCTGCCGAACCTGATGCTGATGTGCCTGGCGTAGCCGCCGCCATAGTTGCTGGCCCAATCTTTTTCAACTTACTTTTATCTCGCAGATGAAAATCAGGAGGTGTAAATTCAAGCTCGCCTGCATGGCGGCTCTTCACTTCAAAAGAATCAAAACCATGTAAGGATTTCATCGTGACTTGCTGGGATTTCTTCTTTTGCGGAACATTCAAAAAGCGTTCGTCAATCTCGGTAATAAAACGGCTTGGTTCATTCCATGAAGGAGTACCATACTTATAGCGGGATTCAGCATACGACAGGGTGGCCATTTTCCCGGCTCTTGTAATTGCCACATAAAACAAACGACGCTCTTCTTCAAGCTCAGCCCGGGTATTGAGTGAAAGAAAACTCGGGAAAAGATTCTCTTCGAGCCCTACAATGAAAACATAAGGAAACTCAAGTCCCTTGGCAGCATGAATCGTCATGAGTGAAACCTTATCTGAAGGTTGATTTTCATCTTCTTTCTCATCGGCATCTGTCAGCAAAATAATATCCTGAAGAAAAACATCAAGGGTACGCACATACCCTTCCTCGGTCTCAACACCTGTCAGCGTTGTTTCACTTTCCGTAAAATCACGGACTGCATTCAGCAATTCATCTATGTTCTCAACCCGGCTCACACCCTCAGGCGTCTGGTCTTCTTTCAATTCACGCAAGATCCCTGAGGCCATCGTTATCTGACGCGCAAGATCGTATGCATTCATGCGATTCACCTGAACAGTGAAACTTCGAATCATGGTGATAAAATTCCTAACCTGCGTGAGCGCATTCGATCTGAGATCAAGCTTATAAAGCTCAGGTTCGGCTAAAATATCCCACAAAGACTTATTATTCTCACCTGCACTTACCAGCGCCTTTTCCATAGTAGTATCTCCAATTCCACGCGTAGGATAATTGATGATCCGGCGAAGGGCATCTTCATCATAATTATTAACAGTAAGCCTGAAATAAGCAACTATATCTTTAATCTCCTTTCGCCGGTAAAACGATAGCCCCCCATATATCCGATAAGGAATGTTGATCTTCCTGAGGGCTTCCTCCATAGCTCTCGACTGGGCATTAGTTCTATAGAGGATAGCAAAATCGCCGTTGGGCAATTGATTCTGCATCTTGAACTCAAAAATGGTTCGCGCAACAAGCAAACCTTCGTCATTCTCGTTAGCCCCGCGCAACACTGAAATTTTTGAACCCTCCTCATTCGAGGTCCATACCGTCTTCTTTATCTGGTCTTTATTCTGCGCGATGATACTATTCGCTGCCTCCACTATTACTTTTGTACTCCGGTAATTTTGCTCGAGTTTAAAGAGTTTGTAATCGGGATAGTCTTTTCTGAAATTGAGAATGTTTTGAATGTTGGCTCCCCTGAAAGAATAGATGCTCTGGGCATCATCGCCTACTACACAGATGTTTTCATTCTTTGCAGCAAGCTTTTTAATAATCAGATACTGTGCGAAGTTGGTGTCCTGATACTCATCAACCATGATGTATTGAAAACGTTGCTGGTACTTGTGTAGTACATCAGGAAAATCTCTCAGAAGGACGTTCATATTGAATAACAGGTCGTCAAAATCCATAGCCTGCGAACGAAAAAGACGCATCTGATAAAGAGTGTATAACCTGCCCAGGTCAGGTCGGTTAAATTGCCTGTCAGGGCCCGTATATTCCGCGTTCTGGTTATATTCTGTGGCAGAGATCAGATTCGATTTGGCCGATGAAATACGACCATGTACTACCGAGGGGGAATACAATTTGGGATCAAGATGCAGCTCATTGACAAGGCTCTTGATAAGACGACGCGAATCGTCAGTATCGTATATCGTAAAGTTCGAAGGATAACCCAGCCGGGGGCCCTCAACTCTCAACACTCTGGCAAATACCGAGTGAAACGTACCCATCCATACATTCCCTGCCTCCCGTCCAACAAGCTTAACGATACGTTCACGCATCTCTCTGGCGGCCTTGTTGGTAAAGGTCAGGGCTAAGATTGAGAATCCGTCAGCACCTCCGGAAAGCAAATGAGCTACCCGATAGGTAAGTACACGCGTTTTACCTGATCCTGCACCGGCAATAACCATTACAGGTCCTTCAAGTGCCTCGACTGCAAGCCGCTGGTCATCGTTGAGTTCTGAAAGAATATTTTTCACTAAAACCTCATTTTCGAGTGCAAAGGTAGCTGTTTTGACCCAAAATCGACTACTTTTGCAACGTATTATCTCTAAACAGTATATGCAATGCAGAACTTGATCAAAAACACCCTTGCCTTTGTTTCCATAATTGCGCTGACAACCTTCAGTGCTTGTAGTAAAAGTGAGGAGACCCCGCAGTCAGTTGAAACCTATTTCACTCCTATCGCGGCCTTCGCATTCACCATGGAAGAAAAAAATGGTTCAATGCTGGTTACCTTTACAAACACTTCAAGCTATGCCGATACCTATAAATGGGAATTTGGTGACGGCAATTCTTCTGCTTCAGGGAGCCCTACACATGTTTATCCAATTCCTGTCACCAAACCAAAATTATATACTATTGTTCTGACGGCATCCCATTCCGAAAACGGGCTTTCCAACAAATCATCAAGGATTTTGACTATCAACCCGCCAGAATAAAAACAACTGGGTGATACAAATTCTTTCGTTTCTTTCCCCAGTAGGGCCACTCACCATCGAAGGTAACCCTGAGGCTATTCTTAGCCTCACGTTCCGGACTGCCGAAAACAATACTCCCACCAGCGACCTGTCTGCCCATCTTATAAACTGTAAAGAACAATTACAGGCCTATTTTACTGGTAACCTTAAACAGTTCAACATACCCATGAATCCGCGGGGGACTGATTTTCAACGAAAAGTGTGGCAATTGCTTCAAGAGATTCCCTTTGGGCAAACGATCTCTTACCTTGAATTAGCCAGAAGATCTGGTAATCGTAATTTGACGCGTGCCGTCGGAGCCGCCAACGGACAAAATCCAATTCCCATCCTTATCCCCTGCCATCGCGTAATCGGAAGCAATGGAAGCCTTACGGGTTTTGCGGGTGGACTTGCTGTCAAAAAATGGCTGCTGGAACATGAACGCGGGTTAGAGGCTCGCCAGTTGCTTTTTGGGTTCTGATACCTGCTTGCGGGTTCACAAACATGGCCGCTACCCCCTCTGCCTTCATCCCGCAACCCTGACTAACGCAAGCCCGAGCCAAACAGTCTCCTCTACGTCGGATGAGAATTTCTACGTCCGTGCGAATTTTCAGAATAGTACTACTGGAAATAACTAAAACTATCATGCCGTAAATCGCTTCATCTCAGAAAACAAGGGAAAAGTCAATCTTATGTCCGTTTACTGAAAGGATGAATTAAAACTTTGCCGGAGTACATATCGGGGCAATCAAACTGAATTTGAAAAATGTTTGTGACAAAATAGCCACATTGATTATCCGTCTTCCGACTCAATCCAATCTTGAAAAAAGTAAAGAAAAAATTGATTCCTTCTGTTGTCATGTGTATACTTTTAAAACCATTTTTCATAAATCTACAAAGCCTTTCCGGGTATAATTCTATGCTATTGATTGGATAACTGCTCAAACCCGGTTATTAGCATGAGATATAAAGCCCCCAAAAATCCACATTATTTTCAAACAAAATACAAATTGTCAAACTACTGACAGACAGAGACCAAACATAGCATCCGTTCGAAGTCGCTTCGAAGCCTCTTCGTAGGCGTTTCGTTTTTCTACGAAATAATAACGAAAGGGTAATGGAGCCGATTCAAATGAAACAAGACTCTGGTATAGCTCATGTATTAAAGAGGTTTGTCCATAAAATCAACGGGCAATTCACATTTATAATGGATAACGATTTTCATTAAAAACAACAAAGATTATTTGCTCGCACTTAAACAAAAAATCTGATCAGGCCGGGCCGCCGCTACTGCGCAGGGATCAGGAATGAGGTTTAACTTATGACAATGACCGCAGGCTCCTGTAACAAAAAAAGAGAAAGGTACTACAAGAAAAAAAGTAATTTAAAGAGAATCGTTCAACCACAATATGTTGTATATTTACATTGTTGTTAATTAAGAAGTATATGAGAATTTCGTGGATTAGGACATTCGCGAGCGTTACCCTTCTTCTGCTTGCAATTTCAACCAATGCACAGAACGCGGAACTAGACGCCTTGCTAAACGCAGGTATTGAAGGCCTCCTTGATGCGGAGATTGTTTCAGCCTCCAAATCAAAACAACAAATTAAAGATGTAGCTGCGACCGTTCAGGTGGTTACACAAAAAGAGATCAAAGAACGGGGCTATCAGACAATCGAAGACCTATTATCCGACTTACCCGGATTTCAATTCAGAAACATCCAGGGCTTCAACAGTTATGTCTTTCAGCGTGGAATTGCAAACCAAAACAATCTCATTCTGGTGATGATCGATGGGGTGCAGGTAAATGAATTAAATTCAGGGGGCTTTTATGGCGGAGGACAATATCTGCTAAGCAACATTGCTCAGGTTGAGATAGTCTATGGTCCCGCTTCAGCACTCTATGGCACCAACGCCATTTCAGGAATCATTAACCTCATCACCAGAAAAGAAACCGACTCACAAGGCGTCAATCTTTCATCGTCCTTTGGAAGTTTTAACAACTATACCCTTGCAGGTGGATATGGATACAACAATGCGAATAAAGATTATGGATTCAGAGTAGCCGGCCAGTACTTTTCAACACAAAAAACACCGCTGACAAACGATGATGGCGACAACAACTGGGACGAAAACTTAGAAAATTTCGAACATGATGTTGCCTGTGACTTTTCAGGACACTATAAACAATTCTCCTTTGGATTGAATGTACAGGACAAAAGAGCCTCAAGAGCTACCAATTACCGAAGTACAGGAACCCATTACCTTGATCAGGGTACATTATGGAACATCCGGTTCATCAATGGGCAGATTCAGTATAATTATGCCACAGAAAAATACCTCTTTAACCCTCGGCTATATTACAGGAACAGTTCTGTCAGAAACAACACCATTGCCTATATTACCGACACCTCGCAGGCCCGCTACTTCAGGCCAGGAAACCTGATTGGAATTGATCTGGTTAATCAGTATCAGCCTTTCAAACAACTGAGCATCATCGGGGGGATCACTTTCGAAAATGAAAACCTCGCAAAAGATTATGGGATCAGCCTGAGTGGTTCAGCAAATGAAAAACCTGCCGAACCCCCTCAGCCTTCAATGATGAACAACAACCTGATCAGTGTCTATTTTCAGTCGGACTTAAATTTTTTAAAATACATCACCCTGACGGCAGGGCTTCGTTATGACAACAGTAGCTATTACGGAGAAATACTGACACCACGGCTTTCCCTCGCTTTCAGCAAAGGGAAATTTTCGTCCAGACTACACTACAACGAAGCCTTCAGAGCTCCCAAACCATGGGACTTCACCGCAGGTGCCGGGAATGAAGAACTGAAACCCGAAAAAATAAAATCGGCCGAATGGATCAATAGCTTCACATTTTCAGACTTCATCTACGGGTCGGTTACCCTCTACAGAAACTATCTCGAAAACATTATCAGCACGCAGGTGGCCGGTGATACATGGTATTGGGGAAATAGCGGAGAGATGACAACCAATGGGCTTGAACTCGGGGTCAGGATCAGAAAACAGGACTTTACATCATGGATAAATTACACCTACAATTATTCTGTTGATGGCAGTGAAGTTCTTGTGCCGGAAATCAGCAAACATACAGCCAATGCTGGTTTTCACTATTACCTTGGAGAAAGCCTCAACTTCGGTTTGCGGGCTAATTATACCGGCGAAAGGAAGAACGCCAGTCTCACTCAAAGCAGCAACACCAACGAACAACTTTTCCCCGTTATCGATCCGTCGCTCATAATACACGGTTCAATTGGCTTCACACTCTCCAGAACCCTTGACTGTTCATTATATTTTAACAATATACTTGACACCAAATACTATCACACATCCAATCGTCCACCTGACCGTTATCGGCAGCAGGAGCGATCAGTCAGAATTGAACTTCGGTATAAATTACGGTAAGGAGCAAAAATTATGCTGCATTTAAAATACATACGAAATTTCTTTACGGTTATTTGCTTTCTGCTTTCTGCCAGTCAAATGGCAGCTCAGGTTAAGGGGACGCCCGAAAACATTATGAGTTCTTTCATTTACAATTTCACGGCCTATCTTACCTGGCCGGTTGAAGAAACTAAGGCTCCATTCAAAATTATTGTACTTGGCAGCAACGAATTCTTTCAACCTCTGAATTACATTGCCGGAGTAAAGATGGTAAAAGGAAGAAAAATTGAGGTAAAACTTATCACCAAAGAGTCTGAAATTGAACCCTGTCATATTCTTGTAGTTTCTGAGGATTTTCAAAAATCACTTTTGACATTGAACGACAACGAACTTTTACATGAAACAGTTATCATTACAAATTGCCTGGGATGCCTCACAAAAGGAGCTTCAATAAATTTTGTGAGCGTGAATGAAAAAATCCATTTTGAGATTAATAAAAAAGCGCTGGATATAAAAAGCATTAAAGCCAGTTCCCAGCTACTTAAGCTCGCGGTTAAAGTTATTTAAACTCGAAAATGATGTTTAAACACATAAGGCATTCCATAAAATACAAGCTAATCACTATTCAGACAGCCACCTCTCTTGCATTGCTGTTGTTGTTTATCCTGTCGTATGCAGTAATCGAAGTACAGGACTTCAGACAATCAGTAAAAAGCGAGCTGAATGCAGCGGCGGACGTATTGTCGCACAATGCAGTACCTGCCATCATCTTCAACGACTCAACCGAAGCAGCAAAAACCCTTCATGCTATGGACAGTTACAACCAACTCCTGAACGCATGGATTTCAGACACCACAGGGCGATTGTTTGCAGCCTACTCAAAGGCAGGTTTCGAGCAATATGATTTTCCAATACTGACAGGTAATAATTTCGAAATAACCGATGAATCTATTCTTTTCACCAAAGAGATCAAAAACGAAGGTCAATTTCTTGGAACCATCCATTTCAGACTTGATATCATACGCTTTACTTCATTGATAAGGACCATAGTTTTAATGAGTCTTCTGGTCTTATTGGCAGGTACGCTAATCAGTTTCCTGATCGCAAACTACATGCAGCGCACGATTTCGGAGCCCTTGCTTTTGCTCGCCAACACATTTCAATCAATCAGTTCGACCAAAGACTTCTCAGTTTCAATGCGCAAACAAAGCAATGATGAAATAGGCACGCTTTACGATGGCTTTAACGCCCTTGCCAGCGAGATCAGACACTATCACGAGAATCTGGAAAATCTCGTGAAGGAAAGAACTCAGGAACTGGAAGCAGCAAACCGTCAATTACACAATACATCATCTGCTTTACAGGAAATCAACATAGCACTGAAAAGAGAAATTGAGGAAAGGATAAAGGCGGATGAAGAGCGAAAAGCATCTGAAGAGAAACTACACATTATCTTACAGACGATGGAAGAAGGGGTTGCAGTATATACCGCCGGAAAAATAAAATTTGTCAATGCTGCCTTCTGCCGGCTGATCGGATACTCAGAAGAAGAACTCGTTGGCAAAGACACTTCCGAAATCACCGACCAAATCATTTTCCAAGCCGATCTTGAAAAGGTGAACAATTCGGCCAGCGACTGTTTTTCCGGTAAAAGGATTGAGCGCATGGAATACCGATATGTCAGCAAATCAGGTGAAGAGGTCTGGGTCTCCGGAATTCCGGCCATCATCCCCTGGGACAAGGGAAATGCTATCATTGCTACGGTAGTCGACATGACTCAGCATAAGAAAGATAAGGACGAACTTCTAAAAGCCAAGGAAGCAGCTGAATCAGCCAACAAAGCCAAGAGTGCATTTCTGGCAAACATGTCGCACGAGATCAGAACCCCTATGAATGCCGTTTTGGGCTATTCTCAGATTCTTCAGAAAGACAAGAGTCTGGGGAAGGTTCAGCTTGGTTATATAAAAGCCATCAACAAGAGCGGCGAGCACCTGCTTGCGTTAATAAACGATATCCTCGACATGTCGAAAATAGAGGCCGGGCGCATTCAGTTGATTCCGTCCTCATTCGATTTAGTTGAAATGACGGAGGATATAGCAGAGTTATTTCGCATGAGAACCGAAGAGAAAAACCTTCAGCTTCAGATTCATCTTGATACAGATGTACCACGTATCATTTCTGCTGATCAGAGCAGAATCAGACAGATCGTCATCAACCTGATCAGCAATGCCATTAAATTCAGTTCCAGAGGGATTATCAGGATTAATATCACCTTAAAAAACAAAAGAATGCTTTGTCTGCGCGTCGCAGACCAGGGGATCGGAGTTCCGGCCAATATGCTTCAACGAATTTTCGAAGCCTTCGAACAGACTGAGAAAGGCATCAGCACCGAAGGAGGCACAGGACTTGGGCTAACCATAAGCCGTAAACTGGCACGTCTTTTAGGAGGCGACATTACAGTTACCAGTGAACCGGATGAAGGTTCGACCTTTGAATTCACCTTTGGTTTTGAGACAGGTTTTAGGCATGAATTATCTAGACACACTGATTTCAAACGAATCAGACATCTAAAAGACAAACACAAGAATATAAAAGTTCTGGTGGTTGATGACAAACCGCTCAACCGTGATGTAGCGAAAACTATGCTTGGCGTCATTGGATTCACGATCAGGGAAGCTGAGAATGGTCTGGAAGCCCTTAAAGAGTTTGAAACATGGAAACCGGATATCATTCTGCTCGACATCGTGATGCCATTGATGGACGGACGAGAGGTAGTAAGCAGAATCAGGGCCACGGAAGCAGGGCAAAAGGTAGTGATCATCACAGTATCAGCCAGCGCCTTAGATGAAGAAAAAGCAGCCATTCTTAGTCTTGGTGTCAACGACTTTGTCAAAAAACCTTTCCAGGAAAACGAACTTCTTGAGTCAATCGGTATCCAGGCAGGACTTGAATATGAATATGACAACGAAGAAGAAAAAGAGCAGGGTATAAAAGAAAACAGGTTCGATTACAAAGCCCTTGTGCTAATCCTTCCGCAAGAGCTCAGAGCAAAACTGGCGAAAGCTTCGATCCTGGGTGATATTGACATGCTCAGACACTTAATCGGACAGATTGCCGAAACAGATTCAACACTGGCAGACCATCTCTTTTTATTACAGAAATCCTTCAAATTTGAAGAAATACTCGAATTATTATCCTGAAATCAATAAGGCCTCCAAACCATTTACAAAAACCTTAGGACATGAATCAACAGGGTATCATACTTATTGCCGATGACAACGAGAACAATCTCAGAGTTCTGAGCACCATGTTACAAGATGCTGCGTACTCCATCAGGGTTGCTAAAAATGGTTTGCAGGTTCTTAACAGTGTAGCCATTTCACCCCCCGATCTTATTCTGCTTGATATTCACATGCCGGAAATGAATGGCTACGAAACTTGCAAAAAGCTAAAAGAGAACCCTGAACTGCGCGATATTCCGGTGATCTTTATAAGTGCCCTGACCGAAACATTCAGCAAAGTGACTGCATTTGAAGCTGGAGGGGTTGATTACATTACCAAACCATTCCATGATGAAGAGGTAAAAGCCCGCATACAGACCCACTTTCTGCTGCGCCGTCGTACACTGGAACTCGAAAAGGCATTATTTGAAATCAAACAGGTGCAGACAAAACTGGTGCTTTCGGAGAAGATGGCGTCGCTGGGTGTCTTGTCGGCAGGTATCGCCCACGAGATAAACAACCCGATCAATTTTGTCTATGCCGGTATTAATAGCCTCATAAAACATTTTGCAGCACTCAATCATGCAATAAACGAATTGATCGATACCTCCAGGCTACCTGATGAGTCCAAAGTGAAGTCAATAGATGAGATTCTTGAAGAGTCACACCTGCGTAAACGGTTAAAAGTAATCCCTGAACTGGCTGAAGACGTTAAGACAGGCGCAATACGTACAACAGAAATTGTAAAGGGACTAAGGCTTTTTGCCCGTTCCGACGGAGAAAAAAAAGTACCTGCAAGAATAGAAGAATCGGTTGAAGCAGCCCTACTTCTTCTTAAAAACAAGTACAAAAACAGAATCGAAATCATCAGGTTGTTTGAAGAAGACCTCCCATTGGTAAAATGCCACCCTGGACAACTTACCCAGGCCTTCGTAAACATCATCCATAATGCTGTTGATGCCATCGAAGACAGAGGAACCATTACCATTGAGATTACACTGACAGAATCTCAAATTAGAATCATCATTCGGGATACAGGAATTGGAATGTCGTCTGATATTCAGACAAAAATATTTGATCCTTTTTTCACAACCAAATCAGTCGGAAGTGGCATGGGACTAGGGCTTGCCATTACACACGGCATCATCGAAAAACATCGTGGGACAATTTTTGTGGAAAGCAAAGAAAACAAAGGGACCTCATTCACTATCACTCTGCCCGTGAAAGGTTGACAAGAACACAAATAGCACCGATCAGCCAACTACTTTATTTATATCACATATTTTTCAACATTAACTTAATACTTATCTCACATGAAAAAAATTAAATACAGGATTCTGTACGTCGATGATGAAGAGATAAACCTTCGTGTCTTCAAAAACACTTTTGAAGATGAATTTGAGGTATATACAGCTCTTTCAGGCGCCGAAGGATTAAAAATTTTCCAGGAACAGAGTATTGACCTGATAATTACCGACCAACGAATGCCTGAAATGACCGGCATTGAGTTTCTGAAACATGTAATCGACATGAATCCGGAGCCGAACCGAATACTGCTAACCGGCTTCAGCGATATAGATGCATTGAGTTCAGCAGTTAATGAAGGAAAAATATACCAATACATTAATAAACCCTGGGATGAAACAGAATTGAAACCTGTAATCTATCAGGCGCTGGAATCCTATTACATCAAGCGGGAAAATCAAAAGCTTACAATTGCACTGAAAGAGAAAGCTGCCGCACTCGGAATCGAGATTGCCGAGAAGAACAGGTTGGTTGATCAGCTACACCTCACACTGGATGAGCTGAAAATTGCAAAAGAAAAGGCTGAAGAGAGCGACCGGTTAAAAACAGCCTTTTTAAACAATCTGAGTCATGAGATCAGGACACCACTCAACGGGATTATCGGGTTCACAAATCTGTTATACGAAATGAATCCAACAGCCGAAGACAGGTTAAATTTTGTAACCATAATAAACCGAAGCGGACAGCAATTACTCGCTATTATCGACGACATTCTCAGCATTGCAACCATTGAGGCTGGCCAGGCCCGACTGAAGATGGAAGAACTAAACATCGCCGAGTGTCTGAAAGAATTGAAAAATGAATATAAAGCACTGATTGATGATAAAGCTGTCTTTCTCAACTTTCAAACCCAGGTAGATGCCAATCAACCCATTGGATTCCTGGATGAATCGAAGTTTAAACGAATCATCAGGAACCTGCTCGATAATGCTGTGAAGTTTACAGACAAAGGATCTATTGAAGTCAGTTGTGAAGTCGAAAACGAAACCCTTGCCTTCGCAGTAAAGGATACCGGCATTGGTATCGCGGAAGAAAACCATCGGAAAATCTTCGACAGATTCGTTCAGGTAAGCCCGGGACGTAATCGGATTTACCAGGGAAACGGTCTGGGGCTTTCTATCGCCAGGGCTTATGTTGAACTCATGGGAGGAACTATCGGTGTGGAATCAGCACTGGGTCATGGTGCCAAATTCAGCTTTATGATCCCCTGCAAACCATCCGCCCAAAAAAACCATAAAATAACCGGGGAATCGACAGAAGAAATTCCCGATTTGCAGTCAAAAACCATATTACTGGCAGAAGACGAAAACAGTAACTACTTATTGGTTGAAATGATTTTAAGACCTACAAATGCCAAACTAATACATGTCACCAATGGCAAAGAAGCTGTAGAGATTTGCAGAAGCAATGATGCAATTGACCTTGTTTTAATGGACATGAAGATGCCTGTAATGAATGGCTTTGAGGCTGCCAGACTTATCAAACGGGATAATCCGCACTTACCAGTCATTGCGCTTACAGCATACGCCCAGACAGGTGACCGCGAGCTTGCGCTGAATAATGGGTGTGATGAGTATCTGCCAAAACCTATCATCAAAAAAGAACTGATGTCAGTCATTAGAAAATTCATCTGATGCCAACCCTTCAGTCCCCATAACATTTCAAATTCAGGCTTCACAAACAATTCTCATTTTAACTACAAATCATTAATTAACAAATAAATATATAATATTTACTAAAATTGGCCATCAAAGAAATAGTAAAATGAATCCTGCCCTGACTAAACCACGAGTTCCCGGCCTTCAAGATTGCGCTTCAACTCACCACATCATGATTGAAATGAAACCCGCCGGCGTCGCCCCATTCAATTTGTCGACATACAATAACTCTGTATCAGGATAAAAGGCAAATCGCGAGACTCTGGTCATTTTTGATTCTCTATGCTTACAGTATCCTCTCAACAACGGAGCTTATATCTAGGTACCTGAAAGCCTGAAACAGGTTACTGCTCTATAAATCACAACACAAAGGTATTCTAGCGCTCTTTCAAACTATTGTAATAGTTTCCAAGACTCTTTTTCGCAGCTAATCTCCCGATTACCACCAATTCCTCTGCCTTAAAGAAGTCATAAGTACCACATGAATCTCTGGAGATGTTGATCAGAATGTCAGGGCTATATCGTTCAAGGGCCATTTGCGACATGTGATAAGTCATAAGGCTAAGCGTTTTGGTAATCAGGTTAAAATAGCCGATGCTTTCACCAGGGCTGGACAAAGGATTGATTTTTTGTAATTGTCCATAAAACTCTCTGATCTTCTTCTGATAAACCGAATGCTTTTCTTCAAGCTCTCGCTTTGAACTTTTTGGCCTTTCAACAGGGATATCAGCATTAACATTTACAACAACAAGCAGATCATCAGGACGACGTAAGGCATGGTTTACGGGGATGTTGTTCAGCACACCCCCATCAACAAGCAACCCTGTTTCTGTCTTCACAGGAGTAAACACTGTTGGAATTGCCATAGACGCCCTGATTGCCTCAAATACACTTCCTCTGGTAAAAGCAACTTCTTCCTTATTGATGATATCAGCAGCAACGGCGGTGTAGAAAATCGGCAGATCCTCAATATTTGCATCGGGAATAAAGTATTTCATTTTATTCAATACCTTGTCGCCTTTCACCAACCCCTGCGTACTAAGCGTAAAGTCAACCAGATTAAAAACCTTGATCTTGTCGAGGGTAAACAGCCAGTTTTTGCATGCTTCCATCTTTCCCAGAGCATAGACACCCCCAATTAAGGCACCCATTGACGTGCCCGAAACAGAGAAAATATCAAATCCCTCTTTCTCAAGCTCCTCAATTACACCTATGTGGGCTATTCCTCTGGCTCCCCCACCCGATAACACTAATGATACCTTCTTTTTCATACTCAGGGTGATTCAAAATCGTCATCAGGGTTCGTCTCTGAAAATACAATTTTCATCAATACTTCAAAGATACAACATCCACTAGAGCAACAACGAAACAATTATACCACTTTTCGCAAGTATAAAAGTTGTTCTTTTACTCTACCAGAGGCGAGGCGCCATAAGCCGGAAAGGTCATCGAAACTCACATAAACAATTGATCCCCTGAAGGCGGAACCGAAATGAGGGTTACTCGTGCTTATCGGCAGGCTGTGGTATCTTCAGTGAGAGAATAACGCTGATAGCGATAACTGCTGCAATAAACAACAAGGACCATTCAATCGGAATCCCGTAAACATCGACAATCAACATTTTCACACCCACGAAAGCCAGTACAACAGCCAAACCATAATTGAGCAGCCAGAATCGCTGAATCACACCGGCGATTGCAAAATAGAGCGAGCGCAGCCCCATGATGGCAAACACATTCGACGTATAAACAATAAACTGATCCTGCGTAATGGCCAGTATAGCAGGGATGCTATCAACCGCAAAGATCAGGTCGGTGGTCTCTATCAAAACCAACACCAGAAATAACGGTGTGGCAAAACGTTTTCCTTCCTGTCTCACGAAAAATTTGTCATCATGCAATCCATGCGTGATTGGAAAAAGTTTCTTTGCAAAACGAATTACCGGATTCTTATCGGGTTCAATCTTCACATTACTGTGACCCAACATCTTGAAACCTGTATATATCAACAAGGCACCAAAAACATAAATGGTGAAATGGAACTTCTCGATGAGCGCTACACCTGCGAAGATGAAGATAACCCTCATTACCAATGCACCGAGTATGCCCCAGAACAGTATCTTGTGCTGATAACGGGCCGGCACCTGAAAATACCCAAACACCATGATAAAGATAAAAATGTTGTCGACACTGAGTGCTTTTTCAACAAGGTAGCCTGTGAAAAACTCCAGCGCCTGCTGTGGCCCGCGCCAATAGTAGATTAAACCATTGAAAAGAAGTGCCAGCACTACCCAGACCAGGGTCCATGTCAGGGCTTCCTTTACCTTAACCTCATGAGAATTCCGGTGAAAAACACCCAGATCAAGTGCCAGCATTAACAGTATAAAAAGATTAAACAGAATCCAAAATAAAATCGGAGTTTGCATATAAATATTAAAATTTAACAATTATGATCCTCAGAGAATGTTTTAAACTTTCTCCCCTATTCAAAAACAAAAAAGAATAAAGATGAAACCTCACGGGGTTCCGCTTGACCTCCGCGAAAGCCCGCAAAGATAGCCATAATATGATAATTTGCATCTTTGAAATACCTGGTCAAAGCGGAATTAAACCGGAGCATAACGCGTATTAACTATAAACAGGTTAATTTGGTATTCGATTCATAATCCTGACCAACAGTCCACGTCCTGATGCCGGGGCAATAACGAAACGGCTCACCGGCAAAACTAAACCCCGGCTACATAAGCGTAACCAGGGTATAAACTGGACCACAGGAGGGATTATGCTCCGGCTTCTTTCATTTTAATCAGGTTAAGCGCGCTGCCTGCTTTAAACCATTCAATCTGACTCTGGTTATAAGTGTGATTAACGGAGAACTGATCCGAGGAGCCGTCGGCATGATGAAGTACCACAGTTAGCTGTTTACCAGGCTTAAATGTTGTCAATCCCTTAATATCGATTCGATCATCTTCACGAATCAGGTCATAATCTTCACGCCTGGCAAAAGTGATGGCTAACATCCCCTGCTTCTTGAGGTTGGTTTCGTGAATGCGGGCAAACGAACGAACCAGTACAGCCTTTACTCCCAGAAAACGGGGCTCCATTGCTGCATGTTCACGCGATGAGCCTTCTCCATAATTTTCATCGCCTACAACCAATGAGCCAATGCCTGCAGCTTTATAGGCACGAGCAGCATCGGGAACAGGCAGATAATCACCTGTAAGATTGTTCTTTACCGAGTTGATTTGTCCGGTGAAGGCATTGACTGCACCAATCAGCATGTTGCCTGAGATGTTCTCGAGATGTCCCCTGTAACGGAGCCAGGGGCCAGCCATTGAGATGTGATCCGTGGTACATTTCCCGGTTGCTTTGATCAGCAAGGGAAGGTTTTCCATATCATCACCATTCCAGGCCGGAAATGCTTCCAACAGTTGAAGCCGGTTGGAATCAGGCTTTACGCTTATCGTTACATGGCTACCATCGGCGGCAGGCGCCTGATAGCCATTATCATCCACCGCGAATCCCCTGACAGGCAGATCGATACCACTGGGCTCTGACAGCTTCAGACTACGGCCATCGGTTGTGAATATTGAATCAGTAACCGGATTGAAAGTTAGATCACCGGCAATTGCAAAAGCGGTAACAATTTCAGGTGAAGCAACGAAACCATGGGTATTTGGATTTCCATCGTTACGTTTGGCAAAATTGCGATTAAAGGAAGTCATGATTGAATTACGTTCCTGTTTCTCGGCACCATGCCGGGCCCATTGTCCAATGCAGGGGCCACAAGCATTGGCCAGTACAGTGCCTCCTATTTTTTCGAACGCATCGAGCAAACTATCTCTTTCCACCGTATAGCGCACCTGCTCCGAACCAGGAGTAATGGTAAATTCAGCCCGGGCCTTCAGTCCCATTGCATTCGCCTGTGAAGCTACCGATGCAGCCCGTGCAATGTCCTCATAAGAACTATTTGTGCAGGAACCAATCAGTCCGGCACTAAGAGTGGAAGGCCAATTATTCTTTCTGACTGCTTCGGCAAATTTTGACAAAGGTGTCGCCAGATCTGGGGTGAATGGGCCATTGATATAGGGCTCCAGCTCCGAGAGGTTGATCTCTATCAGTTGATCGAAATAGTTTTCAGGATGTTCATAGACATCAGCATCACCCGTAAGGTGGGCTGCAATCTTATCAGCGGCATCGGCTACGGCCTGACGATCGGTACTACGCAGGTAATCAGCCATCGATTTATCATAACCAAATACAGAAGTTGTTGCACCAATTTCAGCACCCATATTACAGATGGTTCCTTTGCCTGTTGCAGAAATACTGCGGGCACCCTCGCCAAAGTATTCAAGAATAGCACCCGTGCCACCTTTAACAGTAAGCAATCCTGCTACCTTTAGTATAACATCTTTCGCGGAAGCCCATCCACTGAGCCTGCCTGTAAGCCTGACGCCAATCAGCCGTGGAAATTTCAACTCCCATGGCATTCCGGCCATAACATCCACTGCATCGGCTCCTCCAACGCCAATGGCTATCATTCCAAGGCCGCCTGCATTCACAGTATGACTATCAGTTCCTATCATCATTCCACCCGGGAAGGCATAATTCTCGAGCACTACCTGGTGAATAATTCCGGCACCGGGCTTCCAGAAACCAATACCATATTTATTTGATACCGTTGCCAGAAAATCGTAGACCTCACGATTGGTCTCAACAGCAGTCTTAAGGTCTTCAGTGGCTCCGGTTTTCGCCTGAATCAGATGATCACAATGCACAGTTGACGGGACGCTCACGCTGCTCTTGCCTGCCTGCATAAACTGCAGCAACGCCATCTGGGCGGTGGCATCCTGCATGGCAACACGATCAGGATGAAAATCAACATACGATACACCTCTGGCAAATGGATTCCCGGGTGTTTTCTGGTCAAGGTGAGCATAAAGAATCTTTTCGGTCAGGGAGAGTTCACGTCCGAGCAACCCGCGGGCTGCTTCTACTTTCGCGGGGAATGAATTATACACTTCCCGAATCATGCTAAGGTCAAACAACATAATCAAATTTTTAGGCGATTGTCAATCAGAGTAGCCAACAGGCTAACCCCCTTAATTATCAACCAACACAACAACCAAAGGCTCCAATTGTTTTACTCATCCAAAAAATCAAAGGCTCCGCTGAACTTGGTTCCGCCGACTATCGGGAGCCATAACCATTCAAATTTCTTTCAATCAAAAAAAAGGTGACCTGCCGTGGTCCAATTTTTGTTTTATCCCGGTATGCTTTTAAAAGAATACACATCGGGAACCAGGCGGAAATCAATCGTGAATCGACCATGACCACACGCTTCATCTACGGTTGATCTACGGTTGATCTACGGTTGATCTACGGTTGATCTACGGTTGATCTACGGTTGATCTACGGTTGATCTAAAAAAATGGCATGTTTTTCAGCAGACTTTCAACAGCTTTATTGATTGTTTTGCATACTGATCGCGACAGCATGTAAAACGGTATCCGGTCTTCGTGATTCAATCTGAAATTTGTGAGAATTCAACCGATGGTAAAATTTTGACCCCTTCCCTGAAAATGTATTCATCCGGAGATGTATTCGGATCAGGGAACCTGTTCTGTCAGGATAGTAACTGAACGTCTTTGATGATGCTGATTCTGGTTTGAATGGATATTGGAGGTTGTACCAAGAAAAGATTCCGCCCCAAAGTCTGAGGTCTTACCACACCGTCGGCTAATGGAACGATCATTCCCCGGGTTTGTAAGCTGCCGGAGACCCGGTAAAGATTATGAATATCATCAGGAGCTCAGCAAAACGATGACGCAACCTGATATAATCAAACTAATGCTTTATAACAGAATTAAAATATAAGCAGTTTCTAAATTATAAATCCTTCGGAAGGCTTCTCAAATGGGAAAATAATAGGTAATCACATAATGAAAGAGAGACAAAACACCTGGGGAGAAAAGACACCTCGTATAGCATGATTGAAAACGAATTTTCCCGTTTTTTCCAATGCTTAGTCGCGATGATCTTCGCCACCCCTGAACCGGGTAAGGCTGTGAAGAATTCTTTGACGAAGAATCACGGGTAGTTCGATCAAAGTTTTAGCTGGAGACTTCGGCTGACCATTTTGCTTTGAGTAGCCATATATATCATCGAGGACATGTTGGTATTTAGCCGAAATCACACTTCGCTTCAGTTTCAGTGTTGGGCTCAGTTCTCCGGTTTGTGGAGACCACTCTTCGCACACCAATCTGAATCGTTTGATTTGCTCATGTGAACCCAGAGTTTTATTTACCGTATCAACCTCATGATTAAAGCGTTTTAACACCTCAGGCATCCCGATCAACTCCTCGTTATCACGGTAGTGGATTTTATACTTTGAAGCCCAGAAATGAAGTTGGTTAAAATTGGGTGAAATCAGCGCACTGGCAAACTTCTCATTCTCCCCAACAACCATCAGTTGTTCGATAAAAATGGATTCTTTGAATTTATTCTCAATGGTTTGGGGAGCAATGTACTTACCAGCCGAAAGCTTAAACATCTCCTTTTTCCGGTCAGTAATCTTCAAAAACCTCCCATCCTCAAGAATTCCAACATCTCCTGTATGGAACCAACCATCAGCATCGATAACAGCAGCAGTAGCGGCAGGGTCTTTATAGTACCCCTTCATGACGTTTGGCCCTTTGACCAGAATTTCACCATCGTCATCAATTTTCACCTGTACCCCTTCCAAAACAGGTCCGACAGTTCCAAACTTCAGGTCGGGGTACTCTGTGCAGCTAACCGCAATCACAGGAGCCGTTTCAGTGAGTCCATAACCTTCCATTACTTTCATTCCGGCAGCCCAGAATAGCCTTGCCAGCCGGGGCTGAAGTGCAGATCCGCCAGAAACGATGATTTTCACTTCGCCACCCAGGGCCTCGCGCCATTTCCGGTAAACCAGTTTATCGGCGAGACTCCTTTGCCAATCATACCAAAACCCTCTGTTATTCAACTCATAAGACAGACCCAGATTAAGAGCCCAAAAGAAGACACTCTTTTTAATTCCGGGAAGGTCTTTCCCGGTAGCAACAATTTTATCGTAAACTTTCTCAAGCAGCCGGGGTACCGAGTTAAACCCGTCTGCTTTAATTTCAATCAGGTTTTGAGTAACAGTTCCCAGATTTTCGGCGTAGTAAATGCTAATGCCAAGATATTGAAAATGGTAATTCATCATCCGCTCATACACATGACAGAGCGGGAGAAAACTCAATACTTTATGGCGACTGTCAAGCGGCTGTACTTTTGAAGTAGCTATAAAATTGGATACCAGGTTCTGGTGTGTCAACATCACCCCTTTAGGCGTTCCGGTTGTACCCGATGTATAAATAAGCGTAACGACATCGTCGGGCGTAATAGAATTCATTATATCCGAAAGTTTTTGCCGGTTATTATCACAACTTATACGGCCCTTCTCTACAATTTCCGACCAATTGAGTTCATCATCAATATTATTGATGGTGTAAATAGCCTCAATCGATGGGCAATCAGCAACAACAGGTCTGATCTTGTTCAAGAGCAAACGGTCGGAGATGATGATACTGCGGGCGTCAGAATGACCTAATATATGCCGGTATTCATCGGCACTTATCGTAGGGTATACCGGCACATGAACCACGCCAATCATGGCCATTCCCATATCCATAAAGTTCCACTCGGGACGGTTATTACTCACAGTAATAATCTTGTCACCCTTTTGATATCCCAATTCAAGAAGCCCTGTTGCAAACCATGTAGCGAAGTCTATATAGTCGCGGCTGCTGTATTTAATCCACTCCCCATCTCTTTTTGCAGCCAACACATCAGATTTATTAAAAAGATCGCGATACCTTTCAAGAAGGTCAAAAGTACGGGCAACACTCATTATTAACAATTTAAATTAATACGCGATACATTTAAGATCACATCACACTGATTCACAGCAACTTTTCCATCATCTAAAGAATCAGCTGAATACTTTTTAACCATTTGGTTAAATAAACTTACAAATATTTCAGAATAGGTTCAAAGCTCTTTAACAAAATTTAACAAAAAATACGATCTTCTCACCGAAATCGGATATCACCACTAAACCTTAAAAATATGCCCGTAGCTGTTGAGTGTAAAAGATAATGCGCTATATTTGTTCTGTTAAGAAAAACGAAAAAAAATACGGTTTATGAAAATCACAATCGTGGGAACTGGTTATGTAGGCTTGGTAACCGGCACCTGTTTTGCAGAGGTTGGCATTGATGTTACATGCGTTGACATCGATGTAAAAAAGATTGAAAATCTGAAACGTGGCATCATTCCGATATACGAACCCGGATTAGAGCCCATGGTTCTTAGAAATGTTGAAAAAGGGAGGCTGCATTTTTCGACTGATTTAAAAGCCGTGATACAGGAAGGTACCGAGGTAGTATTTTCGGCTGTGGGGACACCCCCTGACGACGACGGCAGCGCTGATCTGAAATATGTACTTGACGTTGCCCGCACCGTAGGTAAAAGCGCGGATGATTATGTTCTTCTCGTTACAAAGAGCACGGTTCCAGTTGGAACTGCTGAAAAGGTGCGCAAAGTGTTAAAAGAAGAGCTTACAAAGCGGGGGCTTGATTTTCAGTTTGATGTAGCCTCCAATCCCGAATTTCTGAAAGAAGGAGATGCATTGAACGATTTTCTAAAACCTGACCGCATCGTCTGTGGCGTTGATTCGGCGCGCGCTGAAGAACTGTTTATCAGACTTTATAAGCCCTTTACGATGAATGGTCATCCTGTGATTTTCATGGATATTCCTTCTGCTGAGATGACAAAGTATGCAGCTAACTCGATGCTTGCCACCAAGATCAGTTTCATGAACGACATTGCTAACCTGTGTGAAAGGGTAGGTGCCGATGTGAATAAGGTCAGAAAAGGAATTGGTTCTGATTCACGTATTGGCAACAAATTTATCTATCCCGGCATCGGTTATGGTGGCAGTTGCTTCCCGAAGGATGTAAAAGCCCTTATCAAGACCGCCGATGAATACGGCTATTCACTTCGTGTACTGAAGGCTGTAGAACATGTGAATGAGGATCAGAAATCGGTTCTGTACAACAAAGCAGAAATGCACTTCAGTACCCTGAAAGATAAAACCATTGCCATCTGGGGCCTCTCCTTCAAGCCACAGACAGACGATATGCGCGAAGCTCCATCGCTGGTGTTGATAAAAAAACTAATTGATGCAGGAGCCAGAGTAAAAGCCTATGATCCAGTAGCCATGCACGAATCGAAAAGAATTCTTGGCGACACCGTCGAATATGCCATGGATCAATATGAGGCATTGATTGATGCCGATGCTTTGATGGTTGTCACAGAGTGGCCTGAATTCAAATTCCCAAATTTCAATGTCATCAAGAAATTACTGCGCCAGCAGGTTATCTTCGATGGCCGGAACGTTTATGATGTAGCTGAGATGAAGAGCCTTGGATTCAGTTATTACTGTATCGGCCTCAACACCTCAAAATAAGTTTTCGACTGCTTCCATCCACCGGCAGGCAGCACTCCCGTACTGTTTGCCGGTTCGCTTTTAATTGGATACAGATCAATGAATTTCATACGGGAGATCAAACTATAAAGAACCAGATTATGAAGAAGAAAATACTTGTAACAGGTGGTGCCGGGTTTATTGGTTCACACCTATGCGAAAGGTTGTTAAATGAAGGGAATGAAGTAATCTGTCTCGACAATTACTTCACTGGTCAAAAAGCAAATGTGGCTCACCTTATTGGTAATCCATACTTTGAGCTCATTCGCCACGATGTAACCATGCCCTTTTTTATCGAAGCAGACGAAATCTACAACATGGCATGCCCTGCATCGCCCATTCATTACCAGTACAATCCGATTAAAACCATCAAGACTTCGGTCATGGGGGCAGTGAATATGCTGGGGCTTGCAAAACGAATTAAAGCTAAAATATTACAGGCATCCACCAGTGAAGTATATGGCGACCCGCTTGAACACCCGCAAACCGAAGAGTATTGGGGACATGTGAACCCCATCGGTTTAAGGGCATGCTACGATGAAGGAAAAAGATGTGCTGAGGCTCTCTTCATAAATTACCACCGCCAGAATAATGTAAGGATAAAAATAATGCGCATCTTCAACACTTATGGCCCCAAAATGCACCCCAACGATGGAAGGGTTGTTTCTAACTTCATTGTTCAGGCATTAAAGGGAAACGACATTACCATTTACGGTGACGGGCATCAGACCCGCAGTTTCCAATATGTCGATGATCTGGTTGAAGGGGCTATCCGCCTGATGAATACCGGTGACGAAATCACAGGGCCTATTAACATTGGCAACCCTGGTGAATTTACCATTCTTGAACTGGCAGAAAAAGTGATTCAGATGACAGGTTCCAAATCAAAAATCGTTTTCCAGCCGCTTCCTTCTGACGATCCCATGCAACGGCAGCCTAACATTTCTAAGGCAAAAGAAATTCTGCATTGGGAACCGAAAATCGCGCTGGATGAAGGGCTGAGCCGCACCATCGATTTCTTTAAAACCATTGTCTAACCTCTTATTGCAATGAAACAAATCCTTGTAACCGGCGGCAATGGCCAATTGGGTTCAGAAATCAAAAAACTTGCAGAGAAATACCCTGAACTTAAGCTTTTGTTTACCGACCTTGATCTTGATATAACCCGTCAGGATGACGTTAAAAACTGGTTAGAAGAACACCCTGTACAATACATCATCAATTGTGCCGCATATACAGCTGTCGATAAAGCAGAAAATGATTTCGATACAGCCATGCATGTAAACGGTATGGCTCCGGGAATTCTGGCCACAGAAGCCATCCGGCACAATGCACGCCTGATTCACATATCGACCGACTATGTGTTTGATGGAACAAGCAGTCAACCCTATCTGGAATCCGATTGCGTAAATCCGCGTTCAAAATACGGGCAGAGTAAACTTAAAGGAGAACAGGCCATACTTGAAGCTGACCCTTCTGCTATCATCATCCGTACTTCATGGCTCTACAGCTCTGTCGGGAATAATTTCGTGAAGACCATTCGTAAGTATGGAAGCGAAAGAGGACAACTACGTGTTGTCTATGATCAGACAGGAGGTCCAACCTATGCAGCAGATCTGGCTTTAGTATTGCTCGATATTGTAAGTTTACCTTCGCCTGAAGGAGGAATTTACCATTATGCCAATGAAGGTGTAATCAGTTGGTATGATTTCGCCCAGGAGATTTGCAGGTTGAGCAATATTACCTGCCACATTGAACCTATACGCACCGGGGAGTACCCACTACCAGCACCTCGTCCCGGGTATAGTGTCTTTGATAAGTCAAAGATTAAGACAACTTTTGGCATCACCATCCCATGGTGGCGCGATAGCCTGGCCCGATGCATCACAATTCTAAATGAACAGAAGTGATCGAACAGGGTTGATAATTACGCTACTATTGGAAATTTATCGCGATAAACCTTTAATGGGGAGATCGACTGACCAATAAAGATTAACAGGCTTAAATGCAAAAACGGCCTGAGCCTAAATACTGGTCTACAACTTACGAAAGATTCAGCATGAGTCTGCAGCGGATAACAGAACTATTAACATTATTTGGGAATAAAATAACGAAGAGATATCACATGAGCAATAACCTGCCCCCCCAGATTGCCGAAAGGGCTGCCCAATGGACCAAAGCCCCTTTTGATGAGGCTACCCGACAAGAGGTAACCGAGATGCTTCAAAACGATCCAACATCTGTAACCGACGCCTTTTATCGCGACCTGGAGTTCGGAACAGGTGGACTGCGTGGTATCATGGGTGCCGGCACCAACCGGATGAATATTTACACAGTTGGGATGGCCACTCAGGGATTAGCCAATTACCTGCTCAAGAATTATGGTCCGAAGAGACAGATCAGTGCCGTCATCTCTTTCGACTCTCGTAATAACAATACCCTCTTTGCCAATACTGTTGCAGGTGTCCTCTCTGCCAATGGTATTAAAGTGTTCATATTTGACGACATACGCCCTACGCCTGAGCTTTCTTTTGCCATCAGGTATTTAAAATGTCAGACTGGTATTATGATCACAGCTTCTCACAATCCGAAAGAGTACAATGGTTACAAGGTATATTGGGAAGACGGGGCTCAGATCATCGATCCACATGACAAAGGAATCATCGGGGAAGTAAGGGCGATCAAACATGTTGATGAAGTAAAAATTGCGATCAATCCCAAATTAGTAGAGACCATTGGTGCAGAAATCGATGATGCCTACCTCTGCATGGTAAGCTCTTTGTCAATTCGACCCGATCTGATCAAAAAGCATCATAACCTGAAAATCGTATATACCCCAATTCATGGAACAGGGACCCGTATCGCACCGATGGCACTAAAAAAATTCGGGTTCGACAACATTATAACTGTCGAAAAACAGATGGTTCCCGATGGAAATTTTCCGACAGTCCATTCTCCCAATCCCGAAGAGCCGGCTGCACTAAAAATGGCCATCGAAAAGGCAAAAGCAACCGGAGCCAGCCTGGTTATGGCAACCGACCCTGATGCTGACCGCGTAGGCATAGCCATTCCCGATAATAAAGGTGATTTTATCTTGTTGAATGGCAACCAGACTGCTGCCATTCTTCAAAACTATATCATCACCCAAAGAAAGGCAAAGGGTGACCTTACCGGGAAAGAATACATCGTAAAGACGATTGTCACAACAGAATTGCTTGCCGACATGGCTCACGCCGAAGGGATACCCTGTTACGATGTTCTTACAGGATTCAAGTATATTGCCGGAATGATCCGTTCTTTGGAAGGGAAACAAACCTATTTGTTTGGCGGTGAAGAGAGTTATGGGTACCTGATTGGTGATGCTGTGCGTGACAAGGATGCTGTCAGTGCCTGTTGCATGATTGCCGAAACAGCGGCATGGGCAGCCGACCAGGGACTTACAATGTTCGACATCTTACAGCAAATCTATAAAAAATACGGGCTTTATCTCGAAGGGCTTATCTCCATCACACGGATGGGAAAAACAGGTGCTGAAGAGATTGCTGCCATGATGGATATGTACCGTCACACACCTCCAAAAACTATCGATGGGGCCCAAGTGCTTATCATGAAGGACTACAAGTTGAAGAAGTCCACTAATTTTCTTACAGGAGAGGTATCGGCCATTGATCTCCCAATATCAGATGTACTTCAATTCTTTACTACCGATGGATCGAAGATAACAATACGACCTTCCGGAACAGAACCGAAAATAAAATTTTATTTCGGCGTTAAAGGAGTATCGGGATCGTCAGACCTAACGACTGCAGAGAACGAGCTAAGGCTAAAAATTGAGTCAATTAAAAACGATATGGGGCTGATCAAATAGCCCCTACTTCAAACGACATCAAAGGCTCTATATATTCCAATCGGCATAAGCCCTTCTATTGAATTTGAAAATTAATGCAAATATTACCGATACAAGAAATTACGACAGGATCGTTTTCGCTTGATCGTGTTCGCGTTAACCCTCCTCGTAAGATTATATTCATTCGGGTACTATTGGTATGCCTCCTCAGCATCGTTATTCTTCCTGAGATTCTCCTCGCCCAGAATGTCGATAAAAACTGCAATACAACAATCAATGATACGCTCTTCCTTTGCGCCGGGACACTCGTTCAGATAGATTCCAGAAATATATACATCAGGTTTGATACATTAATCGCGCTGAACACCACCACTTCCGACATACACATTCTCCGTGACCCATACCAACACACAATATCTTTTTACGATTCTCTCCGCACGGTAGCATCCAAGAATGCATTCGTACTTGGCTTATACAATATATTGGTACCAAACAGCCGGGAAACGGCCACTGAGGTTCAAACCAGCAATAAGACAGAGGCAGGTATCAATCGTTACAATACCTACAAAGGGCTAAAGATAAAGAGAATAGAAATTGAACAAATTGATGTTTTCGGCCCTACGCTATCCAATCCGGGCAGAAAACCCGAATCGTGGATGGCAAGAACAGGCAACAAACTACACATGACTACCCGGGAAAGTGTCATTATGGCCAACCTGCTGTTCAGGGAAGGAGACCTCATTGATCCGGTAGAACTGGCTGAAAACGCGCAATTGCTTCGGGCGTTGCCATACTTTGAAGACGCTATTATTGAAGTAGTTCCAGATAGAAAAACGCCAGGAGAAGCAGATATTTTTGTTATTACGAAAGACCTGTTCTCCTTTGGACTTGATATTGGGATCCCCAACATCTTAATTTGGGATTTGGATGTATATAACCAAAACTTTCTTGGACGAGGACACCGTATCTCAACCAATGTCAGGATCAATGCAAAGAATGGAGTACTGTTTAAGGCTTCCAAAATTGGGTATCGGATAGACAACATCAGGGGAACATTTGTAAATGCAGAAGCAAATATCGTGACAGAGGACAGGAGCGGAAGCTATGGATTTAAGCTGTTTCGGGACTTTTTCAGCAGTGGCACCCAGGTGGCCGGAGGTCTTGAACTCTACCATCAATATGAGGAAAAAACCCTCTTTTCGCCAAATTTCAGAGATGAAAAACTCCAGTTGAACCAACAGGTATTGTGGCTTGGCCAAGCCCTTAGAATTGGGAACCGCTACAACGCAACCAACCTGGTCTTTGCGGCAGCATTGCAAAACAATCTTTATTCAAAACGTCCCTATGTTGATGCCGACAGCAATCAGCTGTTTCACAATTCGTCGCAAGTTCTCGCCGGTCTTATCCTGTCGAAAAACGCATACTATACCGGTAATTACATATATCAATTCGGTCGAACAGAAGATATTCCATATGGGTATCAGATAGCGGTAAATTTTGGTCCCGATGCCTATGAATACTCTAACCGCTTCTATACAAGTGTTTCAGCCGGTCTGGCAAAGTTTATGACAGGTTTCGGATACCTCTCGGGCAGAGCCACATGGGATGGCTATTGGAATAAGAAGCAATTGTCGCAGGGCCATTTAGGCATCACCATCGGATATTTTTCACCGCTTCAAAACAAATTCTTCAATAAAGTCAGGCATTTCGTAACCCTTAAGTATGTAACGGGTCTTCGCCGGCTCGATGGAGAATCCATTAATGTGGTCAATGAACTCGGCATTGGAGGACTTGACTCGGATGATACGCTTCATTTTTCAGGCAACCAGAAGATAACGGCTAATGTCACCAGCATGGTGTATACCCCGGTTTACTATTATGGTTTCAAATTAGCCTGGTTTACCTTTGCCAATCTTGCCTGGGTAGGGCCTGAACCCGGACAGCAAGGCGACAAACATCTCTATTCAGGGTTTGGAATCGGTTGTTTTCTGCGAAATGAAAATCTGGTAATCAAGACCATTAAGCTGCGTGCTGGCTTTTATCCCGGGCTGCCCGATAACAAGCCCGGGTTTATGTTTGAATTCACAGGTGTAACGTCTCTCCAGTTTCTCGACTTCAGGCCTAAACGTCCACAAACCATTAACTATGAATAGTCCTTGTATAACATTTAACGACAGCACAATCGAAGCTGTTATCTTCGATATGGATGGCACAATCGTTCCAAATCGCGATTATCACATGCTGGCATGGCGCAGATTGTGCGATGAGGAAGGCATTAAAGCCACAAATGATGAATTGCTTGCCACCTTTGGATCGACCAACCGGGAGATATTCGGAAAGATGATGAACCGTAAGATTAACGAAAAAGAACTGGACAGACTTGCAGCCAGAAAGGAGTCACTTTACCGGGAATCATATCTTGGACATGTAAAAGCCACCAAAGGATTACCAGCCTTTCTCGATTCGCTTAGACAGTTGGGCATCCCTCTGGCGCTTGCTACGAGTGCCCCAACTGAGAATGTAGAATTCACACTCGCGGAAAGTCATTTAAAACCTTATTTTCAGATAGTTATTGATGCTTCTGGCATCTCCAAAAGCAAACCTGACCCGGAAATCTTCCAGAAAACCGCCCTTCATTTAAATATCCACCCCAACCGCTGCCTCGTTTTCGAGGATGCCCCGATGGGAATACAAGCTGCTTTATCGGCCGGAATGAAAGTATTGGCTCTTACAACCACATTCAGCCCCGACCAACTACCCTCAGGTGTCCCGCAGGTTGAAGATTTTAGCAGCTTAAGACTACAGAACTCCGAACTCATCATCAAATAAAAAACGGCCACGGAATACCGGGCCGGTTTTATTAATCTCATGTTTCCTGAATACAAAAAACTTACTACGGGAATAAAATTCCCGGGTATTGCGTAACCTCGGCCTTTGGTACACTGGCCGAGTAGGTTTTGTTAATAGCATCAATGAAGAAGTTGGCCACCACTGCAGCTCCCTGTTGATTTAAATGGACGCCATCAAGCGAGAACACACCACCGGTGACAAAGGTCGTGGTGAAGGTCAGACCATCGTAAATCAATCCGGACTTTAAATTCCGTAGATGGGAATTCATATCTGCTAAAGCAAGTCCCTTACTTTCAGCGGCGGCTTTAATCACCACATTGTAAGCAGCAGTAGCATTATTAATAATAGCTACCTCCTGAGCATCCAGTACATAATTCTGAGGAATACCAAATGGCATCAAAGCCGCTGTACTAAACGACCCCATTCCATAACATTTCATCGAATCCTGTGGTACAGTCAGCAAGATCAGTTCACCAGGCTGAATCTGCCGGACCTTCAATGCCTTAGGTAAGGCAGCGATCGGAAAGTTTCTGTCCTCAATCACAAAAGCATTTGCTCCTGCCTGAAAATTAAAGTTATACTGATAGGGTACACCTATAGATGCCAGATAAGCCTCAACCTGTGCATAAGCACCATTGAGTTGTACAGCCTGCTCGGCAGTAAGCACCAACCCATTATATGTAACTGTTGTAAAAAAAGGTATTTCCGTTATATCGGGAATATTGGCAAGCACGCCTTTGGCACCTGTTGAAGTCAGAGTACTAACAAGTCCATTGTATATCACACTAAAGAAATTGACCGGTGTAATTGAATCTCCCTGAGTGTTCTCACCACCGGCTGTTGCATAGCCAAGTATATCATTATTCCCGACCCAAAGGCTAAAAAAGGTTCCCTGTGCCGCCATGACATCCTCCATAACACTAATAGAAGGTGAAGAGGCAAACCGAACGAAGTAAGGGTTGGCTGTCATGGGAGTAGTAACCAAACCAGCAGGGTTTCCATAGTTCTGGGCCAACAGGTGATATGACTTAGCACCAGGAACTCCAAAATTATTAACAGCATAACCAACATGAGCCAAGCCTTCTGGTGTACCAGTTGCAGGAACAGGTGAAAGTCCGACAACACCTTTACAGTCGGCAGCAAAATCTAACACTCTTTTACCAGACAGAACGCCGTATTCGCTGTTGACAACTGGTTGTATAAAATTTCCTCCGCCTACCTTGGCGAACTGAGCTGCCATGATGGCGGGGTATGAGTTGGCCTGCGCAGAATGATATAGCGCAGCATCGGCATAACCTGAGGTAAGGGAATTACCTATGGCGACATATTTAGTAAAATCGGCATTGCCCTTACTTGCCTGAAATTCGTCGATTTCAGGCTGACATGCTACCAGCACCACAGAAAATATGGCAAATATTAAAATTCTTGTTTTCATAATCGATGGACTGTTAAGGTTAGAAACTATAATTGATACCGATTCCAGGGATCGCAGTAAAGCTGCGATACTTGCCAGTAAAATTAGCTGGCAGGTATGCCCGCTCACTTTCCAGGCCATGGAGCTGTAGATATGAAAAATCAATCCGCAAATTCTCGATGGGCTTATATGTAACACCGCAGGAAACAGCGATTGTATTAAGGCTTACGGTTTCCGGATTAAAATAATCTTCACTGGTAGGTGTCTGGTCATAATAAGCGCCCAGTCTGAACTGTAGCTTATCATTCAGGGAATATTCGGCACCAATTCGCGGGATCAACCTATCACTATACATTCTGGGATTAACAGAGCTAAGTATGTTACCTGACTGGGCAAAAGTAAAACTGATAGAATCATATTTTCCCCAAAAAACATAGTCAAATTCCACAGCCAGTAACAACTTATCAGTTACCTGATAGGCGATACCGATATCAAGGTTTGCGGGAAGAGGAAGAGACGCATCAAACTTGTTAGTTGCAGGAATCAATGAGGAAACACCAGCAGGAATCGTGAAGGTAGCATCACCACCTTCAACTTTTGCGTCGACGTGCGAACGATAGTCGATACCAATGCTGAGTTTTTCAGTTGGTCTGGCAAACACACCAACATTAAAACCCAGATTGTTTGCCGAACCTTTTAAATTTGCTTTTGATCCCTCGTTATAAGGGACGCCCTTCTCAAGTTCAACTTTACCATGTACATATACCAGCCCCGCTCCAAAACCCATCCAGTCAGTCACTTTATAACTTACAGTCGGTTGGATATAAATAGCCTGAAGAGAGATGTTCTGAATCAGGTAGCGGCCTTTCCAATCGTCAGGCCATACGCTTTTACTACCATAAGGAGTGTACACTCCAATACCCGCAGTAAGTCTGTCGGTTATTTTTGCCTGACCGTAAGCAAAGAAGGGTGGACTGACAGGATTGTCAGTTTTAGCTGTGTAATCAGAATTAATTGATTGGAAGGACATACGAGAAATAATCGCACTACCTCCTACCGTGAAATCGAAGCGCGATTTACTGAAACCCATTGCGCCGGGATTATAGAAAATTGAACTTGATCCAAAAGCTAAAGGAGTTCCAATCAAACCCATCCCGGTTTGACGAGCTCCCTGAAGCCTGACCTGATAACCGCCGGCCAACACGGTAGTAGCCATCATGCCAAAGCATGACAGTACAAGAAGAGTCTTTCGCATAAAAAGAACTTTTTTGGTTAATAATTCGTCAGTGCAAAGAAAAGAAAAAATGACATTCAAACAGATACGTTCCGATAACCTGTAAAATATTCATCGGAAGCAAATTGAAATTTTAATTATAACTGGTCATCAAGGAGCCGTTGCACGGGTCCACATTGTAGTTTTACCTACCCAGGACACGCCAATATATCCTCTGATTTTTAACTTATCGGGCGACTCGAATTTAATCAGACAACTATATGTCTTTCCGGTTTTAGGATCATAAATTTTACCGTCATTCCATTCATCATCGCCATCAAACACAAACCCGGTAAGTATTTCAAGACTCAACAAAGGGCGTGTTTTGAGCGAGGCAACAGGATTGTGCTTATCGAGCTTGGGCTTCTTAGTATCAGTATCTATCGGGGTTTTCAGCCATACCAGCTTACCGCAATATTTCCCGCCTTTGTTGAATACTTCAATTTTGGCATCTCCATCCTCATTTAGCCAAAAGCCAATGATGTCGGTTGATTTTTTTTGAGCCTGAACCCCTGTGAATGTCAGAAAGAAGGTGATAATAAAAGTTGATAATGAGAAAAATAATTTCATATTTTTGGAATTGAATCATTATGTAACAGTATTCCATGAAAAAAGTTTCAACAGCCAGTTAGCCAGCCGTCGTCCACAGCATTGATTAATCGACCAATGGCTTATTCAAGAAACAATTCCTCAACAGATTCGTTGAATTATGAAAAACCTTATCAAACAGTTTCTTTCATTCAATCGCAGACAACAGCGCGGAATTGCATTACTGCTCATTTTACTCCTTGCAGCCGCCACAGCCGATTGGTGGTGGCCACCAGCACAAATTAAGAAATCAGATGACAAAGACTTAGAAAAACAATACAAGGCCGAGGCTGCGGAATTTCTTAAAACAAGAAAGAAAAGCATGACAACTTGGGTTAATAAGCCCAACCGATTTGCTTCAGAAATTTATGATCGATCAGAAACACCAACCCTTTTTAAATTCAATCCCAACACCATCGATGAAGCAGGATGGAAAAAACTTGGTCTTAACAATGGACAGGTTAGATCTATCAGAAATTACATGACCAGCGGCGGAAAATTTTATAAAAAAGAAGATGTAGCTAAATTGTATTGTCTTGATTCCAACGACTACAGAAGGCTGGAACCTTTTATTAACATCCCACAGACAACACCCTGGCCTGTTGACTCGGCGAGTTCTACCCGTATAAAATGGCCTGTGTTTAAAACGTCAGTACCTATTGAAATCAATGGTGCTGACTCGGCAACCCTCACTACTATCAGCGGCATCGGGCCTGCATTTGCCTCCAGAATTATTAAGTATCGCAACAGACTTGGTGGCTTTGTAAAAAAAGAGCAGCTATTGGATGTTTTCGGTATGGACACCATACGATTTCATCAAATTGACTCCATGGTTTTGATTGATACCTCTCTGATCAGAAAGATCAACATAAATACAGCTACATTCCGGGAACTGTTGAAACACCCCTATTTGGAATATTACATGGTCAAAATCATCTGTCAGGAAAGAGATAAACAAAAAGGATTCAAATCTAAAAATGACCTTCGTGCACTTAAACCAATGTATGAAGAACTCTTTCGGAAAATTGAGCCATATATCTCCACATCCTCTGAAACTGAAAAGCAGACGATTGCACAATAATGCTGATCCAATATCAGGCATAAACATCTGAAAAATTACCAACTATAAATGACAGTCATCACTCAAAGCCACTCTTAAAACCTCATATTCATTTAATTCTCTTGAATAAATAATGAAACAAATATAATTCAACACCGTATTGCAGAAAGGATGAGGATTTTTTTTGCTGTAATTAAAAAATCATGTAAGTTTGTAACGTTCTGAAAAACCATTGGAAAATGAAAAATATTCACAAGCTGATTGCTGTAAGTTTCATCGCTTTTCTAACTGTTATCATTATCTCTTGCAACAAAGAAGACGTGAGCCGTCCGACACAAATATACAGGGTCAAGTATGTTGTTTCAAGCAATCTGGAGTCTCCCTCCAACTTTTACATTACTTATATGAATCCGAAATATTCAAACCATGTTTCCGAATACTTCGATACCATCAGGGAGTGGTCCTATGAGTTCTATGGAACTACCTTTGACCGGTTGTTTCTGGAGGCTTTCACTGTACGCGACAGCGCATACTTTTCGCTGGCGATATATGTTAATGATTCACTAAAAGTAGCTATGACCGACACCTGTCCTACACCTATCGTCTGTGATACCAATCGGATTGCC
Source organism: Bacteroidetes bacterium GWE2_42_24 (assembly GCA_001768515.1). Classification (GTDB taxonomy): domain Bacteria; phylum Bacteroidota; class Bacteroidia; order Bacteroidales; family TTA-H9; genus GWE2-42-24. The sequence continues at coordinate 198,197 of MEOA01000003.1, read as the reverse complement.
ATTGAGTACTCTCTTCAATAACAGTCCCCGAATAAAAATTAAACAAATGGCCGTCTGATAGTTTTAAACTAACAGACGGCCATTTTTATCTTCTATGAAAAAAACAGAATCAATTTTAAGCCGGTTTCCCCGAACATTTTGGATTGCCAATATCATGGAGTTGATGGAACGATGGGCATGGTATGGTATGTTTATGGTTCTTGCGCTGTATATTACCCTCCCAACCGATAAGGGTGCGTTAGGATTCAGCCAGTCAGAAAAAGGCCAGATAATGGGAACGGTCACTTTTATGCTATACCTCCTTCCCATCTTTACCGGAGCACTGGCCGATCGCCTTGGCTATAAAAGGGTACTTGCTGTCTCTTTTGTAGTACTCCTTATCGGGTACTTCTTAATGAGCCGGGTCACAACATTCTGGTCGGTTTATAGTGTGTTCGTCATCATCGCTATTGGCGGGGCACTCTTCAAACCTGTTATCAGCGCTACAATTGCCCGTACAACCGATGCAACAAATTCTGGCCTTGGCTTCGGTATCTTCTATATGATCGTGAACATCGGGGCCTTTATCGGTCCTGTTATTGCCAGTAAACTAAGAGTTTTCAACTGGAATTATGTATTTTACGTCTCCGCAGTCATCATCGGTTTGAACCTCCTGATGCTTTTGTTTTACACCGAACCGCCCTCATCAAGAAAGGCAGAATCGGTTCTTACTGAAATGAAAACTATCATAAAGAATGTAGCAAGGGTTGTAACAGATATTAAATTCACGGTTTTCCTGATCATCATTGCCGGTTTTTGGTCCATGTATCTCCAATTGTTCTACAGTTTGCCTGTCTATATCGGCCAATGGATGGATACCTCACTAATATACAACTGGCTCCATGGAATTTCACCAGGCTTTGCAGGAGCAGTAGGAACACCTGAAGGAATAATCAACCCTGAGATGCTTACCAACATGGATGCTATGTTTATTGTATTGTTCCAGGTAGTTGTATCAGGATTTGTTATGCGCTTCAAACCACTGAGCACCATGATGTCGGGCATCCTGATTGCCTCCCTTGGCATCGGATTGATGTTTGCCTTCAACAACCCTTTCTTCCTGTTCTTTAGCATCCTTATCTTCGGATTGGGCGAAATGACCACCTCACCTAAAGTAACCGAATACATAGGACGCATTGCTCCCGAAGGGAAAGTAGCACTTTATATGGGCTGCAGTTATATTCCGCTGGCGTTGGGAAACCTTGCTGCCGGATTTCTCTCCGGAGATTTGTATCAGATCATGTCGGACAAAATGACACTCCTTCAGCGCGAAGTTGCATCCCGTGGTCTTGATCTCCCTGCCATAGGGGAAGGATTCTCCCAAACCCAGTATACTGAGGCAGTTGCCTCGATGATGGGGATGAATAAGCAACAACTCACGCAATACCTTTGGGACACATATCAGCCTGGTAACATCTGGATAGTTTTTACCGGAATTGGCGTATTTACCTTCGCGGCACTGTTCTTGTATGACCGGCTAATCTTACGCAGAAAAATCTAAATTTCTGCTGATTAACAATTTATCAGAATGGATACTGAGAAAAAGAAAATTCTGGAAAGCATGACCATTCCTGGAATATTGCTTGCTGTGATGTGGCTGATAAAAATTACTGAATGGCAACTGAGTATCAGCTTTGCCCACTGGGGCATCCGTCCCTTGAACATCGAAGGTCTCACAGGGATTTTAACGGCCCCACTCCTTCATGCCAATTTCAAGCACTTATTTTCCAACTCAGTCCCGTTCCTGTTCCTGGGTAGCATGCTTTACCTTTTCTATCCAAAAGTTGCAAACATAGTAATGATCCTTTCATGGGTATTTACAGGTTTTCTGGTATGGCTTATGGCTCGTTTTTCGGTTCACATCGGTGCCAGTGGTGTTGTGTATGCCTTGGCCGCCTTTCACTTCGTGAGTGGCCTCATCAAGCGAAACCCCGGACTGATGGCTCTCACTCTTCTCGTTACATTTTTATATGGCAGCATGGTCTGGGGCATCTTTCCTCAGTTCTTCCCGGGTCAAAACATTTCCTGGGAATCCCATCTCAGTGGTTTAATCACTGGCGTGATCGCTGCTATCTGGTTTCGGGGAGAAGGGCCTCAAAAAGCTGAATACATTTGGGAAGATGATGATAATGAAGGTGATAACGTGAATTATCAGGAAGGAGCAAACCAAAACCTACAGGATTACCCTTAAAAAACAGCTTCACCATTGTTTCTGCCTTTACCGACTGAGTATAGAATCATGCATACAATAAAACTTGACCACTTCGCTCTGTGATAGCCCCGAAAGTGAGAATTCCAGACAGCAGAACATCAGGTATTCCCAATTTAAAGGAGAAGGGAATGATATTAGTCAGGTGCCTGATTTGGAGAACCTCATTGTCTTGAATGACACACTGATTCAAAAAGCATTGCCCCCTTTCTGAACTTCTTTCGGAAATGAAAGTCCACCAGGTATAAAGGCCAACATTTTAACGAAGTGTTATCTGAATCGGAATTATTTCTTTCTTTGCAAAAAGAAATAAAACATCCACTTTAATTTCAATAAAAATGCGAAAGCTATACCAATTCCTTTTCATCTTGTTTATTGCTGCTGCCTGCGGCAGACCTGACACATTTAAACTAACTGCCACCATCGAAGGACTAGCTGATGGTCAGGCTATTATGCAAATAGCAACCGACACAGGATTGTTGGCCATCGATACTACGACTATCACAGAAAACTCTTTCACTTTTACCGGTGAAAAAGCTGACCCCGAAATGATCTACATCACCTTTACCAAATCAGCAGGAACCCTCAACCTTTTCCTTGAAAATGCGACCATACAGGTGACCGGAAAGATTGATAGCCTTAAACAGGCTTCCATAACCGGGGGACCTACACAGGATGTTTACAACAAGCATCTCGCCGGCAAACGTGATTTTGAAAAACTATCGGCTCAGTTATATCAGGAATACGCAAACGCTGAAGCCAATGGAGACAGCATAAAACAAAAAGAAATTTATGCACAGTTTGAAGCAGCCGATAAAGAAAACAAGACCAAATTAAAAACTTTTATTGCCGAAAACAGTCATTCAGCTGTGGCTCCTTACCTCGTAAGACGTGAGTTAATTTTCGACCTTAGCGATATGCAACTTGATTCAATCATCGGTACTTTCGGAGTCGAAATTACGGAAAACATATACGTAAAAAAACTTAAAGAACGTAGTGAAATTCTGCACAATGTAGCTATTGGCAAGCCTGCCCCCGATTTCACCCTTAACGATACCGTCGGCAATCCCCTGAGTCTTTCTTCACTCAAAGGAAAGTTCGTCCTCATCGATTTCTGGGCATCATGGTGCGGTCCCTGCAGGGCTGAAAACCCCAACATGGTTGCTGCTTATGCTGAGTTCAATCCAAAAGGTCTCGTCATTCTCGGCGTATCACTCGACAATGAACGTTCAAAATGGCTCAAGGCAATCAAGGATGATAATATGGCATGGCTACATGTAAGCGATATTAAGGGATGGAACTGCGCACCAGCAAAGCTTTATGGTGTAAACAGTATCCCGCACTCCGTTTTACTGAATCCTGAAGGAATTATCATTGCTAAAAACCTACGGGGTGAAGATTTGAAAAAGAAACTTGCTGAAGTAATAAAATAAAACGGATATTAAAGTTGGGGTTTATGGCCCCCCTTAATTGCAGCCCTGAGCCCGGAGAAAAGAAAAACCCGAAGGCTCTTTCCTGACAAGCTGTCGCGTTAAAAATAACTTTCAGTCACCGGTATAATAGCTTGAAAGCGTAAAAGAGATTCTCTTCTGCATACCCTCCCTTCTGATAAACATATCCCGAATCCCGATTTCGCATCAGGAATCTGAATTCGTTAGTACCAGAAGGGGGGATTTGCATTATTACGGGATTCTGACCAGCATTACTCGCACTCCAAAATATCGTACAATAGGTTTTTGTATGACCATCTAAAGCGACAACAATTGATAAACAGATTTTTTTGATAAGAATCCACTATAAAAAACCCTTGTTACTCTGCTTCAATTTCAATTCTGCCTGAAGACGGACTGGCTGATTGATTTGTCGCCTGAATTAACAGCAACGTATTAACCCAAAAGCATCGGCACTTCAGCGCATTGTAAGAGATAACACGACGCTGCCTTACAAGGAATTGGCGCAATGGTTTCTTCCCTGAAATATGATAACCGGCCCGACAGTTAAGAACATCATTTTAAACTTAACACTGCCGGATAAAAAAAGGCCTTCTCAATTCAATTCAAAATGAGGCATTGGTCACCAAGAATTCCTATATTTGAAACCAGTATAAGTGTGGCTTGAACTACCTTCAACTATTCATTAACACATTATCAATCATGGAATTTCTATCTCAACTTGACCCGATGCTCCGGATGTTCTGGTACATTGCAATCCCCGTAAGTGTGGTTTTCGCGATTCAAACCATTACCACTTTTATAGGAATGGACAGCACCGATGGCGCCGTTGCCGATTTCGACAGCAATCTGGATGGTGATTCAGGAATTCCCTTTCAACTTTTCTCGCTGCGAAATCTCGTTAATTTCCTACTGGGGTTTGGCTGGGGTGGAGTTTCGTTTTATAACACCTTCGAATCAAAGAGTATCGTAATCATCCTTGCCCTGATATCAGGCATCGTTCTGATTGCTGTTTTTTTCTTCGTTATGCAACAGATGAGCCGCCTGAACGAGGATAATACAATGAAGCCCAAAGACAGCCTGGGAAAAACAGCAGAAGTATATCTCACGGTACCAGAATTGGGATCAGGTACAGGAAAAGTTTTAGTAAGTATAAAAGGTAGCATGCATGAAATGACAGCCATCACACGGGGAACTCAAATTCCGTCAGGCAGTCTGGTAAAAATTACCGCCGTTGAATCAGGCGAAATACTTGTAGTAGAGAAAATTTAACTTAAAATTTTATAGTTATGGTAGACCCTTTCATCATTGTAGTTGTTGCAGTAATCGTGGTGTTTATCACCGTGATTACGCTTCTTTCCCGCTTTAAACGCTGTCCGTCGGATAAGATTCTTGTCGTTTACGGCAAAACCGGAGGAACCTCGGCGAGGTGTATCCATGGCGGAGGCGCCTTTATCTGGCCGGTAATTCAGGATTATGCCTATCTTGACCTGAAACCCATCTCGATAGAAGCCAACCTTACCAATGCGCTAAGCCGTCAAAACATCCGAGTTGATGTTCCCTGCCGTTTTACCATCGCCATCTCGACTGAATCCGAGAACATGAACAATGCAGCCGAACGACTATTAGGACTCACACCAGATCAAATCCAGGAATTATCAAAAGATATTCTCTTTGGTCAACTCCGTCTGGTGATTGCCACCATGACAATTGAAGAGATTAACTCTGATCGAGATAAATTCCTCGACAACATCTCCAAAAATGTCGACACCGAGTTGAAGAAAATCGGCTTAAAGCTCATCAACGTCAACGTAACCGATATTCGTGATGAGTCGGGCTATATTGAGGCACTGGGTAAGGAGGCAGCAGCCAAAGCCATCAATGAGGCCAAGGTTAGCGTAGCTGAGCAGGAAAAAATTGGTGAAACTGGTAAGGCTATGGCCGATAGAGAACGTGATGTTCAGATTGCCGAGACACACCGTGACCGGGATGTAAAAATTGCAGTTACCAACAAAGATAAAGAAGTAAGTATTGCCGTCGCAGCTAAAGATGAAGCTATCGGACGTGCAGAAGCCCAACGGGATACCAGAATCAAGACATCGGAAGCCAATGCCATAGCTGTTAGTGGAGAAAATGAGGCAAAAATAAATATTGCAGGATCAGATGCCCTACGTCGTGAAAAAGAAGCAGAAGCCCTACGTTTGGCCATCACCGCCGAGAAAGTTCAGCAGGCCAAAGCACTTGAGGAAGCCTATCTCGCCGAACAGAAGGCAGAAACCGCCCGTTCTGAGCGCGAAAGGTCAACACAGGTTGCCAATGTAGTGGTGCCCGCGCAAATCGCCAAGGAGCGGCTCATCATCGAGGCACAGGCAGACGCAGAACGGATCAGGGTAAATGCCAAGGGTGAAGCTGATGCTATCTTTGCAAAAATGGATGCCGAAGCCCGTGGTCTATACGAGATACTTACCAAACAGGCTGAAGGCTATCGTGAAGTGGTAAATGCTGCCGGTGGCGATCCTTCAAAGGCGTTCCAGTTGCTGCTGATCGAAAAATTGCCCGAATTGGTGCGTACACAGGTTGAAGCTGTGAAAAATATAAAAATCGATAAAATCACTGTCTGGGACTCAGGCGCTGAAAATGGGTCATCGAGTACCGCTAATTTCGTCTCGAACATGATGAAATCGGTTCCGCCGCTCAACGACTTATTCAATATGGCCGGGCTCAACCTGCCTTCCTACCTGAAAGCAGATGAGAAACCGGAAGAACACAAATCTGAACCTGAATAACCGCTTAAAAATAGCTCAGAAATAGTATAACACGGAAAGGCAGCTTCAACAGGCTGCCTTTTTTCTATCCAAAACAGATCATAATTATCAAAAAACTGAATAGGAACAAATTCTTTTTGCAAAAGAAGTCCAGCATCCTATCAGAAAAAAATAATTTTATGCAAAAGTGATGTAATTGTTGGCGACAAAATTCCAAAGTGTCACGAAACCTATGGCGAAAAGCTTGGCCAGATAAAAATTAACCGAAAATTTTCTGTCAAGCATCCAGATAATGAAGGTATTGATCACAAGGCCAATCATAGAGATAATAAAAAACTGACTAAACTCTACCATCACGTGTGGGTTATGACTCTCGAAGGTCCATATCCTGTTCAGAAAATAATTGGAAGTCGCTGCAACTGAAAATCCGATGGCGTTTGCCACAAAACGTTGTATCTTAATCCATTCCTTACATATCCAGGTAATTCCAAAATCAACGAAAACGCCAGAAAATCCTACGACTCCAAACTTCAGGAACCTGAATACCAGATCGCGTGTAATAAAAATTGACTGAAATGACATAGGCCTAATTAAGAGTGGCAAAGATAGAAATTCAAGCGGAAGAGACATCAAGAACCAGCCCTGATAACTATCAGATGTGAGAAATTTCACTATTATTGCCCTTAAAAACATATGCCCTACGCGAGCTTAAATGGAATAAAACTTTATTATGAAGATCAGGGTACTGGTTCTGCTTTAGTATTACTGGCCGGACTTGCATCCGATTCACAGAGTTGGGCAGCAGTTGCCCATCAATTATCAAAACACTTCAGAGTGATCTGTCCCGACAATCGCTGTTCAGGTCGTACAAACTCTTCAGCAACCGGTTTCAGTATAGAACAGATGGCCGATGATACTGTTGCATTGCTCAACCTCCTCAACATAAACAAAGCTGCAATTTTAGGTCATTCCATGGGCGGCTTCATTGCTCAAGCCCTGACCGTTAAATACCCGTGGTTGGTAGAAAAATTGATTCTGGAAGCAACATCCTCTTTTGTATCGCCCCGTAATCAAGTACTTTTCACCAATATGGCTGACCTTCTTGAGGCTGGAACAGATGCCCGTCAGTGGTTTACCAACCTGTTTTTTCTGCTATTTCATCCCTCTTTCTTCACGAAAAAGTCAATGGTAGAAGCAGCACTAAACCTTGCCATTGATTATCCCTATAATCCTTCTGTGACTGCTTTCCGCCGACAGACTGAGTGTATAAACAGGTTTCACTCAGCTGGTATTCAAACCATCACTGCGCCAACGCTGATTATCAGTGGAAGCCATGACCTCATATTCGGGCATGAAGACACAGAAATATTATGTAGAAAGATTCCCAACACACTTCATCAGCAAATCAGCGAGGCCGGCCATGCAATTCATGTTGACCAATTTCAGAAATTTGTATCGATAGTAAGAGATTTCCTTCTCTAACACCAACAGCATAATTAGCCAAGATATTTGGCCACAATAGGCATACGTCTGCCCATACCAAATGCCTTGGCACTTACCCTCAATATAGGTGGCGTCTGATGTCGTTTATATTCATTGAGATTAACAAGCCGCAATATCCGTGATACCAGAGCCTTATCAAAGCCCATGGCGACGATTTCATCAGGACCTTTGAATTCTTCGATGTAATGAAAAAGCACCTCATCGAGGATATCATACTCAGGTAGTGAATCGGAGTCTTTCTGATCGGGCCGTAATTCGGCAGAAGGTGGCTTGCTTATGATATTTTCAGGAATCACGACACGATCCTTGTTGATATAATGTGCCAGCGCAAACACATCTGTTTTGTACACATCACCAATCACAGAAAGGCCACCGCACATATCGCCGTAGAGTGTGCCATATCCAACTGCAGCCTCACTTTTATTACTTGTATTCAACAAAATATGACCGAACTTATTTGATAAAGCCATTAGGATAACCGCACGGGCTCGAGCCTGCATATTCTCCTCAGCCAGACCAAACGGCAGGTTTTCAAACAATGGGGCAAGAGTATTCTGTATTGCACTGAATGGCTCTTCGATGCTGATAACATCATGGCGTGTGCCAAGGTTTTCCGATAGTTCAATCGCATCGCTGACAGAGTGCCCGGTCGAGAACCTTGAAGGAAGCAGTACACCCCATACGTTTTCGGGCCCGAGTGCACGGGCTGCCAATACCAACACAACTGCTGAATCAATACCACCTGATAGCCCTAAAACGGCCTTTTGGAATCCGAGTTTTGCAAAGTAATTCCGAATACCCATCACCAGGGCGTCATGGATGAGCTGTATACGACTCGAATCCGTAGAATTACCAGAAAAACCACCACACTTCAATGATTCGGAATCCACCAGCAAAAAATCCTCTTCAAAATAAGCCAATTCTGCAACAAGAGATCCATCGGCAGCCAATACAGACGAACCTCCATCAAATAACAATTCGGTCTGGGCACCCACATGATTCACATAGAGCAACGGTAATTTAAAAAGCGCGACATTCTCCTTCAGAACAGCATGTCGGGCCGCTGACTGAGAGGCATTGAAAGGAGAAGCAGCGATGTTTATCATCAACGTAGGGCACTGTAGCTCAAGTTTCTCCATTGGCGAAAAAGTATAGAGCGGATCTGTTCCGACATTCCAGAGATCCTCACAGATAGTCAAGGCAATCCGTTCCTGCTTGTAATCAATAACGTGAAAATCACGACCAGGTTCAAAATACCTGTATTCATCAAAGATATCGTAATTAGGCAGTAATGCCTTATGCTCCACATGTTCAACCTTACCATCGTGCAAAAAGAGGGCCGCATTAAAGAGCCTCTTGCCCTTGCCGGTATTATTATAGACCGGGGCTCCAACAATGGCAGCTATCCCCTTACATTCAGCAGCAATGAGTTCAACAGCACGATTACAACGATTGATGAAATCGTTGAAATCGAGAAAATCACGTGGCGGGTAACCCGATATCGCCAATTCAGCGAATACAGCCAGATCAGCACCGTTATCACGTGCTTTATTTAGGTACATTATGATTTGTGCTACATTATGCTCGAAATTACCGATATGGTAATTAATCTGGCAAAGGGCAATTTTCATAGATATTAGCAGGATTAAAACATTACACCAAATGAGAGCGCCAGATAACTGGGCACAGCACGCTGTGATTCATGCGTTAGCGGATTATTTCCGTTTAGCACATTGGTTAGACCATTATTGTAATTAAGGCTAAAAAAAAGAAATGTTGATTTATCGATCAGGTAATCAATACCACCCCCAAACTGCAAAGCAAGACGTGCAGTAGCGATATCGTCGAAAGCGTCATCTTCAGCATTAACAACCTTGCCATTTTTCTGAACGTAATTATCGCTGGTCTTTGCTTTGATATTGATTCCTGCCACAAAGCCGATGTTGGCCCAAAAGCGGTACACACCAAACGCATTGGTCTTCATCTTAAACATTAATGGGATTTCAAGATAGCGCATGCTGTATTTACGATGCATTACCCCCAAGGTAGTATCGCCATTGGAAATCATTTGTGTATCGAAAGCCAGCTTACCATTCAGGTAGTTGAGATCAAAACCGGTATTGAAATAATAATTCCGGGCAATGGCAATATCGCTTACAAAACCCCACGCAAAACCAGCCTGAACGCCATCACCTGAATAACCTTTTGTATCAGGGCTCAACCAGCCAATATTAGGGGCCAGTTGAATTCCGAATTGAAAAGGTCTGTCTTCGACCTGAGATGAAGCCGTAAAGCCCAGAAGTATTGTCAGCATTCCGGTAAAAATGAATCTTTTCATCACATGAAATAGTTTAATTGAAATAAAACGACATGATTGTGTCTGAATTGTATCTGGATTCGACTCTCTTAAGCAATTTCAGCCGATCACTGAACAAAATTACTGAAAAGTTGTTTATTCACAGGCTTTCATCCATAATAAATAGCGTAAGCATCAACCCGCCGCAAAAATTAATGTATGTTTGCATAATAAAAACGCTCAAAACATGAAAAAAATTACTTTAATGATTGCTGCACTGATAATTACAGGCAGTATGTTTGGACAGATTTCATTCGGACCCAAGATTGGACTAAACGTATCGAAACTCTCAACCGATATGGCTGGTAATGTCTCCGCTTTAAAAGAAAGCAGCAAGACAGGGTTTCAACTGGGAGCTTTTGTCAGAATTGGAACCAAATTCTATGTTCAGCCTGAATTACTCTACAGTGTCAGAGGCGGGATACTTGAAGTTGCTGGTGATGCAGTCAATCCAGCGGTGACCGCAGACTATAAAATGGGTACAATGGATATCCCCGTTTTGGTCGGTACGAAGGTCTTTAGTTTACCCATGGTGAACGTAAGAGTATTTGCAGGTCCAATCGCTTCATTTATTATCAGCAAGGATTTGACTATTTCAAATCTGGTTCCTGATGATAATCAGATTAAACTCAAGGATGCAATCTGGAGTGCTGCCATTGGCGCCGGTGTGGACGTCATGATGTTTACCTTAGACATACGCTATGAGTTTGGGCTGAATAACATCTCTAACGATTCAGAAACCTATAGCTCAATGAAGAGCAATACTTTTAACGTAAGTTTAGGTTGGAAGATCCTCTGACCCACTCCTGAAAGATTGAAAAGCCGCTAGCGATAGCGGTTTTTTTTTGCATAAAACTTCCCGACTCTACGTTATTGACTTGTACATTTGCGGATAAAACATAATTATTATGAAACAAACCTTATGGTCATTACCGGTGCTTATCCTTGCCCTGACTTCGCTTACCGGTTGCGTCAGAAAGCCAGAAAATTGGAAAGAGGTCGATCTATCGAAGTACCCCAGGCCAGAGGTCTTTATTCAGCGTTATGAACTCGATCTTTTTAACATACCACAGAATGAACTCGTTCAGGGACTTAAAACATTAGCACCAAAATACCCGCTTTTCATTGGTAATAGTTATAATAGCGAACAAGCATTGATCCAGATGCGCGATTATCTGTCCGACCAGACTATTATTGAAGGATATGAAGCCGTGGAAAAGACTTTCAATGACCTTACTGCTTGTGAAAAAGCTTTGGGCATTGCATTTCAGAGGATACAGGCTGTGATTCCGGAATTCAGAATTCCTCAGGTTTTCAGCTATATTTCGGGCTACGACACCGAAACAGGAATATTTGTAAACGATAGCGTGGTTATCATTCCGCTTGATCAATTTCTTGGTGATGGATTCCCGGGTTATCAGAAACTGGGCATCCCGGCTTATGTTCAGCGCAACATGACCCCTGAACATATTGTACCAGAAGTAGTAAAACAAATACTCAATTTTCATTTCTGGTTCGACACGTCTCAGCGTCCACTCATCGATCAGATGGTTGAAGCAGGGAAGCACCAGACGCTGATGGAGCTTGTCCTCCCAACTTATCCGGCAGCGCAGCTCATAGGTTACACTCCCGATCAGTATCTCTGGTGTGAGCAGAACGAGGCTAACATCTGGGCAATGATGATCGAAAAACAAATGCTCTTTAGCAGTGATCCTGCTAATATTCGTGCCATGATGAACGATGGCCCCTTCACCCCGGGGCTTGATAAAGCATCACCCGGACGAATCGGTGAATGGATGGGTAGTCAAATAGTTAAATCATATCTAAGAAAACACCCAGACACACATCCCGCTCAACTCTTTAAACTTCCTCAGGGGCAAGACTTTCTACAAGAATCTTCCTACAAACCAAAATCCTGACAGGCTACACTTCTGAAAGAAATCTATATGACATTGTATTTTTGGTATTTTTGTCATGAAAATTTGCCTGCACAAGCCTGAATCCTGATTATAAGCTAAAACTTAAGATTTGATTTTTGGTTTTCCTGTTTTACACCCTTACGGGCGGCTCTGACTATAAAATAATGCCGAATGATGATTCACTAATATCGAAAAACTATGTTTAAACGCTCAACGCTTCTCATGTTATTCCTGCTGGTCGGTGCCATACTCACTTCAGCACTCGCACAGGAAAAGGGCTATGAATATGTGGTGACCCTAAAGAGTGGGATAACCCTTCGCGGCCAGTTTATTAAAAAAGACATCAACGGATTTATAATTTTAAAGAATCCCGAGAAAGGGGTACTGACCATCAACCCCGATGAGATCAGTTTCATGCAACGTGAAGAATTACCTGCAAATGCAGATTTTGCGCTGCAAAATACTACTGCCGATGGTGACTATGGGTTTCAGCTATCGCCTGGCGTCATGATTGGCATGACCGATCAGACTGAAACCGGTTTTCAATTTCAGGGGGTAACCTTCCTGCGATTGAGTGAATCGTTGGCATTGGGTGCAGGAATAGGCATAGAACGGGCAAATCAAGCTACATGGATGCCAGTATTCGGGCACCTCCGGCTTGAGCCTGAGGCGCTCTCCCAAGCGCCTTTCCTCGCCATTAATGTAGGATATGCTGCCCTGGTGCAGGATGATAACTATCACAATCGAGGTGGTCTGATGGCTGCCGCTGAACTGGGAATCAAATTCCCTACATCTGGCGGAAATACGTTCTTTATCAGCACTTCATACCGATATCAACAAACCAGACTCGAGGGGATGATTTATGCCATCCAAACCCCCGTTTCGGTTGATTCCGAAATCTACCCCCCTGTTTACACCTCGTTCGATCAGAATATTAACTACCATTTTCTTGTAATCAGCGCTGGCATCATTTTTTGAGCCTATTTCGCAAAAACAACCCGATATGTTAGTCAGTACCTTCGGCAGCGCCGTAGTTGGGGTCAACGCCATTCCCATCACCGTTGAGGTGGATGTCGATCAGGGGATTAACTTCCTGATGGTCGGCCTACCCGACAGTGCGGTGAAGGAAAGCCAGCACCGGATCATCTCGGCTTTCAACAACAACGAACTTCGATTCCCACATCAGAAGATAGTGATCAACATGGCTCCCGCCGATATCCGAAAGGAAGGGTCAGCCTACGATCTCACAATTGCAACAGGGATTCTTGCTGCAAGCGGACAGCTTCCCTCAAATCAACTCAATGAATATGTGATTATGGGAGAGATGTCGCTTGACGGTACGCTCAAACCCATCAGAGGAGCACTCGTCATTGCCATAGAAGCCAGGGCGCAGGGATTCAAAGGGTTTATTCTTCCTGAAGAGAATGCTCGGGAGGCAGCCATCGTGAACGACCTAAAGGTTTATGGAGCAACCAACCTCCGCCAGGTAGTTAATTTCCTGAAAGGAGAAGAAACAATTGCCCCCACCATCGTAAACACTCGCGAGGAATTCTATAACAGCCTCAACAATTATGAATTCGACTTCAGCGATGTGAAAGGCCAGGAAAACATAAAACGATCACTCGAGATTGCCGCTGCAGGTGGCCACAATGTAATACTAATAGGCCCGCCAGGTGCCGGCAAAACAATGCTGGCCAAAAGACTACCTTCGATACTACCCCCACTTACACTCCATGAAGCATTGGAAACTACCAAAATCCATTCCGTGGCTGGGAAACTGAGCCACGACATTGCACTGTTGTCAGTCCGTCCCTTCAGATCACCACATCACACAATTTCAGACGCAGGCCTGGTGGGTGGGGGTACTTTTCCACAGCCCGGGGAGATCAGCCTGGCTCAAAATGGTGTGCTTTTTCTGGATGAGTTACCGGAATTCAAACGCACTGTGCTTGAGGTGATGCGCCAGCCAATGGAGGATCGCGTGGTTACAATCTCACGGGCAAAACATACAGTTGAATATCCTTCCAGTTTCATGCTCGTAGCAGCAATGAACCCATGTCCCTGCGGTTATTACAACCACCCGGAGATCGATTGTAGTTGTGCACCGGGAATGGTTCAGAAATACCTGAACCGTATCTCTGGTCCATTACTGGATCGTATCGACATTCAGGTAGAGGTTACACCTGTCCCTTTTCGTGATCTGGCAGAGATGTCGCCCGGTGAAGAAAGCAAGGTAATCAGAGAGCGGGTGATGAAGGCCCGCGACATTCAGGAGATTCGTTTCAGGGCCTACGAGGACATCCATTGTAACGCCCAGATGAACACTAAACTGCAACGCGAACATTGCCATCTTGATGCTGCGTGCAGTGCCATTCTCAAAACCGCAATGGAGCGACTTGGTCTGTCAGCCCGTGCGTATGACCGCATTCTTAAAGTTGCGCGCACCATAGCTGATCTGGATACCAGTACCGAAATTCAAACGGAACATCTGGCCGAAGCCATTAACTTCAGGAGCCTCGACCGCGACTCCTGGGGCAGATAACCTCAACACCTTTCTTCAGTTAAACAGAAGCATACAAAAGTTTTTATCCAATTTTTAAAAAAGTCATCAGATCATGATTTTGCACGCCTGTATGTTATGCGATTACGCGTACGACATTACTGTAGGTGATCCCTCACAAGATATTCCTGTCGGAACTCCTTTCGAAGATTTACCCGAAGACTGGACATGCCCCAAATGTGGAGCCTCAAAGGCTCAATTTTACGAAGAAGAACAATAAGCAATCATGACAATCGAGGAACTTGAAACCCGTGGTCTGAGATCCGAACTGGAATACAGTGCCACCCGAAGCAGCGGCGCTGGCGGCCAAAATGTAAATAAAGTGAATACCAGGGTTGAATTGCGCTTTGATGTAGCGGCCTCAACAATATTAAACGATGAGGAAAAAGGCATGGTATTAACCACTCTTGCCAGCCGGATAAACATGGAAGGTGAACTCGTCATGAGTTCCCAAACAGAACGAACCCAGATGGGCAACAAAGAGAAAGTTACCTTACGGTTTATCGAACAAATCGCCAAAGCATTAACACCAAGAAAACGAAGAAAAGCGACTCGCCCTACTTTAGCATCCAAGAAAAAAAGAGTCGATGATAAAAAAAAACTGGCTGAGAAAAAGGGACGTCGCAAAGATGATTTCCATTAACATGATGTCGGTCAATTCTAAGACTAGAAAAAAACTTTCACCCTGCCAATGCCGGAAAACTAATAATCAATTTTTAAAAAGATAAGGCCCCTCCGGGGGCAGCCACTCATTCAAAACAGGTTATTATAAATCTCCCTGATCTTAACACCAGAAATATTATGCTTAGTAAAATCAAAAAAACAATTCCAATGACCTTAACTAGTTCCACTCCTATCATCAGCTATTGTGGCCTTTATTGCACCAACTGTCCCAAATATCAGAAGGGAAAATGCCCGGGTTGCCAGGAAAACATGAAAGCCTCCTGGTGCAAAGTGCGCACCTGCTGTATCACCAACAATCTTTCATCGTGTGCTGCCTGTGCAGAGTTTACCGATGTAAAACAATGTGGTAAACTGAATAATTTCATTTCCAAAATGTTTGGTCTGGTTTTCAATTCTGACCGTATTGGCGGCATCAACTACCTGAGAAACAATGGCAATGAGGCCTTCATTACCCGCCTTGAGAATGATAAGGCGATGACTTTTAAGAAGGGTTCTGCCAAATAACCCAAAAGGCTGATTTGGGGTATTAACTTCCGTAGTCATTATAAAGAGGCTGCCTCAAAAGAGACAGCCTCTTTTATATATGACTCTTCACCATTCATAATCATCAGTTGTAAACCACTGCATCATTTCTACAACCGATTTTGAATCATTCATGGATACTGATCCATGAATGAGGCATCACTTGATTAAAATTTATCAAGAAGGGGCTGGAGTCATCCCGAAAAAGGGTCATATTTTATCTTTAATCGAAGATCGACCGTAGATCAACCGTAGATCAACCGTAGATTAACCGGAGCGCTCCGGTCGACCTTCGCCTGAATTACGCTTGAATTCCGGTTAAAATTTGATTGATTTCAGAAGCAGGGATTCCTCAAACGAGAAGAAAATTTAGCCAAAACAGAATCCCGGGATGATGAGATGACATTCCCTGACAGAAACTTCGTTGGAGTTTAAAACCTTGTCGGGAAAGATTGAGTTTATAATATCAGATGATTGGTTCTGGCGGGTCGAATATATCAGCCGTCACAACAGTTGATCGGTAGATTGCAAACACAAAAAAGAGGCTGCCTCTTATTCTGAGACAGCCTCCTTACAAAAGCAAAACAACTTTTATCCGCCGAAATCGTCGAATGCAATCATCTCTTTCGGCACACCATAGTCATCAAGCATCTTCAACACGGCCTGATTCATCATCGGGGGGCCGCAGAGGTAATATTCGATATCCTCGGGTGCCGGATGTTTTTTAAGGTATTCTTCCATGATCACCTGATGAATAAATCCTTTGTAACCTGTCCAGTTGTCCTCTGGCTTCGGCTCCGAAAGAGCAATGTTAAACTTAAAGTTTTTAAAGTCCATTTCGATTTGCTCGAATTGGTCGACATAGAACAATTCCCTCAGTGAACGGCCGCCATACCAGAACGTAGCCTTACGGTCGGTATGGCGTGTAAGGAACTGGTCAAAAATGTGTGAACGCATGGGAGCCATGCCAGCGCCACCGCCAATAAACATCATTTCGCGGTTGGTGTTCTTCACATGGAATTCACCGTACGGGCCACTGATCGTCACCTTATCGCCAGGTTTGCGGGAGAAGATATAGGATGAACAGATACCAGGATTAACATTCATGAAACCACCTGTTTTCCGATCGAAGGGTGGTGTGGCGATCCGGATATTGAGCATGATAATATTACCCTCAGCGGGATGGTTGGCCATTGAGTAGGCACGGAAGATGGGCTCCGGATTTTTCATTTTGAGATCCCACATCTTAAATTTATCCCAATCTTCGCGATAATCAGGTTCGATCTCCATATTCTTGTAGTCAACCTCACAGGCAGGGACATCAACCTGTATATATCCTCCCGATCTGAAATCAAGGTGTTCACCCTCGGGAAGCTTTACAACAAACTCCTTAATGAATGTGGCCACATTATGATTGGAAACAACTTCGCATTCCCATTTCTTGATGCCAAAGATTTCGGGGGCAATCTCAATCTTTAAGTTTTCACGAACCTTAACCTGGCAACCAAGACGCCAGTGGTCGTTAATCTCCCTGCGGTTAAAATATCCAACCTCGGTAGGAAGTATCGAGCCCCCCCCTTCAATAACCTTGCAACGGCACATCGCGCATGTACCACCTCCACCACATGCCGAAGGCAGAAAAATCTTTTCGCCTGCCAGAGTAGAAAGGAGGCTTGAGCCCGATGTAACTTCCAATACCTTCTCATCATTAACCACAATCATGACAGGGCCGGAGGGAGTGAGTTTTGCTTTGGCAAAAAGGAGCATTCCCACCAGGATTATCATCAACAACAGAAAGATTACCGTGCCGTATATCAGGACATTCCAGAATCCGGCTGCTAACAATATACTATTCATTACAATGGATGATTTACAGTTAACTTAGATTTTTATTCCCATGAAGCCCATGAAAGCAATAGCCATCAGGCCGGTAACGATGAAGGCAATACCCAACCCCCTCAATGGTGCCGGAATATGGGAATAGCGTGTCTTCTCCCTTATTGCCGCGAGAGCAGCAATGGCCAGAAACCATCCCAGACCTGAGCCGCCAGCATAGACCACAACTTCACTTATCGATTCATATTCGCGTTCCTGGACGAAAAGAGCAACACCGAGAATGGCGCAGTTCACGGCAATTAATGGAAGAAAAATGCCCAATGCGCTGTAAAGGGTTGGACTAAACTTCTCAACGACCATTTCAACCAATTGAACAATTGCCGCTATGACTGCTATGAAGATCAAAAAGCTGAGATAACTCAGGTCAACATCGGCAAACGAAGGATCGATCCATGTCATCGCGCCTGGCTTTAAAAGGTAGGTATCAACCAGCCAGTTCACAGGGGCCGTAATGAGTAAAACAAAAGTTACCGCGATACCAAGTCCTACTGAAGTCTTTACCGTTTTGGAAACTGCCAGATAGGAACACATGCCCAGAAAATAGGCAAAGATCATATTGTCAATGAAGATACTCCTGACAAACAAATTAAAGAGATTTTCCATTTTCTTAAATTTTCGGATTAGTTATCAGCAGTCTCAGCTTTTATCAATAAGTTCTCTATTCTTACTGCGTTGTAACCAGATGATCACACCTATGGTAATCAAGGCCATCGGGGGGAGAATCATCAAACCGTTGCTCACATAGCCGGCATCATAGAGGAACTGGGGTACAACATCAATCCCAAATATTTTCCCTGAACCAAGTAGTTCCCTGAAAAAACCGACAGTGATCAGTATCAGGCCATACCCGATACCATTCCCGATACCATCGACAAACGAAGGCCATGGTTTCTGAGCCATGGCAAAAGCCTCCAGACGCCCCATCAGAATACAGTTGGTAATGATAAGCCCGACAAAGACCGACAACTTTTTACTCACATCATAAACATAAGCTTTCAAGACCTGATCTACGATGATTACCAATGCGGCCACCACAACCAATTGAACGATAATTCTGATGCGCGATGGAATTGTATTTCTAAGTGTTGAAATAATCAGATTAGAGAAAGCAGTTACGACAGTCACTGACAAAGCCATCACAATTGCAGGCTTCATTTGAACGGTAACCGCCAGCGCTGAACAAATCCCAAGAACCTGTACAGTTATCGGGTTTTCCAGGTTGAAAGGTCTGGTCAGAATTTTTACAATCTTAGCAGAGAACATTGGTTCTCTGGTATTTTTATCTTCACTCATGGTTTAGTCGAGTTGTGTTTTTTAATAAACGCTTCATAACCGAGCAGGCAGTCGTGAATCATGTGTTCAACACCCTTGCTGGTGATGGTTCCACCTGAAATGGCATCCACGGCATGCACATCACCTTCAGGAGCTCCACCCTTCATAACCTGAACTGAGGTGAAATTACCCTGGGCATCAAATATTTGCTTTTCTTTAAACTGCCCCATAAACGCCGGGGTACTAATTTCAGCACCTAAGCCGGGGGTCTCACTTTTGTGGTCGAACATCACTCCGCTGATACTATTCATATCCGACCTGAGAGAAATATAACCCCATATTGGGCCCCATAATCCCTTACCACGTAATTGAAATACGAAGCAGGTATCACCATTATCAAGTCGGGCCAAGTAAACCGGATACTTTCTGTCGGCTTCAGGTTTCTTCATTTCCGCCGCGAGATCAACACTAAAAGCATCTACACCGCTGATTTCGGTTCCCTTAGAATCGGTAACAAGGTTACTAATAATTACCTTTTTGTAAATTGTTTCAGCATCTTTTGGTGTGGTGACAATGTTAACCGAGGTCAGAATATTCTGCATTTTCTCAATGCGGATATTATTTTCCTGAGCCGGTTTGAGTTGAATGGCCACTACAGTAAGTGCGACGGCCACGATAAGGACCATCACAACCGAATAAATGAAAATGTATTTATTACTATGCATAATGAACCTCCTTTTAGGAATTTGAAGCTTTTAGTGCCCGTTTAAGCCTCTTGCTGATGTTGGCTTCGATAACATAATGGTCAATAAGAGGAGCAAAAGCATTCATCAATAAAATAGCCAACATTGTCCCTTCAGGATACGCCGGATTGAATACCCTGATCATAATGGCAAACATCCCCACCAGAAAGCCATAAATCCATTTGCCCCTACTGGTCTGGGCGGCTGTAACAGGGTCTGTTGCCATGAATACAATACCAAACAGAAAACTCCCCATGAGTATTTGCGTCATCGGGCTTAATTCCATGTAAGCATTAGCACCTGCAGCATTAAATATTAAAGTCATTGAAAGACCTCCAAGTAATCCTGACAACATAATGCGCCAGCTGCCAACACCAGTCAGCAACAGGATGGCAGCACCTATCAGGATCGCAATTTTGGATGTCTCACCAATTGAACCGGGGATAAATCCCAGCAGCAATTCATTTATGGCTGGTATTTTATCCATTTGACCTGCGCTGGCCAACCCAAGTGGGGTAGCACCTGAGAAACCATCAATAATGCCTGTTCCGCCAGATAAGCCGGCAGTCCAGATATAATCGCCGGTGATTTTAGCAGGATAGGCGAAAAAAACAAAAGCGCGTGCCAGCAGGGCAGGATTGAACACATTCATCCCGGTTCCGCCAAAGGCCTCCTTACCGATAGTAACTGCAAAAATAGTGGCTACAGCAACCATCCATAACGGGACATCAACCGGCATCACTAATGGAATCAACATTCCGGTAACCAGAAATCCTTCATTCACCTCGTGACCCCGAACCTGAGCAAAGATGAACTCAACACCAAGCCCCGAAACATAAGAAACAATGACGAGTGGGAGGACTTTTAGCAAACCAAAGGTGAATGTCTGCATGAATGAAACCTCCTGTCCCAAAGAAGCGAAATGCCAGTAGCCGACATTGTACATCCCAAAAAGCAATGCGGGGATCAGCGCTATCACTACCACGCTCATGGTGCGTTTCAGATCAATGGAATCCCGGATGTGGCTACCCTTATGGGTAACAGTATTTGGCACGAACAGAAATGTTTCGAAGGCATCGAAAGTAGAATGGAACTTCTCGAACTTCCCTCCAGGCTGAACGTGCGGTTTAATATTATCCAGTAATTTTCTAAGTGCTTTCATAAATTCCTCTATATTGAGAGTATAATTATAATAATGTTGACATTAACTCATTTCAGCACGTAGGGAATTCAAACCCTGACGTACGATACTCTGAATCTCTGTTTTCGAGGTATCAATATATTCGCAAAGTGCAAAATCCTCTTCGTCGACTTCATAAATTCCAAGCTTTTCCATCTCGTCAATATCATTATAAATGATTGACTTCAAAAGCTGGGTAGGGTAAATATCAAAGGGAAAAACCTGCTCAAACTGTCCGGTCATCACCAGGGCACGTACACCCCCATTGAGATTTGTATCGGCAACATAGTGTTTATCAGGTGTCAGCCAGGAGAAATAACTCCTTGAAAAACTATGTTTATGCAGCCTGGGCATCGACCATCCAAGAAATTCATGATAATCACCTTCAGGAATAACGGTAATTTGTGAATCATAAAAACCGAGATATCCGTCTGGTTCAAGGCGTGTACCTGTCAGCACATTTCCACTGATAAACCTTACATCACTTTCGTTAACATTGCCGGCGAGTAACTTCTTGATGCCAACACCACCAGGAACTTTGTAATACTTTGGTTTACGTACTTCGCTTCCACAAACTGCAATGATTCGCCGGGCGTTGTACCTCCCTTCTGCAAAGAGCTTACCGATAATGATTACTTCCTGAGGGCGTAGATACCAGATTACATCTCCCTTGTTGATCGGGCATAGCAGCGCGATCTGAGTTCCGACATTACCGGCAGGATGCGGTCCGGAGAAATGGTTTATCTCAACACCTCTGGTGTTGGTAAGCACTTTAGAGTTAACCATCCCATCCGGAAGGTTAAGGTAAATCTTATCGTTGGTAAGTTTTTTCAGTGCATCTATACCTGTCTGAAAAACATCACCCTGTCCATGGACGATGAAGTCGTAATCGGGTGCCAGGGGAGCGGTATCGAAGCCTGAAATAAAGATTGCTTTGGGTTTATCGGCAGGATTGGCGATGACACTGTAGGGACGCTGTCGAATCATTGGCCAGACTCCACTTTGCAACATCTTTGAAATAATTTCTTCGCGGGTCAGGTTAGAAGGATTGGCTTTACCAAAATCAGTGTATGTCTCGGGAGTAAGCAATTCAATCTTTATTTCCAAAAGAATGCGCTTCGGCCCACGCACTATTTCAGCCACCTTACCATGTACCGGCGAGGTAAAAAGCACCTCAGGATGAGCCTTGTCGCAGAAAACCGGATCACCGGCTTTTACGACATCACCTTCCTGAACCAACAGCTTAGGAAAAACCCCGATAAAATCGGTAGGCTTCAGCGCTACATGGGTAGCTGAAAACTCAGTCAGCGTTCGTTCAGCTTCGCCAGCCAGTTTTATATCGAGCCCTTTCTTGATTTTGTAAACTTTTGACATACTGATCAGTATATTCGAGTGCAACTATTTAATAAAAGTCAATAACTACATATATGGAGCAGGCGCAAACTTAGAACTATCTTTTGAATCCTCCAAGGAAAAGGAACCAATTCCAGCCCGGCTTTGCAACGAGTCTGCACCTTAATCGGATAACTTAGTTTGAAACAAAATTGATTAATTTGTTAAACCATTAACAAGCCAAAAGGTTGAACAGTCACCAAAAAATATTTTAGTCTCCATAGAGTTATAGTACTGACAGCGCAACAGAAAAGCCGCCATCATCCCCCTACCTCACAAAAAATATGTAGGTTTGCATCTGTTTGTTTTAAAATACCCCTTCAAAGAATGCATAAAAAATCCACCCTCCTCTTATCAGCACTCTTTCTGACACTCACCATCATTGCTCAGACCAATGACTATTATTCACCATTGACTCTTAGATACTCCAATGCCGTTTATTCGGCATCCATCACGACTGTTCAATTGTATCCCAAAGGAGCTCCCCTGTTAGATCCGGTTATCAGATTCCACTCTGCCGAAATGATCGAGTGTTCATTCGATGACCTGAATGGTGGCCTCAAAGGTTACCGCTACACGCTGGTCCATTGTGATGCCGGATGGAACCCCTCTGATCTGACCAAGAATGAATACCTCGAAGGATACGAAGACGATGAGATACGCGATTATGCATTTTCATTCAACACATTACAGGAATTTACCCATTACTCATTTAGCTTCCCCAATGAATACATCTCCCCCACCATATCGGGCAACTATGTTTTAATTGTATATGAAGATACTCCCGAAAAGCCACTGTTTACCAGTAGGTTCATGATTTACGAGAACATCTTTACAGTTGACGGTCTGATTGCGCAACGAGCGCAAGTGCCGGAAGAAATGGAGCAGTCGCAGGAAGTAAATTTTAGCCTTTTATTTGGGGAATTCCACATAACCGATCAGCGTGATATAAAGGTCAACATCATGCAAAACGGCCGATGGGATAACATGCACAAGAATGTTGAACCTCGAAGTGCCGGAGCCGACAAATGGGATTTTGAACTTCTGCCGGGAAACTACTTCCCAGCCTGTAACGAATACCGCAACCTGAACCTCAAGAGCTTCAAATATAACGCCGACAGAATCGGGAGGATAACCAACGATGCAGAAGGCTATCAGGTCTGGATTCAACCTGATCCTGCACGTGTATTCAGACCTCATGTTTCAGAAACCACTCTCAGAGGCAGCATGCTGATTAAAACAGAAGACGGACGTGACGATAATCTTGAAGGCGAATACGCCGATGTTCATTTTACCATACCTTTTAAGTATCCTTTGGTAGGTGGTAATCTCTTCATCATGGGAAAACTAACCGGTAACGATCTGCAACCATCAGCCAGAATGACGTTCGACTACACCGCGCAGGTTTATAAAGCAACCCTTAGACTTAAGCAAGGATTTTACAACTACATCTATGTTTTCCAACCCGATGGTTCTACTGCTGGTGAATGCTTCCGAATTGAAGGAAACCATTATGAAACGCTTAACGACTATTGCGTGATGGTTTACTACCGCCCTATAGGAGCCCGGTATGACAGGCTTGCCGGGTGGTCAGCCTTTAGCATGTAGCCATTACGATTTCGCGGCTCCCTGCTAATTTTGCTACCTTTGCCGATGCAAATGACCCAATCACTAATTCATATAACACTCATCGGCGCAGGCAATGTCGGTTATCATCTGGCACAGCAGCTAAGCAATGCTCCGGTTGCATTTGATGCAGTATTCAGCCGCAATCCGGATCATGCCGTTGAAGTGGCCGCAATGGTTCATTCAAAGGGGATCAATCACTTTTCTGATATTCCTGAGGGGAGTGACCTTTACCTGATTTCTCTGGCTGATCAGGCGGCTGAAGATTTTATAAGAATCTTCAAGCCTAAAAGCGGGGTTGTAGCACATACTTCGGGTTCACTTGACCTCGCCATTATGCACCAAACAATGCGTCCTCATGGTGTTATCTATCCGTTGCAAACC
The DNA here is from genome assembly GCA_001768515.1 of Bacteroidetes bacterium GWE2_42_24. Lineage (GTDB taxonomy): Bacteria > Bacteroidota > Bacteroidia > Bacteroidales > TTA-H9 > GWE2-42-24. The sequence continues at coordinate 173,696 of MEOA01000003.1, read as the reverse complement.
TTTAGCCGGGCAAAACCTGTCAATTTCGACGCCATTCCTGTTTGCACCGAAGCTAGCGATACAAACACACTCCTCCTGATCGACAAAGTAGCCCATTTTTTATCACCCGATGTGCGACATATCAATTCTGCACAACGCCGGCAGACACATCTGGCTGCCGTATTCGCCTGTAATTTTACTAATTTTATGTATGTTGCTGCTGCCGATATCCTAAAAAAACATGATCTGGAATTCGACATTCTACGGCCTCTCCTCAATGAATTTTTTACCAAAGCTAATTTAATGGATCCATGGGCTGCACAAACCGGTCCTGCAATCCGAGGCGACCAGAATATCATCAGCACACACCTCGAAATGTTGAACGACTTGAATGAGTACAAACAACTCTACCGTTTGCTATCGACCTTGATTGAAAACCGAAAAGAATCTGAAAAACAAGTTTAATTATATGAGTAACTACAAAGACCTGTTACCCAAAATCACAACATTTATCTTTGATTACGACGGCGTACTTACCGATGGTTCCGTCATCATGCTTCCTGACGGTGAAGGTCTGCGAAGCGGTCATGTTAAAGATGGCTATGCACTTCAACTGGCGATTAAAAAGGGTTACCGGGTGGTGATTATTTCCGGAGGTCGTTCGGCCTCAATGGAACGGCGCATGGAATCATTGCATATCCAAAATGTTTTTCTGGGGGTCAATGATAAGCTCGCTGTTTTCAGGAAGTTCTGTGCCGATAACAACATCCAGCCCGAAAACGTGCTATATATGGGCGATGATATCCCAGACCATAAGGTGATGCTCGAGGTTGGTGTTGCCTGTTGCCCCCTTGATGCCGCACAAGAGATAAAAAACATCTCGCATTACATAAGCCACCTACCTGGCGGTCGTGGCTGCGTGCGTGATATCATTGAACAGGTGATGAAAATTCACGGAAAATGGATGAACGGCGATGCCTACCACTGGTAAAATAACGTCATACGACCTGCTGATAGATGGTCTGAGACTGGTACGATGGCCCAACCTTATCATGGCCGCCCTCACACTGGCATTAACCCGCTATGCCATCATCGGACCTTTCTATACCGAGGGAGGCCTCATTCCACTCACCACTCACCTTCTCTTCTTCCTGATGGCCGGCGCCACTGTGCTGGTGATGGCAGGAGGTTATATCATCAATGATCTCTATGATGTAGCCACTGATAAAATCAACCGGCCTGACAAACAAATCATCGGCTTCACATACACACCGCAGGGTGCCAGTAATCTCTACTACATCCTGACTGGCATTGGATGGGCAATGGCCGGTCTGGCTTCCTCCCTCATGGGGCGACATGAACCGGTATTGATTGTTGGATTATGCACAGGCCTCCTTTACTTTTATTCTGTTCGTTACAAACGCCAGCCATTTATCGGCAATTTAGTGATTTCACTGCTTAGTGCCATGCTGATCGGTATCATTTGGGTTACTGAGCTCTATAACCTACTGGAACATCCCGAAGTGATGGGAACACTCATCAGTAAACTTCCCCGGCTCTATACCCTTTTAACAGGCTTTACACTCTTTGCTTTTACCAGCAGCATGGTCAGGGAATGGATTAAAGACTGTGAAGACATTAGCGGCGACGAGCAAACAAACTGTAAAACACTGGCGGTCAAGATAGGTATAAAAAAAATGAGACTACTGATAGCCGGCCTCATCCTGCTTAACATCATAACCCTTGCCTGGTTTCAATATCTGATTTACCATCAGAATTATAGCGTTACAACCTTTTACCTGATGGTTGTTCAGTATTTATGGCTCAGACTGTTGGAGTCAATCCTTTCGAAAAAGGAAACCGACTGGCACAATGCTTCCTCACAGGCGAAAATCATCATGCTGGCAGGAGTATTAGCCATGCAGACTCTTTCAATTGACTTTTAAGCCTTTTGTTATTGAAACCAGTAAATTAAGCTGCAAAAGATGCCATGGCATGAGATAAATAATCTTCAATACTTTACTGGCATACCAAGTTAACTCTATACACATTAACGTGCGTCAACTACCCTATTCTATCATTCTCGCATCACAGTCACCTCGTCGTCGTGAGTTACTGAAGGGGCTCGATATCCTCTTTACTGTCATGACAAAAGACACCCCGGAAGACTTTCCAGGTGACCTGAAAGGAGGAGCCATCGCCTCATACCTGAGCCGTAGAAAGGCAAAAGCGTTTGCCGACAACGAACTTCCGGAAGATTACCTGTTAATAACTGCTGACACTATCGTCTGTATAGATAACCACGTGCTCAACAAACCAGCCAGCCCTGCCGAAGCCGTCAACATGCTAAAGACGTTATCGGGTAACCAACATACAGTATATACCGGAGTAACCATTCGTACAAAACAAAAGGAAGTAACCTTCTGCAGTGCAACAGATGTCTGGTTCAGAGACCTCTCAGAAGAGGAGATTTCTTATTATCTCACAAAATACAAACCATACGACAAAGCAGGAAGCTACGGCGTTCAGGAATGGATAGGCTATTCGGCCATAAGTCGTATTGAAGGTTCTTATTTCAACGTGATGGGTTTACCAACACAACAACTTTATCTTGAACTTTACCAGTTCTGAACAAAGACCAATTGCCAAAGGTTTTGGCTATCTTTGCAAACAATACATCAGGCCATGACCGAATCACCCCGAAGAGCTTCTTTACGTCGCATACTCCTGAAATACTTTATTCAGGGAATGCTTTACATTACGCCTGTCGCAATTACGATTTATGCACTGGTGATAAGTTTCGATTTCCTCGACCAACTTGTGGCTGCTAACCTTGGAAAAATTATTGGCATCAGAATCCCCGGACTGGGTATCATCACCATTGTTATGTTTGTTACGCTGATAGGCTTTCTGGGAAGTACTTTTGTATTTCAACCGATCATGCGCTATTTCGATCGTGCCATCAGTAAAGCCCCGCTGATTAAAATCATCTATTCCTCTGTAAAAGATCTGCTGCTGGCCTTTATGGGTAACCAGAAGAAATTCACCGAACCCGTCATTGTAAATTTTGGACCTGCTATGGAAATGGAGCGACTTGGCTTCCTTACGCAGAAAGACGTAAACATACTCGGTCTGGATGAAGATAAGGTATCGGTATATTTTCCTGCTAGTTACAGTGTAATGGGTGAAGTAATCATCGTGCCGCGAAAAAATGTACGTTCGCTGAGCATTCCTCCGGCTGATGTGATGAAATTTATTGTTTCAGGAGGCGTTACCCGTGTTCACAACACCGATGAAATTCATAGTGGAGGAGACACAAGAACTCCTTAAAGCCAAGGAATCAGTATGACAAAGAAAAAACCTCTAATACTTATAACAAACGATGATGGCATTGATGCGCCAGGAATCAGGGCGCTGATTGATGCCATGCGTTCAATAGGACGAATCGTTGTAGTGGCACCCGATCAGGGACGCTCAGGACAGGCGCATGCAATTACGGTAAATTCACCCCTCAGACCCAAATTGTTAATCAACAGTCATGATCATCTCGAATATAGCACCAACGGAACACCAGTCGATTGTGTAAAACTGGCACTAAAAATAATCATGACCGAGAAGCCCGATATACTAGTCTCGGGAATTAACCATGGTACCAACGCCTCTATCAATATAGTATACTCCGGAACCATGGCTGCTACCATCGAAGGTAGCATGGAGGGAATCCCTTCAGTCGGGTTTTCCTTGTGCGACTTTTCCATGGAAGCCGACTTTGGACCTTCAATCCCATGGATTACTAAACTGGTTCGTGCCATTTTGAATGATGGCCTGCCAAAAGGTATTTGCCTGAACGTAAACATACCTGTCACAAACGATGAACCCATCAAGGGAATGAAAATCACACGACAAGGCGAAGGAAACTGGGCTGAAGAGTTTGATCACAGAATTGATCCTCGTGGACGTGATTACTATTGGATGACAGGTAAATATAATGGCAATGGTCATGATAGCGATACCGATGAATGGGCTCTTGACAGAGGTTACATCAGCATCCAACCTGTCACATTCGATCTCACAGCTCACCATCTCCTTTCAACACTTGAAAAACAATTAACCCGATGAAACGCGACAATTACCTGTTTGGTCTGGTGTTAGGCATCGTATTACCTGCAATTACCTTTGCCGCGGTCTGGGGTCTAAATAGCCTTTTCATATTGCCTTCAGGAGAACCTTATCTTGACCTTCAACGACTCGGGCTGCTTTCTATGCTGCCCAACATTGCATTAATAAGGTATTACCTTGTAAAACTGAATGCCGGCAAAACGGGTCGGATGTTGGTGGCTGTTACCTGTTTTGCCGTTATCGCTCTGTTCCTTGTACCTAACCTGATGAACTAACCCTTATGCGCTACTATCTGATCGCTGGCGAAGCTTCGGGCGATCTGCATGCTGCCCGTCTGATAGTTGAGTTGAAAAAGCTCGACCCTGAGGCTACATTCCGCGGATGGGGAGGCGACCTCATGAAGGAAGCGGGTATGGATCTTGTAAAACATTACCGTGATCTGGCATTTATGGGTTTTAGTGAAGTGATCGTTCACCTTCCTACTATCTTTCGCAATATCCGGCTGGCCAAAGAAGAATTAAGCAATTTTCGGCCCGACGTATTAATATTGGTTGATTACCCGGGTTTTAACCTGCGTATTTCCAAATTTGCCCGCAATAATAACATCAGGGTATTCTATTACATCTCGCCACAGATATGGGCATGGAAACAAGGACGCGTGCAGCAGATCAAACAAAATGTTGACAGGATGTATGTCATCTTACCCTTTGAAAAGGAATTTTATGCCCGCTTTGGTGTTGAAGTCGATTTTCCCGGCCACCCTCTCCCCGAGTCAATAGCTGTCTACCAACCCTCTGCAGAAACGGACTTTCGCACCACCAACAATCTTGATAGTCGTCCCATTGTTGCCATCCTCCCTGGTAGCCGTAAACAAGAAATAAAAAAAGTGCTGCCATTGATGCTGCGAATGCGTCAACATTTTCCGGATTACCAGTTTGTTATTGCTGCTGCTCCCGGCCTTGCGGATTCATTTCTGAATGAACAGGCCGGAAAAGCATCTGTGCCCATCATCAGAAATCAGACATACAGTCTTTTGTCATATAGCAGAGCAGCCATCGTTACTTCCGGAACAGCTTCGCTAGAAACCGCTCTCTTTGGAATACCTGAAGTCATTTGTTATAAAGGAGGATGGATATCTTATTACATCGCCAGATTACTCATTAAAGTGAAATACATCGGACTTGCCAACCTCATCCTGAATCGCCCGGTTATCAAAGAACTTATTCAGGGTGATTTCAATGAATTGAACCTGCGCAGCGAACTTAACCTGCTGTTAAACGACGAAGCCAACAGGGAACGTATCGAATCTGATTACAAGGAGCTAAGAGCAAAGTTAGGCGAATCGGGGGTCATGAAAAAGACAGCCCAATTGATGTTTAACCGTTTAACCGTCAAATAATGGCATTGATTCGTTCTATCATCTTATGCTTGCTACTGTTGGCAACTTTCCTTGTTCGGGGACAGCGATATCCTGAGGAACACGTTAAATCAGGGATTTTGGCTGCCCGTCTGGGCGATACTGATAAAGCACTTGAACATTTCAATCAGGCAATTATAATGGATCCAAAGTTGCCTGAGGGATACTTTAACCGGGGACTTCTCTTTTTACAACTCAAAGAATACAACAAGGCGCTCGACGACTTCACCAGAACATTACGATACAGACCATCACGGGCTGAAGTCCACTATCAGATTGGGATCACCTATTACCAGTTGAACCAGCCGGATGAAGCCATCAGATACCTGAATCAGGCACTGGACCGTGATAGCACCTTCATTGATGCTCACTTCGATCTGGGACTCATCTTTACCGAGTCGGGCAAACCTTTAGAAGCCTTAGTCCATTTCAACAAACTACTGGGCAGCAAACCTGAATATGTTCAGGGGCTCTATCAGAGAGGGCTTGTTCTGGCTGCCCTTCAAAGATACTTGGAAGCACTGCGCGACCTGACACAAGCAATGGAACTCAGGCCAAACGACCCTGATATAATCATAACCCGCGGTACTGTAAAAGCCTCAATGCTTCTTTTCCGAAGTGCCCGTGAAGACTTCTCAACGGTATTGAAACTTGACCCCGGCAACTCCGACGCATTAATGAACCGTGGATTAGCTTCATTTAACCTTCGCGAATACAACGAGGCTGTGAAAGATTACGAGACAGCCACACGGGTTCAGCCACAAAATGCTGAAGCATGGTTAGGATTGGCCTTAAGCCAACTCAACGATGGACATACATCGGAGGCTTGCATAAACCTGAAAAAAGCAAAAGCACTTGGACATCCGCGTGCATCAGAATTCATCGAAAATTTTTGTCAATAGGAATAATTACATAACTACATCTATTCCACACATTATGAAACGACATATCTCAATATTAGGCTTGATCTTTGCGATTACTGTTCTGGTTTCCTGCGGAAACCGGCAAAATGAGAACACTCCGGAACCCACGAAAAAGAACACCTATAAACCTATTGAGGCTCTTAAAGAACCTACACGCCTCGAAAAGATGGGCATGACCGAGAAGCAGGTTCGCTTTGAAGATGACACACCAGAAGCTCAACAGCTTATCATACCTGCTTCCCAGATGATCAATCAGAAAAGCTACAAAACTGCTATCGAATTTCTTGACAAGTACATTGCCCTTCGCCCCGATCGTGCAATTGCTTATATGATGAGAGGGTTTGCCCAGACAGAGACCGAAAATTACACTAACGCATTGGTCAACATGGATAAAGTTTTGTCCATCACTCCTGAGAACAATTATGCCCGAATGCTAAAAGGTATCTGCCATCTTAAACTGAAACAACTGCCCGAGGCTTGGGCTGCTTTTGGCAATGTGATTAAAAAAGAGCCAAAAAATATGCTGGCCTATTACAATCGTGGTCAAGTATTGGCCTTCATGGAGAGATACAAAGAAGCTCTCACCGATTTCAATGAAGCTATCCGACTCCAACCTGATTACGCCCCTGCCTATAACAACCGGGGTAATGTTAAATTCCTTGCGGGTGACAAAGAAGGGGCCTGTGATGACTGGCAGCGCTCGATGGAAATGGGAAACACTGCCTCTGAAAAATCCTACATCACCCATTGCCAACAATCAGGAAAGAAAAAATAAACTAACTTTCCTGCTGTAAAGCCCGGAAAACGAAAACTATAGTGACCGCCCCGGGAAGCATCTGATTCAGAAAAACACACTTTTTTACACAATAATTACGCGGGACACGTTAAACTTTAGTAACTTGCAGCCCCGTATACGAACCATTTAAACACACCAGCGGCCATGACCGACACAAAGTATATTTTCGTTACGGGAGGCGTAACATCCTCACTTGGAAAAGGAATAATCTCTTCATCCCTTGCTAAGCTACTTCAGGCCAGAGGATTTAGTGTGACCATCCAAAAACTAGATCCCTACATTAATATTGACCCCGGAACCCTCAACCCATACGAACACGGCGAATGCTTTGTAACGGACGATGGCGCAGAGACTGATCTGGATCTTGGTCATTACGAACGCTTTTCAAACATACGAACTTCCCAGGCCAACAATGTAACCACAGGCCGTATTTATCAAACTGTTATCGATAAAGAACGCCGGGGTGATTATCTTGGCAGCACTGTTCAGGTAATCCCGCACATTACCGATGAAATCAAGCACCGTATCATGCTTTTGGCCTCCAAAGGCAATTATGACTTCATTATCACTGAAATTGGCGGAACCGTAGGCGATATAGAATCATTACCGTATATCGAATCAGTTCGTCAAATCAGATGGGAACTAGGGACCCGTTGCGCAGTCATCCACCTTACCCTCGTTCCTTACCTCTCGGCTGCAGGCGAACTAAAAACCAAACCCACCCAGCACTCAGTAAAGCTGTTGCAAGAGCAGGGAGTTCAACCCGACATCATCGTTTGCCGAACCGAACGACATCTCAATCAGAACCTTAAGAACAAGATCGCCCTCTTCTGCAATGTCAGCCCAACAGCCGTTATCGAATCGCTGGACGCCTCCTCCATTTACGATGTACCTATTATGATGCATGAAGAAGGTCTCGACGTTGAGGTACTGAAACGCCTTCAGGTGACCTCTGCCGGCGAACCTGACCTGACCCGATGGACAGAATTTCTTCGAAAACTGAAAAACCCCGAATTTGAAGTAAATATTGGGCTCGTGGGCAAATATGTCGAGCTCAAGGATTCATACAAATCCATTATTGAATCGTTTGTTCACGCCGGCACCGAGAATCACTGCAAGGTGAATCTGAAGATGATCCAATCAGAATATATCACACCCGATAATTGTGACGAGAAAATGGAAGGTCTGAGTGGAATACTTGTAGCCCCCGGCTTCGGAAACCGTGGTATTGAAGGAAAGATAACAGCGATCAGGTATGCCAGAGAAAACAAGATTCCTTTCCTTGGAATTTGTCTGGGGATGCAGTGCGCCGTTATCGAATTCGCAAGAAATGTTATCGGATTCACCGATGCCCACAGCACCGAATTCAATAAGCAAACCACCCATCCGGTAATTGACATCATGGAACAGCAGAAGAAAATTGCAGGACTGGGCGGAACTATGCGTCTGGGTGCCTATCCCTGTCGGATATCCAAGGAGTCGATAGTCCATGAAGTTTACAATACCGAATTGATTCTTGAACGCCACCGTCACCGCTATGAATTTAACAATAAGTTCATCCCCGATTTTGAAAAAGAAGGCATGAAACTTACTGGGATTAATCCCAAAGAAAATCTGGTTGAAATAATAGAACTACCTGATCATCCATGGTTTGTCGGTGTACAGTTTCACCCTGAATATCGCAGTACTGTCGCAGAACCACACCCGCTATTCATCCACTTTGTTAAAGCGGCCCTCGAAAAAGGCAATAAAAGGGTAACTTCTGCCTTATAAGCCTTTCTCTAAAAATACGTATATTTGCTGCCCTGTTAAAGCAGGGCAGTTTTTTTACCTATAACAACCCACATTAAATCAAATGGATAGGAATACCATTTTCGGACTTCTACTCATCTTCGGCATCTTCATCGGCTGGGGTGTCTGGATGACTCCTTCAAAAGAAGAAGCTGAAAAGCAGCGTCAGATGCAGGACAGCATCATGATGACTCAGGTCAAAACACACGACTCACTCACCCGGATTGCTGCCTCCAAACCCGTTAAACCCGTTGAACAGGCACTTGCCGAGATAACATCTCTGACTGATTCCAACGTGAACGATACCATCCGCCGGGAGCTTAAAGCACGCTTCGGAAACTTCTCGCAATCGGCTGTTGGCGAAAAAAAAACCTATACCATCGAAAACGACCTGGTCAGGATTGATCTCAATCAGCTTGGTGGGCGCCCCTGGCGTGTAGAACTCAAAGATTATCAAACCTACGACACATTACCCGTAATCCTGTTCGACAGTGCCACCTCGGCAATGGGGCTTGAATTCTTTTCACAAAGTAAACTTATCAACACAAACCAGTTTTACTTCAAACCTTTCTGGTACAATCAGGCAAACAAGGGAAAAACAAACCTGTCGGTGACCGGAAGCGACAGCCTCGTTTTCGGAATGCGCCTCTATGCAGATGCATCTGATACCTCACTCAATCCCGGCAGCTATATCGAATTCAAGTACACCCTGAAAGGCAATAAGTATATGATTGGCTTTGACGCTGCCTTTGTAGGAATGGGTAATGTGATTGACAAAAACACCACTTTTGTTAACCTTAACTGGAAGTCCGATCTCCGTACCCAGGAGCAAAGCCTCGAAAATGAACAACGTGAATCCACTGTCTATTACCGCTTTGCCAGCGAAAAAGACGTAAGCTACCTGAGCGAAACCAAAGATGATAAGGAGAGCCTGGGAACTTCAGTCAAATGGATTTCATACAAGGCGCTCTTCTTTACATCAGTATTGTTGGCCGATAAAGAATTTGAAGGGGCAGAAATCCAAACCTACACAAAGACTGATAAAAAGCCCGACAGATACCTGAAAAGCATGTCGGCTGTGATTCCCCTTACCTATCAGTCCTCCGGAAATACGGTGCACAATATGAGACTCTATTATGGTCCTAACAAGTACCGTACACTTCGCAACTACCACATACAGCTCGAAAGACAAATAACATTGGGCTGGGGTTTTGCTCCCATGTGGATTATCAATGTTTATGCCGTGATTCCTGTATTCGACTGGCTCGAAAGCTGGGGACTCACCTATGGCATCATCATCCTCATTCTCACCGTATTATTAAAGACTTTCCTTTTCCCAATCGCCTACTGGTCGTATAGGGCCACCGCCAAGATGAAGGTATTAAAACCCGAGATCGAGGAGATTACGAAGAAATTCACGAAATCAGAAGATTCAATGAAGAAGCAACAGGCCACCATGGACCTCTACCGCAAGGCAGGGGTGAACCCGATGGCAGGTTGCATACCAATGTTACTGCAATTCCCGATCCTTATTGCTTTGTTCAGATTCTTCCCCAGTTCTATCGAATTACGTCAGCAATCGTTTCTCTGGGCGCACGACCTGTCAAGCTATGATTCAATTTTCAATCTCCCGTTCGATATTCCTTTCTACGGAGACCATGTAAGTCTGTTTACTCTGTTGATGACTGTCAGTACTATCATCTACACCAAAATGAACAACGACATGATGTCGACCGGTAGTCAAATGCCAGGTATGAAAACCATGATGTACATCATGCCTGTGATGTTCCTGGGGATATTCAACAACTATGCATCGGGCCTCAGCTACTACTATTTGCTGGCCAACCTGTTTACATTCGCCCAAATGTGGGTAATCCGCCGAACCATCAACGAGAAAAAATTATTGCTTAAATTACAGGAAAACAAAAAGAAACCTGTTAAGAAGTCTGGATTCCAACGCCGTCTTGAAGAAATGGCCAAACAACAAGGCGTTAAAAAATAATCAGGGCTATCATCTTAGCCATGCCGGAATCAATCATTGGTTCCGGCATTTTTATGTCCCCCGATAATTCGTGAAATACAGAAAATCTTGCTGAAACACGAAGCAGCAATGACTGTTTTTACGGCGAATTAACTTCCTGACAGGGCGTGCCAAAGAAAAACAAATCTTATATGCTCATGTAGAAATTACCGGTTAGCCAACCTGCCCCAAAGCCATCTTCCTCTCCGGACTTCAGTAGCAAATTTGCTCTCATATCCCTTCCAAATTTTGAATCATTTTCCATTTTACAGGCATGTTTTTCACACCTGATTATGCCCTCTTTTAAAAAAATTTCAACTTTTTAAATTTTTTTTGTGTGAACATAATCATATAAGTCAATTTTTCAAACAATTGATTACATGTTACTTATAATTCAGTTTTACTCCATAGTCGCATCAAAGTCATACCAAAGTTAGGACAAAGTTATGTTTTTCTTATATATCGCCTATTCCTGTAGTAATTATGGAGTATATTTTATATGAAGAAACCATAACTATATAAAATTTTTGGCACGGTTTTAGTAAGTGCCATTTTAGAGCCACATTTTTCTGATGAATGATCGGTGCAGAACCCCTGCCGGTCATCGGTGATATCGCTAACGATTTAACAACAGACATGACATTCAACACCACAACAACATTGAAAGCCACCCCATACCATCACCAGCGTTCGTGCTCTAAGGCATAAAGGTTCTTAACGTGTATTTACCCATGTTTGCATATCATTAAAAAAGATCATAGTAACTTCAGATTCAATAATATATACAATCAGAAGAATCTGACTCCGATGCCCGGGGGAGCCAAAACCAATGTTACACAGAGAAGAAACACCTGACTTCGTGGTTCATGGTGTAACTATCGCACCACCAATATCCCGCGCCAGCGAGTCAAAGTCCCGATAGCCCGGGAGCTACCAGGGGGTGGAGGGGAAGTCTGATGATGGCTGCTTATTCCTTCGGGATTTGTTTTTATTTAAGCCCGAAGGGATGATATTATTATAGATAGGATAGATGACTAGAAATAAACAAGTTGGATTAAACACAAAATCGCAGGAGAACCAAAAGCTGTTATTTGCGACATATACTTATAATAAGATACATGTTACGATGCTGTTGCCCGGCAAAACAACTGCTTAAGAAATGGGGAGAATAATAGTTATATATCAGGCTTGTAGCTGCAAGCCGACACATGACTACATGGTTTTAATCAAGTCGATGTAACTTCTGATAGCAGCTTGAATGGAGGCAAGTCCAATCTCATGGGGATCAATGCCCTTAGGATCGCGAAAGACATACCCACTCACATCATCGTCAGCCTTAATTCCTTCGAATGACTTCACTGTACAGCAAAAAACGAGGTCAGTGGTATGATAAAGGACTTCGCGATAATGATATGTATTGGCGAAACTTCTGAGATAGTTGCAACCGATGACCTCAAGGCCTAACTCTTCTTGTATTTCACGAACCAGTGCCTCCTCAGCCGTTTCTCCCGGGTCAACAAATCCACCTGGAAGGTCGAGCAATCCGACGGCGGGATTTCTTCTGCGAATAGTAAACAGCACCTCTCCCTCAGCATTGGTTATAATGGCAGCAACAGCAGCTGAGCTGTTGAAATAAAGCAGAAGATTGCAGTGTCGGCAAAGGAGCGCCTTCTGATCATATTGTACGAAAGACTCTGCACCACAGGCTGGACAAAAAGCAAACCGGTTCACTGGAAAATGTTGGTCGGTAAGCATGCTGTATAAACTGAATTGAATGTAACTAAAGACTAAAATGCAAAGGTAGGCATTCAATGATTATCAAACAGAGGCTACCGTTCATGTTTAAAAAAAAGCCCACAAAAAATGCGGGCTATTAATGTTTTATGGATAAATATTCCAATTACTCTCCGAGATAAGCCTTCAGGAGTCGGCTTCTGGAAGTATGTTTCAGACGACGTATTGCTTTTTCCTTGATTTGACGGACTCGTTCACGCGTGAGGTCAAAATGGGTCGCTATTTCGTCGAGGGTAAGTGCATGACTCATTCCGATACCATAGTAAAGGTTAATGACATCGCGTTCTTTTTCGGAGAGGGTACCCAGGGTGCGTTGAATCTCATTATTCAGCGAGTCTTTGATCAACTTATCATCTGCGGCTACGAAATCTTCAGGCATGTACACATCGCCGAACCGGGTGTCTTCATCCTCAATCAACGGAGCATCCATTGACACATAGTGAGTAGATATCTTCATAACAGCATCAATCTTCGATTGAGCCACATCAAGATGATCAGCAATCTCCTCGCTGCTCGGATTCCGTTGGAATTCCTGTTCCAGACGTGATGAAACTTTTTTTATTTTATTAAGTGATCCAACCTGATTAAGCGGTAGCCTGACAATGCGGGATTGTTCGGCCAGAGCCTGAAGAATCGACTGCCGAATCCACCATACAGCATAGGAAATAAATTTGAATCCTCTGGTCTCATCAAATTTCTTGGCTGCTTTGATCAGACCCAGATTTCCTTCATTGATGAGGTCAGGCAAACTAAGCCCCTGATTCTGGTACTGCTTTGCGACAGAAACAACAAACCTAAGGTTAGCCCGGGTAAGTTTATCAAGTGCTGCGGCATCGCCTTCCCTGATCCGTTGAGCAAGTTTCACCTCCTCATCGGCTGTAATCAACTCCTCCCGGCCTATATCTGCGAGATATTTGTCGAGCGAGGCTGTTTCGCGGTTGGTAATGGATTTGGTTATCTTGAGTTGTCGCATCTGTATGTTGGGTTAATTTTAACGCTGCTATTATAAAAGGATTGGAAGGGAGAAATGTTCACTCCGCAGAATATAGGGTTCGTAAATTTAAGCAGGCTTAAACCTTTTTCCAAATATTCAACGCAAAATTTAAAAAAAGATTATGAAAGGGGGCCATATAGACTTTTAATTATTGATATTCAACATAAATAATCCGATAATACTTTCCCATGCTTATTAATTGGGATGCTAGTGAAGGTATTAACCGGAGCACCCCCTTTGATAAATTAATCAGAATCCCAGCCCATAGTATGCACGCACACCATTGGGATAAACCCCTTCGATGAGGACTCCTCCCTGGGCTGGCTTCAGCAGTTTACGGATATCATCGGCACTCCTCACCGGTTTTCTGTCGATTCGGGTAATGATAAAACCCTTCCGAATTCCGATGCCAGACAATTTTCCACTACGAAGTTCATAAATTTCAGCCCCTTGATTAATACCAAGCTTATGTGCGGTTTCCGGATCAACAGGTCGTAGTGAAACACCAAGATCGCTCAAAGACTCCGATTCCTCGCGTTTAACGCGGGCGGTTGTACCTGATTCGTTGGTAAGCACCACTTTAAGGTCAACAGGATCTTTCGTGCGAAGAACCTGAATAGTAATTTCATCACCAGGGCTGTACTGAGCAACCGATTCCTGTAATTCAGAATAGCTATTGATTGAATTACCCTGGATGCCTACGATCACATCGCCCACTTTCAGTCCGGCCTTAGAAGCTGAACTGTTTTCGATAACACCGGCCACATAAACACCCCTTGGCTGATCCAGCCCTTTTTCATCAGCAAGCGAAGCATCCACTTCACGTATCTGAATACCAATGTAGGCACGCTGAACCTCTCCAAACTGCATCAGGTCGTGAGCTACCTTACGTGCAATATTGGCAGGAATGGCAAAAGAATATCCGGCATAATAACCTGTTCCGCTGGCGATGGCAGCATTGATACCAATCAGTTCACCGCGCGTATTAACGAGGGCACCACCGCTGTTTCCGCGGTTCACGGCTGCATCGGTTTGTATAAACGACTCTATTGAAGAGCCATCGTTATTATTCAGAATGTTAATATTTCGTGCCTTAGCACTTACGATACCGGCGGTAACTGTTGAAGTAAGATTGAAGGGGTTGCCAACAGCCAACACCCACTCGCCTACCTTCACATCATCGGAATTACCGAAAGTAAGTGAAGGGAGATCGTTCGATTCTATTTTGATCAGGGCAAGGTCTGTAGACGGATCAGTACCGACGACTTTGGCAGGAAAAGTACGTTTATCATTCAGAGTCACCTCAAGTTTTGAGGCATCTTGTACGACATGGTTATTAGTAACAATATAACCATCAGGGCTGATGATGACACCCGACCCCGTTCCCGAGATGGGAGCGCGGCGCTGAGGCATCGAACGATAACCGTCGAACAAGCTGAAGAAGTCATCATAATAAGAATTCTTCTGTTCCCATTCGGCCATGATGTGCACAACGGCGTGGACCGATTGATTGGCAGCATCAACAAAATCGGGTGCAGCCAATGGCATTGCTGCCGAATAAGAAGTTTGTTGTACAGGGATAGCAACCGGTTGTACAACAGAACCTTTTGAAGGTTCGAAAGCACGATAAAGACCCAGTGCCAGTATAGCACCGGCGAATGCTGTAAAGAAATAGGTCAGATAGCGTTTCATAGTAATTTGTCTCCTTTATTATTTCCAATGCATAACGGAGCAATAATGCCCGATAGCACAGGAAGATGGGTTAATAACAGTTAAAGTTTAAAGAGCTGCCGGGGTAATGGAACTGTTATGCGCTTAAGCCTGGTAAAAAAACTATGTTATTCGTTACCTTCATAAGAAGAAACTTACTTACGAAATATTACTGCTTAAGCCAGGCATCGTTTCCAAGTTCACATTACCTTTGCAGTCTGGGGCTAAGCAATAAGTATGCCCAGATATCGTATATCAGATAATCAAGGATTTGGCCACTGTAGCCATTGCTATGTAATTCAAAAATTATCAGCATTTTAAACGATAGGTTAAAACTTGCTAAAAAACGTTAAATGGTAATCCGCTTTTCAAAATATCATGGTGCAGGCAACGATTTCATAATGATCGACGGGCTGACTGCCGAAATTTCAGCAGGTGGTCTTCCTGTTGCCGATCTTTGTAATCGTCATACCGGGATTGGAGCCGATGGGCTGATTGTACTGATGCCATCCACCACAGTCGATTTCCGAATGGTCTATTTTAATTCCGATGGTCTGCAGGCTACAATGTGTGGCAACGGAGGACGAGCTGCCGCAGCATTCGCGAGCCGGTTAGGCCTGAACAAAAGCCTTGTGCGATTCGAGGCTTCCGACGGACTTCATGAGGCACTGATAACCATGGCGGGAGTCCACAGATACCAAATAAGGCTAAGCATGACAGATGTCAGGGGAATGCGTTCTGAACCCGAGGGTTTGCTTCTTAACACCGGCGTTCCCCATCTTGTCGTTTTCTCACAGGGAGTAACCTCACTGGATGTAACTACAGTAGGGGGGCACCTGCGGAATCTGCCAAAATTTCAACCCGAAGGAACCAACGTTAATTTTGTCGAGATCATTGAGGAAGGATTACTGGTCAGGACCTATGAAAGAGGAGTTGAAGATGAGACCCTGTCGTGCGGAACCGGTATTACTGCATCAGTATTGGCCTATGCCATGCGGACAGGAACCACCCGGGGCGAGACAAATGTTTTTTGCCGCGGAGGAAACCTCAGTGTCAGTTTTCGCAGGGAGGGCGACTATTTTACTGATGTTATGCTGTTCGGCCCTGCTGTGCATGTATTCGATGGAACCTTTGAAATCTAATACCATGTCTAAACCAACAATACGTCTTCGTGCTGTGGAATTTGAAGATGCCGATCGCATCATGAAATGGGAAAACGACTGGCAGGAATGGCAGCATTCAGGAACCCTGATCCCCTTCTCGCGTTATCAGATTGAACAATATGTATTAGGAGCCTCAGCTGATTTCTGGACAGTTCGTCAACTCCGATTGATGATTGAAACAACGAAAGGAGAGACTGTAGGTGCCATTGACCTATTTGAAGGCGATCCGGTAAATCGTCGTGCAGGAATAGGAATTACCATCTCCCGTGCACACCGTCGTCGGGGGTTCGCATTCGAGGCACTGAATACAATGGCTCAACTTGCTTTTGACCGGCTCAACCTTCATCAGCTTTGGTGCAATATTGCCATCGATAATAAGAGCAGCAAGGGCCTCTTCGACAAAGCCGGTTATCAGGTTGCCGGGCAGCGTAAGGATTGGCTTCTTTATGACGGATGTTTTCATGATGTTGTATTCATGCAACTTATCAATCCCAACCATTAAACGCTTTAATGATGATTCCCTTTAACCGATTTAGTGCCCGAAAAACAGAAAAACCGGCATGGCACCGATATATCCTCTGGTCACTTATGGGAGCCACCGTGTTGGCACTGATCATTGGTATTAAACTCTACATGGTGCTCTTTGGAACCGCCATCACCCTTCCTGCCGATACATATGGGCATCTGTATGTCCGAACCGGAGAAACCCTCGAAAGCATAGCTGAAGATATGAGAAAAATGGGGGTTCATCCCCGGCTCAGGGAATTTAAATGGGTTGCCCATCGCAAAAAGCTTGACCAAACATTAAAACCGGGTCATTATGTGCTCACCAATGGCATGAGCAATTTTCAGTTGACCAGAATGCTGGCTCTCGGAAGGCAGACACCTGTCAGAGTCATTTTTCACAATATCCGTACAATCGGCCAACTAGCTGGCCGGATTGCCAGTCAGATTGAGGCCGACAGTGCTTCACTGATAAAAACCTTCAACGACTCTGTGATGCTGAATAAGGCAGGATTCAATGCTTCAACCCTCCCCGCCATGTTCATCCCAAACACCTATGAAGTCTATTGGACCCTCACCCCTAAAGAATTTTTTAACAGAATGCATGATGAATTCAATGTTTTTTGGGATGAATCGAGAAAGAAAAGATGCGCAGAAATGGGTTACAGTATTACACAGATAGTAACACTGGCAAGCATCGTAGAGCAGGAAACCAATAAGAATAGTGAAAAGAGTACGATAGCAGGTGTATACATCAACCGCCTGCGAAAAGGGATGCCACTTCAAGCCGATCCCACGGTAAAATATGCTGTCGGCGATTTTTCGTTACGCCGTATCACAGGAGAACATCTGACCATTGATTCACCATACAACACATACAAATATCAGGGATTACCCCCCGGCCCCATTTGCTTCCCCTCCATTGCATCGGTTGAGGCCGTGCTTAATTATGAGGATCATGGCTATTATTATTTCTGTGCCAGAGATGACCTTTCGGGTTATCATGAGTTTGCAAGGGACTACAACACCCACATGACTAATGCAAGGCGGTATCAGCGTGCGCTTAATGCGCTGGGCATAAAATAACACGTGGCAGCAATCAAACGAAGTCCAATACAATACTGTAACCCGGTCTGTATCGCATGGGGATGAAAAGCCAAAGGAATTTGCAAATCGAGAATCCTGCAGTTTTTAATCTCATGAAGAAATGAAGCAGCAATGATCTTCAGCCAAGGTTAAAAATGAACAAAGAGTGAAGTCCTCGTCAACGACCTAATCACTACCTTTGCCATCTAAAAATGACCCTTGGGTCTTCAAAACGCACATAAACCTATGTCAGCTTTTAAAGCCTACGATATCCGGGGCGTATACGGCAAAGACTTCACAGGTGAAGATGTATACCGTATTGGGCGCTGTATACCGTCCCTCTTTGGTGTTACCAAAGTTTTAATCGGCCGTGATTGCCGCCTTTCATCACCCGAAATGTACGATCGTCTAACGGCAGGGATCACTGAAGCCGGCGCAGATGTATACAACTCAGGACTCTGTACGACGCCATTTATATACTGGGCCACTGCTGAATACATATTCGATTTGTCCGTCATGATCACGGCCTCTCACAATCCGCCAGAACACAACGGGATGAAAGTGTCGCGTACCGGAGCCCTTCCTGTAGGTTATGACACAGGGCTCGACATGCTCGAGCAGGCCATTGCAAAAGCGTTACCGGCGAAAGCCATCCACCATGGTTCAGTAATTGATTTCGACCGTCACGATGCCTACCTTACTTTTCAGAAACAATTTTTGAGTGATCTCAGCGGACTAAAACTTACCATCGATATTTCAAACGGAATGGCGGGGTTATACATCAAAGAACTGCTGGGTGAAGAGCCAGTATACCTCAACGAAATACCCGATGGCCGGTTCCCTGCTCATGAACCCAACCCCCTTGAACCCGCAAACGTTGTCGAACTTAGTGAAGCTGTTAAAGCTAACGGATCAGACATAGGAGTCATCTTCGATGGCGATGCCGATAGAGTGATGTTTACCGATGAGCAGGGGTGTTTTATCCGTCCCGACCTTATGATTGGATTGCTAGGCCATTACTTCCTTGAAGAAAAAAAGCTGAAAGGAAGCGTACTACAGGACATCCGCACCTCAAAAGGGGTAACCGAATATTTACAGAAAATGGGTGCTACGGTAAACATCTGGCGAGTCGGCAGGGCTTATGCCGCCTTAAAACTTCGGGAAACCGACGGTATTTTTGGAGGAGAACTGGCCGGCCATTATTACTTCCGCGACTTTAACTATTCGGATTCCGCGCTGATGGCCTGCCTTCTTATTTTAAAACTGGTTAAACGGTTCAAATGTGAAGGGCTAAAGGTGTCAGATGTAATCAGCCGAATAGACACCTATTCCAATTCAGGGGAAATCAATTTCAGAATTGAAAAGAAGCAGGAAGCCATGAATCTGATGCGCGAGCATTTTACAAAGCAAGCCCCCCCGGTGGCTTTTATGGATTTTGATGGTTACCGTATTGAATTTGCACATTGGTGGTTTAATGTGCGTCAATCCAACACCGAGCCATTACTCCGCCTGATTCTGGAGGCCGATACCCCGGCTCTGCTCGCTGAGAAGACAGCAGAAGCCAGGAACCTGTTATCGCAGTTCACCTGAGATAATGACAAAACTTATGTCTGATAACCTTTTTCGCATATTCGCAACAGCCATTCTGATACTTGGTGTCACTTCGATACAGGGGCATGTTTCGGAACCGGATACGATCTTTCAAAAGGTTAATGACAGTGTTTCGTCAGCACCTGATACCAGTTGCTATGTCAAACAGCGTCGCTATTTACCGGCAGTGGTAACAGCAGAAGCAAGTCTCTATGCAGTATCGCTGGCAGGGCTTTGGTCGATGTGGTACAAAGACTATCCACAATCCCACTTCCATTTCTTTAACGACAACGATGAGTGGTTACAGATTGACAAGGCCGGGCACTTCGTCACCTCGTATTACATCAGCCGTTTAACGTCCTATTCAGTTGAATGGGCCGGCATGAGCCACCGGAATTCAGTTTGGTATGGTGGGATTGCCGGATTCACCTACATGACCACAATCGAAATACTGGATGGTTTCTCGTCCGAATGGGGTGCCTCAGCCGGTGATCTGACAGCCAACACCTTCGGGGCAATATTATTTATCGGGCAGGAACTGCTTTGGAAGGATCAGCGCATCACCCTTAAATATTCATGGCATCCCACCAAATATGCCGATTATCGGCCAGACATACTCGGACGTAATACCTTTCAGCAAATGGTCAAGGACTACAATGGAACCACGCTTTGGGCATCGGGCAACCTTTATGCCTTCGGTGCAGGACGAAGCTGGATTCCGCGTTGGATAAATATTGCAGTAGGATACGGGGCAGAAGGGATGACAGGTGCTGTTGAAAATTCAACCTCGTATGAAGGGAAGCCAATTCCACATTTTGACCGTACGCGGCAGTTTTACCTGACCTTCGATGTCGACCTGACCCGAATACCAGTAAAAGCCAAATGGTTAAAGCTGTTGTTCAATACGATAGGGTTCCTGAAGATCCCAGCCCCTGCACTCGAGATCAACACAGGCGGCCATATAGTTTTTCATCCCTTATACTTTTGATTTAAGAACTGAAAAACAAATGCTTACATATGACTCCAAGAAGTTGATAAAAATTAGTTGCCTGAAGTTATGATTGGAATAAAAAACTTTGTACATTTGCACTCCTTTTTGAAGAATCGTTAAAAGTTTCAATACAATGAATAAGCCGGAATTAGTTAAAATTGTTGAGTCGCAGATAGAGCGCAGGGAATTCCCTGATTTTAAAGCTGGTGACACCATTACAGTTAATTACAAAATCAAGGAAGGTAACAAGGAGCGTATCCAGAGTTACTCTGGTGTGGTGATTCAGCGCAAAGGTGCCGGCGCCACCGCAACCTTCACTGTCAGAAAGATTTCGAATAACATTGGCGTTGAGCGTATCTTCCCGATAGTTTCACCTTTCATCGATACGATAGAAGTGAACAAGCGGGGTGTAGTTCGTAGAGCCAGAATTTTCTACCTGCGTGGATTGCGTGGTAAGAAAGCCCGTATTAAAGAAAAACGCGTTTGATTCAGCCTACGCAAAAGAACTAAAAACCGGCCTTCAGCCGGTTTTTTTATTCTTCTATTATACCGGGGATACTATTTAGCCCGCTCCACCTAATTTCAAATCAGGCAGCTCTTTCATTTAGCCTCTCACAAAGGATCTTATTTCTTCTTCACCCGATCGTGTAATCCCCCATCTTTTCATACCTTTGCGCCCAATATGGGACGAATACTCGCTATCGACTACGGTCAAAAAAGGGTTGGATTAGCCGCCACCGATGAACTGCAGATATCAGCTAATGCATTGACTACAGTTCACGTGAGCGAGTTGTTTGACTGGCTGACCCAATACCTAAACAATGAGAAGGTCGATGGCATCGTTGTGGGAGAACCCCGTACAATGAACAACCTGCCATCAGATGCTTCACGGTTTATAGAGCCATTCGTTAACCGGTTGCGTAAAGTATTTCCCCAGACACCGGTTTACCGGTATGATGAGCGTTTTACATCAGTTCTGGCTCATCGCACAATGCTCGAGGCAGGACTAAAAAAGAAAGACCGGCAGGATAAGGCCCTGGTTGACCGAATCAGTGCAGTCATTCTGCTTCAGTCCTTCATGGAATCAAATCAATTTAAAAACATATAAACCATGATATTACCTATTGTGGCCTATGGACATCCAATTCTAAGAAAAAAGGCCATCGACATCACACCCGGGGAAGCAGGTATTGGTCAATTCATCACCGATTTATGGGAAACCATGTATGCCACCGACGGCGTTGGTTTAGCCGCACCTCAGGTGAATCGTTCCATCAGAATTTTCGTCATAGATGGTAATCCCCTTTCCGAAAAATATCCCGAGGCAAAAAATTTCAGACAATGCTTTATCAATGCCCGTATTATTGAAGAAGAAGGTGAACCATGGGGCTACAGCGAAGGTTGTCTAAGCATTCCCGAAATTCACGAATCAGTTGAGCGCAAACCACGGGTTCACATTCAGTACCTCGATGAACAATTTCAGCCACATGATGAATGGTTCGAAGGAGCTAATGCCCGGGTAATTCAGCACGAATACGACCATCTGGAAGGAATATTATTTACCGATCTTCTGAGCACACTTCGAAAAACCATGCTACGCCGCAAACTGAGCGACATCAGCCATGGAAACATCAAGATCGACTACCGGATGATATTCCCCATCAACAAGAAGCGCAAATAGTTACAAATTACACCTCGTAAATAAGATAGAAAATGAAAAAGCTTTTCCCCGTTGCAATTCTGGCACTCGCGATGATACTGGCATCCTGTGACTATCACGGATCGATGATAAGCAAAATCGAAGATAATGAAAAAGCTCTTAGTGCCGACTCTACCGCGATGCCACCTGCCGATAAAGTGAAAGCCATGCAGGCACTTTACCTCGAATTTGCAGATAAATATCCCAATGACTCAATCTCTCCCGAATACATTTTCAGGGCAGCCGATCTGTCCATCTTCCTGCGTGACTACAAGACAACCATTGGACTTTACGACCGAATCCTGACAGAACATAAATCATACGCAAAACTACCGCAGGCGCTATTCATGAAGGCCTTCGTGTACGATCAGTATATTCAGGATCCAATGCAGGCATCAGAGTTTTACAGGCAATTTCTGCGGCTGTATCCCGACCATGAATTGGCAGATGACGCAACCCAAGCACTTCTTTTCTGCGGAAAATCAGATACCGAAATAATGCAAATCCTGCAACAACGGGCAACGGAAGACTCCACGTCAACTAAAGCTACCCGGTAGCTTTTGCTCAAGTAGATTTAAGAAATTCTGGCTTTAGCCACAGACTATCGGCATTGCCCATATCTGAGTCAATACCACCTAACCGAAGGAATACAAGCAAAAATTCCTTTTCAGCATTATCCTATCGATTCCTATCAGAAAAAATCGGAATTAGAAAGATTTCTTTTTGCCAGATAGGGAGGAAACTCTTGTAATGCTTGTCAATAAAGCGACAACGGGTCTATAAAACTGTAATGCTAAAAAACCTCATTTTTGAAGACAAGGCACCCGGCCTTATTCAGAATTGAACTCTTTATCCAGAAAATTCTTCAACTGAGCTGGCTTCACATGCGTCACGATGATACCGGATTTGGCATAACTAATCTCACCAGTTTCTTCAGAAACAATCACCGAGACGGCATCTGTACGCTCAGTGACGCCAATAGCCGCCCTGTGTCTGAGTCCCAATGCGACATCGATACGCATATTTGACGAAACTGGCAGAATACAGCGCGCAGCCTGAATGCGATTATTGCGAATAATCACAGCGCCATCATGCAGTGGACTGTTTTTAAAAAAAATACTTTCAAGCAGTTGATCCGTTATAAGGGCATCTATTTCATCGCCGGTATCAGAAAATTGACGTAATTCGTTGGTCTTGGACAGAACGATCAGTGCCCCTGTTTTAGCGTTAGCCATTTTTTGACAGGCATGGGTGATTGGATCAACATCCAGCCGATCGTTAATTTGTTTTAACTTCCAGAACAAGAATCGGCGACGTTGGTTATTGAGAAATGACGAGTTACCAAGAAGGAGCAAAAACTGTCTGATCTCGGGCTGAAAAACCACAATCAGTGCAATAAATCCAACGCTGATAAAAGCGCCAAGGATTTCACTCAGGAGTGCCATTTCAAGCACAGTGACTACTTTCCAAAGAATGATAACTGCAACAATGCCAATGAATATACTCATGGCACTAGTCCCCTTCAGGAGATTAAACAACTCATACAATAAGAAGGCTACCAGGATAATGTCGATTGCATCAATCAGCCTGAATTCCAGAAAGCCGGAAAGAAAAACCTGAAGTAACACGAATAGAAGAATTTACTATAACTTGGCTCAAAGGTACGACTATTTCACACCGGGAGATAATTGGCCAAATATTTTCAATACCTCCATCGCATCTTTCACATCGTGGACTCGAAGAATTGATGCACCCTGAAGCAATGAAAACAGATTCAGAGCAGTTGTGCCATTCAGGGCAGCCTCAGGATCGGTTTCCAGCAATTTATAAATCATTGATTTTCTAGAAATTCCAACAAGTACTGGCCATTCACCTGTAGTAATCTCCTTAAGTCTGCGCATTAGTTCGTAGTTGTGGGCAAGGGTTTTCCCAAATCCAAATCCGGGATCAAGGATTATTTGTCCACCGAAACCTTCTGCAAGCATAGTTGCCCTGGTAAAAAGAAACCGGCGAACTTCATCTGTAACATCCTCGTATTGCGGATTCAGTTGCATTGTCTGCGGGGTCCCTTTGGTATGCATCAAAACATAATCGACGCCATGCTTTCTGATAAGCGGGAACATCATCTGATCAAAGGTACCGCCCGAAATATCGTTAATCATTCCTGCTCCGGCTACAATGGCAGCTTCTGCCACTGAAGCACGCCAGGTATCGACAGAGATACTGACAGTTGGATATTCACGTACAAGACGTTTTACTACAGGGACAATGCGTGCAATTTCAACTTCCGCACTTACACCTGTTGCCCCGGGGCGCGTCGACATAGCGCCAACATCAATGACAGACGCTCCTTCCGTAACTAGTTGTTCTGCATGGGAAAGCCATTCCTTCTCGTTAAAATGACGACCCCCATCATAGAAAGAATCTGTAGTAACATTCAGAATACCCATAACAACAGGCTTCTGTGGGCAAAAAACAATTGGATGGTGCATCATTTCTTTTTAAATAGTATTTTTGACATCTGGCAGCGCTTCAATGCGTAGACCAACTGCGAAATTACAATTCTTATGCTCAAAGATACATCCAAACAATTTGATCAAATTACCTTAACCTGTCGCAACCTTTTCGTTTCCAAGATAAAAGACTATGGCCCGGCATGGAGAATTCTCCGTATTCCATCCCTGACTGACCAGATTTATATCAAGGGCGAAAGAATTCGCAGCCTTGACATGAAAGAGGAACGCAAGGTAAACGAAGGCATTGATGCAGAATTTATAGGAATGGTCAACTATTCGATCATCGCCCTGATACAATTACAACTGGGTGTTGTAAACCATCCTGACATCACCCAGACAAAAGCCATTGAACTGTATGACCATCATCTGTCAGAAACCAAGGCACTCATGTTGCGAAAAAACCATGACTACGGAGAGGCCTGGCGTAACATGCGAATAAGCTCAATCACAGATATCATCCTAATGAAGATATTGCGTATTAAGCAAATAGAAGACAATCAGGGAAAATTGCTCGCCTCAGAAGGTATCGATGCCAATTATGCCGATATCGTCAACTATGCCGTGTTTGCACTTATAAAATTAATGCTTGAAAAATCTGAAAAAGGCCAGACACCCGAGAACTCATGAAATACATACGAATAATCAGCCGTATCATTATTGGCGGCACGTTTGTTTTTTCCGGCTTTGTCAAGGGTCAGGATCCACTGGGATTCACCTTTAAACTGGAAGACTACCTCATCGCATACGATATGACCTGGGCGATGCCCCTGGTGCTCTCCATGACAATCATTCTTTGCGCATTCGAGTTCACACTTGGCTTTGCACTACTACTCAATTTACGCCCCGCCCTCACGAGATGGCTTGTGACTGCCATGATGGTGTTCTTCACCTTCCTTACCTTCTTTGATGCGCTTTACAACCCTGTTCCGGATTGCGGGTGCTTCGGCGATGCCATCATTCTTACCAACTGGCAAACCTTCTACAAAAACCTTATCCTGATGATATTTGTAGTTGGTCTTATTGCAACCCGCAAGTATGAGAAACCCACTATTAACGCGGGTTCCCAGTGGATTCTTCTCATGGCAGGATTTCTTGCGTTTGCAGCTTTTTCAGTTTTTTCTTACCGGCATTTACCATTACTTGACTTCATGCCCTGGAAAGTTGGCAAGAACATGTATCCAACCACAGAAGTTCAGGCAAAATACTATGTGACTTATAAGAACAATGTAACAGGAGAAACAAAGGAATACGAAAGCCACAATTTTCCATACAACGATAGTGTATGGATGTCGCAATGGAGTTTTGTAAACCAACGTATTGACGATCCTTCAGCCGGTTTACGTCATGAGTTGCAAATTCTTGATAGTACAGGAACCGATGTCACCGATGCCTACATTAGGAATACAGATTATCAACTCATCATCACAATGTATGATCCGCAGACGGCGCCTTCCCGAGTGGCCGAACAATTGGCTCCGTTAGTTGATTACCTCTACAAGGAAGGGCATACACCTGTATTGCTAACCGCTGCACTTCCGGAGGAAATGGGAATCATAGCCAGTGCATACAAAAATCATGTTGAAGTTTTAAATGCTGACGATATTGTGCTCAAAACAATGGTGAGAGCCAATCCGGGAGTGATGTTAATGAAGAATGGCGTTGTAATTGATAAATGGAACTGGCGTGATACTCCCGATGTGGAGTCATTAAAGGCCAGGTTCCCTGGGTTTGGCAAACAAATCGATTAATAAACATTTATACCCTGAGAATTAATTAATTATTAAGTATCATGAGAAGAAAAATAGTAGCCGGAAACTGGAAAATGAACAAGCGATTTGATGAGGCAGAAGAACTCATCAGTGAAATAGCAGATATAATAGATGCTCAACCGCTTGACGAGGATATAGAGATGATCATCTGCCCACCCTTTCTGTTTCTGGAAATGGCCACTGACATTGCTTCTGAATCAGAATTTCATATTGGGGCACAGAATGTAAGTGAGTATGATGCCGGTGCCTATACAGGTGAAGTTTCTGCCCAGATGCTAAACTCGATAGAGGTGGAGTACTGTATCATCGGGCATTCTGAAAGGAGAAAATACTTCGCTGAAACGGATGAGGTATTGGCAACCAAAATTAATCTGGCTCTGGCAAATGAAATAGAGCCCATCTTTTGTTGCGGCGAGGTGCTGTCGGAACGGGAAGCCAAAATCCATTTTGATACTGTAAGGACTCAGATCGAAAAAGGACTGTTCCATCTTTCGCCCGAACAGTTTTATAATGTGGTGATTGCATACGAACCCATTTGGGCTATCGGAACAGGCGTTGTGGCCAGCCCTGCCCAGGCTCAGGAAATGCATGCCTACATCAGGGGACTGATAAAGGAAAAATATGGCGCAGAGTTGGCCGAAGACACAACTATCCTTTATGGAGGAAGCTGTAATGCCGACAATGCCACTGTGCTCTTCAGTCAGCCTGATGTTGATGGAGGTCTTATTGGTGGTGCATCTCTGAAAGCGAAAGATTTTGTTCAGATTGCTCGTTCATTTTAACACCACACGTTCATGCAATATACCCGATTTACACTGCAAGCGAACAATTCAAACAATGAGTACGAAATACTGATGGCATTGCTGGGGGAGATCGGTTTTGACAGCTTTGAAGAAACAGAAGAAGCACTGCTGGCCTATATCCCAAGCAAAAACGTCAATCAGGAATTGCTCGACGAGACCTTGAATAACCTGTCATTCAAGGTACGCTATAAAACCGAGGAAGTAGCAGAGCAAAACTGGAATGCCGTCTGGGAAAGCAACTTTGAACCAGTTATCATAGCAGGCAGATGCCACATCAGGGCACCATTTCATTTGTCACGGCCAGATATAGAGTATGAATTAGTGATTGAACCCAAAATGTCGTTTGGGACAGCTCACCATGAAACAACGGCCCTGATGATTGGATACCTGCTCGATATGCCACCTGTAGGTCATCGTTTACTGGACATGGGCAGTGGCACAGGAATACTCGCCATTCTGGCACAAAAACTTGGAGCAACTGAAATTGAGGCTATTGATAACGACGAATGGGCATTCCACAATGCTCTTGAAAACGTAGCCCAAAACAACACACTCAATACAACAGTAAGACATGGTGACGCCATGATTCTTGACGGACTAGATCCTTTTGACACAGTCTATGCTAACATCAACCGTAACATTCTGTTGGCCGACATGGACCGTTACAACCAAGTCCTAAAAAAAGGAGGAAGTATCTTCATGAGTGGCTTTTACTTTGAGGACCTGCAGATGGTTGAAGCTAAAGCTTCCGGTCTCGGTTGGTCAAACACTGAGATCAGAGAAAAAAACAAATGGGTAGCTGTAAGATTCTGTAAAGAATGATCAGAGATTTCTTCCAACCCGGGCCTGAAATCCAGTTGTGACACACAAATGGATTTCAGGTTTTTTATTTTCATTCCGGATGATTACCTCTTCTTGACGACCCAACCCGGACATCACGAGCGGCTGAACCCAAAAAAACCTTTACTTTTAAGGCTTCAAAAAAGCTTACAACCATGAAGAAAAACCTTTTTCTTATCTTCTTCTTTATCCTCCTGGGCAGTAGTAGCATTTTCTCCCAAACAAGAACCACCCTGACCGCTGAAGCGTTTCCCGCAGAGCTGGACAGATTGTTCAGTCCGATAGAAATCAACAACAAACAGACTAAATACAAATTTAATGGGGTCGACTATGCGACCGAAATAAAGAAGGACTTTGCAAGCGGACTTCTGAGTACCTCGGAGAAAGAAGCCATGGCTTCGCTTTTGGGCCAATTGGTGAAAAAAAGATTACAACCCCATCCCGAATTGAAGTATTTTTTGGATGTAGCCTTTGAATTTGCCAAACAAAAAAAGTCACGTGATCAACTGACCCATTGGTTCGGCAGCGTATCCCGGTTGGCTAAAGAACCCAGAATACAGCCAATGCAACAGTTTCTTGAAGCCACCCAAACATTTCTGGAACAGAATGTAATCAATATCAACCGAGACGTGGTTTGGAGTGTCACAACCGAAAAATTCAACATTCCGGCTGACTCCTTACCCTACTTCTTTTTCGACATCACAGACCTCAGATGTGCCATCAATGGTGTAGGTGACCAAATCAGCCAGACAACCGGCAAATGGTTTCCCCTGGAAAAAAAATGGGTCGGTAAGGAAGGTAAGGTAAATTGGAAACGGGTTGGGTTAGACCCCGATTCCGTCTATGCTGAGTTATCATCATACAACATCCCTTTACTGACGACACAATTTCAAGCAGATTCTGCCTTGTTTCACCACATCCTTATCAAAGAGACCTTCATGGGACGATTTGAAGACAACTACAGAGATACCAGAATGCAGGAGAATCCAAAATTTTATTCCTACAGCAAGAATGTAAAATTTGAGAACTTTGTTCCAGGAGTAGATTACTACGGAGGGATAGGCATCGAAGGGAAGAAGATGGTTTTGGCAGGTGACAAGACTCAGCCCGCCCGTTTTGAAATAGATGGCTCACCGAAAGGAAAAGCCGTTATTAAATCAAATGATTTTGTGCTTTCAACACGATACATCACCACAATTGAGGGTGTTGCAACACTTTATTTCGGAAACGATTCAATTTACCACCCGAGCATAGTCGTTTCATACGATATTCAGGCCAAGACATTGACATTAAGTCAAGGGAGAAACCTCCTGTCAAAATCGCCCTTCTTTAACTCTTATCACCAGATTGAGATGGAAGCCCCCGCTATCATCTGGAATATGCAGAACGGCAGTTTTGTTGTCAAAAAAGGGACAGGCCTCGTTAAAGAGAATGATGCTAACTTCACCTCTGCAGACAACTTCTCCCCGCAACTCTATAGTCAGATTCAAGGATACGATCAGGTGAACCCGCTCAACATCGTTTACAGGCTTGTTGAGCAAAATAAAAATGAAAGTTTTTCAGTTCATGAACTGGCTAACTTCATGAACATGACAACAGAACAGGCGAGGATGTTTGCCATCAGACTGGCCTCGGCTGGCTTTCTGAACTATCAGTTTCTGAACGACAGGGTTACAGCACAACCGAAATTACAGCATTACATTGAAGCTTCGTCCAACAAACGCGACTACGATCAAATCAGCATCTATTCCCGGGATGCATCAACCAATGCTTCCCTTGATGTAAAAAAGATGACAATGCGCATTTATGCAGCCGACACTGTCGTATTGAGCTATAGCAAAAGGGTAGCCATGTTTCCGGCTTCCAGGACAATTACACTCCAGAAGGATCGTGATATGCTATTCACTGGTGCCTTCTATGGAGGCCTTTTCAGGTTTTATGTCGCCGACACAAGCCGTTTCGCCTATCAGGCGTTTAACATCGATGCCCCTGCAATCGACTCATTACAAATGTGGGTTCTCGACCCAAAGGTTGTTGACCCGTATGGCAACATGATGGCAGGCCGCATTAATTCTGTAGTAGAAAAGCTGACTGGGGTGATGCAAATTGACCAAAAGGACAATAAATCAGGAGAGAACACAAAGGTCAAAGGGTTTCCTATGTTTGCCACCGACACTTCACTCAGTTATGTGTACTATCAAAAGGGACGATTTGGAAAAGAGTACAAACGTGAAAAATTTTACTACACAGTCTTCCCCTTCAAGATCAGAAATCTTAATTCGATTGTAAAGGATTCCGTGGTTTTCAAGGGATTCCTCACAACCAGCGGAATTTTTCCTGTTTTAAGAAACCCTTTGAAAGTGAGACCCGATTATTCTCTTGGTTTCTCGATGAAAACACCAACTCAGGGCTTAATGACCTATCTGGACGGGAAAACCTCGAAAGGGACCCTCACCGGAAAGATCGATTTAAGCAATAGCGGCCTGCGGGGTGATGGCCGGCTGAACTATCTCAATAGTGTTTCAATAACCGATACTACCCAGATCAGCGACACAACTGATTTCATCTTTTTTCCGGAATACATGAGTGGCCAGGCGTTGACCTTCGATGTGCCGGCAGTTGCAACCGGCATCCAATACCCCAGAACATCAGGAAAAAATGTAAAACAAAAATGGTTGCCATGGAGTGATGTATTGGAAGTAGCGAGTATCTGGAATCCAATTGACCTGTTCGATAATCAACTGGTACTTACAGGCAAAGTTAAATTCGGGCCGAAGGGAATGCGTGGAGAAGGTCTCTCCGCTTTTGACCGCGCAGAAATGGAGTCATTCAGCTATAACTTCAAACATCACGAATTTACAGCCGACACATCTGACTTCCGATTAAAAACCAAAGATGGGAAGGCCCTCACTTTTGTAGCGGATAACTATAAATCTCACTTCGATTTTCAAAAACGATATGGAACTTTCAACTCCAACATGGCAGGTTCAGTCATTAAATTTCCTTTCAACCAATATACCTCCACCATCCCCGACTTTACCTGGGATATGAATCAAACCCGTTTGGATCTGACATCAAAGGGCTATGATGCCCTAAATAACAAATTAAAGACCCTAACACCAAGACAGATCATCGATGGTGATGATGCCGGCGAATTTAATGGTCCGGTATTTACCTCTACCCATCCGATGCAACATAAACTGAGCTTTATGGGATTTGCTGCCAACTTTGACTTAGAACAGAACATCATCAACATAAGCGATGTTCGCTACATTAGAGTTGCCGATGCAGCACTACTTATTCCCGATGGAAAGGTTAAGATCGAATCGGGCGCAAAGATGCAGCCATTTATTGATGCCACGCTCATAACGCGGCATGACACCCTGCATTATTTGATAACCAGGGTAAAGGCCGATATCAAATCAAAAAAACTACTGACCGGATCAGGCTATTATCTCTATACGGACGGAAAGAAACTGAAGAAAGAAATCCTGATAAAGAAAATTGAGACCGATTCATCACGTCTTGTGACAACCGGGCTAGCGCGCGTTGGTGATACCACAGCCTTCACCCTCAGCAGGGCTTTCAATTTCAAGGGAGATGTTTTACTCGATGCTTCACAACCCTTCCTGCGGTTCTCAGGTCAGGCCTCACTTCCTTTGGCAAAACACTGTGAAGGGATGAAGGACATCTGGATTATGAGCGATACGATGGCTGATCCGAAAGGAGTGACTATAAGTATAAGGGAACCCATTATCAGCGGCGGTGGCGATAAGGTAAAAGCAGCCATCATGATGCCAAAGACTGCCGGAAGATTTTACCCGGCCTTCTTACAGCCGGCAGCTTCTGCCGATATTCCGGTGCTGGCTGCCAAAGGCGGCTTAATCTACACTGATGGGGCGTACGTCATTGCACCTGCACCAGTATTGAAAAATCGCTCACTGCCAGGTAACATTCTACAACTCGATTCAGCTACCTGCACGGTTAAAGGGATTGGAAAAATTGACCTGAACTATCAATTTGTACCAACTTTCAGTGTAAAACTGGC
Organism: Bacteroidetes bacterium GWE2_42_24; assembly: GCA_001768515.1. Classification (GTDB taxonomy): domain Bacteria; phylum Bacteroidota; class Bacteroidia; order Bacteroidales; family TTA-H9; genus GWE2-42-24. Next base: position 141,144 of record MEOA01000003.1, on the reverse strand, counting down.
AGGCGAATTCAATGTAGGTCTGAAAGAAGGGTCACAAGGAATTAAAGGACTTATGCTACTCGATCACCCACTTATAAAGGCCGCATCAGAGATTCTGATCAAGGCCTTTGAAGAAGCCCAACTTCCGCAGGCTTCCATAACCAATGATATGTATCAGAAACCCTTAGCTGACCTTCTTGGCTCCAAAACAGCTGAAAACCTCAGAACTGAGCTTCAGTTTAAGGATAAAAAGGTGAATGACGCGATAAAAACAGCCACACTGATGACAGGATTCGACTTTAAATGGGAATCAAACACCATGTCGTTCAATTCAATAGGCCCGGTTGGGCTAATCGTTCTTGAAGGGAAACCCATCAACAAAATTGTAAGAGTATATGCTCAAATCATGAAAAGGGTCAACCAGAATGAAGACAATATGAAAGTATTGTTCTGGCTTGGTGAGACCAACTATTACTACTTCGAATTCGGAAGGGGAAGTGTCATGACTTGGGCATCGACAAATATTGCCTTCAATACTAAAATCAGCGAAGAAGCAGATGCCTTCAATAAAAAATCAGATAAGGAAAATCCCGACAGCAAATGGAAAGCTTTTAAAATGTCGTCGGCGCCGGTGAACGAAGCGCTCAAATTTAAGAGTGAAATGGACGCCAAATCGTTATAGGATTTAGCTTAATTAATAACGGCGGCATACTACTTTTTTTTGTAGGTTTGTCGCCGTTTTTAGTTTTTCTAAAACAGAAGCTGGCATGGATTGGATATTGATAATTAGCGGGATAATAGTAGCATACCTGATCGGTTCATTTTCATCAGCCGTCTTGATCGGTAAATGGTTTTTCAACATCGATGTAAGGCAGTACGGGAGTGGAAATGCAGGTGCGACAAACACTATCAGAGTTCTGGGACCAAAAGTTGGTGTGATCATCCTACTGCTGGATGTGTTCAAAGGATGGCTTGCTGTATGGCTATTCGGGTTATTTGCATCAACACTGACGGAACCTTCAGCCTCATACATCAGACTGCTATATGCCTTCGCTGTCGTGATGGGGCATGTTTTCCCACTCTATACTTCCTTCAGGGGAGGGAAAGGGGTTGCTACCTTACTGGGGGTAGCACTTGCACTTTTCCCGACTGCTGCGCTTATTGTCATCCTCTGGTTCATTATCATCCTTTGGATATTCCGGTATGTTTCGCTTGGATCAATCACCGGAGCAATTCTATTCCCCTTTCTTGTTATTTTCCTCCTCCCCGGCCCTGCGCCGACAACTCCACTGGTCATTCTGAGCATTCTGGTGGGCATAGCAATTCCTGTAACCCACCTGAAGAACATAAAGCGACTTATGAAAGGAGAAGAAAACCGGTTCAGCCTATCTTCTGCCGAAAAAACAAAGCAGACCTCCCTACAACCATCAGAAGGCAAAATCAGTGAAGAAAAAAAATGTCGCAATTAAATCGAAATGCTTACATTTGCGTTTAAATGGTTAACACTGACAGCCAATTACCTGTCAGGCAACTACACCTGCGGTCGAATAAATACTCAGCCTTGTAGAATAATATCGCCGAACATTTAAATCATAGAATATGAAATTCATCGTATCGAGTACCACGCTGTTGAAAAGCCTTCAGGCACTAAGTGGTGTCCTCAATTCAAGCAACACCCTGCCAATTCTTGACGACTTCCTGTTCAAGGTAGTTAACAATCAACTTGAGATAACAGCATCTGATACCGAGACAACCATGACGGTACGGATTGATCCCCTCAAATTGGAAGACCCTGACTCAATTGCCATACCAGCCAAGATTCTGATCGATACTCTTAAGACTTTTCCTGATCTGCCCGTTACCTTTCAAATTGACATAGCTTCCCTGCTAATTGAAATCTCCGCTGGCAAAGCCGATTTCAAACTTTCAGGCCATCAGGCGATCGAATTTCCATGTCCTCCTCAACTCGAAGACGCTATTAGCCTCAGTATAGATCCGGATATTCTGATCAACGGCATCAACAAGACTATTTTTGCTACAGGAAACGACGAACTTCGTCCTGTTATGGCAGGTATCTTTATGCAATTCACTCCTGAAGAAATGACATTTGTTGCCACTGATGCCCACAAACTGGTACGTTACCGTCGTAAGGATGCGGTCTCCGAAGAAACCATTTCGTTTATCATGCCGCGTAAACCGCTTAACACGCTCAAAAGCACTCTTGGCCATATTGACGAGCCAGTTCTGATTGAATACAACAACACCAACGCCGTTTACCGGTTTGGCAATTTCACCCTCATTTGCCGCCTGATTGAAGGTAAATACCCCAACTATGAAGCCGTAATTCCTCGTGATAATCCAAACACCCTTGTTATAAACAGGTTAACCCTGCTAAATGCTCTTCGACGGATGGGGCTATACGCCAATCAATCGACCCATCAGATTCGCTTCAGGATTGCCGGTCAGCAATTACAGCTTTCGGCCGAAGACATCGACTTCTCAAATAATGCCGATGAAGAACTAGCTTGTGAATACAATGGTGAAGATATGGAGATCGGTTTTAACTCAAAGTTCATGATTGAGATGTTAAGTAACGTTGATTCAGAAAACATCAGGCTTGAAATGTCTGTCCCCAATCGTGCCGGTCTTATCCTCCCGATGGAGGTAAACAATGCCAACGAAGATTTGCTGATGCTCGTTATGCCCGTAATGCTTAACTAACAAAGCTGTCAATATAGTTAAAAGACCCGCCAGGTAAACTGGCGGGTCTTTTTTATATGTTTAAAATTGCCTAATTTTGTAACAATTTTCGGAGCTATGAAACCCTTACTGCCTACGGAGACCACCTATCAACATTTGTCGGATCTGATCAATCCTCAGGCAACAGCACATAGTGTATATCAAGTAAATAACACAATACAGCTCTCCGGCAGCCAGCCTTCGTCCGACACTATCAGGGTCACTCAAATGCCTTCCGGAACGGGTCTGTTTACCAGTCATCAGTTACCGGTAAAACAGGAAGGGAAACCAATGGCTCACACTTCAACAGCCTCAGACTGGATGTTTATAGTTCTGTTTCTCAGTCTGGCGCTGATGGCACTGATCAGGATGATTTACACCCGCAAATTAAGAATCCTGTTTCTATCACCATTCTCTACGCGCTACATGAGCCTGATAATCAGAGATAATGACATATTGACACCAACCCTTCGTTTTTATCTTCTGGTAAATTATCTGGCGATGGCATCACTTGCAATTTACCTGTTAGCCAACCATTTCATTACACTGCCCGATCGACCTTTTACAAATGGATTTCTCCTTTATACATTAATCTTTGGGACACTGGCAATATTATATATAGTACGCATTTGGCTTGCAACATTTTGGGGGCATTTATTCAAAGAGTACGACCTCAGTTACAAATATAAACTCAATCACCATTTAATGTCTATTACCGCTGGATTGGTCATGATTCCTTTTTTATGTGCGATCATTTACCTGCCAGCACGATGGGTTGAGACAGCATCTTTAACCGGTATTTTTCTAATAGGCTTATTATACCTTACAAGGATTTTCAAAGTTTTCATTTACGGACTACATATCAGATGGTATGCTATAGTATATATTTTTTTGTATCTTTGCAGCCTTGAAATTTTGCCGGTATTATTGTTGATAAAAACACTCGCAAAGCTTGATCCGGTTTAGCATTCACGAAGCCCGGGCTCATTGAATAATCGTAAAATTCGGAAAAATTGAAAGTAAAAAGAATTCTAGTTTCGCAACCCGAGCCGACTGACGGGGAAAAATCACCTTACTCACAAATCGTTAAGAAACATGGAGTTACCATTGACTTCCATAAATTTTTTAGGATTGAAGGGATAACGGCTAAAGAATTCAGAAAACAACGCATTAACATTCTCGACTATACTGCTATTGTCTTTACAAGCCGCAACGCTGTAGATCACTTTTTCAGGTTATCGAAAGAGGTCAGAGTTGAGATGCCCGATACGATGAAATATTTCTGTATATCGGAATCCACTGCCTACTACTTACAAAAATACATTCAGTACCGTAAAAGGAAAATCTTCTTCGGCAAACAAACCCTGACAGATCTGGGAGACGTAATTAAAAAACATAAATCCGATAAGTTCCTGATCCCCTGTTCTGATATCGCAAAGAATGACGTTCCTCAGGTAATGGAGGACATGAATGTCACTTATTCTAAAGCGGTGATTTACAAAACAGTAGCTATCGACCTATCCTTTCTCTCTATTAAGGACTACGATATGTTGATATTCTTCAGCCCTGTCGGAATAAAATCGCTATATAAAAACTTCCCTAAATTTACTCAGGGAAAGACAGTTATCGGAACCTTTGGAGCTACAACACAGAAGCAGGCAATTGCCGATGGACTCTTAGTCGAAGTATTTGCCCCCACAGCAACCAATCCATCCATGACAATGGCTATTGATGATTATCTGAGCAGCCCACCAACCCGAAAACGTTCTACAGCAAAATCATCTTCATCCACGCCAAAAGAAGAATGCATTACTGAAAACACAGATGCCGGGGTAAAGGACAACACACAATCCTCCTGACACAAACAAGGCTTTTTAATATCTTTGAGGCACGGAATCCGAAAGCAAATACACTGACGGTTCCGTGTCTTTTATTTTCACTCCTCAGATTTACTATTGTTGATAAATAAACCCACCAACGGACTAAGAAAGGCCGAACGATTATCGGGGCACTCCGTGATCAGAAATCTGTTTGAAACCGGTCTTGGATTCTACCATTTCCCATTTAGAGTCATTGTCATGCTGCTACCTGCCGATAACCAGGCACCAGTGCATCTATTGATCAGCGTTCCAAAAAGAAATTTCAAGAAAGCCCACCAACGCAATAAGGTTAAACGCGTTATCAGGGAAAGCTTTCGATTAAACAAACATCTGATTATTGACAACATCAGCATTGATGATTATTCCCTCGCGCTGGCATTAATCTATACAGCCAAGGAAACACCGGTCTTTAGCCAACTGCATGTCAGAATGGCGGCGATGTTGAGTCACATGAAGGATAACGCGGTTAATCAATTGTTGAAAAACAAGACTTCGTGTTCAACGAAAAAGATTTCAAAACCACATACCGAATCAACCGATAAGCCGTTATTGATTGACCCGGTTAACGCAGAAAAATTATCAGGAAAATCAGACGTATGAGAAAAGGTATACGCTATTTTTATATGTTCTTTCTAATGATTGCATCAACATCAGTCATTGCCCAGAACAACAACAATTTTGAAATCGGTCGAAACACCGAAATCTTTATGGCATTAATGAAAGAACTCAACACTAACTATGTTGATGAAATTTTCCCCGGCAAGCTGACCCGCACGGCACTCGAGGGCATGCTTGAATCGCTTGATCCATATACCAACTATATCTCTGAAGCCGATGTCGAAGAGTTTAGATTTATGACTACGGGTGAATACGGAGGCATCGGGGTGCTTACTCATACCAAGGGAGACACCATTGTTATTTCAGAAGTTCACGACAATTCGCCAGCCGCAAAAGCCGGAATCAAAGCAGGAGACCGCGTATTGGAAGTAAATGGGGAATCAGCCATTGGTAAGTCTGATAACGACATTGCCCTGATCATAAAAGGCCAGCCTGGCATTGAAATTCAATTCAAGGTATTATCGCCCGGAAAAAATCTTGTAAAATCGCTTGCTTTAAAACGTGAAACTATCAAATTAGGCAACATCCCCTTCTCCACAGTTATCAAACCAGGCATAGGCTATATCAGCCTTGAACGTTTTACCCAGGGAGCAACACGAGATGTTAAAAATGCTTTCGACAAACTATTTGCAAGCGACTCGCTGACAGGACTCATCATCGATCTTCGTGGAAACGGTGGTGGCCTCCTGAATGAAGCTGTCGGCATCTGTAACTTATTTGTTGGCAAAGGGCAGCACATCGTTAGCACCAAAGGCAGGTTTCAGTCGCGCTCACAGGAATACGGAACTACGCTGGAGGCGGTTGCTCCAAATCTTCCCCTGGTAATACTGGTAAACGGAACAAGCGCTTCAGCATCGGAAATTGTGGCCGGGGCACTACAGGATATTGATCGTGCTGTAATCATTGGCGATAAAACTTACGGAAAAGGACTCGTGCAAAACATCGTCCCGCTCCCTTACAATGCTCAGGTCAAAATCACTGTGGCAAAATACTACATCCCAAGCGGGAGATGCATTCAGGCCATCGACTATCAGAATCGCGACAGCGAAGGAAAAGGACTGGCAATCCCCGATCAGTTACATAAATCCTTTACAACAAAAGGAGGACGATTTGTCAGGGATGCAGGAGGGATTGAACCGGATATTAAGATTGACACTTCGAATGCTTACCTGCGTTTATCATCCATTATAACCGGACTTTACCTGTTCGACTTTAGTACTATCTACGCTTCTCAACACGAAACCATAGCAAAAGCCGCTGATTTCATATCCAACGATCAGCTCTTTGAATCATTCTATGGCTATCTGGAGAGAAATAATTATCCCATGACCTCCGACTTGCAAAAATACTTCAAGGATTTCTCCGATGTTTACACAAACAATGGAACTGACTCATTGCTTCAAATTTCATACAACCGGATGGTTGAAGATTTTAAGGCCAACGCCCTTTCAGAAGTAAGGAAAAACAAAGAATTGGTAAAGGACTGGCTTAAGATTGAAATTGTATCGCGATATTACGGACAACGGGGTCGTATTGAAGCAGCGATCGGGTCGAACCAGGCTGTTTCAGCTGCCATCCGTGTTTTGACTGACAAGTCAGCGTATGATTCAATCCTTGCCGGAACGTATCCAGCCTGTCACAATAAAAAACACTGATGCGTATGAATGGTAACCGGTCAGCAGTAGCAAACTATTTCTATCTGGGAGGTTTGGCAATCCTGATTGCCTCGTTACCCCTCTCAAAATTTACTATGAGCATCTCACAGATGATGCTCGGGGTTGCCTGGCTGTTGATGGGGGATTATCGTTCAAGAATTCGTTTATTTTTCAAAGACAGGGTTGCCCTCGCCCTTACCTCCATATACCTGATGCATCTCCTCGGGTTAATATATACCACCGATTTTACCTACGCCATCAAGGACCTCAGGGTAAAATTTCCGCTTCTGATTATCCCGTTCATGTTTGCCACTTTCCCTAAACTAAAGAAGGAAGAAACCAGAGGGCTGATCTATATCTTTACCGCTGCCACTACTGTCGCCACCGGAATCAGCTTCTTCAGGTTTATAACAAACAGCGTGGAAGACTACCGCGACTTATCCCCCTTCATTTCACATATAAGGTTTAGCCTGCTGGTCTGTCTGGCAGCTTTCCTCATGTATTATCAAGCCTGGAATGAATCAAAAAAAACGGTTAAATATGGTGGTTTCCTATGGGCAATATGGCTGACCTACATGTTGTTCGTCTTACAGTCGGCAACAAGCTTGATTATCTTCTTTGCAACTGCATTTATAATCGTGTTTTACCTTGGACTTATAAGGGTAAAATGGGTAATACAAATTGTTGTGCTGATTGCAATTATGAGCCCTGCCCTTTTTGGAATATATTACATCGTCACCACATTCAGCAACTTCACCCGGATTCCTGAATATGACATCCATCAACTCGAGAAATATACGCCATCCGGAAATCTCTACCGGCATGATACCACCTCCTATTGGATTGAAAATGGACGCCATGGCGGCCTCTACCAGTGCGAAGCTGAATTGAAAAAAGAATGGAACAAACGAAGTCATATCCAATTCGACAGCCTCGATGCCAGCGGGCAAATTATTCAATACACACTTATCAGGTATCTCACCTCGCTTGATTTAAGAAAGGATTCATCTGGTGTGGCTGCCCTGACCAATGATGATATTAAGAATATAGAGGACGGGCTGGCTAACCACGACTACCTTACTGACAACAGGCTAAAAACTGCCATCAACAAAGTTGCTTTGGGATATTATCAATACATCTGGAAAAAGGATACCCGGGGCAGCAGCCTCATGCAACGAATAGAATTGTGGAAGACAAGTATTCAACTGATCAAAAAGAATCCTTGGTTTGGGACAGGAACAGGCGACCTTCCCAATGATTTTGCCGAGCAACTCCGGCAAAATAAGTCAGGACTTACCGGAACGGGGCTGCGTTCACATAATCAATTCCTGTCAATTACTACCGCATTAGGAATCATTGGCTTAGTATGGTTTTTATCGGCGCTCGTTTTCATAATTGTTTACCGGAAGCGCTGGCTCGATTTCAGAGTTCTGATCAGCTATTGCATTATCGTATTTTCAATGTTTAACGAAGATACTATTGAGACTCAGGCTGGCGTCACCTTCTTTTGCTTCTTCCTTTCCTTTTTCCTGATTCTCAATGCAGATAATCCCGATGCAAACCTGAAAAATCAGGCGAACCGGAACTATTCACAACTAACCCCGTAGAAAAGGAGTAAATAACCGAACCGTAATGAAAAATTTTGAGATTAAGATACCCGTTGAACGGTACGAGGAGGCGTCAGAGTTAAATACTAACGACTTCTTACTGCTGCAACAGGCGCGTGAAGCCTCTCTGCTGGCCTATTCTCCATACAGCGGATTTAGTGTCGGTGCCGCCGTAAGGTTAAAAAACGGGGTCATTGTACAGGGGAATAATCAGGAAAATGCTGCCTATCCATCAGGACTTTGCGCCGAGCGTGTAGCCTTGTTCTTCGCTTCAAGCCGTTATCCGGGGATTCCCTTCGAGGCTATTGCTGTAACGGCCAGAACAAAAGCAAGACTCATCTCAGAACCAATTGCACTCTGCGGTTCTTGCCGGCAAGTGTTGTCAGAATATGAAATGCTGCATGGACAACCAATCCGCATCATCATGTGCGGCGAAACTGGACCCGTAGTTGTTTTCGAAAAGGCTTCAGACCTCCTCCCAATGAACTTCTCAGCAAAAGATCTTTAATATTGATTTCCAGCCTTTAAGTTACATTACCAACAATAATAGTGGTGCTACTGTCTGATTTTCCCGTTCCCTTAGCACTCCCGCAAGGACTTCAGCCCACTTTACTGTTACTAATTGGCTGCATGAATCATCCGACGCAAAAAAAACACCTTCCGGAACAGCAAAGAGAACAGGTACGCCTTTGGGGGCTTTGCCCAAACTTAGGGCCACATTTGCCTCTTCATTGATCATGCTCAGATATGGGAAACCGATATCGGGGAGTTTTCTGATTCTTTCTCTTTAAATTCAGCCCGGTCAACTAATATTTGAAAGCTGTGCAATTCCGATGATAAGCACCCCTGTCAACCATAAATAGCAGCCGCTCTCGTTGCAACGGTAATCTCCCCTATTCAGGAAAATGGACTCGTCAACCACGGTGTTCCCTCCTGCGTATCGAGCTACCCTGATCCACCCCTGCCTTGAAAAATAAAGGCACATGGCTTTGACCAAAATTCCAACTGTTATGCCCACTAGATGAAAGGCAAACGGCACCCGGAGAAATTAATCTATTTAATTGATTGTTTTTGAATGTGATACAAACATTCTCTCATGACGATTCATGCCAGATTTTCAGTAAATACGACCACAAACCTTGCATCGACCATAATCACAACATACAGTGTACCTGATCGATACCATTTCTATATGCACCCAAACTATGAACATTAGAATAGAATCGATTCTTACTGGAAATACACCTTGGTTACACCTCACTCAAGATGGCTTCGAAATTGATTCGTTGCATGTTCGTAAAAATACGAAGCGCCTTCGAAGCGCCTTCGAAGCGAGAACGAAGCGACTACAAGTATGACCCCTGTTTGTCAACAGGTTAGCAAATTGTGGTCTGTTTTAGAATAATGTGGGGTTTTTGGGGGTTTTTAGCTCATAATGACAACTATTTCTGAGCAATCAGCCATCCAGCGGCATGAATAGTTAAAAAGAGGTCTCATCGGCTGCCATTGTACTTGCATGACCATCAAATCATTCAATCCTTCGCTTCAGACTTCAATGATAATCAGCGCATAGTGCGGTTGGCGTAGCGAACAAGAAAAGGTGCAAATGTGCTCCTGCTAAAAGTTGACTTGATTCTTTGGGGATATAACCAGAGTCAAGCATAAACTCCGATTCATCCGATACAATCTGGTTGATAAACTCTCTGTTTAAAGAACAGGAATCAAATCTGGATTCAAATAGTTCTTGGAAGGCTTGTTCGCAATAGGATATGTACCAGCCTATTAATGCTGCCTTTGAAACTTGAAATTAGCCAAAGAGTTGTAAACGTGTAATCATTTTGGGCTTCGCCAAGGCAGAGATTAAATTACTTCCCAAAAGCATTAATAGTGATTTAATTAACGCTCGTGTAAACCACGAATATCAATTTCGTTAATTACTTAAATAATTATATAAATTATCCAATATCAATTACTTAACTATACATGTGTTTGTTTTAAAATAATTCAAATATTTATATTTGTTTTATCGGAGTACTGAATATAAATAGACTCACAGAAACAGCGCAGATCCAAATAATTCTTAACAATGCGACGATAAAAAACCCATCCGGTGCCGCAGCAACCGGATGAGTTATAACACTAACTAATTAAGAAACAATTTCATATCATCATCAACACTACCAATTGGCGCGATGCCAAAAGTATTGACAAGCACGGTAGCCACATTGGGCGACAGGAATGCAGGTAGTGATGGTCCGAGGTGAATTTTCTTAACACCCAGGTAAAGGAGTGCCAGCAATACGATCACAGCCTTTTGCTCATACCAGGCAATGTTATAGGCAATTGGCAGATCGTTGATGTCGTTGAGTTGGAAAACTTCTTTCAACTTCATAGCGATCACAACAAGCGAATAGCTGTCGTTGCACTGACCTGCATCGAGAACACGCGGGATACCACCGATATCACCAAGAGCCAATTTGTTATAACGATACTTGGCACAACCCGCTGTAAGTATCACTGTATCCTTAGGAAGTTTTTCGGCGAATTCGGTATAATAGTCACGGCTTTTCATTCGTCCGTCACAACCAGCCATGACAAAGAATTTGCGGATAGCACCTGATTTAACCGCATCAACTACTTTATCGGCCAGGGCAAATACCTGAGCATGCGCAAATCCACCAACTATTTCTCCTTTTTCAATTTCAACAGGAGGCGCACAATGTTTTGCATGTTCGATAATGGCGGAAAAATCCTTAGGCTTATCAACAGACCTATCAGCTATGTGCAAGAAACCAGGGTATCCTGACGCACCCGTCGTATAAACCCTGTCAGCATAAGTTGAGGACGCCCTGGGCGGAACAATACAATTGGTGGTAAAAAGAACAGGACCATTAAAGGATTCAAATTCCTCATTTTGCTTCCACCATGCATTACCGTAATTGCCTACAAAGTGTCCGTATTTCTTGAAGGCGGGGTAGTAATTGGCAGGTAACATTTCACTGTGCGTATAGACATCAACACCAGTCCCTTCAGTTTGGGCAAGCAATTCTTCCATATCCTTCAGATCATGACCACTAATCAGGATTCCGGGACGGATTCCCACACCAATATTGACTTTTGTAATCTCAGGATTACCATAGCGGGTTGTATTGGCTTTATCGAGCAATGCCATGGCTGATACCCCTATCTTTCCGCATTCCATCACCAAACCAACCTGCTCATCGGCTGAGAGGGTGTCATTAAGTGTTGCCACAAGACCTTTCTCCAGGAAAGCATAAATTGTTTCGTCTTTAAAACCAAGATTGCGGGCATGCTCTGTATAGGCCGCCACCCCTTTCATCCCATACATCAGCAATTCACGAAGTGAGCGAACATCTTCGTCGGTTGTAGTCAGTACACCAACATTGCGGGCTTTAACGCCATAAAGTGCAGGCTCAGCAAACCAGGAAGCAGCATCACCTGAGGCAAATTCAGGCTTCAGGCCAATAACCTCAGCACGTTTCTTTAATTCATCCCTGATAATCAAGGCTTCAGTAATATGACGACTAATAGCTTCGGCATCAAAATTGGCATTCGTAATGGTCACAAAAAGACCTTCAATTATAAAATGATCGGGTAGATTATTCTCGCCCGCATCTCTCAAGGCTTTACTGAATACAGCGATTCCCTTGAGTGTATGGATTAATAAATCCTGAAGATTGGCAACGTCATCGGTCTTGCCACATACCCCTTTGATGGTACAGCCGGTACCTTTGGCTGCTTCCTGACACTGAAAACAAAACATGCTCATGATTGAAAAAATTAGTGTAAAATTTTATAATTAATCAAATGGTAATCAAATCCATTCTTCCTGCATTATTTCACCCCTTACGCTGACAATTACCCGTTTGATCGGGATTTTACGACCAGCCCGGTTGGCGCCTGAAAGTGCAAGCTGAAGCAGTCCTCCACAGCAGGGCACTTCCATCATCACCACCGTGAGGGTATTGATATGGCTTTCAGTAATCATGGCGGCCAATTTCTCCACATAACTATCCTTATTACTGTCGAGTTTAGGACATGCAATGGCCAGTATCTTTCCTTTTAGAAACCGGTTGTGGAAATCTCCAACGGTGAAGGCTGAACAATCGGATGCAAGTACTACATCAGCCCCTTTGAAATATCCGGCAGCTGGATTTAGCAGGTGCAACTGCACAGGCCACTGGCAAAGCTCTGAACGTGCATGAACCTGCTGCCCGGCCTCTTCTACCTGTTTTTGATCAATACGAAAGTCGACAGGGGCACTGCCAGGACACCCCCCTCCACAAACCGGTTCAACAGGCCGGGCCTGAACTGGGGCAGCAGGCTTTTCTATAGAAGCAGTAAATCCGACTGGAATCAGCTCCGGGTTGTGTGCACGAAGGAAAGCGAGACCGTCTTTCAGGTAAGCCATTTCATTGTGCGCTACCAGATGAACCAGATGAGCTTTAACAGTATTGGCACCCTTGTGAACCATTTCGGATATTACCTTAATTTCATCATACCGTTCTGCTTCACGTTCGATAATGGTAATGGCACCTTCCGGGCAATGTCCTATACAGGCGCCCAATCCATCACAAAAAAGATCACTGATCAATCTGGCTTTACCATCGATCAACTGGAGGGCGCCTTCATTGCAATTTGGAATACAGAGGCTGCAACCAGTGCATTTTTCCTCGTTAATGTTAATAATCTGGCGTTTCATAGTGTTTTATTTAATTATATCCCTTAATGTTGTATTTCTCAAGTAATCTCTGAATTCCCTCTGAAACTTATGTGATAGTCCACCGAAAACACATCCATGAGCAAGGCATAAATCGCAACGTGGATCGCAAACAGCAGGATCAAGCGATCCTTCGATAGATTCATATATTTCAAGCAACGAAATTCTATCAGCTTCACGGGCTAAGTTAAATCCCCCGGTGGGGCCCCTCTCTGATAGTAAAAAACCATGCTTAACAAGTTGATTCAATACCTTGGCAATATGGTTTCTGGAAAATTTAGTGTGCATTGCAAGCATCCCAACATTCATACGGTCGGACGATGCTGCTATCGAAACCATTCCATGGATAGCGATTGTGACAGCTTCACTTATGTTGAGAATTTTATTCATTTATTCTTATTCTATAATCAGGTATTTGAATACGCAAATATATGTATTATTTTAATCCTGAATTAATAATATATAAAAAAATCTTGGAATTTTACTACATACTTCTTATAACCAGATTAATAAACTTTTCTCTTCAGGCGAATCACCTTGCCCGAACGGATACCAAAGATTTACTTCCTCTTGCAATTCTCACCTAATAATCCGAATTTTGTCTGAAACCGAACAAAAAATATGAATTTAGACCAGTTTACCCTCTGGAGCCAACAATTCAAGACATGGCTTTCTGGTCATGGGGTACATAACGATTTAGCTGTAATTATCTCCAACTATAGTTGGATATTTGTTATCGCGATACTGGCAGCCATTGCTTACTATGTTGTCAGGAAAATACTTTACAATTTCCTAAAACGTCTGGTAAAGAAGTCAAAAAACAAATTCGATGACATCCTCCTCGAAAAGAAATTCTTTCAAAGGCTGAGCTATTTTGCCCCGGCCATCGTCTTCTACAAAGTCACACCACTTGTAATCAGTCATCTTTCAGGTTTCGTCAATCTGGTTGAACGAACGACCGAAATATATATGATGTTCGCTGGTGTCTTGGTAATAGATGCATTATTTGATGCCCTTCATCACATGTATCTTACCACCGAAATGTCGAAAACCAGGCCCATCAAAGGGTTTATCCAGGTAGCCAAGATCATCCTCTACTCAATTGTTGGTATCATCCTCATTTCATGGCTTTTGGGCCAAAAGCCACTGGCCATCATAGGAGGTCTTGGTGCATTGTCGGCTGTCATCATGCTCATCTTTAAGGACAGTATATTGGGATTTGTTGCAGGCATACAGTTATCGGTCAACAATATGGTTCGGATCGGAGATTGGGTAACCATGTCCAAATATGAAATCGACGGTGTTGTAACTGAAATATCGCTGACTACAGTAAAAATCCAAAACTTTGACAATACCATCAGCACCCTCCCAACCTATTCGATGATTGCTGATGCTGTAAAAAACTGGAGAGGGATGGAGGAAGCAGGTGGAAGGCGTATCTCAAGGGCACTAAACCTCGACATGAGCAGTGTAAAATTCTGCACCTCAGAAATGCTTGAACGTTATGAGAAATTTGGGTATGTTTCTGATTATGTAAAACAAACAGAAGTTCTTATTCAGCAACACAACCTTCAAGACAATATTGACAATGATGTACTTGTTAACGGACGCCGCCAGACAAACCTCGGTATCTTCAGGGCATATCTGAGGGAGTACCTGAAGAACAACCCCGACATTCATGACGATATGACAATAATGGTCAGGCAACTTGCCCCGACAGAGAAAGGACTACCCATGCAGCTCTACTGCTTCACCAAAACAACTGCCTGGGTTGAATATGAAGGTGTCCAGTCGGATATCTTCGACCATATTCTGGCTATCATCCCTTATTTCGACCTAAAAGTATTCCAGAGCCCTGCAGGAAATGATTTTAAAAGGTTATTAACCTGAAAACAACGCCCATGGTTGAACAAAAACCACCTTGCGGATAGGTTCATAAAAGCTTCTTTTCATTTGCGCCACAAGAGAATAAAAGCCCCATTATTAAAATCAGCAGAGATGTTACTTGAAAAAGATTTAGCTCAACTCCGGAAAAAGGGAATCACTCCTGAAACTGTTGCCAATCAAATCACGCAATTTACCAGTGGATTTCCTTTCGTCAAACTCACTGCACCTGCCACCATTGGCCACGGGATGCTGCAGCTATCGTCTGATGAAGTGGAAATGTTACGCGGCCAGTACTATCGCCATAGTATCAACCACCAACTGTTGAAATTCGTACCTGCTTCAGGAGCTGCCAGCCGAATGTTTAAACAACTGTTTGAATTTGTTGAGGTCTGGAAATCAACCGATGAAGAAATGGCCATGCGAGCCAATAAGAAATGGAGACCTGCCTTTGACTTCATCGACCAGATTGGCCGGTTTGCTTTCTATGATGAACTCCGTCAGTTGATGTCCAAAAACAGTGATTCGCCCGAAAAATGTATCGAGCGAAAAGACTATGCCACCTTAATCGGGTTCGTCCTGCAATCACATGGGCTTGATTATGCAGCGCGGCCAAAAGCCCTGATCAGATTTCACAGGTATCCCGAATACAATCGTTTGGCTCTTGAGGAGCACCTGGTTGAAGGAGCCAATTACTGCCGCCAACCCGATGGCACTGCCAACCTCCATTTCACCGTTTCACCAGAACACCGCGACCTTTTCGTCGATGCCACTAAGCAAACAGCAGCCCGATATGAAAAGTTATTCGGAGTGAAGTACAATATAACCTTCTCGGAACAAAGTCCTTCGACCGACACCATCGCCGTGAACCCAGACAATACCCCCTTCAGGGAAAAGGATGGCTCATTACTGTTCCGCCCCGGCGGACATGGAGCACTGCTCAAAAACCTAAACGATTTACAGGGCGACATCATCTTCATAAAAAATATTGACAACATCGTTCCCGATCGGTTAAAGCCAGTTACCTACCAGTACAAGGAGGTCATCGGTGGATTGTTGCTCTGGATGCAGGAAGAAATTCACTTCTGGCTCAAAAGATTTCACGTAGAGGAAGAAACCACCGAAGCTGATCTTGCTACAGCCGCCGACTTTGCAGTCAGGAAACTTTTCATCAGCCTGCCCACAGACTTTGCTGTGCTACCATTAATCCAGCAAAAGGAGATACTCATCCGGGCATTTAATCGCCCGCTTCGCGTATGCGGTATGGTAAAAAACGAGGGCGAACCGGGTGGTGGCCCGTTCATTCTTGATGACGGAGAAGGCAGACAATCATTGCAGGTAGTTGAATCCTCACAGATCGATCTCAAAAACCCGGAACAAAAAGCAATTTTTGACCTTGCCACCCATTTTAACCCTGTCGATCTGGTCTGCGCTGTACGCGACTGGCAGGGGAATCCATTCGACCTGTCAGATTTTATTGATGAAAAGACCGGTTTCATCAGTGAAAAATCTAAAGATGGTAAAGACCTCAAAGCGCTTGAACTACCTGGTTTGTGGAATGGGGCCATGGCCAACTGGATTACGCTATTCGTGGAAGTACCCATCATCACCTTCAATCCGGTAAAGACCATTAACGACCTTCTCCGTGAACAACATCAATAGCATAAGAGATTCAGGTGTCTCTTTTCTGATGACAAGTAGCACATTACCTTAATTAGTGTCACTCGCCGAACCTTCTCAATGAATTCTCTTCTGCTTTCCTTTTTCCATTTTTAAATTTTAATAATAGCTAATAAAGTGAAGTCACTAAAGATTGTAATTTGCGGATATGGCCGGATGGGTCATGAAGTAGAAAAAGCCGCTATTTGTAAAGGGCATAGCATTATTGCTACCATTGATGAAGCATCAGATTGGTTTTCAAAGAAAGAGGACATCGGGCAAGGCGATGTGGTGATTGACTTCAGCCTTCCCCATACTGCCTCCGATAATACATTCCACGCGCTCTCCTCAGGTTTGCCGATTGTTATCGGAACCACGGGCTGGAAGCCCGACTACCAACTGATCGAAAAGTTATGCCTCGGGAACAAAGTCGGTTTTATTCTGGGAGCCAATTTCAGTATTGGAATGAACATCCTTTTCTCAGTACAAAAACAACTCGCCCGACTAACAGCTAAGGTGGGAGGATACCGCCCTTCGGTAACTGAGACACATCATATCCATAAAAAAGATGCTCCCAGCGGTACAGCCATCCATCTGGCCAACGATTTACTAAGTGCCTATCCGTCCATGGATAAATGGGTCAACGAACATACCGATGATCCCACCTGCCTGCCAATCATTAGCTATCGGGAGGGTGAAGTTCCCGGAACCCATATCACCACTTTCACCTCTGTCGACGACATTATTACCCTGAAGCACGAAGCCCTGGGACGAAGTGGATTAGCCAACGGTGCTGTGCTCGCAGCAGAATGGATCATCGGAAAGACAGGCATCCACTCCTTTGAGGAGGTTCTGGGTTTATAATGACACCTCAAGCCCTGTTCAGGGCAGTCAATTTCTAAACTTTACGAGCGGAATAACAAAGACCTGTTAATCAATTTCGGTAATCATTGCCACAACAGCAGGCATTCAACTTCAGCAATTATTCTGATATTTGCACCACACAAATACCCATGGGAGGGTAATATTAAATCCCTGTATTTCAATGAAAAAAATCGATTTCTACTACATCGCTTTCGTAATTATATTGTTTGCTCCTTTCTTTCTGTCAGAACAGGTTTACAATTATTACAATCAATTCAATACGGCTCATGGAATGTGGATGAGTTTCCTTAAGTTCTCCATCTTAGCAACTGCCGGAGAGATGTTAGGATTGAGAATCAAGACCGGGCATTACAGTCAACCAGGATTTGGTGGACTGGCAAGGGCGGTGGTATGGGGCTTTATTGGTCTGACCATCAAACTTTCGTTCATTATCTTTGGAACAGGAACACCCGCCTTTCTGGCATATATGGGAATGACTGATGCCCCGACAATTCTGGCAGGTAGCTTCACGGCCTCCAAACTACTGGTAGCCTTTTGCATCAGTACATCGATGAACCTGATTTATGGCCCCGTCATGATGACCATTCACAAGATCACAGATCTTCACATCATTATGAACAATGGGAACCTCAGTTGCCTGTTACGTCCAATTCAGGTCGGAAACATTATGGAGAGAATCAACTGGAGATTTCAATGGGATTTCGTATTCAAAAAAACAATCCCTTTTTTCTGGATACCGGCACATACGATTACCTTCCTGCTTCCTGTTCAATTTCAGGTACTTTTTGCTGCCCTGCTTGGCATTGCACTGGGTGTTATCCTTGCATTAGCCAGTCATAACGGATCTCGTCAGAAATAGAAATTTGCTTATTTTAGCCGCTCAAAATTATTGAAAAATCACCACCATGAGAAACACACCCATTAATTACGAAATAGTTAACCAAGTTATCAAATCAAGTAACCTTCCCGATGTAGGGAGGGCATCCATTCGTGAAATCAAAAAACTGGTCGACCTGATCGAACAGGCCACAGGTGAGCGATTTATACGTATGGAGATGGGTATTCCCGGATTGCCTGCTGTTGCCACTGGTGTGAATGCTCAAATTGAAGCCCTCCAAAAAGGGTGTGCCTCTCTTTACCCAGACATTCAAGGACGACCGGAACTGAAGAAAGAAATCTCACTATTTGTAAAGAACTTCCTTGACATCGATGTACATCCCGATGGTTGTATTCCAACCGTTGGTTCTATGCAGGGAGGTTTTGCCACCTTCATGACCGTCAACAGGATGCACAAGAACCGTGAGGGCAGTTTGTTTCTCGACCCCGGGTTTCCCGTACATAAACAACAGATACGCATCATGGGTCAGGAATGCCGTACCTTCGATATGTACAATTACCGTGGAGCCAGGCTTCGCGAAAAACTGGAAGAAGTTTTAAGTGATGGTAAGGTATCATCAATTTTGTATTCCAATCCCAACAACCCTTCCTGGATTTGTCTCACCGATGAAGAACTGCGTATTATAGGTGAAATGGCACACAAATACGAACTGGTAATAATTGAAGACCTCGCGTACTTTGCCATGGACTTCAGGAAAGACTACAGTCAACCGGGGAAAGCGCCATTCCAACCAACGGTAGCCAAGTATTGTGACAATTATATCATGCTGATTTCAAGCTCCAAAGCATTCAGTTATGCTGGCGAACGTATTGGTATGATGGTAATTTCCAACAAATTGTTTAATACCGAGGCACCAGACCTGCAACGTTTCTACTCTTCCGCCAATCTTGGTCATGCCATCGTGTTCGGTGCCCTGTATGCGCTGAGCTCAGGTACCTCCCACTCCGCTCAATATGCGCTGACAGCCATCCTGAAGGCAGCCAACTGCGGAGAACTCAACTTTGTGGAGCAGGTCAGGGAATATGGGAACAAGGCTCATATAATGAAGAAAATATTCACCGACAACGGATTTAAAATTGTTTATGATACCGATGTTGACCAACCAATTGCAGACGGTTTTTATTTCACCTATAGCTATCCGGGTTTTTCAGGCGAAGAATTATTAGCCGAAATGATCTATTATGGTGTAAGCGCCATTGCCCTAAGCATTACAGGAAGCACCCGCCGCGAAGGAATCCGTGCCTGCGTTTCGTTGGTTCCCCACGATCTGTTTCCTGCACTTGAAGAACGGTTACACAGGTTCAGCGAAGATCATCCTATAACCCGATAACCACCGCGGTATATAAGCTGACGCAATGCTGTGCTCAGAATACTGATTGCAAACATTAAAAAAGGCAAACGACCAGTTTCGTTTGCCTTTTTGTTTTAGAAGAATTCAATTTATGTAACTATGAATCAAATCTGGAACTGAAAATGAAATCCCATGCAGTCATTGCAGAATTTGAAGATTACAAACAGGTTGCCTTACTAATTACTTATGCAATCCGCACTCCTTCTGTTCAGGGTTTTCCCACCACCAACGACCAGCCCTGACATCCTCACCCGGAGAGACAGCACGGGTGCATGGCTGACAGCCAATACTCGGAAAACCTTTATCATGAAGAGTATTGTATGCGACACTATGTTCTCTGATAAAGCCCCAAACCTGCTCTTCCGACCAATCGATCAATGGGTTTAGCTTTAATAAACCATTCAGTGAATCCATTTCCACTTTATGTAACCCTGTCCGGGTTACCGCTTGTTCACGGCGAAGCCCTGTTATCCACATCTCATTTCCCTCCAAAGCTTTGCGTAAAGGATGGGTCTTTCTTATGGCACAGCATTGTTTTCTGTTTTCAATGCTGTGATAAAACAAATTGATCCCCATGGTGCTTGTCATCTCCTCAACTTCCTGTGCCTCGGGAAAACAGATATTAAGTCTGATCCTATAACGTGCCTGTGTCTTCTCGATCAGATCATAAGTTTCGGGAAATAGCCTTCCGGTATCGAGGGTAAATATTTTAACAGGGAGTTGATTGACAGCAATCAGATGGGTAATAACCTGGTCTTCTGCACCAAAGCTGGTGGCAAAAGTGACTTTATCGGGAAAACGCTTAGCAGCCCACTCAAGCAAATGGAGAGCATCGAACGATGAAATAGACTCATTCAGAGCCTGTATATTATTAGGGTCGGACATCACAACATTTTCTGCAAAGCTATGAAAAAGCCCCCTATATGCAGCTTTTACAATTCGTAGTACATTTGCGTTTTAATAAGCATATAATGAAAAATACCCTTTTTCAATGCGCGGTCATGTTGTTCCTGATGATAAATCTCAGCCTCTCCGCCCAGATTTCAGGGACAATCAATGGGTTGGCCGGTGAAAAAGTAATATTAGCCTCTTACCGTGGTGATCAACTTCGAATCGTCGATACGATTGTCGCAGATAACAATGGCAATATTGACTTCAAACCCAAAAAACAGATACACAATGGGTTGTACCGTATCATCTATAAGCAAGGGAATGGATTCGATGTTCTGGCAGATCAGGAGCCAGTAAAATTTACAGCCGACACTGGCAACACGACGGTTCGGTATACCGACACAATTAACAGCGACTATCAGCGGCTCATGAAGACCGAAGCGCTATATCAACGAAAAGTTGATTTGCTGACCCAACTGATAGACGGTTACCCTTCGGGTGAACCATTTTACAAAAAAGCCACTGCCCAGTATGTAAAAGAACAAATCGACTATTCAGCCTTTCTGAATGGAATGATCAGGCGACATCACGGCACACTGTTGAGTCTCATAGCCATGAACCTGAAACGTCCGTTTCTTGCGCCTGAACTCAATCCTGATGACCGCAAAAAGGCTCTTCGGGAGAACTTCTGGCAGGCAGGCGATGCTACTGACACTTCATTAATTCTCACGAATGTATACACGCGGAAAACCATAGAATTTCTGACATTTTACAGCAATCCGGAATTCACCAAAGAGGAACTGCAGGCCTCCTTTATTACAGGAATTAACGCCCTTTTACCTCACATCAATCAGCAACCCAAGGTATTTGCTTTCATAATGGAATACCTCATCAATGGATTTGAACAGTTCGGGTTTGAAGAAGTATTACGCTATCTTGCCACCATGTATGAAAGCGAAGGCTGCACCGATGAAGCTTCACGAACCCGATTGGCCGGAAAGGTGGAAATTATCCGTCGCATGGCACCTGGTAATGTGGCTCCCCCACTGATGGCAAACCGGCCGGATGGTTCTGCTTTTACGCTCAACGATTTACGCAAACCTTACAATATCATAATCTTCTGGGCCAGTTGGTGCCCTCACTGTAATGAAATACTGCCCCAAATAGACCAATTATACCGTGAACAGGCTGGTGAAAAGTGGGATGTTTTAGCCTACTCGCTCGATACCAATAAAAGCGAGTGGGAAAAGGCGATTCAAAAAAGTAAATACTTATGGACTAATGTCAGTGAGTTAAAAGGATGGAACAGCCCTTCATCTGAGGAATGGGGCATCTTTGCCACCCCTACCCTGTTCATTCTGGGTCCCGGGTTAAAAATTATTGCCAAGCCGTATAATTTTACTGAATTGACCGATAGTTTAAGGGAACTGGGGCTCATCAGCCGGTAAGTGCTCTTCAGGTTATATCTTTCCCCTTGTAATAGCTTGAGACATTACTGACTGATGCTTCATAGCAATCAGTTCGGCCAGTGTCCCAGTCTCGGCCAGCCTGATTCCTCCAGGTGTCAGAGCTACTGTGATGGCTTCAACAAAATAATCATGTTCAAGCACGATAACAAACCCCTTGTCTGCCGCTTCATGCAGAAACAACTCCTTTTCCTCAAGCGAAATCAGGGGTTCGATGTCATAAGAAGGTATCCAGGGCAAAGGAATATGTGCACTGCTGGCAAGAAAGTCGGCAGTATAAACCACTGTTATTCCATTATAATCAATCACGGGAATTATTTGACCACGGGTGTGTCCATTGAAAATGCGCAGGGCGATGTGATCGCAGAAAGGACCTTCAGCATCTATCAGGTTCAAACAACCCAACTCCTTCAGCGGGAGAATATTCTCAGGAAGGAAGCTGGCTTTTTCCCGTTTATTGGGATTCATTGCCCAGTCCCACTGCGACGCGCTAACCCAATGCCTTGCATTCCGGAATACCAGTTCGGGTCCGTCGCCTGTTCGCATAACAGCACCACCTACGTGATCATAATGAAGATGGGTGAATAGCACATCGGTAATCTGCCCCGGTTCGTATCCGGCCTGATTGAGTGCACTTACGAGGCCACGTGGTCCAAACAGATGCCGGTGGCTGAAGAATTTTTCGTCCTGCTTGGTACCCATTCCGGTATCAATCAGAACGAGGCGGCGACCATCCTCAACAAGCATCACACGGCAGGTTGTATTCACCAGATTATGCTCATCGGCCGGTATAATGGAATTCCAGATCACCTTGGGAACCACTCCAAAAGCAGTACCCCCGTCTACTTTCCAATTCTCAGTTATTAAAGGTATCAGTTTCATTCACAATTTCAATATTTGCAAAATTAGACAAATAATATGATTCATTCCGACAATCAGACGGTAATGACCACCAGACCAGTTAACAAAAAATAACAATTACAACAACAGATCAACCTTTTCTATTAAAGGTGAAACGAAATGAAAACCATCTTTGCTGATTAGCTGAAACCTGACACGAATATCTTCCCTGTCGGAAAAACTGGTCTCCGATACGGCGATTGGTTTCAGCACTGCAACCAAATCAGGAGTGCAGTCTAAACTCAACGCTTTTTTGTAAGTTTGCTAAAAATCACTTCCATGAGAGTACATTTCATTGCCATCGGGGGAAGCGCCATGCACAATTTGGCCATTGCCCTGTATCATAAAGGATTCAACATCACTGGCAGCGATGATGAAATTTTTGAACCATCGCGCACACGATTGACTAATCTGAGCCTACTTCCAGAAAAAGAAGGCTGGTTTCCTGAAAAGATCACCCGGCAACTGGATGCTGTCATTCTTGGAATGCATGCCAAAGCCGATAATCCTGAACTAATCAGAGCCCAGGAGCTTGGGCTTAAAATTTATTCTTATCCCGAGTACCTATACGAGCAATCGGCCGACAAGACCCGCGTAGTCATCGGTGGAAGTCATGGCAAGACTACCATCACAGCGATGATACTGCATGTGCTTCAACATTGTGACATCGAAACCGATTACATGGTGGGGGCAAAACTTGAAGGTTTCGACGTGATGGTAAAACTAACCCATTCGGCCAGGGTCATGGTATTTGAAGGAGATGAATATCTCACTTCCCCAATAGACCGCCGTCCGAAATTTCACCTTTACAGGCCTCATATTGCATTACTTAGCGGCATCGCGTGGGATCACATGAATGTATTTCCCACCTTTGAGAACTATGTCTGGCAGTTTGAAAGGTTTTGCGAACTGATTGAGCCAGGGGGAAAACTTGTATGGTATAGTGGTGATGAGCATATTGCAGGAATTGTACCCAAACTTCGCCCCGACATTCAGTCGCTACCCTATTCCATTGCAGAACACGAAACTGTTAACGGTATAACATTGCTTACCAGCAATTCAACACGTACGCCTTTAATGGTTTTCGGCAACCATAATCTGGCCAACATAGCAGGAGCCAGAACCGTCTGCGCTCAATTGGGAATAAGCGATCAGCAATTCAACGAGGCTATCAGTTCGTTTAAAGGAGCCTCAAATCGATTGGAGAAAATCTATGAAACCAATGATTGTATTGTCTTCCGTGACTTTGCACATTCACCATCAAAGGTGAAAGCCACAACAACCGCAGTAAAAGAACAATTCCCTGACAGGCAGATCACGGCAATATTTGAACTTCATACCTTTAGTTCGCTGAGCGAAGCTTTTCTGCCACAATACAAAGATGCGCTCGTAAAAGCGGATGAAGCCGTCGTATTTTTTTCACCTCATGCGCTGGCATTAAAACGACTCCCGATGCTTAACGCCAGGCAGATTACCCAGGCCTTTAACCACCCCGGTCTTAAGGTCATGACCCAGGCCGATGAATTGCAAACATGGCTAACGGGCCGGTCATGGCACAACACAGCCCTGCTGTTGATGACCAGTGGTAATTTCGATGGAATATCACCAGCCCGGTTCGTCGAAATCGTCAGGAACCAGACAGCAGAATAAATAGCCCTTCCATATCTTTAGTAACCACAATTTCCTCGCTCTATCATGAGAAAATACTTTTTGATCATCCTTCTCGCTTGCTTCACCACAACCGGCTTGTTTGCTCAGCTGCTTCCCTTCAGTTTTAACGCTGATACCCTCGCGCTTAAACTTGAAAAAATGCGCAATGAATGGAATGCACCTGGTCTGGCTGTGGCAATAATCAGAAACGATAGTGTAGTGTTTGCCCGTGGTTTTGGAGTAACTGATATTAACAACCCACAGCCCGTTGATGCCAACACCCTGTTCGCGATAGCATCAAACACAAAATCATTTACTGTTGCAGCCATCGCCATGATGGTAGATTCAGGGCGTATGGACTGGGACGATCCCGTGCGGAAATACCTTCCCTGGTATGAATCGTACGACCCCTGGGTTACCCAAAACATTACCCTGCGCGACCTCCTATCACACCGGACAGGACATGTAACATTCAGCGGCGACCTCCTTTGGTCGAATACCATCTATTCAAGGCGTGAAGTCGTCGAAAGAGCCCGGCTGCTGAAACCGCACCATGGCTTCAGGGCAGGTTTCGGTTATTCAAACATCAACTTTATCGCCGCCGGACTTGCATTGGAGTCGGTCACCTCTAGCACATGGGAAGACTTCATCACCAGACAGATATTGAAACCTGCCGGAATGACCCATACACTGACCAGCGTTTCCCAGATTCCCGGCACTGCCAACGTGGCCTCCTGCCATACCGCCCCTGAAGGAACGATGATGGTTATTCCATGGCAGAACTGGGACAATATGGCTCCTGCCGGTGCATTAATCAGCTCGGTTAACGATATGGCCCAATGGGTAAGGTTACAGTTGCGTTGTGGTGCCCTGCCCGACAACACCGAAGATCATCCGTCACGCCTCTGGAGCGAAAAAGTACAAAACGAAATGTGGCAGCCAAACACCATGAACCCTGTATCATTATCAGTCAAAGCCAACAATCCGACAACTCATTTCAGAGGATATGGCCTTGGGTGGAGCCTTTACGACTATCAGGGTGTCAAATTGGTGAATCATGGTGGCGGTTATGATGGAATGTTATCAACAACCACCTTTATCCCGGAAAAAAACTGTGGCTTTGTGGTACTTACCAACAGTAACGAGCCTCTCTATTATGTAGTAAGCCAGACATTACAAGACTTGATCTGCAATACCCCGGATCCCCGCGACTGGAGCAATTTCCTGAAAGTACGAATAGCCAAAGGAAAAGAAGCCAGCCTGAAAGAACATGAAGAAGCCCTGAAAAACAGAAATAAAAATACGAAACCAACGCTTGCCTTGGAAGATTATACTGGTACTTTTCACGACGATATTTATGGCGATGTTGAAGTAACGCTTGTCGGGAAAGGAACTTTACGAATTGACATGAAGCCTACTTCAGGTTTTACGTCCAACCTGACTCATTGGGAATACAACACATTTACCCTCCGGCTTGAAGGCTATCCGTCGCTACCCGAAGGGAAAGCAAATTTCACGATCGGAATGGAGGGGAAAGCCTCTGAATTGCTAATTGATATTCCTAATCCAGATTTTGATTTTACGGAGTTCAAATTCCTGCGGGTGAAATAATTTCCCCATTATAATCAAGACGAATACCCAATGAAAAAAACCGAATCAGTAACCAGGCTTAAAGAAATCGCGTTGCAGATCAGAACCGATGTGATTGAATCGCTTGCATCTGCCGGGTCGGGTCATCTTGGAGGATCGCTGGGCCTTGCTGATGTCTTCACGGTGCTCTATTTTTACAGATTGACCTGCAAACCCGCTGAACCTTCATGGCCGCAGCGTGACAGGCTTATCCTGAGCATAGGGCATGTGGCTCCGGTACTGTACGCTGCACTCGCTAATGCAGGATACTTTGATCGTACAGAACTGGCAACTCTCCGCAAACTGGATAGTCGTTTACAGGGCCACCCGGGAAGAGATCATGGGTTACCAGGACTGGAGTTATCGGCAGGATCACTAGGTCAGGGAATCTCGGTAGCTGTGGGAATGGCACTCGCGGCAAAATCCGATGCGGCCCGTTGGCACACATGGTGTATCTGTGGTGACGGAGAATTACAGGAAGGATCTGTCTGGGAAGCAGCTATGGCGGCTGCGCATCACAAACTCGATAACCTCACCGTAATTGTCGACAGAAACAACCTTCAGATAGATGGCCCGACAGAATCAGTCATGGCTCTGGAACCGTTGGCCGATAAATGGAAAAGTTTTGGCTGGAATGTAATGGAATGTAATGGCAACTCCGTCGATGAATTATTGGACGCTACTGACAACTCGGTGATTGTCCCCGGAAAACCCACCGTTATCATCGCGCACACCATCATGGGATGTGGCATCAGGTCGATTGAAGGAAACTTCCGCTGGCACGGAAAGGCTCCTTCGAAAGAAGAAGCCATGATGTTTATCGATGAATTAAATCATAGATCATGATGAAGGCAATTCAATACAAGGCCGGGAAAACCGGATTCGGTGAAGGATTGGTTGAGGCAGGCCGGCATAACCATAATGTAATAGGTCTGGGGGCTGATATTACCACATCAGTAGGGATGAACTTCTTTGCCGAAGCATTTCCCGAAAGATTTTTCTCCATGGGTATCGCCGAACAAAATTGTATCGGTGTAGCAGCAGGGATGGCTCTGGCAGGAAAGATCCCGGTCTTTAGCACCTACGGAGTGTTTGCAGCACTCAGAACGGCCGATCATATCCGAATTTCACTATGTTACAACAACCTCCGCGTGGTGATAGGGGGAGCCCACGCGGGTATCAGTGTCGGGCCTGACGGAGCAACCCATCAGGCGTTGGAGGACATTGCGGTCATGAGGGTATTGCCCAACATGACCGTCATCTCTCCCTGTGATGCCACTCAAACGCGGTTGGCCACCATCGCCGCCATTGAGCAAGTCAAGGGCCCGGTCTATCTCCGTTTCGGACGTGAACCTGTGCCCGACTTCTCCTCACCCGATCAACTGTTCACGATCGGTAAAGGGGAGATGCTGAGAAGCGGAAACGATCTCACCATCATTGCCACCGGCCACCTGGTATGGGAATCACTGCTGGCAGCAGAAAAGCTTGCAGCAGATGGCATCAGCGCCCGAGTTATTAACCTGCACACCATTAAACCGGTTGACGAAGAGATCATTGTAAAAGCGGCAAGCGAAACTGGACTGATTATCACTGCAGAGGAACACCAAATCATCGGTGGACTGGGAAGCACCGTGGCTGAAATTGTGACACGGCACCATCCTGTTCCCGTGGGTATGGTGGGGATGAACGATCATTTCGGTGAATCGGGACGACCCGAAGAACTCATTACAATATATGGACTCAATGCCGCTGGTATCTGCACCAAGGCATACCAGTTTCTTAATAAAAAACTATAATTAAAAAACCAAAAACGACACCTGCTATGTCAACTCTCCTTGAAATCATTTTATTAACCATTCCAGCCCTGCTGGTACTGGCTACTGCAGTTTGGTTACTCCACATGATGTCAACCCGGCTGATCAGTCAGATCGCGAAACCTGATCCGGCAATTGAGATCAATGCCAAGGTTGCCTTGCAAACCGCAAGCGCCCTGAAGGCATGGCTCGATGTAGAAGCCAGGAAGGCCAACGCGGCAAGTCAAACTGAAAACAGTAAAGCAACGCTGCCACTCAGACTGCAGGCCTGTGAAAGACTGGTGCTGATGCTCGAACGGATAAACCTGACTTCGGTGTTGATGCGTTGCGGCGACTCATCGCAAAATGTTAACCAGCTTGAAATCGGGATGTTGCAGTCTGTCCGCGATGAATTTGAGCACAACATCACCCAGCAGCTATTCGTAAGTGCCGAGGTATGGCATCTTATAAGGATTGCCCGCGAAGAAGCCATCGCCCTCATCAAGCAAGCCTCTTCGGGTCTCGTACCCGAAGCCCCGGCCACAGAATTAATGGTAAAGATTATTGAAGTACAAAATAATCTTGCAGTCAGTAGCACAGAACAAGCCCTAAATGCCTTGCGTGAGGAAGTAAAACAACTGTTCTGAATAACCCGGGAACACTTTCCACCTGAAAGACTTATGACAGGTTGCTATGTGCAGAGATTGAACTATATGAATAAATGATAGTATCTTTGGCCTCTGCTATGACTCCATTCCGTCTCATACTGTTAACTCTGCTGTTCTGTTCGGCCATGTTCGCAGTCGCTCAACGCGACGTGGATAGCTATATCCACAGGTATGATTCTCTGGCGGTTTCGATTATGCTTAAGCACCAGTTTCCTGCCAGCCTTTTGCTGGGATTAGCCATCCACGAAAGCGGAGCAGGAACAAGCCGGCTAAGTCGTGAACAATGCAACCATTTCGGGATGAAAGGGAAGGCGCCCTCCTCGAAAACAAAATCAGGGTATGCTTTTAAACACCTTGAATTTGAAACTGATGAAGCCTCTTTCTTCCATTTTGCTGCACTAATAACAAATAAAAAGTTTTACAAAGACCTCAAAGGCAATCCCGATCCGCTTATATGGCTAAAAGCGTTGAAGCGTTCAGGCTATGCGGCCTCTGCAAAATGGGTGGCAAGGGTTAACAACATCATCAAAAAGTACAACCTCACCAACCTTGACAAACCCCTTGCTGATAGTCTTCAACTACGGGATCATTTAAAAATTGACACCCTGAAAATCGCCCAATGATCTGATGACAAAAATCATTACTGTAGATTAGATTTTGACTCCCTTTATCAGAATAAAGAAAAATATGTCACCATCAAAACAACCTCTCGCGCTACAATCACTTCCCAACATAGGCACTCAGACAGCAAGACAGCTCCGTGAAGCAGGCATCAACACCGGCCAACAGTTGCAGGAAACTGGTACTGAAGCAGCCTTCCTGCGTATTAAAACCATTCATCCCGACGCCTGCCTCTGCAAGCTTATGGCCATCGATGGAGCCATCAAGGGAATCAGATGGCACCTTTTACCCCCCGAAAGGAAAGCATTCCTGAAGGAATTCTACGGTCAACTGAAATAAATCATATCATCGCGCTGACAAAACCAGCCACAGTTACCGTCCGACATTTCAAAAATCAATCAGTGTATCATGTCAGATAACCCAATCCTACAGGTCGAAGACCTTCGCAAACAGTTTTCACGCACAAAAGCAGTTGACGGACTAAGCTTTTCCATCAACAGAGGAGAAATCTTCGCGCTCCTTGGTCCCAATGGAGCGGGCAAAAGCACAACACTTCGCATGTTGCTCGACATCATCAGGCCTGATTCAGGAACCATCAGATTTAACCTTGATGGCAACGTCCGCACGCTGGTAGGTTACCTTCCTGAAGACAGAGGGCTTTATCCCGATCTCCCCATTCTTCGTACGCTCACCTATTTCGGACAGCTACGCGGAATGACCACAGCCGATGCCCGGCGTTCAGCCATCGATTGGCTGAAAAGGGCTGAACTGACCGATCGTGCCAATGACAAACTCTTGACTCTTTCAAAAGGAAACCAACAAAAAATCCAGTTCATCTCAGCCATCATCCATCAACCACGCTTTGCCATTCTCGATGAACCTTTCTCGGGTCTCGACCCCATCAATCAGGAGAAGTTTATTGACACCATCAGGGAATTAAAACAGCAGGGGACGACCATCCTCCTGAGTTCACATCAAATGGCACTGGTGGAGAAACTGGCCGACCGCATCCTGCTGATGAATCAGGGAAAGAGCCTGTTCTGCGGAACACTGCCAGAAATTCGTCAACGATCGGCCACCGAAGGTAAACTCATGGTGAGATTTGCCGAACAACCCGATCAGTCAATACTGGAAGCTACCGATGGAGTAACCCGCACAATCATGACGGAAGACGGTGAAACCATCATTGAATTTGACCGGATGACATCTCTCAACCAGATGATGAGCCGTCTGGCAAGCCTGTCGGCAATCGTTTCGGTGAGGAGCAGCCGCACCGATCTTCACGACATCTACCTTCAACTGACACTCGCAGCAACAAATACAAAACACACCAGCCAATGAACAACCCCAAGGAAGACCTCAAACTCACATGGATCGTAGCCCGCTGGGAATTCACCAGATTCTATAAAATCCGTAATGAACTCATCGGAATGGCGGTGATGATCGTAGTAGGAGTTATCAGTTACCTCGTTACCACAACGGCCATGAAACAACCCGATGAACTGCCTCGCATTGCCGTGATAAAACCAGCAGGATTAGTCTGGAATCCCGGTACCGATATGCTCCGGAAAGCCTCACTTATGACCGATACCCTGACCGCCTGCAAGCAACTTAGCCAGGAGCAACTCGAAGGAGTATTGGTTATCCTTTCGGGCGACAGATGGAAGATAATAACCCCCGCCCCGCGCAAATGGATCAGCGAAATAGAATCCGACCTGAAAAAACAACACAATGCATGGGTAATCAATGCCACCGGCATTACCACCGAACTCTACGAGCAGGTTACTACACAAGGCACCCTCGAACGTGTCTACCTGCGCGAGACCCCTGACCGGGCAGGCAAGATTACCGCTATGGTGTTCATTATCTTCATCCTGATGGGCATTTTTCTGAGCTTTGCCTATCAGTTTACAGCTATCTCGGGTGAGAAGCAACAACGAATCACCGAGCAGATTATCTCAGCCGTAAAGCCGGGAATATGGATGGATGGCAAAATACTGGGAATTTCGCTTACAGGTATCACCTCAATAACCGTTTACGGTATCCTCACCGTGCTTGGATTCAGTCTCTTTATGCAATTGACAGGAAAAGGATTTGCAGCGGTTTTTGGAATGATTCACCTTCCATCGGCTTTCCTGTTTCTATTGTTTGCATTGCTGAGCATCGTGA
Organism: Bacteroidetes bacterium GWE2_42_24; assembly: GCA_001768515.1. Classification (GTDB taxonomy): domain Bacteria; phylum Bacteroidota; class Bacteroidia; order Bacteroidales; family TTA-H9; genus GWE2-42-24. The sequence continues at coordinate 109,461 of MEOA01000003.1, read as the reverse complement.
TGTGGAATGCCTTCCTGGCAGCCATATCAAGCATGATAACTGATCCAAACAACTCCTCGAAAAACGGTCTGCTGATGCTTCCCCTGTTGCCAGCCATGACTGGCTTTCTGGCATTGGGTGATCCTGATACCGGATTTATGCAGTTCCTGTCGCTTTTCCCTCTTACCAGTGGATCTGTCATGCCAGCCAGGATGGTCTTGGGTAATGTTCAAACCTGGGAAGTCATAACCTCTCTGCTGATCCTTTTAGCTGCCATCTGGCTGATGCGTAAAGCGGCCACCCTCATCTTCCGCACCACGGTACTGATCACCGGAAAAGAGCCCTCCTTTGCAGAAGTGTGGCGATGGGCAAGGTCGTGAAGAGAAGAAATAACAACCTGAATCAATGATTTCGGAATTCTGGTTATTACTCCGATTGGATTAGTTACAGGCAATCAGACATCTAATTATTTTACATCCCTGAATTATCACCCTGGTTTAACGGTTGATATTGCAGCACGCAACGTCGTAAACGACGTTGCGTGCTGCAATGCTGACCAGTATCAGAGAAAAGAAACACCCCGGTCAGCTATGGCCGTCTGTCATTAACATGGCTTGTTTAGAAGTCTGCGGTTGGCTTTTTTTTACTAAACACACAAACAAAATGTAAAATTCCGGCTACAGATAATTAGTAACTGTTCAGCACCCAACTGGCCGGTTATCAAGATTCCTATCACGACAACCATCAGAATCAGGTCACTATTCACTTTTGCAATGGCTATTCACATTGATCTTTCATGAAGGCATTGCCAGATAAAAAAACATCTCTCTTTTCTCCATCAAAAAAAAGAAAACCGGCACTGGTATGGTTTTTGTATCATTCAAGTATGCTTTTAAAAGAATATACACCCAAAACCAAGCGGAAATCAACCGTGAATCGACCCTAGCCGTACGGTAAATCGACGTTGAATCTACGGTTGATCTACGGTCGATCTACGGTCGATCTACGGTTAAACTTAAAAAATGGTATTCTTTTTCACAGATTCTCAGCAACATTATTAAATGTTTTGCATACCGGTAGCGAAACTGTTTAAAACTGGGATATGATCTTCGCGATGCAAAATGAAATTTGTGAGGATTCAATCGACTGTGTGATTTTTACTCCTTCACTAAAATGTATTTATCGGCTGATTTTTACGGATCAGGAAATCTATTCTATCAAGTTAGTACCTTGTCTTCTATGTTGATAAAGAATCCGGTAATCAAATCCGGACATCCTTATGGGCTTCTGTGATGGAACTATCAGAGCAAAATAAATTCATCCTGTCATAAGAAACCTGATGACCAATCTGCTATACTTTGAGTTGATTAAAACACCCTGCTAAAAACAAAATCCGGAAGAATCAGACATATTATCGGGTCATGTTGACTTTAACATTGACCGTTGGCTTCGGCTATCAGGTTTTATATTATAGAATCAGCAAATTCAAAAAAAACATCTCAACAAAACGTATTCACAAATAACAAGTAGTGAACAAATACGAAGAAATTACCCATTGTTATTTGTGTGACTTTTAAACTTTATTCATTTTTTCAGGCAACCTCCGATAAATTTGCGAGTCTGGCATATATCAAATCCAATAATCGAAGTCGGTTATGAGATCCAGCCGAGTTTTATTTTTTCTGTCACTCTTCATAATCTTCCTGCTCCTGAATGGAGGTGTCTCGGCACAACCGGTAAGGTTTATTCCTTTACCTCCAACGAATATTCATTGCACAGCGATTCAGGATTGTTGCTATTTACAATGGGAGATGCCTGAATCAAATCCGGGCGACCCCATTCCTGTAGGCATCAAGATATTCAAAGACAATGAATTGCTCGACAGCATTGAACCATCCACTACTTTTTATTACGACATGACAGTCAATTGCGGCCTATACGAGTATTGGCTCACCACAGTTTATTTAGTCTCACCTGGCAATTTCGTTGAATCTGACACTTCGAATCATGTAATAGTTAATATACAATTTAGCGTTGCCCCTTTACCTCACACCGAAAATTGGGAAAGCTGCAACTTTTCGTACAACCACTGGTATTTAAGCAGCCCCTCCCCGGAATTACTTCAGATAACAACCAATCCGGGCAGTACAAACTGCTATTGTCGATTTGGCTCAACTATTTCAGAAGATGCCGCCGATGTTACTCTTACCAACTTCTACATGCTTACCTTTCTTCCAATGTGTAGTGAACTCGTTGTTTCCTTCGATCTGAAATGCCGGCAAACAACAGCTTCACAGGACACCTTCCGGTTATCGGTGATCGATCGTAATGAAGTGGCTTTCTTCATCTCCGATATCGTATCCTCAACTGATACATCCTGGAAACATTATACTTTCGCCTACCCAATAATTGATCAAATATGTGAGCGACTTCGATGGACATCTGTCGGCGCTATAGGACACCTGACCGCGGAATGGCAACTTGACAACATATTTTATTTCGAACACCTATATCCGGCAACCAATTTGCAGGTGTACCAGGAGAACAATGGCAATCGCCTCACATGGTCTGCCACTGAATATCAATCATTCAACAGTCAACGTAAATTTCATATCATCCGTTACCTGAACGGAGATTCCATTACGTCGCTATACACAACCGATACAACACTTTACAATAGCATAAGCCAACCATGGATGTATTGCTATACTGTTACAACTGAGTCAAACGCGTGGATTTATATAACCCCTTCCGATCCTACTCCGCTAATATGTGCAGATTATACAAGGATTATCAACCACGACAGAAATATTTTTATGCTCAGTCCTAACCCTGTTAATAACAATCTTTGCATCAGATATAATGGCCACAAAGCCGAGCTCCTGCTCTGCGACCTGACTGGTCAATTAGTTTTAAAGAAATCGATACCATCCAGTCCAACGGGAGAATATCGGGTCAATTTGCCCGCGACACTTCCTGATGGTCTTTATCTGGTGCGCTTAATACAACCAAACAACGATCAGATCACGCGAAAATTGATTATCAGCAGATAATCTGTCTTACTCCATGTTAAACCCGCCACGCAGAGATGCGATAGCGGGTTTTTTTATATTGGATATAATATAATGGGAAAGCCCATGCCAGCGGGCTGAATCATCACCGTTTTATATACTGCGACTCATAATACTTCAGGTAATCACCTGAAGTAACGTTGCCGAGCCACTCTTCATTGGTAAGATACCAATCAATGGTCTTCTCAATCCCCTCTTCAAATTGCAGTGAAGGCTTCCAGCCAAGCTCACGTTGAAGCTTGGTTGAGTCGATTGCATAACGCAAATCATGCCCTGCGCGGTCTTTCACATAAGTAATCAACAATTCACTTTCACCTTTGGCTCGTCCTAACTTGCTATCCATCACGCTGCACATTACTTTGATAAGATCGATGTTCTTCCATTCATTATGCCCGCCAATATTATAGGTGTCGCCTGTAACACCCTGATGAAAGATAACATCGATAGCACGGGCATGATCTTCTACCCAGAGCCAATCACGGATATTCTCACCCTTACCATATACAGGCAACGGTTTCTTATTCCGGATGTTATTGATAAAAAGTGGAATGAGCTTTTCGGGGAATTGGTAAGAACCATAGTTATTAGAACAGTTAGACACCACGACAGGCAACCCGTATGTATCGTGGTAAGCCCTTACGAAGTGATCACTACCTGCCTTTGAGGCTGAGTATGGACTGTGGGGATCATAAGCTGTCTCCTCAGTGAAGAACCCTGTATCGCCTAATGTGCCATAGACCTCATCGGTACTTATATGATAAAAGCGTCGTCCCTCGAAGTTTCCATTCCACAGATGACGGGCTGCATTTAAAAGGTTGACCGTTCCAACCACATTGGTCATCACGAACTCAAGCGGATTGGCAATGCTACGATCTACATGCGACTCTGCTGCAAGGTGAATCACCCCCTCGAATCTGTGTTCGGCAAACAACTGTTGAACGAAAGAGCCATCGACAATATCCCCCTTTACGAAAGTATAATTGGGATTATTTTCAATATCCTTCAGGTTTGCCAGATTTCCTGCATAGGTAAGTTTGTCGAGGTTAAAGATATGACACCCGGGATACTTATTCACGAAGAGCCTTACGACATGCGAACCGATAAATCCGGCTCCTCCGGTAATCAGAATATTTTTCATAGCGCAGAAATAATTGGTTCAATTGACTATTTAACAAATACTTTACGGGTAAGTTTATGACCATTCTCTTCGGTTAATGAGATGAGGTAAATCCCCTGGGGAAGCTGTCCGACCGAAAGGCTAAGCACAGAGGAGCCGGACGGAACATCGAACCGATGAGTTGTAACCAGTGCCCCCATCATGTTGTATAGTTTCACATCCAATACACTTTGGCGTACCAGTCGGCACATCATCTTCACCTGATCATCGGCAGGATTGACTACATGTAACGATTCAATGGCGGTAGATTCAGGAACAGCCATCGACTCATCGACCTCCAGTTTCATCACTACAGGCAAGTGATCGGAGTTGCTGTAAAGCGCCTGCACAAGTTCATTTTCAAGCGAAAGGGCGGGAGCATCGGTAAGCGCCTTATTATAATGATTACCATCCTGGCCAAGCGCCATGTATGTTCCCGGGACATACTTCATACAATGAGTTCCTTCCATCACTGCCGTTGAAGCCAGAATAAAGTCGAAACGATCGTCCATCCCTCCCGATGCCGCACAGCCTCCTGTAGTATGAGTCGACTGAGTATGAACGTCAGAAAATGATGAGTTTGAATGCCATTCCCCCACCCTGTCGGCCGGATCGTTAAAAACCCAGGTTGGGGCGTATGCTTGCGTTAAGGCAATAAAAGCACCTTCAGTAGGTGAATAGAGGTTAAAGTCACCCATGACAAGAAAATTGCCTGGTTGATAACCAGATTGCAGAAAATTCATGGTATTTAGCACCATCGTAGTTCGCGCCAATACATTCGAACTTCCTTCGCCGGCTTTCAGATGTGCTACAATGCAATGCAGGAAAACAGTATCACCCTGACTGAGAGAACTGCTGTTATAATAAAACTTTACAACATCTATGTCACGGGTAACCGATTGAGCAACAGCCAATGAATGGAACCGAACCTTATCTGTATTGTAGTATATCATATTGACAATCTCAGAGTTTGCAATGTTCGGAACACTGATGCGTGCATACCTTGTCAAACCATCCCGGTTAAAAACGTTGTTCAGTATCCTGTCGTGAAATTCCACAGACTTACCCATCTCGTTGACCGAAAAAATATCGGGTTCAAGATAATCAGTAATCCTGATGAGGTAATTATCTTTCGCATCTACGCTATTAACACTGGCAGAACAAAACCCCGTTATGTTACCATAGTTTAGCAGGTTGTACTGCACAACAGTCAGTGTGTCCTGCGCCTGAACAGACAGGGCAGCTATTAAGATCAAAAACGATAATAAATGCTTCATTTTTAAATTTTATTTTTTTCTGTCAGCCAAAGCCAGTTCCCACTTCCAAGCAGACAGGGTCATTTCATCGACAGCTTTTTTGGCTTTCCAGCCAAGTTCTTCATTCGCATAGGCAGTATCGGCCCATACCTTTTCAACATCACCGGGTCTGCGTTCTACCAGCCGGTAGTTAAGCTTCACTCCCGACACACGCTCAAAAGAATTGATCACCTCCAGTACAGTGAGGCCATTACCGGTTCCGAGGTTAAATACTTCCATGGGTGCTTTCGACTTTCTGCTTATCATCCTGTCAACAGCAATCACGTGAGCTTGCGCAAGATCAACAACGTGGATATAATCTCGAACAGCAGTTCCGTCGGGTGTATTGTAATCGCTTCCGAAAACATTCAATTCCTGCCTGATACCAATTGCAGTCTGAGTAATAAATGGGAGTAAATTATTTGGGACTCCCAGCGGCAGTTCCCCAATAAGAGCCGAGTCATGAGCGCCAATCGGGTTGAAGTAACGCAGGGCGATGGCTTTAATACCCGGGTACGCGACTACGCTGTCACGAATAATGGCTTCGCTGACTTGTTTGGTGAAACCATAAGGAGAGAAAGCCTCTTTAATGGGGGAAGTTTCCTTTACAGGAAGTTCATCAGGCTGTCCATACACGGTACAAGAACTCGAAAACACCAGATATGGAATTTTGTTGACTTTCATCCCTTCGAGGATGTTAATCAGCGACTGAATGTTGTTGCGGTAGTACATCAGCGGGTTGGCCACCGACTCGCCAACGGCCTTGAATGCGGCAAAATGTATAATACCATCAATGTTGCTGTGGCGTTTAAAGAAATCGGCTGTCAAAGCCTGATCAGTCAGATCAAACTTTTCAAAGACCGGTGCGACACCACTAATCTTAACAATATTATCAATCACATCAGCACTTGAATTGGATAAATTGTCGACAATAACCACCTGATGTCCCTGCTTCTGCAGTTCAACCACTGTATGCGAACCTATATAACCGGCACCGCCGGTAACCAAAATTTTCATATTAGATTAATTGTTTATTTTCAAATGATCTTCACTAAACTAAAGTATCCATGCAGGCTACAAGTCCCCTGCTTCGCCGACTGGTACCATTGAAGATGTAAAGATAGAAAAGCGCGGTTAACTAATATTCTTTATTGATAAATAAATGTAAATACGAAAAAAGTCCCGCGAATTGGCATTCGCGGGAGTCAGATATCAGATCCAAAGAAGGGATTACTTCACCTGCAACAGAAAGGGGTGAAATTCACCATTCAGACCCACAGGGGTAGCATGCCTGATGTTGTATACCAACTCTATGCTGCGCCGCGCATCATCGAGTCCATAGCCCCCTCCTGCCAGAATATCCTGATAAGTGAGCGTATGCAGGTCGGTGAAGCCACCACTGAATTCAACCTCTTCCTGCTCAACGGTGATTGACCTGTAGGTTCGCTGTCCTTTGGCCTGAATTGCTTTGGGCAGATAGGCATCATTAATACTCAGAAACCACCGTACATGGGCACGTTCGAGTTCCATGTTGCCAGCCACGGTATCGGCCGATGAATGATGAACCACCGCAGTTTTCAGATTCCCGAAAATCCAGATAAGCATATCGAAGAAATGAACCCCTATGTTGGTAGCTACTCCCCCCGACTTCTCAACATTGCCTTTCCACGACGAGAAATACCATTTCCCCCGTGAAGTTATGTATGACAGGTCTATGTCAAAAATGTTATCAGCCGGGGCTGAGCGTACTTTTTGGCGTAGGGCAATGATGGATGGATGCAGGCGAAGTTGAAGAACGTTATAGATTTTCTTACCGGTCTCGCGTTCAATATCCTGCAGGGCATCAATATTCCAAGGATTTAATACGATAGGCTTTTCACAGATGGCATGCGCCTGATTTCGCAATGCCAGCCTAATGTGGGCATCGTGCAGGTAGTTAGGAGTACAGATACTTACATAGTCAATTTTCCGATCTTCCAGACGCCGCAATTTATCAAGGTGGCGATCAAATCTTTCAGTCTCCAGAAAATAATCGGCCATTGGAAAATAGCTATCGATGATTCCTACGCTGTCGTTTCGATCGAGTGCAGCAACGAGCGCATGTCCTGTCTCTTTGATGGCCTTCATGTGGCGCGGGGCAATATACCCCGCTGCACCTGTAAGACCAAAGTTCAATACTATCTTATCCATGCAGGGTTGGCGTTATTCCAAAATCTTCGCGACCTTTCCGCCTTCGAGTTTATACTTCTCAAGACTTTCGGGGCATACGGCCAGTCCTTCAGCGTTAAATTTCAGCTTGTGACCATACTCGCTCATCCAACCAGTCTGTCGGGCAGGATTTCCAACAAAAAGGGCATAGGCCGGTACATCTTTGGTGACCACGGCACCAGCCCCTATAAATGCGAATTCTCCAATATCGTGACCACAAACAATCGTTGCATTGGCACCTATGCTAACACCCCGCTTCACGATTGTATGGGCATATTCAGATTTACGGTTCACAGCGCTGCGTGGATTGATCACATTAGTAAACACCATAGATGGTCCGAGGAAGACATCGTCTTCACAAATCACCCCGGTATAGATCGAAACATTGTTCTGAATCTTTACGTTTTTACCAAGTATAACACCTGGTGATATCACCACATTCTGCCCAATGTTACATCCCTCGCCAATCTCACAATCTGACATAATGTGCGAGAAATGCCATATTTTAACGCCTTTAGCAATCCGGCATCCATCATCGATGATAGCCGTTTCGTGAGCAAAAAAATCTCTTTCCATCAGAACTTAGCCTAAAAATTCGAGCACCTTTGAAGTAATATGAAGGAGTTGCTGCTCATCAAGTTCAGTATGCATCGGCAACGAGAATACAGTGAGCGACAAAGCTTCAGTTACAGGGAAATCACCTTCCTTATAGCGGGGATCGATGTATGCTTTCTGCATATGGAGCGGTACCGGATAATAGATCATGGCAGGAATATCGTGTTTTCCCAGGAAATCGATCAGAGCGGTACGGTCAATTCCTTTACACCGGAGGGTATACTGATGGAACACGTGGGTGGATTTCTCAGCCCGCTTAGGAATAATGAGGTTGGGATGGTTAGCAAAAGCTTTATCGTAGAAATCGGCAGCATTCCGTCGGGCAGCACAGTAATCATCAAGGTGAGGCAACTTAGCATTCAACACGGCAGCCTGAATGCTGTCGAGACGCGAATTAACTCCGACGTAATCATGATAATATCGGACAAACATCCCGTGGTTCACTACTCCGCGAAGCTGGTGGGCAAGTTCGTCATCGTTAGTAAAAATGGCTCCACCGTCACCATAACAGCCAAGGTTTTTACTTGGGAAGAAGGAGGTGCATCCCAAATGACCAATAGTACCTGTTTTTCTGGTCCATCCTTCCTCTGAAGTGTAATCAGAACCGATGGCCTGACAATTATCCTCGATTACAAAGAGGTTGTGCCGTTTGGCTATCTTCATGATTGCATCCATATCGGCCGATTGTCCAAACAGATGAACCGGAACGATGGCTTTTGTTTTGGGTGTAAGAGCACGCTCGATGGCAACAGGATCGATATTGAAAGTATCGGGATCAACATCCACAAGCACAGGTGTAAGGCCCAATAAGGCAATCACTTCTACAGTAGCTACAAAAGTAAAATCGGAGGTAATCACCTCATCACCAGGCTTAAGACCAAGACTCATCATGGCTACCTGAAGGGCATCAGTACCGTTGGCACAGGGGATTACATGTTTTGCACCAAGGTATTTTTCCAGATCAGACTGAAAATCTTTAACGGCTTGTCCGTTGACAAACTGCGTTGAATCAATTACCTGATGAATACCGCGATCAACTTCCTCTTTGATTTTTTCATATTGACCTTTGAGGTCAACCATTTGAATTTTCTTCATAAAAATATCTTTATACTAAGACTATTAAGACAATTTGCACGAAAGCGCAAAGATATGGAATAAAAATGCAAGCAGATAACGTAACCATTATCGCATTCGCATACAGTAAAAACTTTTCATCGCTTAAATCATACTGAAAAGCCTAACTTTGCGTTCAAATAAGGAATTGTCACTTTACGACGTAAAACCTATCACCAGTCGATGAAGAAACTTTACATTATTGTTGCAATAAGTAGTCTGATTATCTGGGTCACGCCTGGCATCAAAGCTCAGGTAAGTGTTCAAGACTCAGTGATTTCGTCTTCACTCATCTATGCGGCCGTAGGGCTGCAATTCCCAGGCGGCGACATGGCCGATCGCTACGGTATCAGCTTCAGCGTAGGTCCGGGCTACCTCTATAAAACAAGCAGAAACTGGCTCTTTGGGGTCGAAGCCAACTTCTTCTTTGGTGATGATGTAAAAATTGCAGACTCATTGTTTAAAAACATCATGACTTCCAACGATTTCATCATCGACGGTAATGGTGAGGGTTCCATTATTGGCATAACACAGCGTGGTTTTTCTGCATGGGGCAAGGTCGGAAAACTGTTTCCGGTGCTCTCCCCAAATCCCAATTCTGGTCTGTTCTTTACACTGGGCGCAGGCTATCTGAGTCACAACATTTCCATTTCCAATCTTGATAACTCTGCCCCCCAACTAGACGGGGATTACAGAAAAGGCTATGACCGACTGACAGCAGGGCCTGCCGTTAATCTAAATATCGGGTATTTGTACCTGAGCAACCACCGACTGTTTAACTTCATGATAGGATTCGAATTAAGCCAGGCATGGACCAAATCATTACGCGATTACGATTTTGACCTGATGAAGGCGGACAATCAGTCACGATCTGATTTGCTTACAGGATTTAAAATAGGCTGGATCATACCATTATATGGCCGCGCACCCAAAGAGTATTATTTTTATTGATCGCTGCACCTCATCATGCTGCTATACAACCTGACCATCAATGGTTATACCGCTGCCGTAAGAGTTGCCTCGCACTTTAACCCCAAAGCCCGCCTCTGGGTTGAGGGGCGTCATAAAATCATCCAACGGATTCAGGAAGCCATGAAGACCAACCAGCAACGCGTGGTATGGGTTCATTGCGCCTCCCTTGGTGAGTTTGAACAGGGACGCCCGGTCATCGAAGCAATTCGCAAACAGCATCCTGCCTACAAAATACTATTGACCTTCTTCTCGCCATCAGGTTATGAAGTGAGAAAGAATTACACCGGTGCTGATTATGTGTTCTACCTTCCGGCAGACACGCCTGCCAATGCACGTGAATTTATAGCAGCAGCAAAACCTGCCGTGGCCATTTTTATCAAGTATGAATTCTGGTTCAACTTCATGAAGGAGTTACGGCATAACAATATCCCTATTATCATCATCTCGGCTATTTTCAGGCCGGGACATCATTTTTTTGGATGGTATGGCTTTTGGTTCCTGAAACAACTAATTGCCATCAACCGTTTTTACGTCCAAAATGAATCGTCGGGTGAATTACTCCGTCGCAATGGTATAACCCAAGTGGTGGTAAGCGGCGATACCCGTTTTGACAGAGTAAAAGAAGTAGCCGCTCAGGAATTTTCACATCCGGTTATTGAGGCTTTTGCTTCCGGGAACCAAGTGCTTATTGCCGGCTCAACATGGCCGCCAGATGAAGAGTTAATCGTGGCACTGATGAAGAAGCCTCCCATCAACCTGCGATTATTGATCGCCCCTCATGAAGTAGATCAACAAAGAATCGAGCAGCTTGTAAAAGAATTCGGGAAGGGAGCCCTCAGGTTGAGCAAGGCCAATCCTGACAGTGCCAGAGAAGCCCGCGTCCTTATCGTCGACAACGTTGGTATGCTCTCCCAACTCTATAGATATGGTCAATACGCTTATATTGGAGGTGGATTTGGGGTAGGAACCCATAATATCCTTGAAGCAGCCACTTTTGGATTACCCCTCTTTTTTGGCCCAAACCATCAGAAATTCAGAGAAACCATTGACCTCATCAGGCTCAGGGGCGCTTTCCCTGTGTCATCAATAGCATGTTTTCTCTCCATCTTTGAAAAGGTGGCGTCGGACAATTATATCTACCAACAAGCCCACGCTGCATGTCTGGACTACATCGCAAGAAACACCGGGGCGACAGAAATCATCATGACCGGGTTAAAGGGGTATCTTCAGGAGGAATAGCCTCACTGGCTATAATCCTTCAGTATCATAACTACCAGATGGATAATAATTAAACTGCTGATCACGTAACAAAGGCCTGAATCCTGCCTGCGATATCGCCCGTTGCATACCTCTGGCATCCATCGAATGATTGGCGCCTGCAACTGAGACAACGTTTTCTTCCATCATAACCGAGCCAAAATCATTAGCGCCGGCCCACAGACTAACCTGCCCGGCCGCTACACCTACAGTCAGCCAGGAAGCACCAATATTTCTAATGTTAGGAAGCATCAGGCGGCTTATTGCAACCATCCGCACATATTCTTCTGTCGAAGTCTTATACCGTTTGCCGGTCGATCTGATTAAGACAGTCGATTCGTCCTGAAATGGCCAAAGTATAAAAGCAATAAACCCTGTTGATTGTTCAGGTTTTTGTCGCTGAACCTCTCGCAGGCGCACCAGATGTTCCATCCGCTCAGAAATAGTCTCAACATGACCAAACATCATGGTGGCAGTAGTAGTAAGATCAAGTTTATGCGCCTCATGCATTACCTCCAGCCATTCATCTGCAGAACACTTTACCGGCGACACAATCTTCCTTACACGGTCAGCAAGAATCTCCCCTCCTGCCCCCGGAAGAGAATCAAGGCCAGCATTAATTAATAGTTTAAGCGTATCAGCGAATGCAAGGGATTCAATACGACTGAGGTGTACAATCTCAGGGGGACCCAAGGCATGAAGTTTGAGCAAAGGAAAACGCTTTTTCAATTGACGGAACAACGTTACAAAATAATCAAGTCCCAATTTTGGGTTCATACCTCCCTGAAGCAACAACTGTCGGCCACCGGCCCGAAACATTTCTTCGGTACGTGTACACAAATCATTAAAATTAATAATATACCCTTCAGGATGTTGTGCTGTTCGAAAGAAGTTACAGAACTTGCAACCTGAGTTGCAAATGTTTGTGTAGTTAACATTCCGGTCAATGATCCAACTCACCTCACTCTCTGAATGAATCATCTTTCGTACTGTATGCGCTGCCTGCATCAGCCCAGGCAGAGGCACCTCGTAAAATAAACGGACTGCCTCTTCAACTGAAAGCCATTTACCAGCAACAGCATGATTTAAAATTGTATCAGTCTTCATAAAACGCCACAAAGGTAATATTACTAACTTTGCAATAAAAGGTTTCCATTGCACGGGTATTTAAAAGGTACCTTAATGTCAGGGCAACCCACGGAAAACAATTAAAAATCAGTTCCATGATCCATCTGAAAAAAGAACTTCAGTCACCTCCGCCCTCAACGGCAAACATATACATCCTCAACGAATGGGAACCATCGCAACTATCTTTCAGCAATGATGTAATCCAATTCATAGCCTCTAAATCCGAAACGAAATCCGATGAATTCATTGAGGTAATAAACCTTGATCAGTATACTGCCATCTATTTCTGTTCGAAGGACACCGATGCATCCCGACGAATTGAAAAGTGCCGCAAAGCCGGTGACAAACTTCAACAAAAATCGCTTGAACTGAAAATTAAAAATACCATCATACATTCAGTCGACCTGCTAAAAGACGAAACACTTGCATTTGCCGAAGGGATTATGCTGGGAGCCTACCAGTTTTTTCCATTTAAGACTGATAAAATCAAAAAGCAACACACACTCGAAACAATCATATTGCAAAACGCGGCTATCGGGCAGATGGAGATAGACCGACTAACCAATACTGTAAAATCAGTGTACCAGTGTCGCGATCTGGTGAATCTTCCGGTCAATCATCTTAACACCATCAAATTAGCAGAAAAGCTAACTGAAATGGCCAACCTGTGCAAAATCAGAATTGAGGTTTTGAATAAAAAACAGATTGAATCTTTACGAATGGGGGGACTTCTTTCAGTAAACCTTGGCTCCGTCGACCCCCCCGTGTTCATCATCATGGAATTCAAGCCTAAACGTGCGGTTAATAAACAACCACTCGTTCTGATCGGCAAGGGGATTACCTATGATACCGGTGGACTTAATCTCAAGACAGGTAACTTCATGGACGATATGAAACTCGATATGGGAGGTGCTGCAGCGGTAGCAACTACCCTTCAGACCATTGCATTAAACAACATACCATTACACACCATCGTGCTTATCCCTGCAACCGATAATCGTCCGGACGGGAATGCTATGGCTTCAGGAGATGTGATCACTATGTACGATGGCACTACCGTTGAGGTGCTCAACACCGATGCGGAAGGCCGCCTTATCTTAGCCGATGCTTTGGCTTGGGCCAAACAATATAACCCTATGCTCGTGGTTGATATGGCTACTCTTACGGGTGCTGCCGCCCGTGCAATTGGGAGCCACGGAATCGTGTCCATGCATCAGAGAGCAGCTCAATTCATGGAGTTTATGAAACTCGCCGGAGAACAAACAGGTGAACGAATTGCCGAATTTCCATTCTGGGAAGAATATGATGAACAGATCAATTCGGAAATCGCCGACCTCAAGAATATTGGGGGCCCCGAAGGTGGAGCCATCACCGCTGGAAAATTCCTTGCCCACTTTACCGATTACCCTTACATACACATGGATATCGCTGGCCCGGTGTTTCTCAACAAGCGTGATAGCTACAGAGGATCTGGTGCCACTGGTGTCGGCGTACGAATTCTTTCCAGAATGGCAGAACTTTTGGCACAATAATCTCGAACCTGTGGGCTACTATTCTGTCTGCCAGTGCAGCGTTTTACGGTGTCATCAAAAGGGTGGCAGACGATTACCCAAAAACCTCAAGGCGAGGTAACCACTTTTTGTTTTAAAATCAGCTTTCAGGTTAAAATGTTATATGGCTTATTACCACTAAAAGGTTAATTTTGCCAGATGCATCCCCATCTATTCAAAGTTTTATGACCGAAGACGAAGACATCAGAGAATACCGTGAACAGGCCGTTAATCTGCCCGCACCAACGATAAAAGTTGCCATTACACAAGGCGACACCAATGGAATTGGTTATGAAGTGATTTTTAAGGCATTGGAAGACCCACAAATTCTTGATTTGTTCATACCAGTGATCTATGGCACCTCGAAAGTGGCCGCTTTTCATCGAAAAACGCTTTCTATTGCTGACCTTCCATTCAATTACATCAAAAGGGCTGATCAGGCCTTAAAGCACAAGATCAACCTACTCAATCTGACTGATCAGGAGGTTAAAGTCGAATTGGGAGAGCAAACCCTCGTGGGTGGTGAAATGGCATTGCTAGCACTCAATGAGGCTGTCTCCGACATCAAATCAGGGGCAGTAGATGTCATAGTTACTGCTCCTATCAGCAAAAAGAACATCCAGAGCGAAGGTTTCCGTTTTCCGGGTCATACAGAATATCTGGCAGGAAAGTTTAATGCCCGTGATCCATTGATGTTCATGGTTAGTAACAACTTACGCATTGGCGTGGCCACAGGCCATATTCCGCTTGAAAAGGTATCTGAATCTATCACCGAAAAGGGATTGTTCGACAAGATAAAAATGATGAATGACTCACTGATGCAAGACTTTGGTATCCCTTGTCCTCGCATTGCTGTATTAGGTCTCAACCCTCATGCAGGTGAGAAAGGACTTTTAGGCTCCGAAGAAGAGGAAATAATTATACCAGCTATAGGAAAGGCCGCCGCCCGTAACATCCTTGCCTTCGGCCCCTACCCTGCCGATGGATTCTTTGGATCGGGTAACTTCATGAAATTTGATGGGGTATTGGCTATGTATCACGATCAGGGGCTTATCCCTTTTAAGACAATAGCAGCCGGAAATGGCGTTAATTTCACAGCAGGGTTGCCTGTTATCAGAACATCACCTGCCCATGGTACTGCCTTTGAAATCGCAGGGACCGACAGCGCATCAGGCGATTCTATGCGACAGGCAATCTATCTTGCCTGCGATATCCATCGTCATAGAATGGAATGGAGAGAACTGACCAGAAATCCATTGAAAGTTGCCCAACCACATCATACCGATTACGAATAACAACCTCCGCCGATGCCTGATTATACCATTCAGGAAATTGCTGCTGCAATTGAAGCCACTATTGTCGGGAACTTACCTAATCAAACCCGTATAAAGCATTTGCTTACCGACAGCCGTCAGGTCACTGACGGGAATCATACACTCTTCTTTGCCCTTAAAACAGGCCGAAACGACGGGCACCGCTATATCAGCAGGTTGATTGCCGATGGTGTAAGAACCTTTGTTGTCAGTCAAATTGATATGCCATATCAAAGTGACGAAACCCTCGTTTTTCTGTTATCAGACAACCCCCTGATGGCCTTACAGAAACTGGCTGCATACCATCGTAATAAATTTACAGTTCCGGTAATAGGGATTACCGGCAGTAATGGCAAGACAATAGTGAAGGAATGGCTTATGCAACTCTTATCGGTTAATGAAGTTGTTGCAGGCAGCCCTAAGAGCTTTAATTCCCAGATAGGGGTTCCGCTTTCGGTTTGGCAACTTAATGAAGGGCACACTATTGGCGTTTTTGAAGCAGGTATCTCTCAACCGGGTGAGATGGTAAACCTTGAAAAAATCATCAGACCTACCATCGGCTTGATAACTAATATTGGACAGGCGCATGCTGCCAATTTTAAAGATAAAACGCAAAAAATTAAAGAAAAACTAAGCCTCTTCAGCCGGGCAAAAATATTAGTCTGTTGCAGTGATCATAACGACATTATGGATTGCATCAAGACCAATATTGTTCTTCAGAAAATTAAATTATTTACCTGGGGGCATTCACCTGACGCCGATCTGAATATTGCAAATATCGAAATTAAAGGGTCATACACTCAAATAGAATATAGCCTTAAAGAAGAACTTACGAAGGGAGGCAGACACATTCACCGATTCAAAATTCCTTTCGCTGACGAGGCTTCCATCGAAAACAGCCTGCATTGCATGGCTGTGCTGAAAGTGCTAGGATATAACAATGAGCTTATCGACCAGACTTTCATTCATTTGCCGGCCATTGAAATGCGGCTTCAACTCAGGGAAGGGATTAACAACTGCTCTCTTATTAACGACAGCTACAGCAACGACCTGAACTCGCTGACCATAGCGCTCGAATTCCTTAATCAACAGAAACAACACGAACGTAAGAGCATCATCTTAAGCGACATCCTCCAAAGTGACCGGGAGGAGGCGCTATTGTATGCCGACATTTCCAGGCTACTCAAAGCACGCGATATTAGACGATTAATAGGTATCGGCACGGCCATTGGGAGATACCGTTCTTTGTTTGAGGGGCAATGCGACTATTTTAATTCCACAGATGATTTTCTTCAATGGATATCTTCGGGTTCCTTTGCCGACGAGACCATTCTGATCAAAGGGGCACGCAGTTTTGGTTTTGAAAGGATTGTGACCCGCCTCGAGCAAAAAAACCATGAGACTTTGCTCGAAACAAACCTTTCGGCTATTGTCCATAACCTGAATTATTTCAGATCCCTGCTTAAACCGGGAGTAAAAATTACTGCTATGGTTAAGGCCTTCTCCTATGGGAGCGGGAGTTTTGAAATTGCAAATGCACTCCAATTTCATCGCATTGATTATCTGGCAGTAGCTTATGCTGACGAAGGTTTTGAACTGCGCAAGGCTGGCATCACGACTCCCATTATGGTGATGAATCCGGAAAGAATTAATGCAGGATCGCTTATACGCTATCAACTTGAACCAGAGATATACAGCATCCAGCAGCTTTTGGATATCTGTACAACCATTCCTAATGGGATATCAGATGACTGCTTAAAGATTCATCTGAAACTTGAAACAGGAATGCACCGGCTTGGCATTGAAGAGACTGATATAGACACACTGCTCTCCATTATAAAAACCCAACATCCCCGGTTACGGGTTGCCTCAGTTTTTTCTCATCTGGCAGGAAGCGATGAACCCGATTTAGATTCATTTACCAATAACCAGCTTTCCCTTTTTACAAAGTTCAGTAATAAAATACAGGCAACATTAGGCTACCCGATTATCCGTCACATTCTAAATTCATCAGGAATTGTCAGGTTTCCCGAAGCGCAATTCGATATGGTACGTCTGGGTATTGGGTTGTATGGAATTTCACCTTTTTTTGAAATTCAAAACAATCTTCAAAACGTCAACACGTTAAAGAGTCATATTTCACAGATTAAGATAGTCAACCCAGGAGAAAGCGTAGGTTACAGCCGGCGGTATATAGCCCAAAAGCCAACCAAAATTGCCATTGTACCTATAGGTTATGCTGACGGACTCTCGCGAAACCTGGGTTATGGGCGGTATCAGGTAACAATCAGAGGCAAAAAAGCCTCCATTATAGGAAGTATCAGTATGGATATGTGTACGTTGGATATTACCCTGATTACTGAAGCTATGGTTGGGGATGTTGTGACCATATTCAACAATGCCGAAGAAATAACCACCATGGCGTCAGTCATGCAGACCATTCCATATGAAGTACTTACAGGTATTTCGAGGCGGGTGAAACGAGTGTACTTTGAGGAATAAAATAATAAAAAATGGAATTACTTAGTATTGTAATCCCGGCTTATAATGAAGCAAGGACCATCGAAACTGTTTTAAACAGAATATGCGAAGCGCCACTTCCACCAGGCGTCGAAAGAGAGTTGATTGTTGTAAATGACGCATCCTCGGATGAAACATCTGTGAAAGTAGAGAACTTCATACTTGAAAATCCGGAGGTAAAAATAAATCTGGTGAATCAGCCATACAATATGGGAAAAGGTGCTGCGCTACACCGTGGGTTTGATGAAGCGACCGGTGATTTCATCCTTGTTCAGGACGCCGATTTTGAATACGACCCAAGAGAGTATAGCACCCTTTTAAAGCCAATTCTTGAAGGCTATGCTGATGTGGTATATGGAAGCAGGTTCATAGGCGGCAATCCGCACCGTATCCTATTTTTCTGGCACAGCATAGGGAATAAGTTTCTCACCATGTTTTCGAACGCCTTCACCAATCTGAACCTGACCGACATGGAAACATGTTACAAGTTGTTCAGAGCCGAGCATATTAAGAAGATCGCATTTAAAGAGAATCGTTTCGGATTTGAACCTGAAGTAACGGCAAAAATTGCCCGGTTCCCCGGAATAAGAATCTATGAGGTTGGAATTTCTTATTATGGAAGGACCTATGAAGAGGGGAAAAAAATCGGGGCAAAAGACGGCTTTAGGGCGATTTGGTGTATATTAAAGTATAATGTTTTTGATAAGGAATTTTTAAGAAAAGCTTAATAAGTATAGAAATATTTTCACAATCGTGCAAACCGGGGATCATTATGAATCTCGAAAAATTGAGAAAAGTTTTAAAAACTATAATTTTATCCCTACTTCCAATCTTGCTGATTGTATTAGGAATAAAATTTACGGAGACAATCCCATTCGATTCTCTGAATTGCGTGGACCCGGAAATGGCTTATTTATATAATGGATTATCAATTCTTCATGGCCATTTTCCTCAATTTGTAGATCATCCAGGAATTCCTATGCAGTACATTTCTGCATTTTTAATCCAGATTGTTCATTTCTTCAGAGACGGTAATATAGATAAGGATGTAATCCAGAATCCCAACGTGTATATACATGTTATTCCTTATACATTTATATCCTTAAATGCGTTGGCATTATTCTTTACCGGATTGCTTACCATGAACTTTTTTAAAAGGTTTTCAAAAGATTTGTTTATAGAGCTAACTCCTTTTATATCATTGATATTCATTAATCTGTCGAGCCGAATTATTCCAGAATATTTCTCACTCATGATTTCTCTTTTATTCTTCATAATTACAGTTTGTTATATTTACGCAACTGAAAAAGGAGGGTCATCAAATAAAAGAAGTTTTCCATTATTATACGCGATCGCCATTGGTTTTGCAATCAGTACGAAGGTAACCTTTGCCACCTTTATTATAATTCCATTTTTAATTTTAAAATCGCCAAAAGAAAAAATCCGATTTGTGGTTTATTCCGCTGCAAGTCTGATCATATTTATACTACCTGCTTTTAACAGGTTTTCGTACTTTGCACGATGGGTATTGCACTTGTTCCTGAACAGTGGTTCTTATGGACAGGGCGATGCCAACTTTGTTGACACCAATCTTTATAATCAGAATTTGTTAGAAATTTTCAACAGCGATCCAATCTTGATCGCTCTTCTCCTGGTTTTCGTAGTAGGAATCTTGCTATATACCATTTTTTCGATCAAGAATAAACAGAGAAACTCAGTGTTGTTCAGGGCGTTTATTACCTTCTCCATGGTAACCATGTTGACCGTTCTGATCATCGCAAAACAACTCAAACTTTACTATCTATCGCCTGCATATTGCATGGCGGTACCATCACTTTTCTTAGGATTATTACTCCTTGAACGATCCAAGTCACTAATAATAAACCAATTTGCATTAGCCACCATAGTATTGTTCCCAATTCTATTTTATTATGAGGTAATGCCTTCTTTTGAGAAATTTGATTCAATCTTGAAAGACAGAGAAGTAACTTACAAAGCTTTGGGCAATAAATACGATCATCTGCCAATTGCTAATGCGTCGATTTATTACGGGTCACCATTTTATGGCTATCCCGCCACCTATGGCAACGTATACAGCAGTGAGGAAAGACAAAACGAAATCCGTCCCTTCTTAAATCATGTCGCACCTTCATTCTATACCTATTTAACGTGGGATAATCAATTTCACGATTGGCGGGGGAAATCTCACCATTTTAACAACGTTTTGTCAATGCATGACAGTATCTATCTGTATCTTGGCGATTTGTCCGAATCATCAAGATTTGAAGCAGAGTCATTAGGAATGAATATCAAAATGGAGAATTCTATTCGAAGAGAGTACATTAACACCAAGACAAATGAAGCATTTTATTTGTTTAAGAGAAAAAAACAAGAATACAGTAATTGGCAGATTGACTGCGACATAGAACATTCAAATGAAGATTACCTTCAATTTACAAATAACCTTAAAACAACTGGTTTTCAATCAAATGATTTTGAACGCTCCGGATTGCTATCATGTAAACTGGACAAAAATCATCAATACGGGTTGTCAATTCTGCTTACAGATGTGAATAAAGGTGAGAAATATACCATAAGCGTATGGAAATACGAGTACCACAACACAAAAACTTGTCTAGTCCTTTCGAGCGTAAAGCAAAATCTGGTGTACATAGCTAACTCATCGGCATTAGAGGAAAAAGATGGATGGGGAAAAATTGAACTTCAATTTACCGTTGACGACAAGTTTCAGAATGAAGACTTCAAGATATACTGCTGGCAGGCAGAAGATAACGAACCTTCTTATTGGGATGATCTAAACTTGAGAAGAAGTACAACTACGACCATATTCAATAAATCCGCCTGAATTCTTCCAGATTAGTGCCAGTGGCCAACGATATTAAATACAATTAAGAATTAGTACTTGAATGCCAAGAAATAACATCCTATTTCTATATGATCAACAAAAAATACACTTTTTCAAATAATACCATTGCCTTATTCTTTTTGGCGATTATAGCGATAGCAGCCGGTTACCTTGCAATTATCAGCAAGGGGTATGAAGGCGGTGCAGATACGCTTGGGCACTATATTATTTCAAGATATGCCCTTCAAAAACCGGTATTACTTTTAAGCATTTGGGGGCGACCAATATTCTCTTTGTTTGGTATTCCATTTGCGCTACTTGGTTTTACGGCTATGAAGTTCTACACTATCCTGGCAGGACTCTTATCAGGTTGGTTGACATATCTGACCGTCAGGAGGCTTGGTTATTCTCAGCCATGGTTGGTTATCCCCATGGTACTGTTGGCACCAATTTATTTTTTGCTGTTACTCTCACCTCTTACGGAGACTATCATGGCTCTGATGCTGATAGCTGCTATCTGGGCGTTTTTTGATAAACGGTATATTCTTGCAGCCTTACTGATTAGTTTTATTCCCTTTGCCCGATTTGAGGCCTTTGTTGTTTTTCCTCCCTTCATAATAGCCTTCATACTACGTCGCGAGTACAAATATATTCTTCTTTTGCCGGTAGGATACCTGTTGTTCAGCTTCATCGGATGGGTTGTTTTTGGTGATTTCTTGTGGCTTATAAATTTGAATCCTTATCAAACTGAAGGATCAGGCATATATGGCAAAGGAGAATTACTACATTTCATCAGCAAAACGCCTTTTATTCAAGGGATACCCTTAGGTGTGCTTTCACTTGTCGGCATTCTGTTCCTGATGTACAGGTTCTTTCGTCAGCTTAAAACGGAAGGCATAAAAAGCAAAGAAACTGAGATGTTGATCCTGATCCTCGGCAGTACGCTTGCCTATTATGCGGCCCATAGTTATGCGTGGTACGCAGGCAAAGGTAATTCTCTCGGGTTGATAAGAATGATGGCCGCAGTAATTCCTGGTACAGCAATTCTAAGTTTCGTTGGCTTTTCATTTTTGACTGAATGCCTCCGGAAAATTAAAATTCCCCCAGTTATTCCTGCCATTATCTTAATTGGATTAATTGTAAGGTCAAATGATGTGTACAAATACCCTATTAAGGAAAGCCAGGAGGAAAGGGTAATGACAGAAACCGCCAACTGGATTAAGGTTAACAAGCTTGTTAATAAGAAATTATATTACTACAACATCTATCTGGGGACTTTATTAAACGAAAATCCTTTCAGTGACGCGGATGGTTCAATGATGATTCACTTCAGGACTTTAAGGCCTGACAGCGTTCCTGAAGGAGCTCTTCTGGTGTGGGATGCTCATTTTGGGCCTAATGAAGGCTACATGCCGCTTGAAACACTTTTAAAAGATGAATCATTAAAGCTGCTTAAAATAATAAAACCAAAAGAGCCATTTAATGTTCTGGGTAATAATACATACGAGGTATGCATATTTATAAAAACAATTGCCGACAAGAACAATGTGCCATCAAACTATATTACCTATTCGCGCAGGTATAATAATAACGAAGCAATTATTCTCTCAAGATTTCTGGGATTTGAGTCATCTGAGCCAAAATTTGATAAATGGATTACAGATGAGACGGGGTTTCAAGGCAAAAGGTCGTTAAAAACCAACACTAATATTGAATTCGTTGGTATACTCAATACAAAGATGAACGAATTGGGAGAGAACCTGTCAGGACATCTACATGCATCTGTCTGGGTTAAATCGTCAAGTTTCAATGCTAAAAATCGAATTATTCTGGTAATTCACACCGGTCAGGGTGATCGGTTTAATTATAAAAGTGTTTCTTCAGATCAGGTAAAAACGCAAGATAATGGATGGCGATTTTTAGAATTATCGGCTGACTTGTCGGAGTCGTTACCAAATGATGAATTAAAAGTTTACTTATGGAAAATTGGTCCAGAGCCTGCATATATTGATAATTTCTCATTGGATTTCTCAATAAATAGCACAAAATAAGCTATCAAATTCATGAGTATAAAGAAGCTACCGCATGGCCGGCGTCTGACTTCAATACCTGTATTGTTCCTTTTGATAATAATAAGCATACAAAGCTGTTCAAAAGACAATGAAGAACAAATAAAAGCCCCCCTCCATAAGGTTGAAATATGGGCTCACCGTTGCAATACAGTTGAGAAGGTAATCAGATTGCAACACCTCGTTCAGGGACTGGAGCTTGATGTGCATTTCAATAGTTCAAAGGACGAATTTTACGTTAAACATGATTTCGAACTACCTGACACATTGCTATTCTCTGACTATCTATCACAAATTCCAAACCTTCAAAATTTAAAGTTCTGGCTTGACTTCAAGAATCTCTCCATAGACATTCAATTTGCAGCATTGCTCCGGCTTAATCACATCGTGGACTCACTTGGTGTTGAAAAATCGCATTTTATTGTTGAAGGTCAGGCCTCTTCTCTCGGAAATTTCAAAAGCGCAGGATATTATACCTGCTATTACATTCCATATTTCGTTCCCTCACAACTAACAGAGGAAGAAAAAGAAACGATGGCCACAAATATCCAAACTACAATCAATACCTGGCCGACAACTGCTATTTCAGGATATTATGAACAACTGGAATTCATGCAGAATTATTTTCCGGCTAAACCTAAACTAACATGGTTTTTAACGGAAGAGACTTCCGTTCAGGTTTTAGATAGCATTATTAATGAGGTGAGCAAAGACACAACAATTAAAATACTTTTACTTCCGGAGTCCTTGTTATTTTTGTAACAATTATGACTTTTTTAAAAACATTAACTACTAAATACAAATATCTGACCTCAAAATCAGCACAAAACAAACAAGGCAATTTAGACAATTTAAACTCTCTCATGCCAGCCATATATTATATCAAGAACAAGCAAAAATCATTTCTATGGGTAGCCCTATTATCATACAAAACAGAATGTGCACATCAGCATACAGGAACCATTATTCACCTGTTACGTTAATATCAAGATCGTCGTACCACATATCACCTTTGCTTATATTCCACAGGTACACCTTAATCGTTCCCCCACCATGACTACGCAGCTTTTCCAAATCATATTTAAAAAAGAAAGAATAATCGGTCCACTCACCGATCGGAAGCGGCTGCCCAGTTGCTTTAGCTAATGGAAGAAACTTATAAAACACAACCTCCTGATCACTACCAATAACAGAAATGACAAGGCCAGGGAGCTTTCCTTCAGGCGCATTTTTGATAAACATTTTAGCAGACACACTAACCGATAGACTATTAATATTATCGCTGATGGATAGCCCCTGCAACAAGCCCCCATATTCCATTGAAGAATTCAGACACAATGATGACACCCCGCTGAAGGCCATAGCATCTGACAATTGCGACTTAAAGTATGAATCAACTCCACCCTCAAAATCGGTGTGAATCTTTTTTAATTCAAGTACACGACCACTTCCAGCCAATGCCTTTCCCTGTACCAAAGCATTAAAATCACAAGCAAATATCCCTACTTCATCAAATGCATTCATGCGGTCACTCATTCTTTTTACTAACTGCTTGTCTTCAATTTTTGTTTCGGTTAATTGCTCCCCAATATGATAAACAGCATCATTAGCATACAATGTGTCAGAATTCAGATAGCGATCAATACTTCTGCTATTCGACATGAAACCAAGGGACTTTTTGCACCTATAAGAAGTTGAAGTATCGATTCCATTACCTAACCAATGCCCTTCACTTGGGACAACAGCATTGTAGCTCTGCTTTAAAAAACCAAGAATAGAAGGGGTCACATCCAAATGAGAGGACACTCCTTTAAAGGTATGGGTGGTTTTCAGCATTGGCGACCAGATCAAAAAAGGGACATTATAATTTGACAACCTGCTTACCCCTGGAAGATCTCCCATTCGGTGATCGCCGGTAATAATAAAAATTGTATTTTCATAACCTGGGAGATTTTTATATGAATCGATCAATGTACTTAAAGCATTGTCTGAGTAAAGAAATGCTGCAGGAATATGAATATTATTCAGTAACTCTTCTTTTAATCTCACATCTATTTTGGCAGATGCCAACTGCTCTTCAGCTTTTTTAATCCATGAGTCCTGATCAGGAATATCAAAAGGTGAGTGAGTACTAAGCGTCAGATAGACATCTAATCGGGGTGTATCGATGTTTTTCTGTCCGAGAAAACTAACAGCTTTTTGGAACATTGTAGCATCATTCCATCCCCATAAAGCATGCGAATCAGAAGTTGGGGCCTCATTCCCAATGACTGTCTGATTAATCAATGGAATCTTAACTTCACTCCGTTGAAGAAAGGCGCTCATATTGTTAAAAGCAGGATCTCCTCCATAGAAAAAATTCATCTCATAGCCTAATCCTTTCAGTATCTTTGGTAATGAGAAGAAATCAGGCATCATATCACCCATCTCAGCAAATCCATCCCTGCCATAAGGCAATGAACCAAGCAGAGCGGGTAAAACGCCAAATGTACGTTCAGAAGTAGATAAAAAATTCGGCCAATATAAACTTTTGACGGCTAACGAATCAACAAAAGGAGTAAAATTACCACGGCAAGCATTAGGACCACTGATATCGCGACCTAAACTTTCAACAATAATGAAAACGAAATTAGGAAACCGGTCACTTCTCTTTGTAATAAAAGGGCCAATAACATCAGCGTTGGAGACGTTATGCCAAAAAGGATATTTATCATCAGTATAATGAACGTCTGGATTAGTGGCTCTATATTCCTTAATTGCCTTTTGAACTTCATCACTTGTCTGCAGGCTTCCCGAGGCAATCCGCGCCTGATCAAGCCGATCAATGAAATAGACTAACTTATTAACAACAAGATGATATTCACCCTCTGTTTTATACCCTGATGATACCGGGAGGTAGCGTATATTAAACAGAAATATGGTCACGCCCAATAAAACAAACCACACAAATATGCCATGATGAATTACCGATCTGAAATATCTATAAAGGATTAGAAGTAACATCAGGGAACCTGCTGTAATCGCCAAGATAACCCATTGCCCCTCGACGGAATTTAAAGAAATAGTAATCATATCGGATAATGAATACGAAAGAACTACTTCATCGAGTGGAACCATTGCAAAACGGTAGAATGCAATAAGAACAATCGAGAACACCATAAAGAGAGTCAGAAGAATACGCCAGGTGATCGTGGCGAATTTGATATTAATAAAAGTCAGAAGCCTAAACAAAATATAACCCGCAACGAAAACCCTAAACGCCAGCACCAAATCCAATGAAATGGCATCGTAAGCAAGCCAACCCCACCCAGCCGGCAATCCATGCGTTTGAAAAATCCAGAAAAACTCACCCAAACACAACGACAGAAGTACAACCAAAAACATCAGCCACTCACGACCCCAGACCAATGCTATCTGAGGTTTAAAAAACCAAGACAGACCTCTGAAAAAAGCACCAGTCCTGTTAAATACAACAGAATTAAACTTTCCAAACCAGCTAACAATTCCACGCACGCCCTCGGCTGCAACAGTTGAAATGATTAAAAATACAATTGCACAGAAAAAAGTATACCAGGATTGTTCAAGACTATTCGCCGTTTTAACGAAGGGATTTCTTAGAAAACCATGAATGGCAAACAGAAACATCGACAAGTTCCCATAATAAACCATCGCTGACCTTAAAGGCAAAAGATGCCGATTGATCCTTAATGAGGCCAAAAATTTAAAGACGCCAATTACCACAAGGGTAACTGCAATAAAACCAAAAGGCCACAATTGGACATAAAAATTACTCAGACAAAACACAACAAAGGCACCATAATACAAAAACGGACTGAATTTCAATTTTGGTCTTGTAGCTAAAAACACCCCAAGCGTAAACTCAGGAAGATGCCCTGGAGCATTTTGCCATAAATTGAGACCTGTATCATCCAGTAAAGGATTAACTAACCCCAATAAGATATAAGAAACCGACAACAAGATTATCAACCAAAGAAAAGGAGATCGCCTGATAAGGTACAATACTAAAGGGAACAACAAGTACAATTGAACTATCAGCGAATAGAACCACCAGGGGCCGTTTATCGAAAGCGCTTCTTTGGGATAAAGATTCGAAACCAATGCGATTTTCCGCCATAGTTGATGCAGGAATTCTGAACCAGGAAGGAGTGATGAATTATAAAACAACAAAATTGTGAATATACCAGCCGAGACAAGAAAAGTCGGATAAAGTTTCTGTAGTCTTGAAACAAAAAAATCAGTCCATTCCGTCTTTTTGAGTACAAAACTTCTGGTCAATCCATAACCACTTATAAAAATAAAAACCTGAACGCCAAAATGTCCAAAGAAAGAAAACATCAAATTAACAGTATCAGGAAATGAAGCAGGGAAAGCACCCAAGAATCCCTCCATTCTGGCCAAACTAAAATCAAATTCATTTTCACCAAAGGATGGAATAACCCAATGGAAATAATTATGAAATAGAATTGCAAGAATCCCGATACCCTTTAATATTGCTGTTTGGTCTTTTGTAATCAGGCCAAACTCCTTAGTTACAAAAATTCTTTTAAAAAGCCTCATAATCACGCGATAACCTGTTACTTACTTTAAAACAACTCAGAATTCATCCTGATCAAAATTCTCTACAGTTTCCTCATCCGCTCCCGAACAGTCCAAATCGACACTCAAAGGAGTACGAGGCGCTTCAAAATCACCCTTACTGATATCAAGCCGGGGATCGGCATACACCTTTTGCATATAGTAAGCCCAAATAGGTAAAGCCATGGTGGCACCCTGCCCCAGGGTTATGCTTCGGAAATGAATACTCCGTACCTCACCGCCAACCCAAATGCCAGTTGTAAGATCTGGGGTAATTCCAATAAACCAGCCGTCACTGTTGTTCTGGGTGGTTCCTGTTTTCCCGGCTACAGGATACTCAATTTTATATTTATACCGAATTCGCACACCTGTACCGCTGTTGACTACTCCTTTCATCAGTTCAAGCATCAGGTAGGCTGTTTCTTCGCTCATGGCTTCATCCTTTCTGGAGGTGAACCGTTCTATGACATTCCCGTTCTTATCCTCAATGCGGGTAACCATAATCGGCTCCACATAAACCCCTTTATTGGCAAAAGTATTAAAGGCTGCTGTCATTTCGTAGGGTGAAATATCAGGTGTACCGAGACAGATTGAGGGTACAGCAGGAATATCAGAGGTGATACCCATCTTGCGTGCAATCTTTATGACTGCTTCCGGCTGATAACGCTTCATCAGGTAGGCCGAAATATAATTAACCGAATTGGCCAGTGCCCATTTGAGTGTCACCATCTCTCCTTCACGCTTATCATCAGAATTTCTGGGCGACCAGGTACCACCTTCGGGTAAATCAAATACCACAGGAATGTTGGGTACTTTCGAACATGGACTAAATTCCCCTTCCTGCATTGCAAGGGTATACAAAAACGGTTTAAACGTAGAACCCACCTGACGCTGCGACATCTTCACATGATCGTACTGAAAATACTTATAATCGATGCCTCCGACATAAGCCCTGACTGCCCCCGTATGGCTATCCATGGAAATGAGTCCTGCATGGAGAAAATACATGTGGTATCGGATAGAATCAATAGGCGACATGACGGTATCGATCTCTCCTTTGTAAGAGAATACTCGCATCTCGGTGGGTGTATGGAATGACTTCCGTATTGAATCTTTTGAAATGCCGGCCTGCCGCATTTTGATATAACGATCCGACCGCTTCATGGCATCTTCATAGATTTTATTAACCTCATCTTTACTGAGATCCCGACTAAAGGGCGCATTCTTAACCCCCTTCCAATGCTTGAAGAAAGCAGGCTGGAGCTCATCCTTCATGTGCCTTCTGACGGCATATTCAGCGTACTCCTGCATTCGGGAATCGATCGTGGTATATATCTTCAAACCATCCTTATAAATATTGTATGGCGAGCCATCCGATTTAAAATGAGTATTACACCAATCCTTCAACTCATTCCGTAGTAACTCACGCAGATAGGTTGCAAGTCCCTGTGTATGATCCATACGCCCAAACTTTGACATATCAAGAGGCAACTGAACGATAGAATCATATACCTGATCTTCAAGATATCCATACTTATTCATCTGACTCAAAACAAGGTTCCTGCGTTCTAATGCCCTGTCTGGATGCCTGACCGGACTATACCACGAGGGAGCATTCAGAATGGCCACAAAAAGAGCAGCTTCTTCGGTGGTAAGTTCAGAGGGTGGCTTACCAAAGAAGGTCTGAGCACCAGATTTAATACCAAAGGCCTGACTGCCAAAATCTACGGTATTAAGATACATAGCCAGAATTTCCTCCTTGGTATAATTGCGTTCCAATTTGACTGCAGTCACCCATTCTTTGAATTTCCTGAAAACCAGACTAAAGAATCCCAGGTTTTCACCCCTTGGGAAAAGGTTCTTCGCCAACTGCTGTGTAAGAGTACTGCCACCACCTTTTCCGCCCGTAAAGACACCCAATACAACCCTGAACATGGCTCGCATATCGATACCCGGATGTTCATGAAAGCGGGCATCCTCGGTAGCAACCAAAGCATCAATCAATGCAGGCGACAGATCTGAATAATGTACATTGGAACGATTCTCTATATAATAAGTACCCAAAACTTTCCCATCGGCAGAAATAATCTCAGAAGCGAGCTTGCTCCGAGGATTTTCTAATTCCTCAAACGAGGGCATTGGTCCCATCACACCAAAGGTAATGGAGGTAAAGAAAACGATGACAAACGCGATAAATCCAAGATAGATAAGCCAAAATTGTCTGATTCTCTGTTTCAGGTCAGCCGAAAAGGCTGAAGAATCCCAGAAGGCCTTAAAAAGACCCTGAGATGAGGTTTTGGATTTCTTTTTAGCCATAGATCATTCTCCTATTGCAATTTCATGACATATAATCATTCGGGCGCTTCGGTGTTCTGTATGGTTATACCAAGATCAGATATCCCCATGAGAGGGTTATCACGCATCGCCTGTCTGAAAACGAAAGTATAGCTGCCCGAAGCCGGAAAAATTACATTCCGCTTCAAAAGCAATGTATTCTGCTTTCGATTCCCGATTCCGCTTCCAGTCCATTCACCATCAGGCCGGGCGAGAAAACATTCAAGGGTATCACGCGATGTACGGCCATCAGGGAACCTTGTATCCAAAAAAAGGATCAGATTGGAATAGCGGTAACTGGTTTTATTTCTGATATTCACATAAAAATCAACTGCCTGGACTGTATCTTCAACCATAACTGTAAAGGCAATTGAGTCAGCAATTGACCAGCCGGCAGGATTGATAACTTCGTTTTCGTTGGCAATTTTCCCCGAAATACATGATGACAGACAAACAATGACCATCAACAAAGTCATACCCCATTTTAACAAACCTGATTGTGAAGAAACAGCCTTTTGGATATTCATATCATTAATTAACCGCCGAAGGTTTCCGATTATTGTCACGCGGTTTGTTTATTTGTCAAAACGATGTAGATCATCATGTGAAACTGTCATCCCGAAATCAGCTTTTGGGGCATCTGTAAGGGCATAAGTCTCCAAGTCGTCGGGCAATTTATCGGCTTTATTCATTGAAATGATTTCATGAACACTTTCTTTCGGTATCGCCATGAAATTGTTGGGAGATTCGAGATAGGCATACCACATCAAACCTTTATAGACATCGACTTTTTGACAAATGGCTTGTCCTTTACGGGTTCTGAGATTAATATCAGGGGGAGGAAAAGCCTTGAGTGCATCGGTGTATGAATCATACTCATAATTCAGACAGCATTTAAGCTTTCCACACTGCCCGGCAAGTTTTTGTGGATTTAGCGAAAGTTGCTGGGCTCTGGCAGCAGACGTTGAAACTGTTCTAAAACGCGAAAGCCACGTAGAGCAACATAGTTCTCTGCCACAACTGCCAATACCACCCATACGACTGGCCTCCTGGCGAATACCAATCTGTTTCATCTCAATGCGTACCCTAAACTCTTCGGCCAGTACCTTGATTAACTCCCTGAAGTCGACCCGCTCATCAGCGGTATAGTAAAAAACGGCCTTGGTTCCGTCACCCTGATACTCGATATCGTTAATCTTCATATTCAAGTTAAGACTACGCGAGATCTGACGCGTTTTTACCAGTGTATCAAATTCACGACCAACAGCTTGTAACCATTTTTCGATATCGGTTGAACGGGCACGGCGGTATACTTTTTTCAGACTATCTATACCGTTTGATTGCCTGGCATTCCTGAATTGCCGCATGGCTGTAGCTCCCGTCAGCGTTATGATACCAATATCATGACCCGGAGAAGATTCTACAGCAACAATGTCGCCTGAACTGAGGTTGATATCAGGAGGCGGGCGATAAAAATCCTTTTTCGAATTTTTGAATCGAACTTCAACAACTTCATCAAGGGATTCCGTAGCAGACGGTTGCGGAATAGCTTCCATCCAGTTCTGCGCACCCATCTTACAGCAACCTACAGAACACGTATCAGCAACACCTTCCCCGGGATTAGGAACCGTCTTACATCCACGGGTAAAAAACGGATTATTATAGTCGGTTTTCAGATCGTC
Organism: Bacteroidetes bacterium GWE2_42_24; assembly: GCA_001768515.1. GTDB lineage: Bacteria > Bacteroidota > Bacteroidia > Bacteroidales > TTA-H9 > GWE2-42-24. The sequence goes on along the minus strand of MEOA01000003.1, from coordinate 77,737 downwards.
CATCGCGATATATCAATTTGACTGATTAGCAATTAATCCCCTTTAAAGATGTCAGTAAACTGAAACAACATTCAACGAGATCATTGGCAAAAGTACGCTTATTTTTCCAGAGCCTTTCAAATTTCCTCCCAATCGAATTCATCAATTCAATATCAACCTTCAAATGAAGGATGAAGCAATAAAACAACACCAGTTTGCCTGATAAAAACTTCTCGTTAAAATGACTTAAAAACGACGATGAACCCTCCCGTCAGAAGATGCAGGAAGCAATCACTGTTTAGGATTGGGAATCCGCATTATGCGTTCGAACTGGTAAGACAGATCGATGAACAAGAGTTGAGCATTGGCATTACGCTCAATATTGTTGTGTGATTCCTGCAGCAGATCGTAGTATAACGGTGCATTATCTGCATGGACAAACGGGCTGAAATCGACGGTAAACTTTGCTTCGGCACCTTCGAGTTTTACCATTCCCGATGCCCCAAGACCCTGTAGCATTACAAAGCGAACCATCCGCATGGCCATCAGTAAAAACGACTTCTGGCTTTCACGTCCGGAACGGGCGAAAACCGCTGCACGCTGCAAAACTGACAAGCTAGCCTCCGCCCAAAACCTGGATGTTCCTAACCTGAATATATCACGAAGCCATTCAATAAAATCGCCAGCGGATGCTCCCTCCTGCCCTCCGGCCTGAGCAATCCGGCATGCAGTTAGCCAGTTCCCCTCCGACAACAGGGCGATCCTTGCGGCTTCGGCAAGTGAAAAATCAAACCTGTTTTGAAGTTGTGTCACAATGACTGCCTCACTCATTGCAGGAATCTTGATAAGCTGTGTACGTGAAAGGATAGTGCTCAATATTTGATCCGGATCTTCAGTTATCAGCAAAAAAAGTGTTTTTTCCGGCGGCTCTTCCAAAACCTTCAGCAATCGATTGGCAGAGGTAGGATTCATCCGTTCCACCATCCATAAAATCAAAACCTTATAATCAGCCTCAAATGCTTTGAGCGCCAATGTACGCACCACCTCACCAGCATCCTCTGCATTGATAATGGCCTGCTTTGTCTCGGCCATGCCAATCTTATCATACCAATCGGTAAGGCTAAAATTTGCTCTGGTTTCAAGCACCAGCTCACGCCACGGAGCAATAAAATCGCGGCTCTTGGGCTTGGAGTCGATCTCCTTGGTGGTTGCAACAGGATAGATGAAATGCAAATCGGGATGAGCCAAATGATTATACTTAACGCAAGAAGAACAAACGCCACAAGAATCATTTTCAGTTCGCGAAAGACAATTAACATACTGGGCATATGCAATTGCAAGCGCCAGTTTTGGCGTCCCCTCGGGACCAAAAAGTAATTGTGAATGGCTTACCCTGTTTTCATGAACTGACTTGATAAGCCTATTCTTCAATGCATCGTAACCGAAAATATCACTAAAAAGCATATCCTAATATTCAAGATCATTGAACTTCAAACCAAATGCAAACATACGAAATTAAGATGTCATGATCCAGCCTCCTATTATCCCTTACCAGAATTCTCTATCGCAGCAATCAGACAACAAAACAACCTCCGCAACCATTAAAAACGATTCAATGTATCAAGTTACTTATAATAATTCTATATAGAAAGTGATATATGTAGGAAATTAAATATTATTCTACTTTTGCACAAATTTTTTTGATTTATGGCAAGTGAATCACTCATTTTGTTTTTTATCACCGCTGTTGTTTTAGTAGGATCAGCACTAATCTTCAGCAATTTAGTCCCGCCTAAATCGGCCAATCCTGCAAAATTTGAACCATATGAATGCGGCATAGAGACCTATGGCGAAACATGGCTTCAATATACGGTCGGTTATTACATTTTCGCCATTCTCTTCCTGATTTTCGATGTGGAAGCCGTTTTCCTTTTTCCATGGGCTACCATCGTACGCGAAACAGGAATGACTGCTTTCATTGAAATTTTGATATTTTTCACCATTCTGGGTTTGGGTTTGCTCTATGCCTGGAAAAAACATGCACTGAAATGGGAGTAAAACCACGGAAAAAGGATGGAGGGATCGACATGAACGATTACCCCATCGTCGAACAGCACGAAGGCGGTGGAATTATTCTGGCAAAACTGGATGAACTGGTAAACTGGGCACGTTCAAACTCATTATGGCCTTTGACCTTTGGCACTCGGTGCTGTGCCATAGAATTCATGGCAGCAGGTGCTTCACGATATGATTTTGCCCGTTTTGGTGCTGAAGTGGCCCGTGCTACTCCACGGCAGGCTGATTTGATTGTCATCAGTGGATCCATTAATTATAAGATGGCTCCTGTGCTCAAAAGACTCTACGACCAGATGGCCGACCCCAAATGGGTCATTGCGATGGGAGCCTGTGCCGTAAGCGGCGGACCTTTCTTCTATAACTCCTATGCCATTGTGAAAGGAGCCGATCACGTCATTCCGGTTGATGTATATATTCCCGGCTGCCCGCCAAGGCCTGAGGCTTTTCTATATGGGCTCATGCAATTGCAAAAGAAAATCAAATCAGAACGCAATTACAGCAGTAAGAAAAAAACTGAGGTAATCACCGATATTAAATAATCAGATAGCATGAACCAGACTGATATAGCAAACTACATCGGAAACCTTTTCCCTGAGGCTATCATTTCGCGAGGGCCTCAATTCCCAACTATTGAAATACCACCTGAGAAACTAATCACCCTGTGTCGGAAATTACGCGACGATGAGCAATTGGCTTTTGACTACCTTTTCTGTCTGAGTGGGGTTGATATGCCCGACCACATGACGGTTGTCTATCATCTTGAATCGACATGGAATGGTCATTGTGCAGTGGTTAAAACCCATACAACTGACCGCAAAAATCCTGTTATCGACTCGGTTAATGATATCTGGCCTACAGCCGGATTCCATGAGCGTGAGGCCTTCGATCTGCTTGGAATTCGATTCAATAACCATCCCGACCTGCGACGCTTGTTTCTCGACGACAGTTGGGGTTTTCCCTTACGTAAAGATTATACTGACCCTGCAAGGATAGTAGAAAGATGACAACAACCACCCTTGATTTTGATACCATAAAAACTCAGGAATATCTGGTTAATATGGGGCCCCAGCATCCATCGACGCATGGTGTGCTGCGGCTTGTACTGAAACTTGAAGGAGAAATCGTGCACAATGTCGATCCCGTGGTAGGTTATATCCACAGCGGCATTGAAAAAATGTGCGAATCGCTGGCTTACCACCAGATTCCTCACCTCACCGACCGTATGGATTACCTTTCAGCTCACATGAACAATGAAGCTGTTGCCCTTTGTGTTGAGAATGCCTTACAGATTGAAGTGCCCGACCGTGTTAAGGTCATCAGAACCATCATGGCCGAGCTGCAACGTCTTGCTTCGCACCAGCTTTGGTGGTGTGTCATGGGAATGGACATGGGTGCTCTGACTACCTTCTTTTATGGGCTGCGCGACCGGGAATTGATCCTCGACATTTTCGAGGAAACTTGTGGAGCCCGCCTTACCCTGAATTATTCAACACCAGGGGGTGTCATGTTCGACATTCATCCCAATTTCCAGAAACGGGTGAAAGATTTTATCAAATATTTCAGAGCTAAACTGCCGGAATATAATCAGCTGCTTTCGGGCAATGTGATCTTCAGGGAGCGAACTATTGGTATCGGCCACTTATCGCAAAAAGATGCCATTGCATGGGGAGTAACAGGCCCTTCGGGACGTGCTTCCGGGTTTGCCTGCGATGTACGTAAGCACCACCCTTACAGTGCTTATGACCGTGTTAACTTCAACGAGATACTCCGTACCGAAGGCGACACCTATGCCCGCTATCAGGCTCGTGTAGATGAAATGTCTGAATCGCTTGATATCATCGGGCAGCTGATAGACAATATCCCCGAAGGAGATCATCAGGTGAAAATGAAAGGGATTATTAAACTGCCGGAGGGAGAGTTCTACCAGCGTGTAGAGACTGCACGCGGAGAACTTGGAGTATTCATCGTGAGCGACGGAAAAAAGAATCCATACCGTGTAAAATTCCGTTCTCCGGGATTTAGCAATCTTGCTGCGCTGAACCACATGAGTAAAGGGGTAAAAATCGCTGACCTTGTAGCGATAATGTCAACCCTCGATTTAGTAATTCCCGACATTGACCGTTAACAAACCCTTCCTATGGCATTTGATATTTATGACTTTACAAGCCTTACCTCATCAATTCATGAGGGGCTGGCGACCTTTCTTCCGCCTGTCGGCGTACTGGTCGCTGAATGGTTGCTCGTTGGAATTTCTGTGCTCCTGTTCGTCGCAGTTTTCGGCCTGATCCTGGTTTATCTGGAACGTAAAGTATGTGCCCTGTTCCAGCAACGGCTCGGCCCTATGCGTGTTGGCAAATGGGGCTTGTTGCAGACAGTAGCCGATTTCATTAAACTGTTGATGAAAGAGCTTATCACTCCTAATAAAGCCGATAAATTCCTTTACAACCTGGCACCTTTCATTGTCATCATCGTGACTTTCATGGCCATTGCAGCAATACCGTTTGCCAAAGGGCTGCAAGCCATCGATTTTGACATTGGCGTTTTGTATGTATCGGCCGTCGCTTCATTGGGTGTAATCGGAATCCTGCTCGCCGGATGGTCCAGCAACAACAAATACTCTCTTATTGGCGCAATGCGCAGCGGTGCCCAGATCATCAGCTATGAACTATCAGTTGGCTTGTCGCTTATTACAATGATTATTCTGGCGGGTTCCATGCAGATATCTGAAATCATTCAGGCCCAATCGACCGGATGGTTTATTTTCACCGGGCACATCCCGGCCATTATCGCCTTTATTGTCTTTCTGATTGCAGGAACTGCTGAAACAAACCGTGGGCCTTTCGATCTGGCTGAAGCCGAATCAGAACTTACAGCCGGTTTCCATACTGAATATTCGGGTATCAAATTCGCCTTTTTCTTTCTGGCCGAATATGTTAACCTGTTCATTGTATCAGCCATGGCGACAGTATTGTTCCTCGGCGGCTGGATGCCTTTCCATGTAGGTTCGTTCGAAGGATTCAACGCTGTGATGGATTTTGTTCCCCCGATCTTCTGGTTCTTTGGCAAGGTAATGTTTGTGATTTTCGTGATTATGTGGTTTAAATGGACCTTCCCGCGTCTCAGAATCGATCAGATACTGACGCTGGAATGGAAATATCTGCTGCCAATCAATCTGCTGAACATCTTGTTGATGACCCTCATCGTTTTGATGGGCTGGCACTTCTAACATACTTAAAGAAAAACAGATGAAAGAAATTATCCGCTATCTGAACGATATTATCAAAGGACTCTGCACATTGGTGAAGGGGATGGCTGTTACGGGTCACTACTTCTTCCACCCAAAACTGATCACCACCCAACAATACCCTGAGAACCGTGCAACCCTTAAAATGCAGGAGCGATTCCGAGGAGAAGTGATCATGCCACATGATGCCAACAACCGGCACAAATGCACCGGCTGCGGAATCTGTGAAATGAATTGTCCCAACGGTAGTATTGAGATTATCACCAGGATGATTGAAACCCCTGAAGGGAAAAAGAAAAAAGTGATTGATAAACACATCTATCACCTGGGGATGTGTACCCTTTGCAACTTATGTGTTAAAGCCTGTCCGACAGGTGCCATTGTAATGGGACAGAAATTTGAACATGCGGTTTGGGATCGTTCACAATTGACAAAGGTGTTGAACCAACCCGGATCGGAAATCATGACCGACGAAAAAGAATAGCTACTATGAATAATGAATTGATGTTTTTTATGCTGTCGGCTGTCATTCTGGTATTCTCGGTACTGACAGTAACAACCCGAAAGATACTCAGGGCTGCCGTTTACCTGCTGTTTGTGCTGGTAGCCACAGCAGGGCTCTATTTCCAACTCAACTATAACTTTCTCGCCGCTGTACAATTAACTGTCTATGCCGGAGGGATTGTTGTACTGATTATTTTCTCAATTCTGCTCACCAGTCATATCAGTGAGCGTGCACCCATAGCATCTGCCGCAAGAGCAGCACTCGCAGCACTGGTTACAGTTGCCGGAGCTATATTGACCCTGATTACCGTGATGCAATTTACATTTAGGCCGGCAGGCATTCCACCCATAAGCCCCAATGTTAAGAATGTCGGCAGGGCGCTGGTTTCTTATGGTACCGACGGATATGCACTTCCTTTTGAAGCCATCAGTATCCTGCTGCTGGCTGCTATGATCGGCGCCATCGTTGTGGCACGGAAAGAATCAAATAACCAAAGCACCAAATAGCATGATGACACAAGGCATACCTCTGTACTATTTTCTGATCATCAGTACACTGATGTTTTTTATTGGGATCTTTGGCTTTCTTACACGCCGCAACCTGATTACCATGTTAATGAGCATCGAACTGGTGCTAAACAGCGTGAACATAAACTTTGTGGCTTTCAACAGTTACCTCTTCCCCCACAGGATGCAAGGCCAATTCTTCAGCCTGATCGTGATAGCAGTTGCCGCTGCCGAAGCAGCCGTCGCCATTGCCATCATCATCAACATATACCGGAATTTCCGTTCCATCGAAACGGATAAAGTAAACGAAATGAAATACTAACACCCGGACTGATTATGACTAATTATAGCTATACACTGCTAATTCCGCTCATTCCGTTGGCCATATTCCTGATCACAGGCCTCGCAGGTCATAAATTTAAACCCATCGTGTCTGGTTTAACTGGAACAATGGGCCTTACTATTGCTGCTTTCCTGTCGTACACTACGGCCATCAGGTATTTCTTCATCGATGGCCCGGCAAACGGTATGTATCCGCAAATCAAAGCCGTGAGTACTGTCTGGCTTCGTTTTACCGACACGTTACATATTGATCTGGGGATATTGATCGATCCCATTTCAGTAATGATGCTGGTAGTCGTTACTACGGTATCGCTCATGGCACACATCTACAGTCTGGGATATATGAAGGGTGAACGCGGTTTTGCCCGGTTCTATTCGTTCCTTTCTTTGTTCAGCTTTTCGATGCTGGGGCTGGTGCTGGCCACCAATATCTTTCAGATGTACATTTTCTGGGAGTTAGTGGGTGTCTCATCTTTCCTGCTGATTGGATTCTACTATGAAAAACCATCGGCAGTAGCGGCCTCGAAAAAAGCCTTCATTGTAACCAGATTTGCCGATCTGGGATTCCTGATTGGCATCCTGATGCTTTCTTTCACCACCAATACCTTTGATTTTATCACCCTGACTTCGACTTCAGGCCCTATCATTGCAGCACCTGCAGGAGCCGCCTTCGTGGGCATTTCGGTTGTCAGTTGGGCTTTAATCCTTGTTTTCATAGGTGGAGCGGGCAAGTCGGCCATGTTCCCCCTACACATCTGGTTACCCGATGCCATGGAAGGCCCCACACCCGTTTCTGCACTGATTCATGCCGCTACAATGGTGGTAGCAGGGGTTTACCTGGTAGCCAGGTTATTTCCGGCCTATGCACTGGCAGCACCCGATGCATTACATGTTGTAGCATGGGTCGGAGGTTTTTCCTCGCTATTCGCAGCGGTCATTGCCATCACTCAAATCGACATTAAACGTGTACTGGCATTCAGTACCATGTCGCAGATCGGTTACATGATGATGGCTCTAGGGGTATCGGGGTATGGTGATCACGAAGGGCTGGGCTACATGGCCTCTATGTTCCATCTCTTCACTCATGCCATGTTCAAGGCACTGCTTTTCCTGGGTGCAGGTTCTATCATTCATGCCGTTCATTCAAACAACATGACCGACATGGGTGGACTACGAAAATACCTGCCCATCACACATATTACTTTCCTGATTGCCTGCCTTACTATCGCCGGAATTCCTCCATTAAGTGGCTTCTGGAGTAAGGATGAAATACTAGCCGCTGCCCTGCATCACAATCCAGCGCTTTTTGCTATCGGGATTGGAGTGGCCGGACTGACAGCCTTCTACATGTTCAGGCTTTATTACAATGTATTTTGGGGGCAGGAGCGCCATTATCACCACACGCCACATGAATCACCGCTGGTGATGACCATTCCTCTCATGTTTCTGGCCTTTGCAGCCGTGTTCTCAGGCTTTCTGCCCTTCAGCCATCTCGTTACCTCCGATCTGAAAACCTTCGAAACCCATACCGACCTGGCCGTGGCCATTCCTTCGGTACTGATTGCGCTGGTAGGCATCGGGGTAGCGACCGTCATGTACCGGAAGCCGAACTCTCTTCCCGATCGTGTATCTTCATCCATTAAAGGATTATACACCGCCTCGTTCCGCAAATTCTGGATTGATGAAGTTTATCAGTTCGTAACAAAAAAAATAATATTCAGTGGCGTGTCACGTCCCATCGCATGGTTTGACCGCCACGTGATTGATGATACCATGAATGCTGTTGGGTGGCTTGTCGTTACGACTTCAGAAAGGATTAAAGGATTTCAGAGCGGTCAGGTCCAGCAATACGCTGCCGTTTTCGTTAGCAGTGTTGTGTTACTTGTCCTTGTATTTGTTTACCTGTTTAGCAATTAATCAGAACTATGGATATACTCAGTTTGTTTGTGGTAATCCCTGTCTTAACGGTGTTTGCCATTATGTTTGCCAAAAATCTGGAGCAAACCCGTTGGATAAGTGCCACCGGCATGCTCATCCAGCTTGGATTGGCAGCCTTTCTGGTGTTCAGCTATCTGCATGAGCGTAATCTGGGAAACACAGCCCAATGGCTCTTCACCTACGATATCGTTTGGTTTTCCTCGCTCAACATCCATTATACTGTTGGCGTAGACGGCATCTCGGTTGCCATGATTGCGCTGACCTCCATCGTAGTGTTTGCCGGCATATTTGCTTCCTGGGAGATGAAATACCTTTCCCGCGAATTCTTCATCTCTTTGATATTGCTCGCATCAGGAGTTTTTGGATTCTTTATCTCGCTCGACCTCTTCACCATGTTTCTTTTTTACGAAGTAGCAGTGATTCCAATGTATCTGCTTATCGGAATCTGGGGATCAGGGCCAAAGGAATATTCAGCCATGAAACTCACCTTGATGCTCATGGGTGGTTCAGCCCTCATCATGGTTGGGCTGTTGGGAATCTATTTTAACAGCGACCCAACGGGTGCAATGAACTTTACCTTCAACCTGAACGAAATAGCTGAGCGAGGTATCCCCATCGAAGCACAACGTTTCTTCTTTCCCATGACATTTCTTGGCTTCGGCGTTCTGGGAGCTTTATTCCCTTTCCATACATGGTCACCCGATGGCCATGCCTCTGCCCCCACCGCGGTTTCTATGCTTCACGCGGGCGTGTTGATGAAACTCGGCGGTTACGGCGCATTCCGTGTTGCCATTTATCTGATGCCACAAGCTGCTCACGAACAGGCATGGATCTTCATCATCCTCACGGCTGTCAGTGTTGTCTACGGGGCTTTCGGTGCCGTTGTGCAGAAAGACTTAAAATACATTAACGCGTATTCGTCGGTAAGTCATTGCGGACTGGTGCTGTTTGCCATCCTGATGATGAATCAGACGGCACTCAACGGAGCCGTTATCCAGATGATTTCACACGGGCTGATGACTGCTCTCTTCTTCGCCCTTATCGGCATGATCTACGGAAGAACCCATACACGTTTAATTAATGAAATGGGTGGCCTGATGAAGATTATCCCTTTTCTGGGAGTCGTTTATGTAATTGCAGGTCTGGCTTCACTCGGTCTGCCCGGTCTTAGCGGCTTCGTTGCAGAAATGACCATCTTTGTCGGTGCATACCAGCATCCCGATACATTCCACAGGGTCGTGACGATCATGGCGACTACAAGTATCGTGGTAACCGCTGTTTACATCCTGCGGGTGGTGGGGATATTACTACTTGGCCCTGTCCGTAATGAGCATCACCTTCACCTCTCTGATGCTGTATGGTGGGAACGACTCTCGACCCTTACACTTCTGGTGTCAATTGCCGCCATCGGTATTGCACCCTTGTGGCTTTCCGACATGATTAATTTCAGCCTGAAGCCAATTGTTGAACGAATCGTTGCAATACTCTAACCCCCCAATTTTCTGAACCATGACATTCCACAACATATTGATCATGCGCCATGAATTGCTGCTCACTATAGTAATGCTGCTGGTGCTGATTATCGACTTGTTCGCCACAGGTAACAACCGCAAACTAATCATTCCCATCGCGCTGATTCTATTCCTGACGGTCACTGCCATTGGCTTTCTTCCCGCTCAATACGGCCAGCTCTTCGGCGGGATGTATATAACCAGCGGCACTACCATCTTAATGAAGAATGTGCTCAACATCGCCGTGTTCATCATTTTGCTGCAATCTGTGGCCTGGTTAAAACTAGAAGAAAATAAGCAAAAACTGGCCGAATACTTCGTACTGATCCTCTCTACCCTCATTGGAATGAACTTCATGATCTCATCAGGTGATTTTCTGATGTTGTACATCGGTCTCGAAACTGCCACTATTCCTCTGGCGGCGCTCGCGGCCTATACACATCATCAAACCAAATCGGCTGAGGCAGGAATCAAGCTGATCCTTTCATCAGCCCTCTCCTCGGGAATTATGCTTTATGGCATCTCAATGGTGTACGGGACCACCGGATCTGTAAGCTTTGCAGAGGTAGCCCTACAATGGGGCAATGCACCACTTCAGATGCTTGCCTTCCTCTTTTTCTTTGCAGGAATGGCATTCAAAATCTCACTGGTTCCCTTCCACCTCTGGACTGCCGACGTCTATGAAGGCGCACCAGTTAACGTGACCTCCTACCTGTCGGTCGTCTCCAAAGGTTCGGCTGCATTTGTGCTGATGCTGGTGCTGTTCCGTGTTTTCCCTTCGATCGTGGAGCACTGGCAAAAGGTTTTATACGCCATTGCAGTGCTTACTATGACCGTGGGTAACCTCTTTGCCTTGCGTCAGCAAAACCTCAAGCGTTTTCTGGCGTTCTCCAGCATCGCTCAGGCAGGTTTTATATTGCTCGGCATCATTGGTGCATCACCACTTGGTATGTCAACAGTCATCTTCTTTGTACTGGCCTATGTGTTCACAAACCTGGCAGCCTTTGGTGTGATTTCAGCCGTCAGCTCGGCTACCGGTAAAGAAAACATGGCCGACTACAATGGGTTGTACCAAACAAACCCCAAACTAAGTCTGCTGCTGATGCTCGCCTTGTTCTCGCTGGCAGGGATTCCCCCTGTTGCAGGTTTCTTCGGGAAGTTTTTCCTGTTCGCTTCTGCAGCTTCTAAGGGATTTTATTGGCTTGTCTTCATCGCTGTGGTGAATGCAACCGTCTCGCTTTACTACTACCTGCTACCCGTTAAGGCGATGTTCATCAACAAGAATGAACAACCCGTTCCGACCTTCCGTTCCGATTTCTACATGAAGGCAGGCCTCCTGCTGGCAGCCGCCGGAACCCTGGCAGTTGGCATGCTCAGCATCGGATACGAATACATAGCCAGTTTCAGTTACGGACTACAATAATTAATACCAATGAGCCTCAACAAAGGAAAACATATCGTAGAAGAAATCAATGGCATTCGCTGCACCATCGTTGAAAAAGGGATATCCAATGAACGATGTCACTTTTTGATCGAGTTACTCAAGATAAACGGTTTTACGATTGAAGTGGCAGGAGGGGCCGATAACCTGACTCTGGGCGTGACCGATTTGTTATTCAATCCGGTTATTGCCGTGTATCAGCAGCGGCTGAAGACTGCTTCGGGAAAAAAGGTAAGCCCGGCCTACTGGAATCAGCTCACCAATAATCCACGCAGCGAATACTGGGAACCGATCAGCCAATAACGTTTTTCAGATTCTAAAATAAAATATGGCGGCATATATGCTTCAAAGCACTGTATGCCGCCTTTCTTTTTGCTTAAAAAATGATCAGAATTTGAGGAAAAACAGACCTTTTTCAGACAAATTTCAAATAAAACACAACCATCATCAAATCATATACTTACATTAGACTAAACTCTACTTCGCTTCGATACCGCTTCGAAGGCGCTTCGAAGCCGCTTCGTAAAATTACGAACCTGAAACGAAGAGATTATGAACGTGATTAAAGTTTGACTTAATCGGGAAATGAAAGACAGGTCAATTTTAGAAATCCGGAAGCCGATTCCATCCAACAAGGTCAGTCTGTCCTGCAAGTCTTTTAGATGCAGACCTCAACTCCCGTCCTGAAAAAACATTATCTTTGCAGAGTGAAGATGCTAATCCGTCATATTTCTGTTAGTCTGCTTATCATCCTGGTATTGATATCAACAGGTGGCATTCACTATATCTTTCACCATTGTTTGAATACCGGTGAATCGCAGGTTCATTTCACCAGTTTACATGGTTGTTGCAGCGATGGCGACGATCATTGCCCCACAGGAGTTTGTAGTGCCGGTTGTTGCCATTCAGCTCATCATAATTCCAGTTCGACATGGCAACAGGAATGCTGCATCGATGACATTCATTTTTTGAAGACCGATGTAACCGATCAAACGCGTGGGTTGCACATAAGCCTTCAGATGGCAGGGTTTACCACTATTTTCGCTATAACCGAAACTGAGGCATGGATTCCTCGTCAGGCAGCCTGCAAACCATCACAGGGTTCGACTTCACCACCCGATACACCGCTTCGGCATTTACTGTGTACTTACAGAACCTGATTCTCTATCGTTTGAAAAACACCCCTAAGGGGCAAAGCGATATTATGTTGATCGACATAATATCGCAGAATTATCTATTCACTCAAACGATAAATCATGGAATTAAATCGAATATTTATGTCGATAGCCATAATGGTGCTACCGGCATACCTGATGGCACAAAGCCATCGACCTTCGCCCGGCCATCTGCATGGCCAGGTCAAGACAGTTAACAACAAAGGGAATGAAGAATCCCTCCCCTTTGCATCTATATATTGGCTAAAGTCACACCAGGGAACAACCAGTGATGAAAATGGCCAATTTCATATCAGCCGCACACCCGCCGATGGTGACAAGTTAGTTTTCAGTTTTGTAGGCTGCGTTTCCGATACCATAATGGTAGAATCAGGAGCAACAGAAACAGGAGCAACGCTTAAACCTTCAGGAACAAGATTGGGCGGCGTAGAAATAAAAGAGCGGCTCGACGGGTCATTCATCTCAAAGTTGAAGCCTATCAAGACTGAAGTCATTACTGAATCAGGACTCAGGAAACTTGCCTGCTGCAACCTGAGCGAAAGCTTTGAGAACAGCGCTACCGTAGATGTAGGTTATACCGATGCTGTCAGCGGGGCTAAGCAAATTCAGATGCTGGGGCTGGCAGGAACATACAGCCAGTTGATGTATGAGAATATGCCCTTTATCAGAGGAGTCGCTGCACCCTTCGGTCTCAGCTATGTCCCGGGCACATGGATGCAAAGCATTCAGGTAAGCAAAGGGACAGCCTCGGTGATAAATGGTTATGAATCAGTAACCGGCCAGATCAACATCGAGTTCAAAAAGCCTGAACATACCGAGGAACGACTTTTTGTCAATGTTTACGGAAATGATGAAGCACGTCTTGAGGCCAATGTACACGCGAAGGCTAAACTCAACGATAACCTCAGCACACTGTTGCTCACTCACTTCAGCACTCAACAGTCGTCGATCGATAACAACGGCGACGGATTTCTCGATGCGCCCAAAACGCATCAGTTAAACCTGTTTAATCGCTGGAGTTACGAAAAAGAAGGTTCCATGCACAGCCAATTCGGCATCGGCATTATTGATGAAGAGCGAAGCGGTGGATCGAAAGACTGGGACAAGACAGCCGATTGGTACAACAAGGGATTGTACGGTGTAAACCTGAAGACCCACCGATACCAGGGATTTGGCAAAGTGGGATTCTTCCTCGACAAAGAAGGCCACACGAACATTGGAACCCAGTTTTCAGGAACCTACCACGATCAGAAAGGTTTTTACGGCTTACGCAGCTATGAAGCAATTCAAAAAAGTCTCTATGCCAATATTATCCTCCAGGGCGAGATTACCGAAGAACACAAGTATAGCGCCGGAATCAGCTACCAGTACGATGATTACAAAGAAACGCTCAACGAACTGATGATGAATCGCATTGAATCAGTTCCGGGTGTCTTTGTTCAATATACATTCGATCTGGCAACTCGCTTCACCGCAATTGCCGGGGCTCGCGCTGACTTTAACAGCAAGTACGGAACCTTCTTTACCCCACGGTTACACTTGAGGTATCAGGTATCCGAAAACGCCACGCTTCGGGCTTCCGCTGGAAAAGGATACCGAACAGCTTCTGTCGTCAGCGAAAACAGCGGATACCTGGCCAGTTCGAGGCAGTTCGTGATTGCGGATGACCTGAAAGCCGAAGAAGCCTGGAACTATGGAATCAACCTGACGCAGGAATTTCCACTGAATAATGATCGGAAAGCCACCGTCACCATCGACTTCTATCGTACCGATTTTATGAATCAGGTAGTGGCCGACCCTGACCAGAATGCTCAAAAAATCGTGTTCTACAACCTCAACGGGCAGTCATATTCAAACAGCTTTCAAACCGAAGTAACGGTAGAACCCTTCAAGGGCTTCACTACTACGGCTGCCTTCAGGCTGAATGACGTAAAGATTACCGAGACAGGAACATTAAAAGAAAAACCTTTTGTCAGTAAATACAAAGGATTGCTTACACTGTCGTACACTACCCGCTTTGATAAATGGTCGTTTGATTTCACGACCCAGTTTAATGGTACTCAAAGATTACCCGATACAGAGGGAAATCCTGAAAAATACCGCCGTGATGATTATTCATCTGAATATTTCATTCTGCATGGGCAGATCACCCGAAGATTTAAAAACTTCGACGTGTATGCCGGTGCAGAAAATCTGACAAACTATACGCAACAGCATCCCATTATTGGTTCCGACGATCCTTACGGACCATACTTTGATTCGTCGATGATCTGGGGTCCTCTTCTGGGACGCATGTTTTATGCCGGTGTAAGGCTTACATTAAACTAATACACCTGTTTTAACGGCTTTGGCTTCCCATAAGAGGCCTTAGCCGCTGAAACAGTCAATAAAAACATAATTAACCTTTTTAATAAGAAAACAAGATGAAGCTCAAATTAATGCTATTTCTGGCGTTCGTACTTCCGGGTATGATGACCATGGCTCAAACCTCCTCAGGTAAAGGAGAGGAACTAAAGATAAAGACCTCTGCCCAATGCAATATGTGCAAAGATCGCATTGAAAAGGCGATGGCCTACGAAAAAGGGGTTTATGAATCAACCCTTAATGTGGAAGACAAAGTGCTTACCCTAAGGTACAACCCTAAGAAGACGACCCCTGAGAAGATCAGGACGGTGCTGAATAACACAGGCTACGATGCCGACGATACCAAAGCCGACCAGAAAGCCTACAACAAACTTCCCGATTGCTGCAAGAAACCCGAAGATCGCCATGTGCATAGCGATGGTTGCGAACATGGACATGAATAGATCTGATCAGGCTACATTTTTAGAACAATCCGTCATATATCATGTCGGGTTGATAGATCTCATTTCAGCAATTGGAGCACTGAAATAGCCCGAATTACAGTATTACAGATAAAAACCGCCAAACAATACCCGGCGGTTTTTTTTGTCAGTTTAATATCTTCGAATACTACATGGAGACATCAAAGTTAAAGTTGCTTTCGGTATGACAATACAATAAAAAACAGAGGAAGCAACTTTAAACAACGACATCACTATTTTGCAGGCCTCGTAATAAGGTCGAGATAGGCCGGCCAATCCCAATCAGAAGCATACCAACAACCATCATAAGAATAGATCATTTTAAGATTCAAAGCGATCAGCATCAGAACAAAACTAACCAGCAGGAAACGAATCCTTTTGCATTTTAAACCGGCAACATGTTCAAACAAATACCCCAGTGGCAAGGATAGCAAAACAAAATACTCAACAAATGGGCGGGAGCCGTATCCACATCCATAGCTCCATGACCACCAAGAAGCAAAAACATAGGAAATTAACAAAAAACCCAGCCCCGTGACCCTGCTTTCCACGGGGTATTTTTTTTGCATAAAGAATAACCCCGCCAAACCAACCAAAACAACAGGACTATATAGAAATAACCCGTTATTAGGAGCAAACCAAATGTTGACAAACCGGGGGGATAATAGATAATCAAATCCTTCATTATGATAGCTATAATTAATAAAGCTACCCGAGGAATATTTATAGTAAAACAATTGAGGAAGAAGAACAATAAAACCCGTTAAAACCATCACAGTCAGATGTCTGAGATTAATTCTGCGCGGTCGCAGGGTGGCAAACCACCAATTTACCAAAAGGAGCAAAAGGAATAAAACATTAACCGGCCTGACTGCCAATATGCACCCGGAGGTCAAACCAATAAGCACTACTCTGGTT
Organism: Bacteroidetes bacterium GWE2_42_24; assembly: GCA_001768515.1. Classification (GTDB taxonomy): domain Bacteria; phylum Bacteroidota; class Bacteroidia; order Bacteroidales; family TTA-H9; genus GWE2-42-24. The sequence goes on along the minus strand of MEOA01000003.1, from coordinate 61,277 downwards.
AAGGATGATTTATACGTATACTGTGAAGAGGTGTAGAGTAAAACAGAGAACAGTGCAAAAGAAAAAACATGCGACATTCCCGTATCCTTCAATGAATAGAAGTATAGATTGGTACCAAGAAAGATCACCAGGAGCGTCAGCACCGAAGCAACAGTTTTCAAACGACAACACAAATACAACCAGAGAAACCACAGCCCGCAAAGCAGCCATGCCACTGCCGCTATGTCAATCATTCGATGGTAGATGATTGAAAAACCATCGGCAGAATATCCAAAGGGTTTTGCCAACAAATGAAAAACCACAAAAAAAGGGGCCTGCATCAGAGCCACGCCTACCGGGTATTTCGAGATGATACGACCCATACTGTCAACAGCAAAACCATCACCTGTCTTTACGGCGATGTTGTCGGGAAGCTGCTGACCATCGAAACCATAAATAAAAGTTGCCGGGAGATAAATATAATAACCAGCCCTATCAGCCCATATTTCGCTGTGATAGTTAAACTTTCCTGACTTACTGTGCAAGTTGAAAGTCAGGAAGAGACAAATGGCAGCAAATAAGAGGGCCACAAAAAAGAGCTTTGCGTTAAAAATCGATTTTGGATCAGGTTTCAATGTTTGATGCAAAATGTACAGCGTAATATGGCAAAGATAAAAGGTCTGCCCGAGACGGCAGACCTTTTTGAAATAAAATTCCTCTGAAAGGAAAAGATAAGACTGGATTAAAAAACCAGAAGAGGTGTTCGCACATTTGATCAGCCGGCACCACCACCGCTTTGATTTCGGTTAGCCTTGGTAATGGCTTGAGAAAAGTATTCGCGGTTCATGCGGGCGATGTTTTCGACAGAGATGTTTTTGGGGCACTCTGCTTCACAAGCGTATGTATTCGAACAGTTGCCAAAGCCTAGTTCATCCATTTTTGCAACCATGGCGTGAACGCGTTCCCTGGCTTCGATCTGTCCCTGAGGAAGCAGGGCAAATTGCGATACCTTCGCAGCGACAAATAGCATGGCAGAAGCGTTTTTGCAGGCAGCCACACAAGCACCACACCCGATGCAGGCAGCAGCGTCCATAGCAAGATCAGCATCCTCCTTCCTGATGGGGATAGCGTTGGCATCGGGGACACCGCCGGTAGATACCGAAGTAAACCCCCCAGCCTGAATAATTTTATCGAAAGCCAAACGATCAACCATCAGATCCTTTACGACAGGAAAAGGCCCTGCGCGCCATGGTTCGATGGTAATCGTGTCACCGTCTTTAAAATGCCGCATGTGTAACTGACAAACGGTGGTTCCCTGTTCAGGTCCATGAGGGCGTCCGTTAATGTAGAGGCTGCACATACCGCAGATTCCCTCACGGCAATCATGATCGAAGGAGATGGTGTCAACCGGTAACTTTATCTGATCATTCACAAGTTGCTCATTCAGGATGTCGAGCATTTCGAGGAAGGAGCAGTCGGAAGATATATTGTCAAGCTTATAGGTTTCAAACCGGCCCTTCGCTTTTGCGTTTTCCTGACGCCAGATTTTCAATGTTAATTTCATAGTAATTAAATATTTAGGTTTCAGGAATTACTTACACTTTGTAATTACGGGTTTTCACTTCGATAAATTCGTAATTCAGTGGTTCGATATGCTTCTCGGGCACATCACCTGGTTTGTATTCCCATGCCGAAACGTATTTATAGTTCTGGTCATCACGGAGGGCTTCTCCATCCTCAGTTTGGTATTCCTCGCGGAAGTGGCCGCCACATGATTCATTACGGAGCAACGCATCGCGGGCCATGAGTTCACCTAATTCAAGGTAATCGATTAGCCGGAGTGCCTTTTCCAATTCCTGATTTACTCCTGTTTTTGAACCTACCACACGTACATCCTTCCAAAACTCCTCACGCAGTAACTGTATCTTTTCAATGGCGAGTTTCAGTCCGGCTTCATTACGTCCCATCCCGACATTCTCCCACATGATAATTCCGAGTTTACGATGGAAGGTATCGACCGACTGTTTCCCCTTAATTGATAAGAGCCTGTCGATTTCAAACTGAATTTTCCTCTCGGCTTCGTCGAATTCGGGAGTATCTGTTTTGAAGCGCGGAACAGAAATCTGATCGGCCAGGTAATTCTGGATCGTGTATGGAAGAACAAAATACCCGTCGGCCAGTCCCTGCATAAGTGCAGAAGCACCCAGACGATTGGCGCCATGATCGCTAAAGTTGGCTTCACCGGCAGCAAACAATCCCGGAATAGTAGTTTGCAATTCATAATCCACCCACAGTCCGCCCATGGTGTAATGAACAGCCGGATAGATCATCATTGGTGTTTCATAAGGATTCTCGTCGACGATCTTCTCATACATCTGGAAAAGGTTGCCATAACGTGCTTCTATGACATTGCGGCCAAGGCGCTGGATTGATTCGGCGAAATCGAGATATACGGCAAGACCGGTATTTCCGACGCCAAATCCTGCGTCACAACGTTCTTTGGCAGCACGAGAGGCTACATCACGTGGCACCAGATTACCAAAGGCCGGGTAGCGACGTTCAAGATAGTAATCGCGGTCTGCTTCTGGAATATCAATGGGTTTCATTGTTCCTTTCCGCACTCTTTCAGCGTCTTCCTTCTTTTTGGGAACCCAAATACGACCATCATTACGTAGCGATTCACTCATGAGAGTTAGTTTCGACTGATAATCCCCATGGACGGGAATGCACGTCGGATGAATCTGTACGTATGCGGGATTGGCGAAGTAAGCGCCCCGCTTGAAGGCGCGCATGGCAGCACTCGCATTGGAGTTCATGGCATTGGTAGAGAGGAAATATACATTTCCGTATCCACCGGTAGCCAACACCACCGCATGGGCAGCAAAACGCTCCAGTTCTCCGGTTACAACGTTACGGGCAACAATACCCCTTGCCCGGCCATCAACCAAAACAAGATCGAGCATTTCGTGGCGGTGAAAGAGTTCCACGTGACCAAGGCCGATCTCTTTACTGAGGGCACCATAGGCACCCAAAAGCAGTTGCTGACCAGTCTGTCCCCTGGCATAAAATGTACGGCTCACCTGTGCACCGCCAAAAGAACGGTTGTCAAGGTATCCACTATACTCACGGGCAAAGGGAACGCCCTGAGCCACGCATTGGTCGATGATGCTGTTGCTAACCTCTGCCAGGCGGTATACATTAGCCTCACGAGCCCGATAGTCGCCCCCTTTGATGGTATCGTAAAACAAACGATAGACTGAGTCGCCATCGTTGGGATAATTCTTCGCGGCATTAATCCCCCCTTGTGCTGCGATGGAATGTGCACGCCGGGGGCTGTCCTGAATACAAAATACTTTTACTTTAAAACCCATTTCGCCGAAAGAAGCTGCCGCTGCTGCACCGGCCAGACCGGTTCCTACAACAATAATATCCAACTTCCGTTTGTTAGCCGGATTAACTAGTTTCTGATCAGTCTTGTAATGGGTCCATTTTTCGGCCAGAGGGCCTGAAGGAATCTTAGCGTTCAGTTTTGTCATGGTAATGTTATAATTTACTGTGATTCCTGATATTTAGGCAAAAAGAAAATAGAGTGGAATGCTTATGAATCCCAGAGTAACCAGCACCGAGTATATCGTCCCGACAACTTTAATCACCGGCGTATAGGTCGGATGATTCAGTCCGAGACTCTGGAAGGCCGACTGAAAAGCATGATGCAGGTGGAATCCGAGACCCAGTATCAAAACAATGTAGAGAATGCAATAGGTTGGATTGGCAAACAGATTCAACGCCATATTGTAGAAATCATGTTGTCCAGCAATCGGATAAACACCCTGTGGGGGGTCGGTCCAACCCAATTTTACAAAATAGAAATTCATGAAGTGGATAATCAGAAACAAGAAAATGATAACACCCGTGTGGATCATGAATCGTGTGAAAGGTGAATAAACCTGCGATTTCTGAGACACTTTATAGCCAACAGGACGGGCATTCCAGTTCTGCAACTGAAGGATGATGCCTAAAATGGCGTGAAGTAGTAAACCACCAAACAACACCACCTCCATCACTTTAATCAACGGGTTGGTTGTCATAAAATGGACGGCATCGGCAAAAATGAGTTCATGATCGGCTGTAATCGGAAGAATAAACAAGTTGATTCCCAGATGCACAACCAAAAATGAAATCAGAAAAAGTCCTGCGAAGGCCATGAAAAACTTCTTCGACAGCGACGACAGCTTAACAACAGTTTTGCGCATACGCTTTCTTTTGATTTAATTTGTAGTGATGTACCCAATCATTCAGGTACCTAGGCCCAGTTTTTATATCTAAAATTCTAAATATGTGGGCAAGGACAAATTTATATAATTTATTACGAAGAAATCAATAAAAAATAATTTATAACAATTCAAGATAATAGGATTATGAGATACAATAATATTGATAATAAACTCTTTAAATCAAACCGGGAGCGCCTGATGGAGCAAGTTAACGAGGGAAGCCTGCTGATTATCAACTCAAACGACGAAACTCCACGCAATGGTGATCAGTATTACCCTTTCCGGCAGCACAGCGACTTGTTCTACCTGACCGGCATTGAGCAGGAGAAGACAATATTGATAATGTTTAAAGATCATCCGCTGCCTGCCTTCAGACAAATACTATTCATCATCAGACCTGACGAAACGCTTGAAACATGGGAAGGGCGTAAACTCAGGGCAAAAGAAGCCTCAGATATTTCAGGAATTGTTACGATAAAGTATCTTGATGAGACAGAGGCCATCCTGCGCGACCTGATGGTTCAGTCCCAAAGGGTTTACCTCAACAGGAATGAATACCCCAAATTTTTCCCTGACGTGGTTTCGCGTGACGACCGTTTTATCATACAACTTCAAAAACAATTCCCCCTTCACCGTTACGAACGGCTTTCACCCCTGCTTTGGAAATTACGTATGGTTAAATCGAAGGAGGAGATTACCCTGATGCAAAAGGCCATGTCCATTACCGGTGATGCGTTTAACCGGGTTCTTGAAACTTTGAAGCCGGGAATAAAAGAATATGAGGCCGAAGCCGAGATCATCTATGAATTTACCCGTCAGGGCGCCACGCATGGTTACCAGCCAATCATTGCTCAAGGCATTAACGGATGCTCGTTGCATTATCACCACAACGATAGCATTTGTCAGGATGGTCAGTTGCTGCTAATGGATTTTGGCGCTGAATATGCCAATTATGGTGCTGACTGTTCACGTACAATTCCGGTAAACGGCAGGTTTACGTTACGTCAGCGTGCATGTTATGAAGCCGTACTAAGAGTTTTAAAAAAAGCAATCCAGCTCTACATTCCCGGCAACACGATCAACACTGTCAACCAGCAGGTAAACCTGATGATACAGGATGAGATGATTGCATTAGGGTTATTCACACAGGAAGACGTCAACAACCAACCAGCCGACAAACCATGCTATGCCAAATATTTCATGCATGGCACCGCTCATTTTTTAGGGCTTGATGTACATGATGTGGGCGGAAAAGATATACCCTTCGAATCAGGGATGATTCTCACCTGCGAACCAGGACTCTATATCAGGGATGAGGCCATTGGCATCCGCATTGAAGACAACATATTGGTAGGTGCAACACCAACCAATCTGACTGATCATATCATCAAAGAAGCAGAAGCGATCGAAAAACGAATGCAATACTGACCAAATCAGGAAAATAACTTATTAGTACTGATGCATTAACCTGCCTGCTCTGAAATTAGGAACTGCTGCTGATACACCTCTCTACAGGGCACAATTATTTGGAATTCAATCTGCAATTCCGGCAGTTGAACCGAAGAGCAGGCGGGTTGTTTATTCTGTTACATTTTAATATAAAAATTATGACTAAGTTGTTAATTACGATTATATTCAGTATTGCCACCATGACCTTAGTAAGTCAGACGACCGGTTTTCATCAGTTCAAAGCCACCGACATCGACGGAAATGTTGTAGACATGTCGAAATTCAAGGGCAAGAAACTGATGGTAGTAAATGTGGCTTCCAAATGCGGACACACACCACAATACAAGAAACTTCAGGAAATCTATGATCGCTACAAGGCGAAAGGCTTCGAAATCATCGGGTTCCCGGCCAATAACTTTATGTCTCAGGAGCCAGGTACTGATTCCGAGATTAAAAACTTCTGCAGTCTCAATTATGGGGTGACCTTCACCATGATGTCGAAGATCTCGGTGAAAGGCGAAGACATGTCGCCCATATACAAATGGCTGACACAAAAAGCGCTGAACGGCAAGAAGGAGTCAGAGGTGCAATGGAACTTCCAGAAATACCTCATCGACGAAAATGGAAACCTGGTGAAGGTAATAACACCAGGAACCCAGCCCGACGATAAAGAGATAACAGATTGGATAGAAGGGAAGTAATTCTTTTGAGACCAGACAAAGCCTCCTGTACCTGAGGCTTTGTTTAATAATCAACCCTAAAGAATGTGATTCAAAACGCTTCACCTTTATATGAAAAGGTGTAACTTCGTAGTTGTAAAATTAACTTTCCAAAACGTTACATCTTCAAAACATTCTTCCATGTTTCAACCTAGTGTCTATAAAAAAAGGAGAGACCTGCTCCGCAGTATGATGAACGGCGGCATCGTTCTCCTTCCCGGTAATACGGAAGCTGCAATGAACTATGCAGATAACACATACCACTTCAGACAAGACAGCACATTCTTATATTTCTTCGGAATCAATCAACCTGATCTGGCCGGAGTCATCGACCTTGATAACGGGCAGGATTATTTGTTTGGTAACGATGTTGATCTTGATGACATCATCTGGATGGGACCTCAACCTTCGCTCAAAGATAGAGCTGAACGGGTAGGTGTTACCATCACACGCCCATTTAACCAATTACAGAAACTGATGGATGAAGCCATTGCCCTGAGCAGGCACATTCATTTCCTCCTCCCCTATCGTGGAAAAACGACCCTGCTGATCAGCAAACTGCTTGGCATTAAAGCCGGACACCTCAGCACGTATAAATCAGAAGAACTCATCCGTGCAGTAGTTGCTCTTCGCGAAATCAAGGATTCCGGTGAGATAACCGATATCGAATCAATGATTGACGTGGCTTACGATATGCATACCACTGCCATGAGGATGGCAAAACATGGTGTTGTTGAACGTGAAATTTCGGGGATGATTGAAGGCATTGCACTACAAAAGGCAAATGGCGTTTCATTCCCTGTTATACTTTCAATCAACGGCCAGACTCTTCATAACCACTTTCATGGTAACACCTTAAAAGAAGGACGCATGATGGTATGCGACAGTGGAGCCGAATCGGTAATGAACTACTGCTCCGATATCACCAGAACAGTACCTGTAGGAGGACGTTTTTCACAACGGCAACGCGACATCTATGAAATCGTGCTTGCGGCCAATGTTAAAGCCATCGAAGCCATTAAACCGGGCATTCTGTATAAAGATATCCATCTGTTATCGGCAAGGATCATTGCTCAGGGGATGAAAGACCTTGGCCTGATGAAAGGCGATGTAGACAATGCGGTAGCTGCCGGTGCCCATGCACTATTCTTCCCCCATGGGCTCGGTCACATGATGGGACTCGATGTTCACGACATGGAGAACCTTGGAGAAAACTATGTAGGCTATGACAACGAAATCAGCCGCAGCGACCAGTTTGGTCTTGCATTCCTGAGACTTGGGAAACGACTCCGCGAAGGATTTGTGCTCACCGTTGAACCAGGCGTTTATTTCATTCCTGCCCTGATCGACCAATGGAACGAAAAGAAGATGCATAAAGAGTTTATCAATTACGATAATCTTGAAGCCTGGAAAGACTTCGGTGGCATCAGAATTGAGGACGATATATTGGTTACCAGCAATGCATGCCGCGTACTGGGAAAGGCAATCCCGAAGACAGTGGCCGAGGTGGAAGCCACAATGAGTGTATAACAATTTGAAATAATCAATTTATTCCCGGTGCAGCCAAGTTGCACCGGGATTTTCATTCATAATAAGATGAAATACCAAACAATTCAGTTTCAAGGAAAGACAATCCATTTCAGGATTCAGGGCGAGGGGGAAACAATCGTTTTATTACACGGATTCCTCGAATCGCTGGCTATTTGGGATACCTTCAGTAAAGAACTGGCACGTGACTTCCGGGTTATCTCCATTGATCTTCCCGGACATGGCCAATCCGACACTATCGATGCCATTCACTCCATGGAACTGATGTCCGAGGTATTACATGAAGTCCTCGTCTTGAACAGTATCGATCGCTGCGTGATAATTGGGCACAGCATGGGAGGTTATGTTACACTGGCCTTCACCGCCCGCTATCCTGAAATGACAGCAGCAATCTCACTATTTCACTCAGGTGCACTTCCCGACACAGACGAAGCAAAAACCAACCGTGACCGTACCATTGACATTGTTAAGAACAATCATCACCACTTCATCAGTCAATTCATTCCCGAACTGTTCGCTCCGGATAATCGGGAAAGACTCACGATTGAAATTGCACAACTACAGGAAAATGCATCAAAAACAACCAGCGAAGGTATTGTAGCAGCACTATCCGGCATGAGAGACAGGTCATCAAACCTCCACACGCTGCTGACATTGCCTTGTCCGGTATTATTTATAGGTGGGAAACAAGACCAGCGGATTCCTGTTGATAAATTGCTTTCGCAGGCCATCCTGCCCCGGCATGCTGAGGTACTACTACTTGATGGCTGCGGCCACATGGGCTACCTTGAAGCTGAAGAAACAACCCTAAAGGCCATTAAACATTTCGCTGAAAGAATCTTATATTAACTATCTGAGATTCCCTCGGCGTGCTTCCCACCGGGTTCTGAGATAATTCTCTACGCGTCTGAGCCATACCACTATTAAAGCAACCAAAACTCTTGGCCAGATAAGCCACCAAATAGGGAGTCCAATGGCATAGAACAGAATTGGGTCCTCCAGTTGACTATGCGAAACGGCAATATGATGATTAAGCAGGTCGGCCTCCTTTTTACTAAGACGCCCCTCTTCTACCTCCTCAAGAATTATAACCGCCCCATAGGCCAGTCCAACGACATTAGCCACGAGCCACGAAAGGGATGCTTCCGGTGCAAGTCCGAATAACCGAAGCACATAACCTAACATCCGGGAGAGCCACGTTAGCAGGCCAAATTCTTCCATCAGCCGCTGTAAAACCATCAACAAGGTCACCAGCACCAGCACCTTAACGGTCATTCGGAGAATCAGGAAAAACCATTCTATCAGGGCTTCCATGAAGGATTGCACCTCAGATGTAAGGCTCCCTCTCACAAACCCCGGCATCTCAGGCAGCATAGCAGCCAACAGGACGCCACACGCGAGGCTGGATAAAAAACGCAATATAAACATCCTCAGACCTGAAGAACCCGTTTTCCGAAGCACAGCCGTCTCGATGAGAAAACCATGACTAACCAGGCACATCACAGCCAGAATCGTAGCTTCTCTGACAGGAAGTCCAAGCATTGAAATAACAGCAATTACCGAATAGATATTGGTCAGCATACTGGTGATCAGCACGAGCGCTGTCTGAGACGGCAAACCAAAAATACAAAAAAAAGGTTTGGTGAAACCGGCGACAGATCCCAGGATTCCTGTAAAATCAAGCACAAACACTACAAAGGAAACGGGTATAGTTATCTTCAACAACCATCGCGCTGTCTTCCATGACCTTGGAATAGCTGATTTAATGGCTTTCCCGACCCTGAATATTGTTGTTGGCTTATCCATGAAGCACATTAATATCTGACAAATTAGATGGCAAAGGTAGAAAGAAAGTGAAGGATTAGCTGCCATGAAAAAAGCCGGTTTCACGAAGGTGAAAACCGGCTTCAGAAATATTTCAGTTTATGGTTTAACCATTCATCGAAGATAGAAACTCTTCATTGGTTTGGGTAAATTTCATCCTGTCCTTCAGAAATTCCATGGCCTCAATAGGCGTCATATCAGCCAGATGGTTCCTCAATATCCATACACGCTGGAGAACTTCACGATCGTGAAGGAGGTCATCACGACGGGTACTGGAGGCAACCAGATCGATAGCCGGGAAAATTCGCTTATTCGACAATCTTCTGTCGAGTTGAAGTTCCATATTACCGGTACCCTTGAACTCTTCAAAAATTACCTCATCCATCTTTGAACCAGTATCGATAAGGGCTGTAGAGATGATGGTCAGCGAACCTCCATTTTCAATCTGGCGGGCAGCACCGAAGAACCGCTTAGGTTTCTGCAGAGCATTGGCTTCAACACCACCCGATAAGACCTTACCTGAAGCAGGGCTTACGGTATTGTAAGCACGAGCCAGACGGGTAATGGAATCGAGCAGTATTACGACATCATGTCCGCACTCTACAAGGCGTTTGGCTTTTTCAAGCACAATGTTGGCGATTTTGACATGGCGGTCGGCAGGTTCGTCAAAGGTTGAACTGATAACTTCGGCTTTTACGCTTCTCGCCATATCGGTAACCTCTTCAGGACGTTCGTCAATTAACAGCACGATAAGATAGGCTTCGGGATGATTGTTGGCGATGGCATTGGCCAATTCTTTCAGTATAACGGTCTTACCAGTCTTGGGTTGTGCCACGATCAGCCCACGCTGTCCTTTACCAATTGGAGCAAACAGATCGATGATACGCGATGAGAAAGTCTCATCAGCATGTCCTGTAAGATTGAATTTCTTGAAAGGGAACAACGGGGTAAGGTAATCAAAAGGAATACGGTCGCGTACCTGTTCGGGCTGTAATCCGTTGATGAGCGAAATCTTTACCAGCGGAAAATACTTCTCGCCTTCACGGGGAGGACGAACTGTTCCCTGAACTGTATCACCTGTCTTCAGGCCATAGGCCTTAATCTGACTCTGAGCAACGTATACATCATCAGGAGAACTGAGATAGTTATAATCAGAAGAGCGCAGGAAGCCAAAGTTATCGGGCATGATTTCCAGCACGCCTTCAGTAGAGACCAATCCTTCGTAATCGAAGACATACTCTTCAGTACGACGATCCTGAACCCGTTCAATCACTGGTTTTTCAGAACGCTCGATGGTTGGCTTGTCAGTTGATCGGTCGCCATTTCTTTCAGATTGGGGATGCTTGGTCAGCGGACGCTCAACTTGTACACGCGTTTGACGGCTTTTCTCTACTTCACGCTGAAGAATCTCACGCATCAGAGGCTCACGCAATTCGCGCCGGTGTTCTGGCTGTGATTTAGCCGATTGTTCCTCAGTATTGACGACTTCGTCTCCCTCGGGTTGTACACTTTTATCCGTTTCTCCTGTAATAACTTCTAATAGTTCAGGTTCACCTTCAGGCACCTGGCTGCTGACTATAACCTCTGGTTTGTTAATTTTCAGTACAATGGTTTTCTTTTCAACAACAGGCTCAGGAACGATCTCTTTAGCTACTACCTCAATAGTCTCTTCATTGACGTCAGCCTTCACTTCGCCAGTGGGTTTGCGCTGACGACTATTGCGGGGAACTTTAGGAGCTTTCTCTCCCTTGGGCTCGCGTGGTGGTTTCTCCACAGTTGCAAAAGGTTCTGAAGGTATTGCAGGCTCTAAAGAGGCTACCGGGGCAGCCGGTGCTACAGGTTCTGCTGGTGCAGCAGCTTTAACCAACGCTGATGCTTTAATTAAAATGGGTTTCTCACCGACTGGCTTTTCGATAACGGGTTTTCCTCCAGTGGCAGCATCAGGCTGGTTATTGGGGGTCTCACCAGATGGCGCAATATTTATAGGCTTTTGTTCACGATTTGGTTGTGGGCGTCCTTTCTTTGGCGGGCGACCTGCATGGGCATGGAATTCTACCCGCTTTTCGTCTTTTGACGGGCTGAGAGCCTGATGATCCAGTATCTTATAGATCAACTCTTGTTTTTTAAGCCCTTCTGTGTTTGGAATGTTTAGCGCAGTGGCAATTTCTTTCAAATCGGTTACCAGCTTCGCGTTGAGTTCGAGAATGTCGTACATGCGAAAATCTTAAATGTTAAAAATCGAGGAAACAAATCCGATCTTTTGTTGGAAAATAAATGAATCAAATGGAATGGATGGGAGGGAGGCATGATGCACATGAAAACCGTCGAGATTAAAGGACGGCGGAAGTAAGTCAGTCACGTCTCAACCGGAACCAGAGAAAGACTATCCCGGTTAGGGCGACAAAGATACAAATAAACAGTGAATTGCATACAAAAAACAATCACATGATATGAATTTTGTTTCTCAGTTTATAACAAATATTAAAAACTTATCTCTAAATTTTTAAAAAAGCGCACATCAATTCATTGATCAACAACATGTTAAAACAAACGAAAAAAAACGATGCCAGCGTATGAAAGCTCATTTTTTTCGAGAACAAAAAATCCTGATTCTCCCTTCGAGCTTCATCGTGATCACTTCTACAAGGCATGACGTAATAACAAGCTTTCTGTCTTTAAGATTTTGCTTAAGTTTGTAAAAAATTGCAGAACTATGTTACAACGCGTTCAATCACTCTTTTTACTAGCTGCATCGATCCTGATGCTGATGATATTTGCCTGGCCTCTGGCATTTTATTACTCCGAAAGCATCGCCGTGATAGTAAATGTTTATCAGGTAAAGACATTGGCTGCCCAGCAGGGTGGCATTTCTGTAAGCCCCATTCTAACCGGTTTTCTATCGTTGTTGGCCATTGGATGCGCTGCTTTATCAGTCTATACCATCTTCAAATTTCGGGAGAGGTTATTCCAGATCCAACTGGCCAGAATAGCGGTTATTCTCGACATCGTATTTATCGTGATCGTGTTTGCCCTCACAGATTTCATACGCAAAAAAGTGGGTATTGCTCCGGATTACGGAACCTCAATCTTCTTCCCCGTCGTAGCACTCTTATTCCAGTTGCTGGCCATGAGGTTCATCAAAAAAGACGAAAACCTTGTAAAATCGACCGACAGACTTCGTTAAGAACGACTTTGTTCGAAGATTTCCATATCGAAAATCATATCTCCTTCTATCTTAAACCTTAAAGCCGTTACCATCTGATGGAAACCACTATTTCCGGCAGCCCCCGGATTTAGCGTTAATACCTCGTGTTTTTTATCGTAGATAACTTTCAGAATATGCGAATGCCCGCAAACAAACAATGCAGGCTTCTCTTCTGTGATCATTTTACGAGCCATCGCTGAATACCTGCCCGGATACCCTCCAATGTGTATCATAGCGACCCGGATATCCTCAACCCGAAAGACAAGTGTTTCGGGACAAACATGACGCACCTCGGTTCCATCAATGTTACCATAGACAGCACGTGTAGGTTTATATGCCTGAAGAGCATGAAGTGTGGTCGGCGACCCAATGTCACCCGCGTGCCAAATTTCATCACATGATACAAAAAAAGCCAATACCCGCGGATTGAGAAACCCGTGGGTATCGGAAATCAAACCAATGGTAGTCAATTTCTGGCAGATTAATGAATCTTACTTACCGGGAATGCTAACAGGGGAAGTTTGGCTTTAAATAAATCCTTACGGCTAAGCCTTGAACTAAACAGAAGTCCAAACAACGATGTTTTATGCAATTTAAAAGCGATCATCCCGATTTGAGTCGACTCCAGAAAAGTGACAAGCCCTTGCCGGTGGTTCTCACACTCATAAAGCCCAAAAACAATTTTACCGTCTGCTATCTCTTTGGCAAACAATTGTTTCAAACGATCAAGTTTTACATCATCGAACTGTTCATTACCACTACAATGGAGATGGACACAATGAACCACAGGATTCAGGCTTCCGAAGAAATCAAAAATAAACCGAAGGTCATTTTCGGTTCCTTCGACAAGTCCTGCAGAGTACATGATTTGACTGAAACCATCGAAGCCCGCGGAGGAAGGGATCGCCAGAACGGGAACAGTTGTATGACGCATGATAATTTCAGCCGTACTGCCTGAGAAGGGGTCCTTCAACCCACGACCCTGTGCGCCAATGATAATCAAATCAGGGTAGTATGTCGTACAAATCTCTACAATTCCGGTAGCTGCATCACCACCTTCCATCGACCATACGACATTGACGACAGCTTGGGGGTCAATAATTTTTTTAATCGATTCGACAAGCTTTTCCATTTCCTTTTCAGCTGTCTCCCTGATCTCGGCAATCATCTGAACATCCACGGCTGCCTGTGCAGCGATAGAATCGGGATAAGTCCCGCCGGTGATGATCATCTGGTCGAAGTAAGTATGAAACAACATTATTTCTCCACCGTTGGCACTGGCAATTGCGACGGCATACCGACAGGTAACATCTGTGTGGTCGGAAAAATCAACAGGTACGAGTATCTTTTTCATAGCGCGTTGGATTGTTAGCACAAACCTACAAAAATCTGATGAAAAAGTCCAGTGTATTCCTGAAAATTCAGGGAATAACCGGGTAATTACCGATATATCGTCCGAACGTATTGAACAGGGTAAACAGCAAAGTACCCCAGTCCCCCGTTACTGATGTTCCCGGGAACATTGGCCGCCGGAGGTGAAAATAACGGATTGTTGCTTTGAACCTCCTCCTTCAGATACATCACGAAGTGCTGGTATTCCTCTGTTATATTACACACCTCCAGGGTAATGGAATCACCTTCGTAAATATACTGGTTACGATTTTTGAAAAAATACAGCACACCAATTCCCATTGTATAGTTTCCGTCAAAAAACTGGTCATCAACAGCACCCCACCGGCTCAAACTATCGGTTACCGGCTCGCCATTTCTATATGCTCTGAAAAGATAGGCGTTTTCACCGGGGGGATCCTGAGCATACCACCTTATTTGCCATAAACCCTTATACATATCGGGTTCGTATTTTACGTTGCACGAATCAGTAGGGATCTTTAATGGCATCATGGCAATGGCGGTGTAATCTTTTGTTCCGGCAATCTCTTCATTCAACCTGATCTCAAGAGTATATGTTTTCCCCGGCTCACCGACAAAACCAACCGGGGTATAATAATCGCCGGGCTCCTGCTCGGTGAGAATCACCGTAGTGTCGCTATCATTTATTGTAACCTCCGCATCAGCGACTACCGGGAGCAAACCTTCGGCGTAATATGGTGCTGTGGTGGCAATACGCACCCGATGAGGTCCCGGCAGATCGGTCAGATTACCTTCGACGACAAGCCTGACAGAAGAGGTATCCAGATCAAGTTCTATCTTTTCGGTACACGAAAAGAGCATAATGGCGAGCGGAGCAATGAGAAATATCAGCTTCTTCATGACTGGTATTAAAATTTAAAGTTAAAGGTCACGGCAGGCACAACGCCAAATAGGTACGTCATCTCCGCATACGTTACAAGAGGGCGCTCCTTTTCCTGCTTGAAATTTATCGCCCAGGCGTTCTTGCGACCATAGGCATTGTAAAGTGAGAAGTTAATATCATAATTAAACTTCCGGCTTTCACGCGGCTTGGGTCGATATGTCACGCTTAAGTCAAGCCGGTGATAGTCGGGCATCCTGTATGCATTTCGACCCGAATAAACCGGAATCACCTGATTACCATAGATGGTCCTCGCTGTAGGATAAGTCACTGGCGCCCCGGTTGTGTATATCCAGTTTGCCGACAACGTAATACGGGGTGATAGTTCATAATTCACCACAGCGGTAATGTTGTGAGGTTTATCATAGGGTGCGGCATAGGGTTCGTTGTTGTTGATAGTCTCAATTTCCCGACGTGCAACTGAAAAGGTGTACCCCAGCCACCCGGTCAAACGGCCTTCATTCTTTCTAAAAAGAAGCTCCACTCCGTATGCCCGGGAACGCCCTGTTCGTACTTCACCTTCGATGTAACGATTAAAAAGCAATTCAGCATTGTCACAAAAGTCGATGGTATTCTCCATACGCTTGTAATAAGCCTCAACCGAGAATTCAACACCTGCACTATTCCAGTTGTGAAAATAACCTGCGGCCAGCATATCGGAAGTTTGCGGTTCCAGATTGGGCGATACGGGGAACCAGATATCAAGTGGCGTTCCGGCCGTGCTGTTTTGGGCCAGTTGAATGTACTGGGCGGTTCGCGAAAAACTTGCCTTCACTGATGAGTTTTCAGTAAGCGAATAAGTTGCGCTGAACCTGGGTTCCAACCGTAAATAGGTTTTGTAAAAGTCTCCGGAACCATACTTAATTGAGTCAATCAGATTATAGCCTGCATCAAACGCATAGACGGTTGACGGACCTATGTTCTGGAAGGCCGACAGCCTGACACCATAACGCAAAGCAAGCCTCGACCCTATCTTCTGTTCATTGCCGGCATAAATCCCGCTTTCGAGCGAATAGGCAGGCGGCATGTTCAATTCTTTGAAAGCTGATTCGTCGCCTAATCCCCTTGCCCTGCCCGGATCAAATTCGTGGTAAACACTAGAGAAACCAAATCTCAACATATTATCAGGATTGAGGAACCAGGTAAAATCCGATTTCACGGTGAGGTCCTTCATCTTTGATTTCCATATAAAGGAATTAGCATTCCCCTCAGGTGTTCCTATGGCATAATCATAAGCTGAATAAATAAGCGTAAGGTTGTTAAACAAACTTTTCGAAAACAAATGATTCCAGCGGCCTGTAATTGTCTGATTTCCAAAATCCATATAGGCAAATTGGTTTTCAAAAACATCACGCCCCATATAGCCACTGATGAAAATGCGATTGTTGTCATCAATCTTATGGGAAACCTTGGCATTGAGATCGTAGAAATAAAGGGTATTATTTCTTATATTTTTATCAGAGGAAAGTGGTAGAAAAATATCTGCGTAGGTTCTTCGTCCTGAGACAATGAAGGTGGTGTTTTCGGAACCCAGCGGCCCTTCGAGCGTCAGTCGGCTGGCGATGGTTCCAATGCCTCCCGTTCCACTGAATTTCTTGTTGTTACCATCCTTCATTCTCACATCCAAAAGAGATGCAAGTCGTCCGCCATAAGATACCGGAATATCACCCTTGTAAATTTGCACATCCTTTACTGCATCGTTGTTAAACACCGAGAAAAAACCCATGAAATGGGAGGCATTATACACGGTCGCCTCATCCAGCAGAATCAGGTTCTGATCGAGCCCTCCCCCACGGACACTGAAACCGCTCGTCCCTTCGCTGGCACTTTGCACCCCCGGGAGCAACTGTAAGGCTTTAATGATATCTACTTCACCCATCAGCGCCGGAATCCGGCGAATAGTCTTCACATCCATCCTGATGGTACTCATCTCGGGCCTTTTAAGCTGCTCGGATGCACGGTCAGCTTTAATCTCGACAGTCGAAAGGTTTAACCCTTTCGGATTCAGCTCAACATTGATGGTCTGATCTGCTTTCAGGGTTACTTTTACCTCGGTCATTTCATAACCGATGTAACTGAAACGAAGGGTATAGTCGCCGGGAACAAGTGCCAGCGAATAAAAGCCATACACATTGGTAGTGGTACCTGCCCAAATTTCCTCAGCAAGGATGGTAACTCCGGTTAAAAGCTCTCCGTTGCTCTTATCAGTAACGGATCCGCTTATCTTAAACCGCTTCTCAATCTCGGCAACAGGGATTCCTGTTGCCGCCGACATGTCTGTCAGCAGATAGAAAAAAAACAAAAAAATAATTAGCCGGCGCATTGTTTACGTTGGAGCTAGATTTAACTAATAATATGAATTAACGGGGTTACTCTCCGAAACCACCAAACAATAAAGAAATTGAAGCCTGTGGACTCGAAAAATCACTATTACTGAAGAAAGGTTGCTCATTACCACGCACATCGGTGTATGTTTCGTTTACCCCCGAAACAAGACGATACCCGGCGCCCACATTGATCTTGAACCAGCGTGTCATATTGAACTCAACTTCAACCTGTGGAGTGAAAACAAAAACGGCATCCCAACCCAGATTGTGGTGCCATTCCCTATAATAGGAATCATAATACCCGGCAGCACCTCCACCGATTTTTGCACTTACGGCCAAATGAATGGCTTTGTTTGAGTTGTGAACATATCCAATCCATAGACCACCGTGAGCAAACATCCTTCTGAGGTTTGAATAAGTTTCTATCGACAGGTCTGCCCCCCTTACCTGTAAAATCACATCACCGGAATTCAGACTCACCGACCCCATCCCATAAGCCCCAATGAAGAAATTTTGGTTAAACAGAACAGCTCCACCTCCACCCGTACTGACAGCGAAGTCTCCTTCGATGGATGAGAATTCAACGATGGGAGCACCAAATCCGGAAATGGATAGCGGCCTGTCGCCACTTAAAAGAAACTCTTTCTTGCTGGTATCCTGTGCCATGACGCATCCGATACCAAGACAAACGGATAGTACTGAGGTAATGAGAATTTTCATAAACAAAGCAATTTTCAAAAGTTATTTGGAGACACAAATTAACAGAAACCATACCACAGTTTAGACGAAACCTCCTTCAAATTATTACAATCATATTTCACAGCTCAAAATCAACGCGATAACAAAAAACAAAAAAAAAGTAAACCCGATTGAACAAGCGTATCGACATTGTGAAAGCAACATCGCAGAAACGGTTCACATTGGAATTGAATTACAAGCATGTCCATAACCGTACACAACAGTACAGCACCGCACAGCCAGACCCTATAAATTTGCTTTCATATTCATTTCATTGTACCAGAAAGGCAGAAACAAATTACCCTCAAACAGAACAGCCTCATTACGACCTGATATAATTTGTTTTACATGTGGAATCCTTAAGCATCTTTTATACAATTATTTATGTTTACAGAGTGTCCTCAATATTGATTATCACATTCTGCTTTACTAAATACAATAATGACGGTCATATCCCTCTCTGATTAACCCATATTTTTCATAAAAACTGATTGGAAAAACAATTTGTTGCCTTATTATGTTGATTTTGCCTGTTTTAGTGTTGTTTATGTGTTTTTCTTGCGCCAGGCTTAATTGTAGTATCAACAATCCAGGCAACCAGAAAGATGAAAGTATCAATTCAGGGTTAAGAAAACAATAATGCCCCTAACGACACCCTGGGATACCTGATTGCCATTGATCCTCACTGTTTCAGTTCTTTCTCACAACAGGTAATGACACCAAAAAAAGAAGAACCCTGATGATCCGGTGGCCTGGATACCCGGACTTTCTTCACGGTGTATCCTCAGTCCGGTCGGCCAATCTCCCGAGGAAGAGGCTCCGCGGGCGAAAACACTTCCAAAGCGACAATTGCACTACTCAATTTGACCGCCCAGATGTTCAAACAGGGGCTTATATTGGCAGATAAGTAACATTTTAACGATTTGAAAATATTTTTCATCCATCCCCGAATTTTATACGGGTTTGGTATGATATTGGCGAAACATCATGGAGTATTAAAAGAACTAACAGCGCATTTCAGCCGAAAATCAAGCAGAGATCAACCTTAACCGTACGCTTGAGCTACGTTTGAGCTACGTTTGAGCTACGCTTGATCTACGGTCCATCTTAAAAAATGACACATTTTATCAGCCTTTCAATACCTGGGATGCAATACCTACGGTATTTCCGGTATTCTCTGATATTGATTGGGATTTATGAGTCGGGGACGATATAATAATTGTAGAGACAAGGTATGCCTTGTCTCTACAAACTAACCCAGAAAAGCATAACCTCCTGCATCACCCGGCGCGGTAATTTTTAACCCGACTTTAGATTCAAGTAAACTTGCTAAAATAATTCCCTGCTAAATAATAGCAGATAGCTATACAGAACCATTGGTTCTATATAAATAGTATGGTATGCCAGGGCTGGTGACCTATTTCGATTACTACATCCAAACTTTCTGCTATAGGAAGGAGTAATACAAAAAAGAATTAAAACTGCACTCATGGCCAGGGGAGCTAATAATGCAACACCTCCTTATAACAAGACCAACAAAATCAAGGAAAAGATAACGCTAGTACAGAGCTATATACTCCCATGTATTTCCTGTCCAGGATAGAAACCTTTCAAAATCATCATGCCTGATAACCCATGAGGCGGTATTGACAAGCGGGTGGAAACTGATCCGGTCGACGTGCCGAAGATTCTCGTCAATAAACAGATGGACGTGGTTTTCGATGTCATTGATGAGGCCAAAGGGGGTAACCGACCCTGGCTTTACGCCCAGGTATCGGTGCATTCGTCCCTCTGAAGCAAACGTCAGTTTCCCTTGTTTTAATCGTTTCTCAAGATCATGAATTGCCAGATCGTTTGTATGCTCCACGATGACAAGGTAATGGCGGTTCCCTTTATGGTTCCGAAAGAAAAGATTTTTACAGTGAGCTGCCTCGATGTCTTTCCAGTACAATTTGGCGGTCGGGATATCGGGTGCCGGCGGGTGAACATATTCTGTATATGCGATGTTCAATGAAGCGAAAACATCCGGAAGCGGTTGGCCTTTTGATATCATCCAGAAAAAATTTTCACAAAACTACGCAAATATGCGCAACACGGAATGTCGGGCCTAAAGTGACAATCTGGCCATCCGGATAGTTTTGGTATATTCGTTGACAGAAAACGCAAGCAAAAACTACACCCGATGTTTAAACGCTACCAACTCATTCTCTATACATTAACAATAGCGGGTCTGCTTTCAGGCTGCCTTTCCAGGCAAGCCAACAACGCCAGGCCACTCGTTGCCGTGAGCATCCTGCCCCTTCAATACCTGGTCGATAACATCTCGGGCGGTACCGTTGAAACCATGGTGATGCTTCCCCCCGGGACAAATCATGAGGCATACGACCCAGCGCCAAAACAAATGGCTCAGCTGGCAGGAGCGAAACTTTATCTGACCACTGGCAATACTGCCTTCGACGAAACATGGCTGCCCAATCTGGCTGAAAACAACCCTCAAATGACCGTCAGGATACTTACCGATGGCATTGAATTGATCGCAGGTTCGTGTAACCATGAAGAACATTACGGAGGTGATCATCACGAAGGTATTGATCCGCACTATTGGCTCGCGCCGCGCTCATTCAAACTCATGGCATCGGGCATTTTCAGGGAGCTATCGCGCATGATGCCGGAAAACAAAGCACTATTTCAACAGAAATACGACTCCATCGCCAGCGTGATCGATGGCATCGATTCACTGGCTTCCAAAGAACTGGTCGGGTTGTCCAACCGTCATTTCATGGTCTTTCACCCTGCACTCACCTACTTTGCCCGCGATTACGGATTAGAGCAGGTGGCCATTGAAGCCGACGGCAAAGCACCCGGCGTCAGCGGACTCAGATCATTTATCGATATTGCCCGTGAAGGTAACATCAAGGTAATCTTCATCCAGAAAGAATACGACTCCACCAACGCTGCGGCCATCGCCCGTGAAATTGGAGGCACTACCAGATCATTTGACCACATGGCTTACGATTGGCCTGCCAACATGACGCGTATCATCCAGTCAATGAAAGAAAGCTTAAACCAATGATCTTAAAACCGATCCCCCCTTTACTACAACTCAATGACCTTGGTGCCGGATACAATGGTCGTGCAGTGTTGCACGATGTGAACCTTACTGTTAGGGCCAATGACTTCATTGGTGTCATAGGGCCCAATGGCGGTGGAAAGACTACGCTTCTGAAGGTAATTACCGGCCTGCTTTCACCCATAACCGGCTCGATAATCTATGGCCCGATGCTTGCCAACGGACGCCGTATTGGCTATCTGCCCCAGATGCATCAATACGACCGGAATTTCCCCATTTTGGTACGTGATGTCGTGCTGTCAGGCGGAATGGGGCAGCGCAGGCTGATAAATCCATTTAACCGTGATGATCGTAAACAGGCGCTCGAACTAATGGCTATGACCGGCCTCAGTCAACTGCAAAACCATCCCATCGGTGATTTGTCGGGAGGACAGGCTCAACGGGTCTTCCTATGTCGCGCACTAATGAATGACCCTGCTCTTCTGATTCTGGATGAACCCGCCAATTTCGTGGATGCCGGATTCGAAGCCGAATTATACGAAATACTGCATGACCTCAACAAGAAAATGGCGATCATCATGGTGACACATGACCTGGGAATCATTACCCCATACGTAAAGACAATAGCCTGTGTCAACGGTGATCTCCACTACCACCCTTCATCAGAAATCACCCAGGATCTGCTGGCCACCTACCGTTGCCCTATCGAACTTATCACCCACGGCACCGTTCCCCACCGTGTCCTGAAAACCCATACCAATCCCTGATATGCTCACCGATCTGACTCAATATACTTTCTTTACCAACGCCATGGAGGCCTCGCTCCTCATCAGCATCTTGTGTGGCATTGCAGGCACATGGATTGTAGCACGCAGACTTGTCTTTATCGCGGGGGGCATCACACATGCCTCTTTCGGTGGAATCGGGCTGGGTTATTATCTTGGAATCAATCCATTGGTTGGTGCTGCTGCCTTTGCCGTGGCTTCGGCCAATGCCATGCTTTTCGGCACCCGAAAGGGCAACCTCCGCGAAGACTCAGCCATTGGCATATTGTGGTCGTTCGGGATGGCAACAGGAGTCCTCTTCATCTTCCTCACTCCCGGCTACGCCCCCAACCTGATGACCTACCTCTTCGGCAGCCTGCTCACCGTAGGGAGCACAGAACTCAACATGATGTGGATACTTTCCGCCATCCTGGTTACCTTCTTCGTCTTGTTTTACAGGGTTATCCTCACCATCGCGTTCGACGAAAACCATGCCCGGGCGATGCGGCTTCCAGTTGAATTGGTCAATTACGCCCTGATGACCCTCATAGCGCTCGTGATCGTATTAAGCATCAGGGTTTCGGGAATAATTCTGGTAATTTCTTTCCTCACCATACCCCAAAGCACTGCCAACCTGTTTGCCCGTAGTTTCAACCACATCATGTTAAGTTCAGTTGCCATCAGTCTTGTCACCTCCCTTGCAGGCCTCTATCTGAGTTACTGGTTGAATGTTCCTTCGGGGGCTACCATCATTGTTGTCATGGTTGTTGTGTTTGTCATTGTAAGAATATTGAAATGGATTTTTCACTCCTGATTTCAGGTTCAATATCTATGATTGCCTGTGGCGAGTTTTCTACGGGGGATACCTACGGGCAGTAATCCTGTGGTGGGGAAGTTATTTGGGTAACTCTGAACCAAAGTAAACCTGATTAAAAACAGGAATAAAAAAACGACAGTTCTGTAAGCGGGATTCTGTTCCCTGCCGAAGCAGGGCTTCTACCATTTATCTGGGATGCCGGTCACCCGACACCTCTATCGGCCTACCCTCCGGGCTCGGGCGAGCAACCCTCCCGATTGCACCTAAATGCAACCATCCCCGGTTTATTTGGCCTTTCAACCCCTGAGGTTTACCCCCATCTGATGTCACCATCCGATGCCGTGAGCTCTTACCTCACATTTTCACCCTTATCGCACCAGAGGCACGACGGTTATTTTCTGTGGCACTGGCTGTTACCGCTTTCACGGTACCTTCCCGTTAGGAAGCAAGGTGCTCTGCGTTGTCCCGACTTTCCTCCCCTGCCCTCACGGGCAAAGGCGATAGAACAAACTGCCGTAATTTCATCCTGAATATCAAAGAACGTGAGCTGACATTTGGCTTTTGCTTTTAGTTGTAAAAAAATAGTCTAAAGTGCTTCGCTATCCCCTGCCACAGTTAACCATTGGCTTACAATTCCTTCTGATGCGTAATCATCACATCAATGGCACCAGTCCCGAATTTATTGGCAGGAGCTGGTTGAAAATAAACCTGCGGATATTCCTTCAGCCGTTCGCGAATTGCATTTCGCAACACACCTGCACCGATTCCATGGATAAAGGTAACCTTATAATAGTTATCAGCAATGGCGCTCTCAAGACACTTGGCAAAATAAGAAAGTTGCAACGACAACATTTCAGTGGGATCTAGTTCTTTGTGATCCTCAACCATGGACTCTATATGCAGGTCAACAATTGCCTCACGGGTGGTTGTGCGGTGACGTGTAATGTATGATTCAGCTTCGGCCTGTTTTGCCTTTATTGGCTCAGGCTCGGCAGGTGCCGAATATTTTTCAACGGGTTCGCCAGCTTTATGAACTGTTGACATCGAATCAAGACGTACCAGTTCATAAACGAAAGATCTTCCCTCAACAAAATGATAATCACGGAAAGTATCTTCATGAAGCAGTTTCACCGAAGGCACCTTATACTCAACATTCACTGGATTGTAAATCTCACGTGGCTTGTCGGGGTGGATCATCAACTGCACGATACCATCGCCCCATAGTGACATACGATCGCGCTGAACACTCTCGATGTGCACCATAGCCAACGGGGGAACCGACCCATAATCCACACCACGCCATCCGCCCTTTAATGTACGGATGAACCACGAGTATAGCACATCGTGATCGGTGAAATTAACAAGCATGACATCTACGTTACCGGTAATCAGCCACCGCTGATCCTGAGGGATGAAAGCGAGATACACCCCTGGTGGATTGGCCGCACGGCGGTATCCTGCTGCAAGCGGCAGTATCCGGTCGTCAGCCACAACAGGCTCTTGTTCATTAGCAACAACAGGCAGAGGAACACTTGAGACAGGAGTCTCTTTTCTGTTCGCTGGTTTCTGGGGGGAAACGGGCTTTACTCCCGGTTTTAAAGGCTGGTTAATCTTACGCCTATCCTCTTCAAAGAACCGGGATGCCGCAC
This sequence comes from Bacteroidetes bacterium GWE2_42_24, assembly GCA_001768515.1. Taxonomy (GTDB): domain Bacteria; phylum Bacteroidota; class Bacteroidia; order Bacteroidales; family TTA-H9; genus GWE2-42-24. Next base: position 36,603 of record MEOA01000003.1, on the reverse strand, counting down.
CCTCAACTGCTTCAATCTTTACCAGATCAGCCGATGATGTCGGTATTTCGAAACCGTCGTCAATGGTCACATTCACCATCGATGGGCTGAGTATCTTGCTGACAACACCCCCCCCCGATGTGCTGAGAAACCGCACGCGGTCACCTATATTAAATTTCATGAATTTTGTTTTAAGTCGCAAAGGTACGGATTTCCCGCCTTTGGTTTTGGTTTTTCAATCAGACAACTTATATTCAGACCCAAGACATTGATCGGCAAGGTGGATCAGAAGCAGGGAAACCTGATATGGCAGAAATATCAATATATGGTTCTTTAAAAACACGAACTTATATCAGGCAAATGTTAATGTGATGTTATAAATGGTGTCAAAACCAAAAATTTATGTAAGTCTAATCGCATCTCAGCATGTACGCCAACTAAATTTAACCTGAGGGAGGTGGCGAACGATAGAGCGTGTGGTTTCCGGAATAGTTTTAAATTAAATGCCATCTGATGATAACACATCAGGACATCTATGCACATTTTTCCCGACCTTTGCGGCGATGAACCAACACCTTATCGCTCTCGAACTTCTGGCGCCGGCGCGTGATCTTTCTACCGGAATCGCAGCCATCAATTGCGGCGCCGATGCCGTTTACATTGGCCCGTCGGGCTTTGGCGCACGAGCTGCGGCGGGTAATTCAATTGAAGACATCGCCGCATTAGTGAAATATGCCCACCCTTTCAGGGTAAAGGTCTATGCCACAGTTAACACCCTCCTGACCGACGAGCAGATGCCTCAAGCTGTCGCATTAATTCACCGGCTATATGAAGCTGGTGTAGATGCCATCATCATTCAGGACGCAGGACTGCTCACCCTGGCTTTACCCCCCGTTGCCCTTCATGCCAGTACCCAATTCCATAATTACACTTCTGAAAAGGTAAGGTTTCTTGAAAATACCGGCATCAGCCGTGTGATTCTGGCACGAGAACTCTCATTAAAGGAAATCGCTGCTATCAGAGCCGTCACCTCAATTGAACTGGAATCTTTCGTTCATGGGGCGCTCTGTGTCTCTCTTAGCGGCCAGTGTTACCTCAGCCATGCCCTTACCGGAAGAAGTGCCAACCGTGGAGAGTGCTCACAGCCATGCCGCTCCTATTATTCCCTTTTCGATGGTAATGGTCAACAACTGGCCGAAAATAAACACCTCCTTTCGCTGAAAGACCTCAACCTGTCGGCACACATCCACCAGATGGCTGAAGCGGGAATCACCAGCTTCAAAATTGAAGGACGCCTTAAAGATGAGGGTTATGTAAAAAACATCACCGCCTTCTACAGCAATCTTATCAATCAGTTCATAGCCGAAAACACAGATTATAAACGCTCCTCAGCCGGTATCAGCACTGCCGGCTTTGATCCTGATCCCGAGAGATCATTTAACCGTGGCTTTACAACCTACTTCATCGAAAAGCGACAAGCAGATATCCACTCACCCGATGGTGGCAAATCGCTGGGAAAACTGGTTGGCACCGTAAGACAGGTACACCGCGATCACATCGTCGCCTATTTGAGTGAACCTATTGCCAACGGAGATGGCCTCAGCTTCTTCGACAGAGAAGGAAAGCAAAGAGGGGTAAGAATCAACAGGGCGCAAGGTAACCGACTCTTTCCAGTCACTGTTGAAGGACTTTACGAAGGTACCCACCTTTATAGAAACCGTGATCAGGCCTTTGATAATCTCCTCGCCCGATCAGCTTCCGTCCGACGGCTTCCTGTAAAAGCCCATCTTACCGAAACCAGCACCGGCATCCGCCTTACTTTCAGTACACTTTGGGATGTAAGTATGGCTGTTGAGCAAACAATCGAAAAGATCACTGCAAACGACGAAAATAAATTCAAACAATTCGTGACAGGACAAATCTCGAAAAGCGGTGATACAATCTTTTACGTCGACCAGGTAACTATCGGTTGTTCCCCGTTGCTGATCAAGGCATCGATACTTAACGCCCTTAGGCGTGACGGGCTTCAGTCGTTGCAGGAAGCGCTGCTGACAACTTATCAAAGGACAGCACGCACCAATATGGCAAACAACATTGAATACCCCGACCGCACCATCGACTTCCGTGGCAATGTCCTCAACCAGTGGGCACGGCAATTCTATGAAGACAGAGGGGCTACCATTGAAGAAGCAGGCTTTGAATCAGGACTGTCTATAGAGAATAAACCACTTATGACCACCCGCCACTGCCTGCGGTATAGTTATGGTGCCTGTCTCAAAGAGAAAGAGCATCGGGAGAACATGAACACTGACGGCAGTTGGTGGCTTACTGACAATCATCATACTTACCGCCTGCAGTTCAACTGCCGTGAATGCCTCATGCAGGTCATTCTTCCCGGTGATAGGGAAATTGTACCTTTGCAGGCCAAACCTTCCACGAAATGAAACTCATCACGCCGGCTCCATGGCCCGATTATGAACTGATTGATACAGGCGATTTCCAAAAACTTGAACGCTTCGGACGCTATATCACCACTCGCCCGGAACCCAAGGCTCTATGGGATAAAGCACTACCTGATGCCGAATGGCAAAGGCTCAGTCATGCTGTCTTTCGCAAGACAAAGGATGCCGATCCCGGTGAACGCGAAGAGCGTGGCGAATGGTTCATGAAGCCCGGCATGCCCGATCAGTGGTATGTTGAGTTTAAATATCTTGATCTGGCGATTAAAATGAGGCTAGGTCTGACTCCTTTTAAACACACCGGCATCTTTCCCGAGCAGGCCGACAACTGGCGTTACATTTTTGACACCATCCGGCAGATGCAGCATCACCGTCCCCGTGTACTCAACCTGTTTGCATATACAGGTGCCGCCTCCCTTGTAGCCCGTGCAGCAGGCGCCGAAGTAGTTCATGTAGAAGCGCTGAAACAACTCATCGGCTGGTCGAAGGTAAACATGGAAGCCTCAGGGCTAACCGACATCCGCTGGATGCCGGAGGATGCCCTCAAATTCGTGAAACGGGAAATCCGTCGTGGCAACCACTATCAGGGCATCATCATGGATCCCCCTGCTTACGGACGTGGCCCCAATGGAGAGAAATGGATTCTGGAAGACAACATCAAAGAACTTTTCCAACTCACCGCCGAACTGATCGATCCGGAACATAGCTTCGTGGTGATTAACCTTTACTCCAAAGGGACCAACCCACTCATCAGCCAGAACCTCTACGAAGGTACCTTCGGAAAACGTCCGGGCCTCGAGTGTGGTGAACTCTACATTGCTGATCAGGGTGGGAGAAAGATGCCGTTCGGCACCATTTTGCGGGATCGGTGGCAATAGTTAAACATATGATTTTCAGACATTAATATCATACAAGTCTTTACGGTTCAATATAATTCATCTCTAACAGGAAGAGGGACAGAAGAGGCTACGGGCATTTAACCGGCTCATTCCAAATTTCCATCAGCAAATCATTTACAGAAGTGGCTAATTTTAGAGTCGTCGGTTTTGCAGTCAGGAGATGAATAATTGCAATAACAGCCTTCTCTTTATCTCTGAGATAATACTCTAAACTAAAGTATTACTATGATATAATGAAAAAGTTAATGTAAAACTTAGCCTAAACCTCACTGAATAAATACTGCAATTATTTCTGAACAAAGGATGAATCGTACGACCCATTCTTTCAGTTGAAAATAGCCATATATGAAGATAATGATATCTTAGTACACCCGGAATACACTTTGCAACAACCACTCATTACATCAGATTTTCAAATTTGAATACAATTTCTAATCCGAATACAGACAACAAAACTGATTAATGGTTTACCAAAATACGGGTATAAAAAAAGCCCCTTAAAGGGGCTTTTGCGGACCGGACGGGACTCGAACCCGCGACCTCCGCCGTGACAGGGCGGCATTCTAACCAGCTGAACTACCGATCCAGGTTTTAAAGAACTCCGTTCTTGTGAAACGGTGTGCAAAAGTAAGCCGTTTTTCTGAATCTGCAAATGTTTTTAGCTAGATTCTATACATTTTTTTGAAAAATTTTCATTCTTCTGGCCGAATTCCTGTCAAATCACTACGAATCAATAAATAACCATCAATTCATGCTTCCACCGCCCTGATTCGTCGGGAAATATTGAAAATCAGACCCGTTTGCACCAAATCCGAAACTCATAAAATACCAACTTCTGACTGCTATTCCATTTTTCATGGCAGGCTTCCAATGCATCTCGCTTATCAAACGCAATGCTTCTTCGGTACAACCCCCATTTACACCCTCCTCAACTATATAATGAGCGGCATATCCGGCAGGCTCTATCACAAACCTCACCTTTACGCGTCCCGAAATGCTTTGTTTACGTGCAGCCTCGGGGTAGTGCAGGTTTTTATTCAGGTATTGACCCAGATTTTCACCTATTTTCAACAATGCAGTAGCCGGGGCATCGGTTTGCCGGGTCTCATACACCTTGATACTGGTATCGGCCTGTAGTGAATCCGTGGTTGGAAAGTCGTAACCCCTCCTTCTCACGCACCGCTGATACTTTTTATATGAGAAAGAAATCGTTACATACGTTTTCATGTCAGCAGCCTTTCCCCATGCAACTCCCGGTCTCCAAATGGCTCTCCTTACCAGCCTGATGGCCTCATCACCGAAAACATCACTCTCCTTTCCGGAAGCTATGGCTGCCACCACCTCTCCGGAAGCCTTCACTAAAAAATCTACGCGGATATCGGCATTCAGGTTTTGCACACGGGCAATTTCAGGGTAATACATCTCAGCGTTCAAATAATCGCGAAACTGGGACTGACTGCCAATGTATGCAGCTGGTTCATCCTGAGCTGCTACCCATGATCCGTTAAGAAAAGCAGCCGAGAAAACCATGAACCAAATCATCATCTTGCTCATAAGAATAACTATTTTTGAAGTAAAATTACACTTTCATTGTTAAATGACCCTTTAAACGTCGAAAAATTTAATGTCTGATCATCAAATTATTCCTGTTATTCTTGGTCTGATCACCCTCATATTGACCCTGACCACAGCCATGGTCTGGTTTCGTATGAGCAAAAAAACCGGCCAGCGTGAAAGCGAATTTGCAATGAAGCAACTCTTACTTGAAAGAGCTGAAGCCGAACTTCTTAAACTAACAGAAGAGCATAACCGCCTGCGGGATACCTATTCCCGGGAGGTATTAGGTTTGACGACGCTAACAGCCACCCTGGAAACGGAAAACAAACATCTCGTTGGCGAGCTGAGTCGCCGGGAGGCAGATCAGAAGTTACTGGCAGAACGGTTTGAGCAATTGTCGGCTGATATCCTTCGCAGACAGGGCACTGAGTTCACCAATCAGAGTATGTCGGGTTTGAAGGCGATGTTTGACCCCATGGCAGAGAAAATCCGGAATTTCGAAAAGCAGGTGTCAGATACCTATGAAAAGGGATTGCGCGATCAGGTTGATCTACGATCTGAGATCAAAAAGTTATACGAGCTCAACCAACAGATAAGTATCGAAGCCTCTGCACTGACCCATGCGCTTCGGACCGATTCGGCAGCGCAGGGCACGTGGGGAGAAGTAGTACTTCAGCGGGTTCTCGAGCGTAGCGGTCTGCGCGAAGGTGAATCGTTTATCACGCAAGTCTCGGTGACCGATGATGATGGCAATAGGTGGCGCCCGGATGTAGTGATCCTTCTTCCGGAAAATCGCCACTTGATTGTTGATGCCAAGGTATCTCTCACGGCATGGGAACAGTATGTCAATGCAGCCGATGACCAGAGCCGAAAAAGCTTGCTGCTCGCCCATACTGAATCGATTAGGCGACATATTGTTGCATTGGGAAACCGAGATTATGCATCCCTGCCTCAATACAACACTCCCGATTTCGTGGTACTCTTCATGCCGGTTGAAGCGGCCTTCGGGGCAGCATTACAATCTGACAACACCCTATTCGGGCTAGCCTGGGAGAAACGGGTAGTGCTGACAGGCCCGGCCACCTTACTGGCAACCCTTCGCACGGTGGCGTCGGTATGGCGGATTGAACAGCAAAACAGAAACGTCAGAGAAATCGCCCGCCAAGGGGGATTGCTCTACGATCGTCTCACTGCCTTCACTGAAGAGATGAGTCGCCTGGGCTCCCAGATCGATCGATTAAAGGGGACATGGCAGAAAGCATCCGACCGACTTTCGAATGGGAAAGGAAACCTGATTGCAAGGGCTGCACGGCTTCATCAGCTTGGCGCCAACACCCACCCCGCCGAGGCTCTTGGCCAACTAAGTTATGAACTTCCAAAAGACGATGAAGAAGATGAAATTTAATCCCTACTATACAATCCTGATATTGCTGGCTATCGTTGCCGGGATAAGCAGCTGCAGTACCACCCCCCGTGCTTTTAAAGCTGATTATGCAGCCGACTACAATACGGTGGCCCATACGCCCCGGCGGCCAGTTTTGTTTGCCATAAAACAAGGCAAGGGTCAGGTAGCACTTTCAGTTTGTGTTTTCACTGAAGGGATGGTACCTGACAGCACTCTTCCAGGCAGTCCTGCATGGCAATTCAGGGCCGTTTTTGAAAACTGGGATCCAGCTGCCAAGACTATTGTGCATAGCCAAACCTTCGTCGAAACTCGCCGCATAAATGCGCCATTTCTTCCCGACACGGTGTGGCTCAATTACACAGGAAATATTGATACTACGACCGGCCAATACCTGATCCTGAATTTAACAGATCAGGTGACAGGACTCAGTCTGTATTCATGGACGCATGTCGTTGACAGTCTCTTCCCATTTGTCAGAGACAAAGACAATAACCTGCTGGCTAACCAATGGATAAAAAAGAACAGTAACCCGATCCTGCCGCCCAATGTTTCTGTCGACCTGTGTAAAACATGCGACAGACCCCTGCCGCGCCCTCCGTTTGAACTGCAGCCAGTGGAGACCATGCCACCAATGCATGAATGGAAATCATCATTTGACATTACAACCAATTATAGTATTCCTGCGGGGATGCTTAAGGTAACCAGTAAGGAAACCGATTCAGCGTTTTTTCTCCCATTGGTCAGCAATTGGTTTCCTTATCCTGTAAATAATACTGATGGCTTGCTGGCAATCCGCTACATTACAACACGGGAAGAATTCTTCTCGCTTGCTGCCCGAAATGATCCTAAAGAAGCCCTATATTCTATATGGCAAACAAGTGCATCAGATAAGGAAAGGGCGGGAGAACGGGTTCGGCAGTTTATCGCAAAAATTACCGATGCGAATACTTTTTTCACATTATCCAAACCAGGAAGCCTCACCGATCAGGGGCTTATATGGATTGTTGTTGGGACGCCAAACCGGGTATGGAAAAGCCCATTTAAAGAAACATGGTTTTATGATAGTCTGGATGACGGCCTTCCGTTAAGACTTGATTTTGATCTTACGACCGATTCTGTTGGTGCCCAGGCATGGGTCTTACGACGATCACCGAGTTATAAGACCATGTGGAACAGGGCTGTGGATCGTTGGCGAAGATAAAGCAGATTGTCCGTTCTGAATTACCTACCTTTGCATACTTAATTTGAACATCAGGCATGAAAGACAATTCGCTCATATATGGAATCCGCGCGGTGATGGAGGCTATAGAAGCCGGACGGGAATTTGAAAAGGTGATGATCCAGAAAGGTCTCAGCGGCGACCTGTTCCGGGATCTGATGGGGAAGTTACGTGCAGTTGGGGCGCCTGTTCAGATGGTACCTCCCGAGACATTACACCGCCTGACCAATGGAAATCATCAGGGAGTGGCTGCTTATGTTTCGGCTATTATCTACCAACCTATTGAGCAAGTTGTGCCGATGCTGTTTGAGCAAGGAAAAATTCCCTTTCTGCTCATTCTTGACCGTATCACCGATGTCAGGAATTTTGGAGCCATTGCCCGTTCCGCGGAATGTGCCGGCGTAGATGCCATACTGATTCCCGACAACAACTCGGCACGTATCACAGGCGATGCCGTCAAGACCTCAGCAGGGGCACTCCACTCGCTACCCGTTTGCAGGACAACCAACCTGTATCAATCGGTAAAGTTTCTTAAGAATAGTGGCATTACCATCTTTGCCGCCACCGAAAAAGGAAATCTTTTATACGACACTCCTGCCTACCAGCAACCCTTAGCCCTCATCATGGGATCAGAAGAGAACGGTGTATCGGCAGAGTTGCTTAAAATAAGCGACCATCTGGTAAGAATTCCCCTCATGGGAAAAATTGGCTCACTCAATGTGTCTGTTGCCGGCGGGGTGTTGATGTATGAGATCGTCAGGCAGCGAAACTTCACCTCTGAAGCCCTCAGTGAAGGGTGATCTCCAGAGCACCAAGGCTGTCGATCCGGTAGTAATTAGCCCGTGAACTCCGGCAGGCTTCTTCCCATTGTTTTCGCCGGTAAGCGGAAAGTGAATTCCCAATCACCCACGTGGCTCCTTCAATCCGATCGAGAACCCATTCAGGGCGAACGCGTGGTCGTTGGCCAATTAAGACCAGTTCGGCGGCGAGTTTGCTGTCGCCCTTTGGAATCACGAAAGTGCTGTCGATGACGACAATTCGTTTGCTTGCCCGTACTATAAAATGAGATTCAAGACTATCCTTTCCTGTTACAATACACTGGTATGCCGAATACTCAGGTCTTACAGCATAGTGTTGGTTCATCCCCTTTAAAGTCCAGACAGGAGGAGCCGATGATGACCCAAACCACTTAGCCTGCCTACCGGCAATCTCACCAAACAGGAGGTGCTTTCCTCCATCAGCCACCACCAAAACATGCTGCTTACTATACGATATTTCCTGGTAATGGATAGAGACAATCATGATTATCAACGAAATCAACGAAATAACCAATCCCTGCTTCCTACTCATCACAACCCAAAAAAAGATACCAAACACCGCCAGCCACAAGAGAATTGATTCAGGCAATCCGAAGATAGTAGCATGGGTAACAGAGCCAGGAAGGTTCTCAATAAAAGAAACGCCATCATTCATCAGACTGATCAGAAAACCTAACAATCTGGCAATAAGGCTTCCCACCAAAGGAATCCAGCTAAGCAACAGCGTAGCCATTCCGGTCACAAGCACCAGATAGGAAAGCGGAATCACAATCAGATTCGAGAGAAGAAAATAGTTGGGGAATTGATGAAATCCAAACAAGATGATTGGCACGGTAAATAACTGAGCAGCAATAGAAACGGTAAACAGATCCCGGCAATACGCAAGTACTTTGTTCCCAGTATAACACCATTGAGCCAGTACAGGTTGAAAGGTGACGATCCCGGCAACAGCAGCAAAACTCAATTGAAAGCCAGCCTCAAACAAGAAATACGGATTTATTGATAAAAGAAAAAATGCCGACGCCGTCAGACTGTTCAGTACAGAAGTCCTGCGCTTGAAACCACCACCAATACAAACAAAGGTAAACATGGTAGCCGATCGTGATACACTGGCCGACAGGCCGGTGATACAGGCATAACCCCATATCAATACCAGCAAAATTATTGTTTTAATGACCTCACCCCTTCGGGTTCTCGAGAAGGGGAAGAGGAGTGCTGCAAACATGGCATAAAAAATCCCGACATGCAACCCCGAAACGCATAACACATGCATTGCACCGCTTCCAGTATAGGTCTGGCGTAATTCAGCATCGAGCAAATCATCATAACCCAGCAGGATAGCCGAGGCGACCGCATTGACATCAGGTTCATAACCTGCCCTGTACAATACTTTAAGCAATCGTTGCCTGACGAGTTCGGCGTAATAAAAGACATCACGGCAGGCCTTTTGCTTTAAAACCTTAACATTACCTTCAGTCAACCAAACTTGCCGCATGACTCCCTGCCTTCTGAGGTAAGACTTATAATCGAAAGCACCAGGATTTAAGGGAGCCGGCACAGGACGCAGGAAACCGAAACCCACTATCCGGTCGCCAACATTCGGAATAGAATCTGATGTAACGGGTAGATAGAGCAGAATACCAGTTTCAGCCGAAAAGCCTCCACTGTCGGTCAGTACATACTCAAGCCGAGCAGCAAGGCGGATACTATTAGTTCGGTGACCTGGCAATGACACCACCCTGGCCACCCAGCGATCAGGGTCACTACAACCACTTAAAGGATCAGACATGTGGGTTGACTGGTAACGCCAGGTTATCATCCATCCCGCGATAAACACAGCCATTAAGACGAGAAAGCCGACAATCAGCCGTGAAGGATACCAACCCCTGAACCAGTTAAACGATAGCCAAAGTATGACCAGTACGACAAACGAACAACCAGTTGTTATCAGCCAGACAGGTCTGTACACAACCAGATTGGCAGTAAAAATACCTGCGATGAAAAAAACCAGGAGACGAAGAAGAGGTAAAGCCCGGAAACTCATCTTAAAACCATCTAAAGACCTATGACGGCCACACAGACAGGTGAATAAGCTGTTATCTCACCTACGCCTGCTGGCTTGCTAAAACTAATGCTACAAATCGCTGGCAGGTACATTTTTGAGCCAGTAACTGAATACCGGCTCAGGAACAAGAATAATTATAAACCGATTGCTATACCGGCATAAATCGTAATCACCTGATGTTTGGCGGTGGCATCGCCGGTAGATTCTTTTAAGATGTTTGTCATTCCCATCATGTAACGAGCGCCGGCCATTAATTGGGCAGGCCCCAGATTGAAAGTCATACCGGCACCGGCTGCAATCCCAAAATCAGTCGATTTAAAATTATCTTTTGAATCAACCTCCTTATCATAGGACACGGCTTGGCCATCGACAGTAGCTGATCCCTTAGTAATCTGCTTTGCGTTAAGCAGAAATCCGATATAGGGCCCTGCCTCCACATGGAAGAAAGCCAGATTGGCCTTAAGCAAGACGGGGAAAGTGAGGTAATTTAGCTTTTCGGAAATCTCACCATCAAACGAAATAGTACTAGTCGAATTTTTAATTGCTTCAGGAAAGAGATACCCAAAATAATTCGCATCAAACTTGTTACCACGCGGGTCGTAGTTACCCTCGATCTGAAGAGAAAGAAGAGGTATAAGCTTATAATTCAAATAAATACCAAAAGTAGTAGAAGTAAGCGCAGCCATGTTATCTTTAGCCATCTCAACTAAATCACCGTCTCCCGAATAACTGATCCGGGAAATATTTATCCCGGCTTTGGCACCAATCTTCTGAGCCATGAGGTTTGAATTCACCGAAAGCACAATCAATGCCAACAAACTTCCAATCAAGAGTTTTCTCATCATATTGTTTTATATTACAGATTAATGAATATTATTACATTCAGGAAAAGGGTAAAACAAATATACAAACATTTTGACCTACAACCCTCCTTTACAATCAACAAATCAGTAACGCGGTACTAAGTCTCTCTCCAAAAAAAACATTTGCAGAACCAATGATAGCCCTATTAATAATACTTTAAAGCCATGAAACATTAACAATTTTGTATTATTGATCGTCCAATTCACACCAGAGCCAATTTCTCCACCGGAATTCTGAGACAGATTTCCGCTCAATGACTTTTCCAAAATATATACATTTTCCAATTTTAAGACTACATTTTCGTTGATTTTATCCTCCATTTTGAAAAATTTTCAAGTTTTTTATAAAAATATTGTGTGTATTTAGTTACAAATTACCGTTCTATAAATAATTGATTATACGTGTCTTGCATTTTGTTTTTATCCCAAAGTCTTGGCAAAGTCGTGTCAAAGTTATACCAAAGATATGTTTTACTTATGAAACGCTTATGTTTGCTATAACTATGGTGTATATTATATATATAGTAAAAACAAATATATGTATTTTTTGGCACAATACTTGTAGTGGCTCTTTAAAAGGGTTTTACCGCATATCGTGTGAACGGGCATATTAACATCAAGTCTCTATGATCACAGAATTCGGGATAATCTTACCATGAGAGAAACAAATACCTTCGCGAAAAAAAGCCATGATGCTGTCATCCAATTGTTTGATCTTATGCCGGACTTTGGCCAGACTAGAAGGTTAGTGATGTGGAAGCCAACATTCAGGAAATGACCGTGGACATAACGATAGAATGCCTTCCCGGAAAAGGTGTTGATCCTGAAAGTGAAGAGATTTGTCCTATATACGATTACATGGAATATCGACGATGGCGGTACTTAAATACAATGCAATATCAAACCTATATCCGTTGTCGGGTTTCCCGGGTAAAAAACCCGGAGGGAAAGACTCGTTGTATTCAGGTGCCATGGGACTTAACGTGAAGATTCAGATGCTAAAAACTGTCGGTTGTGGCAATCATCAGTTCCAAAACTTCGAGACAGCGATTCTCATTTTTCATGGTCAATAAGACCTATATCCTTCACATATAAGACTCCGCGACCAAAAACATGACCCAACACATTTGGGTCTCTTTCATTTGTCACACAAATACCAGTAGAACCATTCTTTAAGCAATTTTATATCTTTGCTGAGTAGCATGTTTGGATGATTTGCCATTTCATCGCTAAGGTAATCATTTTCTGATTATTAGCTTCGCAATCATGCTACTTTTTATTAACACTATTCATCAAGTTTTCAACAATTTACACCGCTGCGAAACTTTAGTAATAAATCTTATTGGAGCAACCTCGACAAATACCGGACTTACAGTAAAAGCCAATCTTGATGAAAAAATATATAAAACCGGTATAAAAATAACAGAGCAGGAAAAGCAAAGTCTAAATATAAAAAGAAATGATTTCCATGGTAGATGGAATTATAGGATTTCGCCTAATTTGTAATGCTTATTTATTGACAAATTCTAATGCTTGAGGGAAGAGCGGTTAAACAGCAAATAACCGACACTGAACACAGCCGACCAGGACTCCGATTCCTTATCAAAATAATTCACACTCAGGCTGACAGGCCCCAGGGGGGTATGTAAGACCAATGCGCCCATGCCCATGAAGGCGCGGTCAGAAAAACTCTTCCCAAATTTTGCCTTCTGAAATTCATCTTCGATGATAAGGTTAAATGGTTGTATCAAGTACCCTTCCAACCTAAAATCGAGTAATTTTGACAGTTGGTAAATGTTCTTAGAACCGACAGTAACATAGGCATTGGCTCTGAACTCTGGCAGAAACAGGGTACTCGCCCAGGGAATTGGTGAGCATTGAGGCAGTGAAAGAATACTGGCTGTATAGTTCGTAAAAAACGGTTTGCTCGACAGAAATAACTCGGAATAAATCCCGAGTCTCAGATTCCCGACCGACTTAAAATAGTTATCATATAGAACACTGAACTCAACCCAATTACGATTGGCTTTACTTACCTGACGACTGATCGACGTACTGCCAGGTTCGGTGGTCTCCTTACCGATAACGTACCTCAGGTTGACATAAAAGCGGGAACCACTGGTTGGGAACTGTTTTTTGTTCAATGAGTTCATTTCGAGCGACAGACTGGGGGCAACAAACCTTAACCTTGTAAGGTCCAACGTATCTGTTCGAAGGAAGAAGTTATTCTGATAATAGCTATGATCGATATAACCAAAATCGAGTGCCCCAGTTAGTACACCCTTATTAGTAACGGGTATACCTGCGCGAATACTCATAAAGCTTTCGTCTATAATGAGATAGGCTGGCGTTTTGTCCTCGATGAAATAGCTCGTTGTCTTGAAAAAATTGAACCGGTTCAACGTAAAATCTGCTTCTACAAAGAAGGGGATTTTAGCGGAGAAGTCAATGCGTCCTTTGACCTGTCCGGATGTATAAAACCTACCTATATAAGCATTGACAGCGACCGATTGTGCCCATTTATTCAAATGGTTGTATTTCAACTGCAGGAAGCCAGTATTATTAGTAGCCGATGAAATGATACCACCAGCCTGAATCTCGAAGGCAGGGGCTTTCTGAACATCCAGCGCCAGTGTAAAAAGTCCGGCATTTCTAATGAACCTCAATGATGGAAAAACATAGCTAATTTTATCATCAGCCACCAGTTTATAATAATCTTCGCGTAAATCTGAAAGGGAAACATATTCATCAGAGTGTTTTAGCTGAGATTGAAAATACCGTTGTTGCAAACCAGAGACACCTGTAACATTTATACTGTCAATCATCAGATCCGGAATTCGCGATCTGAACTCAATCCGACGTTGTTCATATGATTCAGGATTTACTCTTTGGGTAATGAATCGGGTTATACTGTCCATTTTTCTGATAGTGGCTACATAGCCACTGTCGATAAACTGGGGTGCCCAGGAAAAATCATTAACTGCAACCTGAAGGAGTTTTGGCTTAACCAAAAAACCACTATCAATGGGGATATCATATGACGATTTTGTCATCAGCATATTCTCGATTTGTGAGATCACATCCTCGGCAGAAGGTTCACCATAATTACCAGCAGCCTTGCACCCTACAATAACGTTGGGTTTAAAGTCGTGAAGGGCGACATCAGCGGGGAAGTTATTATACATTCCACCATCAAAGAGCAATTTGCCATCAATCTTAATCGGTTTAAAATAAAACGGAAAGGTCATAGAAGCCCGGATTGCATTGCCCAGATCGCCTTTGCTCAGGATTACGGGTTTATTGGCATAGATATCAGAGGCTACACATCTAAAAGGGATCATCAAAGAATCAAATTTATACTCAGAGGCGGCGGATGCACCGGAGAACACCTCCATAAACTGAAAGTCCATGACAAATGGCGATACAAGATTAGTTGGAATCCTAGGTTTCAGGGTACTGACATAATCAAACCTGAATCGTGCCCAGTCAGCATTTTTCTCATCCCTCTTGAAAAAATATTCATAACCAGGGTCAATACTTCCATCAGCCCATCGCTGAAATTCAGGGGAACTGACCAGGTAAGCCATCTCATCGGGAGAATAGCCTGCCGCATAAAGTCCGGCAATGATGGCGCCCATGGATGTACCCGCAACATAATCGATAGGTACTCCGTTTTCCTCTAGTGCTTTCAAAAAACCAATATGACAGGTGCCTTTGGCTCCACCACCACTAAGCACAACAGCTACTTTCTGAGCCTGAACGCTGTTCACCTGAAAAACTGTAACAAAAAGCAATAATAGAGCCACCCGTTGAATCAACTTGTTAAAGAGAACCATGATTGAGATGATTTTGAAACCAAAAGTAACAAAACATAAGCATTAGCAAACAAAAAAGTCGCACCTATTTAAGGGTGCGACCTATAAGCGACAGGTTGCATTACCGACAATCAAATACGATTAAGTGCCTGACTAAGATCAGAGATAATATCCTCAACATCTTCAATACCAACAGACAACCGAATCAAGCCATCTGAAATACCAGCCATTTCACGATTTGCTTTAGAAATTTTGGAATGAGTCATGCTGGCCGGATGCTGTATTAATGACTCTATACCACCAAGCGAGACAGCCAATAACATCATTTTTACATTGTCCATTAAGATACTACCTGCGTCGAAACCTCCTTTTACGCCAAAGCTGATCATCGACCCAGGACCCTTCATTTGCCGTTTACCAAGCTCATATTGCGGATGTGACTTTAATCCCGGATAGAGCACCCAGTCAACTTTGGGATGCTTTTCCAGATATTCTGCAACCTTCAAGGCATTTTCCTGAGCACGATCAATACGGATACCAAGGGTCTTCAAACCACGCCGGGTAAGGAAGGCCTGGTGGGGATCCATATTGCAGCCCATGTTTGTCATAACACCACGTATTTTTTTTACTTCAACTGCTTCTTTTGCAATCACTATACCGCCAACAATATCGGCATGTCCATTGATAAATTTCGTCATTGAATGCAGGACAACATCGGCACCCATCAGGATAGGATTTTGCAGGTAGGGACTGCAGAAAGTATTATCAATACAAACCATAATGCCTTTGCTATGTGCCAATTCAACAATGGCAGGAATGTCAGCAATAGTCATAGTAGGATTTGCAGGGGTTTCCAGATATATAAGCTTGGTCTCGGGACGAATGGCTGCCTCAACCTTTTTCAAATCTGAGGTATCAACAAAAGTGCTCTGAACGCCAAATTTTGCAAAAAGAGTTTCCATCACAACCCTGGAGGGGCCATATACAGCTTCATGCCCAACCATATGGGCTCCGGCACCAAGATAGGTCATATAAACGGTTGTCACGGCACCCATTCCCGAAGCACAGGCAACTGCACCGGCACCATGTTCAAGCGCCGCAACGGTAACTTCAAGATCGCGGATAGTAGGGTTACCCAAGCGGGTATATATGAATCCATCTTCTTCACCGGCAAACAAGCGTGCACCGTGTGCAGCATTCTTAAACTTAAAGGTTGATGTCTGGTAAATTGGGGTGACAGCACTTCCCCGTTCGTCTTCAATTCCTCCTTCATGAATGAGCTTCGAATTGAAGCCTGAATTTTTTGTTTCCATTAAAATTGGCTTTTTTAATTCATTTCTGATATAATTTGCAAAGTTACGTACTTTTGTCCAAAACCTTTCCTAAAAAGAAATGGGCAAGGGATACTGACTTTCTCTGACATATAATTGAGGCGGTTTTCTGAATTCACTCATCTCAAATAAATTAAAGACCATTATGAAGAAATCAATTGCACTCTTTTCATTACTGATGGCCATTGGACATTTTACGATTGGACAGACTGATACAATCAACCACTGGAAAAAAGGGTTTGAAACCGGACTTGGTGTAACACAGGTATCATTGACAAATTGGGCCGCGGGTGGTGATAATTCGCTGGCAGGAAATGTATTTCTAAACCTTACCGCCAATTATGCTAAAGGCAAGCACATCTGGGACAACAATGGTCAATTTGTCTTCGGACTCATAAAAAACGGGGAACAAAGCCTCAGAAAAACTGACGATAAAATTGATTTTCAATCAAAATATGGGTATAAGGCCTACGGAAAATGGTACTATAGTGCTCTGGCAGGCTTCAAGACACAATTTGCCAATGGTTTTGACTATAAGGTAAGCGATTCGTCTGCTGTATCCAGATTTCTTGCACCGGCCTACCTTCTGTTTGGTTTAGGTATGGATTACAAGCCATCGGAGAATTTCTCACTGTTCATCTCACCCGTAACGGGCCGGCTGACCATTGTCAACGACGAAAGTCTTGCAGATGCGGGGGCTTATGGGGTAACTAAAGCCGAATATGACACCGAAGGAAAGTTGTTGAAGCACGGAGCTTCAACACTAATGGAATTTGGTGCTTCTGTTATGGTGAATTATAAGGCAACGCTGATGGAAAACATCTCAATGGAAACACGGATTCAGTTATTTACCGATTATCTGAAAAACCCGCAAAATATCGACATCGACTGGCGTGTATTACTAGTGCTTAAGGTAAATAAATACATCTCTGCCAATCTTTCGACCAATCTAATCTATGATGACAATGTGAAAGTTGTCGACAAAGATGGAAATGCAGGGCCGCGCACGCAGTTTAAGGAGGTTTTCGGCGTAGGATTCAATTACAAGATATGATCCGCTGGGGCGTTTTTATTATTTTGGACAGTAAAGCGTCCTGAACCATCGGTATACCTGCGCCATCGCTCGATGACCCGTTGCATATCATAAGGCAGGTCTGAATCAAAGAATACCAGTTTGTGGGTAATCGGATGAGTAAAGGCAAGCGATTTGGCATGAAGTGCCTGGCGGGGGATTATTTGCAGATTATTCCGGACAAAAGTCTGATAGGAAGAGGAACTGAGCCCGAGGACAACGGCTGCGCCACCATACACCTGATCACCGAACAAGGGGTGCCCGATATATTTAAAGTGAGCCCTGATCTGGTGCGTACGGCCTGTTTCAAGACGACATTCCACAAGCGTCACATAGTGAAAACGTTCGATCACTTTATAGTGGGTGATTGCCTTCCGTCCAAACGTTTCATCTTCGCGTACAGTCATCACTTTTCGATCAGAAGGATTCCGCCCAATGTTCCCTATGATAGTCCCCTCATCCTGATTAAACTCACCCCAAACAAGGGCTATATATCGTCGATCGATGGTGTGATGAAAAAATTGTCGCGCAAGTATTGTCTGCGCTAACTCGGTTTTTGCACAAAGAATAATGCCTGACGTATCCTTGTCTATCCTGTGCACAAGAAGAGGAGCCACAGGATCCCCCCTACTGTTCACTTGATCCTGAAGGTGGTAAGTCAGTGCATTGAGCATGGTCCCGGTATAATTACCATGTGCGGGATGTACCACCATCCCGAATTCCTTATTGATGACCATTAAGTCATCATCCTCATACACAATATTTAGGGGCAGGTTTTCAGCAATCACTTCAAATTGGCGGGGAGGTGTCGCCATCACAACAGAAATGATATCGAGTGGCTTTATCCGGTAGTTTGATTTAACTGCATCGTCGTTCACCAGAATGTTACCTGCTTTGGCTGCATTTTGAACTCGATTTCTTGATATACCCTCAATCCTGTTTTGAAGAAATTTATCGATTCGCAGGAGAGCTTGTCCTTTATCAACCTGAAACCGGAAATGTTCGTAAAGTTCGTTATTCTCGTCGCCCTCTGTTATCTCACCGGCCATCTCATCATCAATTTCAATCATTGTATGATGATCAGCTTATGGGTATACGACTTTCCTGTATCAGTCAGCCTGACTTTCACAACATAAGCACCTTCACGGCAACCATCAGGTCTGAAACGGCTTTCGGTTTGCTGTGACAATACCAAGCGGCCACTAAGATCATACATTTCTACATTGATCGCTTGCGGAACTACACCATTTATCACGACATTCACATCACCCGATTGATTCCAGACACTTGGCCAAAGTTCCATCCCCGATTTATTAAGGGTAGGATTATCAGCTTCAGGCAGGAGTCTCTTCCCGATAACCGGTCTGATCATGATGGCTCCGGGGAACTGGCTGCGTTGCCATGTTCCATCAGTATTGTAGAAATTATTATTCTGATTGTCGCGTGAACGATCAAAACCGATATTCAGATTATCATCAGTAGTTTGCACCCAGCCCACGTAAAAGGCATTACGGACAGGAACTGAATTTTTTAGGGTAACCTGTGTATAGCGAAACATACTATCAGCAAAGGTTGGTCGCAGAATGGTATCGGCATTCAGTATCCGGCCTGGAGTTCCGTTGTTGTCATCCCACACCGTAAGGTAGTAGTACTGCTGATTAGCATTTGCCACAACTTTATTGAAATAGAGCCTGACAGCACGAAGGGTATCGGCTTTAGTGAGAGCAAATCTGACGGCCAACTGTGCTCCAGCAGGGGTAAGACCATAACCAAGTTCAGGCACCCCATCATCATAGGCATAAAAATCAGTCATCTTTTGCTCATAGACTATCGTGTCACCAAGGCCGACAGAGTTGGGTAAAGATTCATCACCCCGCAGAGCGTGCCGGATATAGAAGATGGCAGAATCCTGAACCCCAAACGGATCGATTGGTATAATTGATCTAACAGGTGGTTTTGCCCAAGGTTGAAAATCAAAATATCCATTAGATAAAAACGGCGGGATGGTATTATTTCCGCCATTATACGATGAAACAACAGAACCGTCTGCCTTTAGCACCTGATATTCATACCTTGCTGGCAAGTTTTCCGAATATCTGTTTGTAATATACATAGAGAGTGTATCAGCCATAAAGGCAGTAGGTTCTGCACTGTACTGGGTATAGGGTACCGAGTAGAAACTCTTCAGCATCGAGGGAGCTTTTTCAGCAAAACCAATCCATTTCTGGGTACTGTCGTTAGAACGTCCATTCAAATCAAGCTTTACTGCATCCACATTCCAATGATCCATACTACTCTGCCAACTGGGCAACATATCACCACTGAGGCTTGCATAGGCGACGAACCTGAATTGAAAATCGGAACGGAAATATGAAGCACTATCAGTGATCGGAATATTGACCCTTCGGCTGTAGGTCCCATACTTTGTATAAAAAGTATCCAACTTCATTCCTTCCTCACTCCAGATCGTCACCCAGTAAGGGACAGGATCTGTAGTTAAAAACTGAAGAAGAAGAGAATCAGCCGGCTGGGGGCTGTTTCCTAATCCCTGAGGCTGGTAATAAAAACTAAGATAAACAGAATCAGCGAGAACAATAGCACGCTTCTGAGGAGTAAATATGGAATCAAGACGTATGCCCCTGGAGGTTAATCTGTCGGCCTCAAATGGGGCAAAAGTAGCATTCGAATAAATATTTCCCGCAGAATCAAGTGCATCAAAGGTAGCAACACCACGGTTAAAAGAGTGGTAAGCAAAATCACTATTAACAAACACATGCCAGTCGCTCCAAAGCGATTGATCAGGAACAACTGATGAGTAAGTGAAATCATCATAAAAGGGGAGTGTAACAGCATTTGCGCCATTGCTTGCCTTCGTCTTTTCTGAAAGCTTACCTGCAGGACTTACAAGTATGTTTTGAAGAACCGGATTACCGGTAAGTGGCACCAACACTTCCTGAGCATGGCTGAAAAGTGGAGTCAGGAGCAACATTATGAATATATTCTGCAACAGTCTTTTTTGAATCATCTGTCGAAAGCGTTTCGTTATCGGATGAGAAAACAACTAAATTATCACACGATTTATTTCGTCTCGTTACGGAACCAAAGATTCACCTGATTTCCGGCACTAAGCTGAATTCCAGGCTGAGGATCCTGTTTATAAACCCTGCTGGTCGATTCATCGAGGCCGTCTCTGAAGACAACTTTTCCCACATTGAGAGTTACCGAAAAAACAGCCCCGTATGCTTCGGCTATATCATTTCCAATCAAATCAGGGACTACAGCGGGG
The DNA here is from genome assembly GCA_001768515.1 of Bacteroidetes bacterium GWE2_42_24. Classification (GTDB taxonomy): domain Bacteria; phylum Bacteroidota; class Bacteroidia; order Bacteroidales; family TTA-H9; genus GWE2-42-24. Next base: position 15,835 of record MEOA01000003.1, on the reverse strand, counting down.
GTTGCACCTTCAGCCTGCTCAACGACAAGTACGATCTTTGAATTGCGGTCAAGTTCACGTCCGGGCCTGACAGGCTTTCCCTCATAGAACTGTTCAATAACGGCGTTATTAAATTCGCCGCGGACAACCTGAATATAATCCACCTGCAATCGGGCAGCAACTACACGTTCGACGGCTTGCCTGACAGATAGATCAACCAAATTCGGCATCTTGACTTTTTCAGGGGTCTGTCCTACAATCGTCACGTATACCTTACGTCCTTCCTTAACAAAGGAAGCGGGCAAAGGATCCTGAATCATGATAACTCCTTTTTCTTTTCTGGGGTTATAGACTGAGTCCATCACTATTATCTCAAGCCCGTTATCATCGGCGATGACAGAAGCATCCCCGATGAGCTGCCCAACAAAATCAGGAACTTCAATTTTTTCCCCATGATGCGTAAAAACACTGATAATCTGAAGTGTAATCCATAACAAAAAAATCGACAACCCGACGGCAAGCATCAGATGACGCCAAAAAACCGATGTAAAGAAAAACACTCTCCACTTCATGGTTCACGGTAAATTTGACAACTAAAACAGTGTTAAAACTATCGGGGTGGCTTTTTATTGCCCCGACCCACAAAGATAGGAAATTATTCAGCTTACACGGAATGAGCCGCATTTTGAATTACTTTTGCCCCCGTTTTATACTACATAGATTGAAAACCATGACTAATTCAGTAAAAATGAACCTGGCCGTTGTAGCTGGTGGTGATTCAGGCGAGTATGAAGTATCTATCCGTAGCGCAGCAGTGGTAATGAAATACCTCGACTCTAATAAGTACAATGCGGTCTTAATACACCTCCGTGGCAGCAGGTGGACTTATAAAAACGAGCGATCAGAGGAATGCAATGTAGACAAAGACGACTTCAGCGTCGTCATCAACCAGCAAAAAATCAGATTTGAATGTGTCTTCATAATTATACACGGTACACCGGGAGAGGACGGTAAGCTTCAGGGGTATTTTGATATGTTAAAAATCCCTTACACCACTTGTGGAAGTATCACCTCTGCCCTCACCTTCAATAAAAGTTATTGTAATGGAGTGGTGAAGTCACTTGGTGTGACAACGTCAGCATCGGTGCATCTTTTCAAGGGAAAACCCTACGATCCCGCCGATATTTTGAAGATAACAGGCTTACCATGCTTTGTTAAACCAAACTGTGGAGGATCGAGCGTTGGCATGACGAAGGTAAAAGCGGTGAATGACCTTATACCTGCTATCATGACAGCCTTTGACGAAGATCATGAAGTTCTGGTGGAATCCTTTTTTAAAGGTCGGGAAATAACCTGTGGCGTTTTCACTAATGGTGGAACCGTTGAGGCTTTACCTATTCTGGAGGTTGTTAGTAAGAAAGAATTTTTTGATTTTGAAGCCAAATATAATCCCGTATTGGCCGATGAACTCCTCCCAGCCCCTATCCCCTTCGATGTTTGGCAAGACTGTCAGGAAACCTCTGTAAAGCTCTACAATCAACTGGGTTGTGCCGGCGTGGTACGATTCGATTATCTCTTTAACAATAACACACTCAACTTTCTAGAAGTAAATACTGTACCAGGTCTCTCTGAACAAAGTATAGTCCCAAAAATGGCACGGTATGCCGGCTATACGCTAACAGAATTCTATGACATTCTGATTCAGGATACCATATCCCGGCAATAAAAAATGCTGAAATTCACAAGGCATTTTACCAACCAATTCCGGAAAATCAAACGGTAGCCAGAAATGCCATCAATTTTTGTATCGCTTTCCCCCTATGGCTAATACTGTTTTTAAGGTCGGCCGGCATTTCAGCGAAAGTCTGAAAGAAACCTTCCGGCTGAAAAACAGGATCATAACCAAACCCTCCTTTGCCCCTATTGGCAAAAAGGATATCTCCCCTTACCTCTCCTTCAAAAAGGTGCTCCTGCCCATCGATAATTAGGGCGATTACTGTAAGGAAGCGGGCTTTTCTGTTGCTGATACCATGAAGGCCTTTTAACAACAGATCGACATTATCCTGGTAAGAGCACCCCACACCTGCATAGCGAGCCGAATAGACACCCGGAGCCCCACCCAACGCCTCTACTTCAAGCCCGGTATCATCTGAAAAACAAGGCACACCGAACTTTTCCCAGATGAACCTTGCCTTAATCAAAGCATTTTCTGCAATCGTGGTACCAGTTTCATCAATAGGACTTATCTGGCCAGCTTCATTCAGACCAAATATTGTATATCGGGTGGCAGGAGTCAGAATATCTCTGATTTCTTCCAGTTTATGACTGTTATGTGTTGCAAAGATTAATTTCATAACTCACTAATATAAACCTTACATTTAACAATTTGATCTAATGATAGATACACACTTCCCACTCTCCCTCCTCTGTGATCACAAAATCAATGAGACATTCCATGAGTTGGGCGCCACCTTTATCGGGCAATTTATACTCCAGTCTGGCAGCAAAAGGGAAACTCACATACATAAAAACCAGATAATCTAAATTCTGTTGTGCGTCCCCTGATCCAGAAATCATTTCTAGCTCGAAAACCTGAGTTGGAACTGAATTTCTAAAAATCCGAATTCGGACTTCACTTCCCTCATCAGCAGTCTTTCGTACGTTTACTTTCTCAATATTGACAGTCTGTTTTACAACATAAGGATGAATCCAGTCATCGGCGGCAATAGGCGGCAAAAACCGGTTTTTTCTCCATGTTCCTTCGCAGGCACCTTTTCCCAGGGCGGGAAGAAAGCGCCCATAACCCTCTCTGTTACCATTGGACCATTCACCATCATATACATCTCCATTTCGCCATACATAACGGCCATTCCCGTTTGGCAATCCCTTCTTGAAGTGCCCTGTATAGTGATCCACCCCCCATGCTTCACCATCACCATGAGCCAGCCCCCGCCGACAATCTCCCGTGTAGACACTATCGATTAATGGCAAAAGTACCTTGCACTCCTGTCCTCCAGCATTCATTACAATACCGGCAAATAAGATCAATATAAAAAAACGCATTATCAATTTAGTTGCTTAAACCATTCTTTGAGTTCACATACACGTTCAACCCTGCATTCAACGGAATCGGGAAGAGCCGGAAAAAAGTCGATGCCTATTGCTGCTTCAAGTTCATCGACAGCAATGGAATACTCCCATATATTAGCTTTTGATCCACTATTTGGCATTAAAAAAGCTATTGTCTGCCATCGCTGCCGATGATGCCGCAGCAAGGCTTTATAAAACCGGCCTGGTACTGTCACCTTGTTTCTCAGCCTCATGGTATCAACCTTTCGATCAATCAAGGGGCCGGTAACAATCCAGAGAGTGTCGTTGGCTTTTGTCCATGCCCTGACCTGCTCTTCCAGTTTCTTCCAAATACCACGGTTAAATGTAGGCTTTTGTGGTGAAATATTCACATAACCAAATGATTCGAGCATAGTACTATCCGACCATGACATATCAGCAGCAGGGGCCAGGTGCCCCCGATCATAGCCCGACTTTTTATAATCGGCATCAACGGCCACCCATCCTTTTACATCAATATCGGAATAAAAACTATTTGAGCGCTTTACAAGAGGCACCAACTCGCCTGGTGTTAACATATAAGCAACCCAAAAAGCCTGCCTGTGATTTGTATCAAAACCTACTGTAAAACCCTTTCGATTGAGGATCAATAAGCCATTGCCATAAGATGGAATAGCAAGACATTCAAGATCATGTCCGGGTTTAAGTGTTTTCTCACTTCCACCTGATATGCCTAATCCGGGATCAGAATTTAGGAAAAGAATAAGGAAAAGGAAAAGAGAATATTTCATCTTAAATCTTTTACGGGTGAATGATCCAGTCAACTGTTGGACAGCCTGCATCCTCGAGAAATTGATTTGCAGCTGAGAAATGGCCACAACCGATAAAACCCCGGTAAGCTGATAAAGGAGAGGGGTGAACAGATCGAAGGATTAAATGCCGGGAACCATCTATCAGTCCGGCTTTGGCTTGCGCATCGTTTCCCCAAAGCATAAAAACCAGATGATGACATCGGTCAGAGAGATAGTAAATCAACCGATCGGTAAACGTTTCCCATCCGATATTCCGATGAGATCCGGCTATCCCCTTTCTGACGGTGAGAACAGTATTTAACAGAAGGACTCCCTGCCGTGCCCATTGGATCAGGTCGCCTGAGTCAGGCAATGGAACAGAAAAATCACGCGATATTTCCTTGAAGATATTTCGTAACGAAGGAGGAATCCGAACACCATCAGGCACTGAGAATGCCAGGCCATTAGCCTGATTATCCCCATGATATGGATCCTGCCCAACAATAACTACCTTGACCGAACGCGGATTGGTTTCCTGAAGTGCCCGGAAGCGATACTCAAAAGGCGGGTAGACCGTGGACTGACGTGATTCTGTATCCACTACTTTATTGATAGTTAACAGTATGTCTTCTATTTCGGGTAATGCAAAAAAATCAGACCAAGCATTAAAATTTACAATATCAGTCACTTATTATCGTTATATGTTCATAAAAAAACCCCGCAAGGTTAATAAAAAAACCAATGTAGGCGCCAAAACAGTTGCTTTTTCGCCAACAAAGAGTTTACTTTGTGGAAAATTTCGCCCTACCTTAGAACAGAAGCATGAAAAACTTTGCATTAATCTTTTTGTTAATTATTGGAGCCACTTTGATCTTGTCTTCATGTAAGTCAAATGAACGGTGTGCTGCCTATGGCGAGGCCAACAAATATCAGATTGAGCGTCGCAGATAAAATATAGCTTTAGATCTTTTCGATTGGTTAGAATTATCTCTTCTAATCAGAAATAGGTTTGTATTAGATAAAAAACCGTTGTATCAGGTACAGCGGTTTTTTTAATGTAACACCATCCGGAAAAATTATATAAAATGTTCAAAAAAAAACCTCCGGAAAAACCGGAGGTTTTTAGTTATTATGAGATTAACTTACTTTACAATGACAAATTTCCGGGATACATCAATTGTCCCACCACTTACTCTTACCATGTAGGTTCCTCTGGTCAGATCAGAGCAGTTGACAGAAAACGCCTGATGAGCACCTATTTCAACAGAAGTCGTCTTCACAATTTGGCCTCTGAGATCATAAACAGAAACCTGCGCTACTCCTTTGAAGCTGTTATTTAGGCTCAGGTACATGACATCACAAACAGGATTCGGCATAACATTCAGCATCGATTTGGTTGTAGTCACTGTATTGACAGGTTCATCAACAATTCCAACGAAATTATTCGATGACCACACGCCACGACCAAAGGTAGCAACGTAAATAACGCCATAGTTGGTGGTTGGGGGGTAATATGTAAACAAAGTGGGATGTCCATCCTTATCATATTGTTCGACTGCGTTGAGTCCGGAATGTTGCATTGTCTGCTGATAAATCTGATTAACAGGTACTGTACCCATTGCTGATTCTTTCACCCAGTCAGCTCCGGCAATGTTTTCGGTGTAATACAATCCGGCCGCAGTACCTACGAAAGCCATATTACCGTTCATTTCAATCAGGGAGGCGTTAACCTGACTGTCAGGCAGGTTTCCCTGAATAGAAGTAAAAGCGGGAGAAACTTCAGTAGCGTTGGTTGTACGATAAACATATTTGTTTGCATAAACAGCATCGTCACTCTTAATGGTAAAAATCAGATGATTGTCATCACTCTTGTCGGTAGTAATTGAAGTGATCGAGCTATTAGGTAAAATTGCAATAGCCTCAGTAGTGATAATGCATTGCACACTGTCCATTGAAGCCTGTTCTGCTGTCCTGGCAGCAGCAACATTCAACAATCTGTAAAGGGTACCCTGATTAGTTCCAAAGTATACATAATCAGCATCTTTCGAGAAGGCAATGGATGTAATGTTACCATCAGCAACAGCCAATTTCCACCACACCGGCAATTCAGAAAAGGTCAACAGATTCATCGACATATAAAGCTTATCCTTCCAGCCGATAAAATATCTTGACTGAACAGGATCTGGAATCATAATGGATTCCAGTGAATCGATATCCCTGGGACATACAAAGGGGAATGGAAAGCGATCTGTTTTACTGCGGCCCAATACTTCGGAACCGGCAGGAAAGGGCTTCATAGCCACAAATTTGGTCGAATCGATGCTATTAATGTCGTAGTAATTCTCATGAACAACCATGGGCATCAATTCAACGCCATTTGTCATGGCAGCATCTTTAAAGGTTGCAGAGTAGCTTAGGCCCCGGTCATCAGTCCGCATAAAAGTGCTATAGTCAGCTGTACCAACACTTGCAGATTTGTTCATGAAGAACATATTGGTTGAAATCTGCGACATTAAAACATTTCCGCTATGTCCTGTATATGTACCGTCATAAGTCGCAATTCCGTTCTCAGGATTTCCAGATGCCGCATTTAAGAATTGTATACCATTTGAGTAGGTTCCAACGAGCATATTATCATAGTTGTCAACACCTAAACCTCTAACGTGGGCAATACCCAATAGTTTATTTACGGTTACGAAAGTAAGGGCTCCGTTTTTGGAAATTGTAACACCCCCATCTGAGGCAATGGCCATCAGATTATGAATGGAAGGATGAAAGGTGTAATTGTTATGGTATGAGTGAATGTAATAATCGCTCGAGGGGTCGACAGAATTGAAACTGATAGGTCCGCCGTTCCAATCATAAAAACCGGTATCCTGCACTTTTTGACCAGAATACATGTTCATGCAACCAACAAATATTTTATCAGGATTATTTGGAAGAACTATTATGTTGTTATTGTATGCTCCATAATTTGTACCGGAAGAAGCGAAGATATTCCATGTACCGGTAGTAAAGGGCAGAATTACGCTCCAATTGACACCACCATCACGTGAAACATATACACCTTCAAGGCTACCAACAGTTGTAGCTGAACTAGCATAAACAACATTTTCGGCTGAAGGCGCAATTGCAAAACTCATACGCAGAACACCATTCTTAGGCAATTTTGTAGGATTCTCCCATACGTCGCCAACCTGGTATTTTATAGACTGGCAGACAAACTGTTCAGGGCCTGCATTACTGCTTGTATAGGCTTTACCATTGACAAAAACGATGACAAGACCATCGGTTGAAGTCTTTACATCATAAGTAACACCTGTGAGGTCAACGGCAACTCCATCGTCAGTTCCTTTTGCTACTTTCCATACTGAACTTCCAGCATCGAGATACATCAGACCTGTGGCTGTTGCAACATACATTCTGCCTTGATTGTCGAAAGCCACCGCATTGATGTATTCCCAACCAACTCCATTAGTACCTGCTACAAGAGAGAAATTTTCACCATCGGTTGATACGAAAAGACCGGTACCTTTTATCCGCAGGTTTTCTTTTTGATCATCATAGTATATGCCGGTACCAGCATAGATCTTATTATCTGATGCCTGAACCATACAAGAAACGGCCAGATTGGAACCTGAAAGGTTAATCTTCTGCCAATAAAGTCCCTGATTCACAGTTTTCCAAATTCCACCTGCAAGAGCACCTGCATAAAGTGTATTACCTGTGGCATCTTGTTTGTCAAACAAAACGGAACGCACCGGACCGGCGTTGTTATTGGGTCCCCTGTCCTGCCATGTTAGAGCAGTCTGTGCAGACAGGTTGACAACAAACCCAAAGCAAAAAAGGAATGCTAAAACCTTGGTTAGTAAAGATTTATTTTTCATATCGGATAAATTTGTTAGTAAAGATATCGTCTCAAAATTAGTGGCGAAAGTTACAGCTATTTTGTTAACTACAAAGAAGCTTAATATAAAAGATCATATCAGAATCATCAAAGGCCTCTGGGAAAGCGTCAGTTTGGTAAAATTACAAATTGACCATACAAAGGTAAACACTTTCTTAGACGAGACAAGTTCATGAAAAGTAAATTTTTCTCTTGTAAAAAGTACAAGTCCAAATGACTTTAGTACCCGCCTACTGATTACTTCATAATTAATTTATTGGTTTTCAATAAACTTTTCTAAAGTAGGACATAATTAACATAGCAAATTGAATACCCTGACTAAAGCTACATAAATAAAAAGGAATAACGATTTTGAACAGGAGGCTAATTAAGCACTGACATCAGCAACAAAAGGCTCCCTCCGCTTCATTAAGCCTGATCGGACGGAAGTTTTAGAAAGCTAACTAATGGAGCTTAAAAATGCCTATTCATCAATTCCCAACGCTCAGCATGCAAAAGCTTTACCTCAAATGATCCGCTTCCCTTTAGTTCAAGGTGTTTTTCCATTCACCTGCTAGACAATTACTTAAATAGTAAAGAAAGATTTCAAATATTACCATTCAACAGGAGGCAGCTATCATGAACAATATGGAGATGGCTGACTCAATTCCATTGCCCGGCGGCCTCTGTTTCAAGATGCGACTCTTAGTGAATCCGTCGTAAAACTACGTCAAGGTAATTTCTTCGACAGAAAACCAAGATTCAGCATGCAGAATCCTCTATTGGTTAATCGTGTATAAAACGGATAAGTCCTCAATTACTCTTGGGCAAGTCAGCAGCATGGGTAGTTCCTAAATGTAAACCACATTTAATTGGCTTCCGCGACTCGGTTTTAATATGGAAGTCAATGAAATTTGCTGATAAAAGTATAAATTTGTAGCCTTGTCTCCGACAAATTTCCTTTTCCCAAGTTTAACCTTAATCACCCTTTCATGCGATCAAATCACTTTGTCCGGTTATTCACCTTAATTTTGTTGATATGTAGTACATCGCCTTCTACAGTATTTGCACAGGACACCACCCACAGGGGTTTCATATTTGATACTATTTGTACAATAAGAGCAACACCTGTTAAACATCAGGATAATAGTGGAACATGCTGGAGTTTTGCCGTGACTTCTTTTATTGAGTCTGAAATCATCAGAATGGGCGGAACAGAGATTAATCTGTCCGAGATGTACTTTGTGAGAAATACCTATGCAGATAAAGGGCAACACTATGTAAGAATGCATGGAACCTCAAATTATAGCGCAGGAGGTCAGGCTCATCATGGAATAAACGCAATTAAAAAATGGGGATTTCTTACCGAAACAGCTTACCCGGGACTCAATTACGGCGAAAATAAGCATATACACGGAGAGCTTGATGAAGCGTCAAAAGCTTTTTTGGATGTTGTTGTTAAAAACCCAAACCACAAGGTTTCGACTGCCTGGAGGCCTGCGTTTGAGGCCATTTTAGACGCTTACCTCGGAACAGTTCCTACGACATTCGACTGGAACGGTAGTAAACTGACACCCATGGAAGCTGTTAAAGCATCGGGATTCAACCCTGATGATTATGTAGAGCTTACTTCCTATTCCATTTATCCCTTTTACGAAACCTGTGCTTTGGAAATTCCTGACAACTATGATTTGAAGCTATATTACAATCTTCCTATCAATGATCTCATGGAGGTGATTAATTATGCCTTTAAAAAAGGCTTTTCGGTCTGCTGGGATGGAGATGTGGGAAATAAGGGATTTTCCCACAATAAAGGTATGGCCATCGTCCCTGATGCAGAAACAACCGACTTTACCGGGACAGAAAAGGCTAAATGGGAAAAAATGACCGGGAAGGAGCGTCTTAAATCTGTCTACAGCTTCGAAAAACCTGTTCCTGAGAAACAGATCGGTCAGGCAGAACGTGATACCAGTTTTGAAAATCAAACGACGACTGACGATCATCTGATGCACCTTACGGGGGTAGTAAAAGATCAGAACGGAACAATCTATTATATCACAAAAAATTCATGGGGAACCGAAAGCAATGATTTTGGTGGTTACCTCAACATGTCGGAAAGCTATTTCAAACTGAATACAGTTGCCATCTTGGTTCATAAAGATGCCATTCCAAAACACCTCGCTAAAAAGTTGGGAATTAAATAATGTCCAAACCCGATTTTCAAAGAACCGAATATGATTTTCTTGGCAGCCGGCAAATCCCCGGAGAAGCCCTTTTTGGATTACAAAGCCTGAGGGCTGCCGAAAATTTCCCATACAGCGATCGCTTCCATGAGGAATGGTATCGCGCCATGGGTTGGGTTAAACTTGCCTGCTACCAGACAATCGGAAAGTTCTTTGATGCCATTGATAAGAAGAAGTTCACAAAAAAGGTGCCTATCCGTATCATGAACAGGGAAAAGCTCACAGCCCTTGAGAAAGCGGCTTCAGAAGTGGCAGAAGGAAAACACTTCAGCTCGTTCATTGTCCCTGCTACACAAGGCGGAGCTGGTACAAGTATCAACATGAATGTGAATGAAATTATCGTTAACCGGGCCTTACAAATCATCGGGCTTAATCCGGGCGATTACACTCAACTACACCCTATTGAAGATGCCAACCTTTACCAATCAACAAACGATGTAGTTCCCACAGCTCTTCGGATGGCCATGATGGCTCTCCTTCGCGATGCCGAAGACAGCATCAACAAACTCAGAGCTGAAATCGAGCGACTGGAGGTTGAAAGCCGCAACATGTTGCGCATTGGGCATACCCAAATGCAGGAGGCTGTCCCTTCGTCGTATGGAAGACTTTTCGGAGCCTATAGCGAAGCGCTCTCGCGCGACTGGTGGCGAATATCAAAATGTTTTGAACGAATTAAAACAATCAACCTCGGTGGCGGTGCCATTGGAACAGCGACCAGTGTCCCTCGTTTCTTCCTCATGGAAGCTTCGCGTCAACTCCAGCAAATTACCGGATTACCCGCCACTCGTTCCGAAAATCTTGCCGACAGTACCATGAATCTCGACCCCCTCGTCGAAGTTCACGCGATATTGAAAGCTCACGCCGTTAACCTCGAAAAAATGGCTTCTGACCTGCGATTGCTTGCTTCTGATTTTACTTTCCCAAACGACATCTCCATCCCTGCCCGCCAGATTGGTAGTACCATTATGCCCGGAAAAGTTAATCCGGTAATCGCAGAATTTGTGATATCGGCTGCCCATAAAGTATACGCCAACGACCAGCTTATTACGCAGTTATCTGCTCAGGGATGTCTCGATCTGAACGCCTACATCCCTTCCATCGGACATGCCATCCTCGAAAGTCAGAAATTGCTTCTTGCTGCTGATAAATCCATAACCGACAACCTGCTGAAGGGATTGACTTTAAATCCAGAACCAGCGTTGAAGCGACTGTTTATGAGTCCGGCTGTCACAACTGCCCTTAGCCCATATATAGGGTATGATAAAGCCACTATTATGGCTCGCAAAATGAAAACGGATCACCTCGACGTTTTCGGTGCAAATGAAGAATTGCAATTCTTTGATCCCGAAGAATTAAAAACACTTTTAAAACCCGATCAATTACTCAGAGCCGGGTTTACCCTCTCTGATTTATTTAACAAATAACGAAAATACTATTCGTCACCAATATTGATCCATGATCAAAGGAAAAGAATCACGGCCCCACATCGGCATTTTTGGTCGTCGTAATCAGGGGAAAAGCTCCATCATTAATGCACTGGCAAGCCAGGAAATTGCAATTGTATCCGATCAGGCAGGCACAACTACTGACCCGGTAAAAAAAACTATTGAAATCCATGGAATTGGACCAGTTGTTCTGATCGATACTGCCGGCGCTGACGATACCGGAGAACTTGGAATAAAGCGGGTTTCCAGAACGCTTGATGTTATCAGTCAATGTGATCTGGCCCTCCTGGTTATCAGCCACAACCAATTTGGGGGAAAAGAGATTGAACTTCTGGATCATTTCAACAACGATTCAGTTCCGTACCTGATCATACACAACAAAAATGACCTTGAAGTTCTGACAGATGCAACGCAGAAGCTGATCCTTGCATGCAATCCAAAAACCAGCATCATTGATTTCAGTGCGCTTCGACATGAAGGTGTTGAAGAGCTCATCAGGGCTCTTCAACACGCTATTCCCGAAACAGCTTATCGCAGCACCTCCATGGTTGGTGATCTGATCAAATACGGCGATACTGTATTACTCATTACGCCTATCGATATCGAAGCGCCCGAAGGAAGGCTCATCCTTCCCCAGGTACAGGCGATCCGCGACATACTCGACAATGACGGCATTGCTGTAGTTTGTAAAGAAAAAGAGACCGACTCTTTTATTCGTCGAATGAACCCAAAACCGGCACTGGCCATCACCGACAGTCAAATTTTCCTGAAGACAGATGCCATGATTCCTCCGCATATCCCCCTCACCAGTTTTAGCATATTGCTTGCCCGACAAAAAGGCGATTTCACAAATTATCTTCAAGGGACACCCCACATTGATAAACTCCTCGATAACGACTGCATCCTGATCCTCGAATCATGCACGCACCATGTCTCCTGCGATGATATCGGCCGAATGAAAATCCCCAGATGGCTTAGCACCTTCTCAGGTAAAAAACTTTCGTATGATGTGGTATCGGGACTTGACAGGCTGCCCCGCCCGATTACTGAATACGCACTTGTTATACAATGCGGTGGCTGTGTATTGACACGTCGTCAAATTATCGGGAGGCTGAAGCCTGCCGTAGATGCCGGTATTCCGGTAACCAACTATGGGATGGCCATCGCCTGGATTCAGGGCATCTATAATCGTGCCGTAGCACCCTTCCTCAAAGAAATAGCCGATCCGACTGATTACCTCTGAACGGCTTCTATACCGGAAGGTGTCAACTCACCATAAATGGATATTTCAGGAATACGATTACATTTCTGACAAAACCAGACAGACTCTCCTGAGCGATATGCCTCCGGTCGGTTATCATTTCCCCGACAACTTCGCCGGCTTCAGTGAAACATATAATACGATCAGTTTATTCATCCTTTCCGGCAAGGAAATCTGTTTTACTTCACACGAAAACGTCACCCACTTTACCTGTCACTGTATGTTTCCGGCCATAACCCCCCTTCAGGAACACATTCAAATTATACTATATCGTAATTCCTTCCCGAGTGAAATTCAAGTCGCTGAAAAGATGGATGAAAATCATGCCCAGTTAGTTCATTTTGTAACGATTAATGCTCCCCGACAGCCAGACATTAAATGCATAACACTAATTTATAGAACCAGATATTTTTCAACAACCGGTCAAAAAACCTTACAATGATTTTTCCTGAAATACGTTTCATCCTATACTATCATTTACACCTGTCAGAATTCATGAAAACCATTTCTACCGTCTTCATAATGTTGCTGAGTATGTCGGCCATGTCTAACGAGGAAAATACACCCGACGCAGACACGACCTACTGGCTCTTTAAAGGTAGTAACTCACTAAACTTCAATCAAACAGGCGTCACCACCTGGGCAGAAGGGGGCGAAAGCTCACTTGCCGGGACTGCCTATATCAGTTATGCCGCTGCCTATCAAAAAGGCAAAATGCGAAGTGAACACTTGCTTAACGCCTCCTTCGGCATCATGCGTACAGAACTCAATAAACTCAGAAAGACTGAGGATAAAATTGACCTGACATCCACCTTCGGATTTCAGGCTATCGGAAATTGGTTTTATACTTCTCAGCTTAATATTAAAACGCAGTTTGCCGAGGGGTTTAAATATCCCAACGACTCGACTGTGGTTTCCAAATTTATGGCACCCTGCTATCTTACCACCTCGCTTGGCATGCAATTTAAACCCAATAATAACTTCACACTGTTCCTCTCCCCGGCCTCCGGCAAATTTACGCTCGTTTTGGATCAGGAGCTATCAGATGCCGGAGCCTTTGGTGTTACACCTGTACAAACTGATACAAACGGACAAATTATCGTTCCTTCAAAAAAAGTGAAAGCGGAGTTTGGCATCAACGTGACAGCCCGCTTCAACCGTGATGTTTTTGAGAATGTGAGCCTGGACACAAAATTGGAACTCTACAATAATTACTTTGATGAAAACAAACCAAACCGATGGAATATTGACATCAACTGGGAGACCGCCATCATTTTCAACATCAACAAATTCTTGACTTCCTCGCTGCGATTCCAGATGGTATATGATCACAACATTATGGTGCCGCGATATGATGTAATCAACAACGAGCGGGTAAAAATAAGCGAAGGGCCGGGCACCCAGTTCAAGGAGACCTTCGGTATTGGTCTGGCCTACAAATTCGGAATCTAAGGAACTATTTGAGAGGAATCCGATGTAAAGATTTCTTTAGCTGCCTCATGATTCATAGAATTCATTAGTTAGTCAAAGTCATGCCAATGCCTCCCGATCGCTATCACCGATTTTCTATGCCCTGCGCAGTTTATAACACCACCTGTAGTAATTGTATTTGTTTTATAGGTGAATGCTTTAAACCGCACTAATACAATTATTTATGTTTGCAGCGTATCCTCGTTGTTGTTTATTTCATCCCTTTTGCTTAATACAATAGATGACTGCCCTAATCCTGCCGGATTAACCCTTGTTGTTCATGAAATCTGATTAGCAAAGCAATTTGTCGCATTATTTTGTTGATTTCGCTTGTTTTAGTGTTGCTTATGTGTATTTCTGGTGCCAGCATTATTATTAGTATCAGCAAACCAAGCAGAACTATCAATTCAAGGTTTAAAGGATAAGGATTTCATTACTGGCTCTAACGACACCTCAGGAGACCTGATTGTCATTGGTACTCCCAGCATTAAAACTTCCTCACAACGGGTAATGCCCCCAAAAAAAGAGAAAAGCCACGATGTTCAGGCGATCCGGATGCCCCGGACTCTATTCACGTTGTGTCCTCAGTCCGGTCGGCCAATCGCCTGTGGAATAGGCTCCGCGGACGAAAACTTTTCCAAAGCGATAATAGCACAACTCAATTTAATCGCCCAGGTATTCAAACAGAGGCTTATATTGGCCGATAAGTAACAATTTATCGATTCAATTTTTTTTATCCATCCCTGAATTTTTTACGGGTTTGGTATGATAATGGCATAACATGATGGAGTATCAAAAGAACGTATGCCGCATTTCAGCCAAAAATCAAGCAAAGATCAACCTTAACCGTACGCTTGAGATACGCTTCATCTACGCTTGATCTACGCTTGATCTACGGTTCATCTTAAAAAATGACACATTTTAATAGCCATGCAAAAGCTGGAATACGCTACATCCGGCTTTTTCGATATTCTCTGATATTGATTGGGATTTAGGAGTCGGGGACGATATAATTATTGTAGAGACAAGGCATGCCTTGTCTCTACAAACTAACCCAGGAAGGCATGACCTCCAGCATCACCCCGGCTCCGTAGTTTTTAACCAGACTTTAGATTCAAGGAAACTTACTAAAACGATTACCTGTTAAAAAATCGCTGATCGCTATCGGGAGTCATAGTCAAGGTCAATGTCCAAGTCACCGCCTCTCAAAATACACTCTTAACTTACTGTAAACCCGGCAAAAAGACAAGTAAAAAAGGCTATAGTCTATCCGTGGTATACCTTTTACTTGATTATCAACCTGTTTCAAATGAAAAATTTGGTTGCTTAATGATTCACGTCCGACTACTGTCCGGAAAAAATGAGAAAGCTGGTATACTTATGACTGTAATGTCCGTTTCGTCTGGATTTTAGTTTTGGCCTGGGTATTATAGATGTCAGCGATTTGGATTTTTATCCGTGTGCTATTATTAAGTGCAAATTTCAATGTAGAAAGCTGCACGCTCAGCAAGATAATCTCAGGCAAGTTCTTCAATAATGAAAAAGAGAGAAGCCCCACAACAGGAAAAACAAATCCGCGTAGAGCTGAGATTTAAGCTACCGGGCATGCGCACACCCCGGATCACAACCAAAACCTGGGGGCGAGTAATATTAAGCATACAGTTTAGTAAGCCTGAAGAGAAAGAAATTTA
>MEOA01000002.1 GCA_001768515.1 Bacteroidetes bacterium GWE2_42_24 | reverse complement strand
CCTTATTACCAATCGACCATCATTTAGGTCGGTAAATTTTCTGTCTAGCATAATGGGATGCAAAAGTAGAAAAATTGTGTCCACACGAAAGGTTAATACGGGAGATTTTAATAAATACTTTACTTCTCGGGCGGCAAGTGATTCAGGTGAAATGAGCTCGTCAATTCCTAAATCACATAGATCAAGCACATTCTTATCAACCAGGTATTCCATATTATTGATTCTGGCAATAGTGAATTTAGCTCCTAATTTTTTGCCAATCAAACAGGTGGTAATATTTGTAGATTCTATAGATGTTACTGCTATTAAAAGGTCTGCGTTTTGTACATCTGCTTTATTTAAGACTTTATAGCTTGTGGAGTCTCCTAATACTGTTGCTATTCCTAAATCATTCTCAACAAAAGCAAGTTTATCGCTTTGCTGGTCTATTAGTGTAATATCCTGATATTCTTTTTCTAGTAACTTTGCGAGGTAAAATCCCACTTCTCCATCGCCTGCTATTATTATTTTCATTTCTCTTAGCTGTTTAGTTTTCTAAAATTGTTTTAATATAAACAGCCTTAAGAGGTTCGGGCATTATACTAAGATTTTCTTTTAAAGTCTGAGTTTTTTCGTCTGACGCCAAAACAAAAAGAAATGCATTCTCTATGGCATTTCTTTCAAATAGTGTACCTTTTGAATACAGTAAGTTTATTATGTTTAAAGGCTCTTTCTTATTCTCACAATTGTTATTTATTAAGACCTTTACATATTCTGCAAAATGATTGAGAAAATCATAATCAGTTCTTATGGTCGAAATATTGTCATCCGTAAAGGCATCCGGGAACCACTGGGTAAGTGTTCTTTGAATTCTTGATTCCATGATTTGAATTTTTTAGTATTACAAATTTGTAGTACTCATTGCAATTCATAATCCAAAAAAATCAGTGCTTACTATATGCCTTTGATTGTTAGTGAAATATCGTTATGGATGATTTTTGTCTTATATAAATAGCCTTTCATAATGATAGGTTTTATACTATCGATATGAAAGGGTGGTTAGTCTATTTTATATTCAGATAGCTTCCTGTAAAGTGTGGTGAGGGCTATTCCCAACAATTCAGCAGTTTTGGTTTTGTTACCGTTGGTATAGTTCAATACTTTTTGAATATGCAGCTTTTCAGCGCTTGCCAGCTCAAATGCCGAAAGGGTAGTGCTTCTGTGATTTTGGTTTGTGGAGATTTGTAATTCAACTGGCAAGTGTTCAACTGTCAATTCATCATTGCACAGAATCACACTACGCTCAATTACATTTTTAAGTTCACGGATATTTCCATTCCAGCGGTGCATCTTTAATGCTTCAAAATAATCACTGGAAACAGTTTTAACCTTCTTTTTGGTTCTTAGGGAATATGTTTGCAAAAAGTGTTGTGCTAATGGCTCTATATCAATTACCCTTTCTCTGAGTGGCGGAAGCTGAATTTGGAAAACCGATATGCGATAAAACAAGTCTTCCCTGAAACGTCCTTGGTCAATTTCCTTTTGCAAATCTCTATTCGTTGCTGCAATCACTCTGACATTTACCTTAGTTGGTTTGCTGTCACCTACACGAATGAATTCACCTGATTCCAGAATCCTTAATAATTTTGCTTGTAAATCCAAAGCCATTTCTCCAATTTCATCCAAAAAAATGGTTCCGTTATTTGCTTCTTCAAAGAGCCCTTTCTGGGCTTTATTTGCTCCTGTATAGGCTCCGGCTTTATGTCCAAACATTTCATTTTCCAACAAATCTTTGCTGAAAGCTGAGCAATTAATAGCAACAAAGTTTTGCATGGTTCTGTTGCTCCCCTGATGTATGGCTTGTGCAAACACTTCTTTTCCAGTGCCTGTTTCTCCTGTCAGCAAAACGGTTGTGTCGGTTATTGCAACTTTTTTGGCTAAGTCAATTGCTTTTTGGATAGCGTTTGACTTACCGATTATTTTGTCAAAAGAATGCTTATCGCCTAATTGCTTTTCAAGTTGCTGCACCCGTTTCGCTAAATCTACTTTTTCGACAGCCCGATTAAGCAACGGGATTATTTTATTGTTGTCATCGCCTTTGGTTATATAGTCAAATGCTCCGTTTTTTATAGCCAGTACGCTGTCTGGGATATTACCATATGCAGTAAGCAGAATTATTTCAACTAACGGATATTTGTTTTTGAGTTCTTTTGATAGGTCAACGCCATTTCCGTCAGGCAATTTTACATCACAGATTATAATATCAACATCAAACTGCTCCATTTTTTTAAGTGCAGTTTTACAATTTTCGGCCTGTTGGACTTCGAAACCTTCGTAGCTAATTATTCTGGCCAGCAGATTTCTTAGCTTTTCTTCATCATCTATGATTAATATATTCTTCAAAATGTGTGATCTAATCAATTGCAAATTTAGAAATTATCATAGAATTGGCAAAGGTACACTCTTTTCCAGCGAATTGGCTCTTCGGTAATTGACTTTCCTATTAAAGTATGCTGCGGAGTCAGAATGGTCAGGAAGCCAAAAACCTGATGGTTACACAGTCACAGTCAAACTGATACAAATTAATGATTAAAGTTTTTTAACAGCATGTGGTTCTGTTTAATACCGACTTGATACACTGCTGCCTCCCGATTGCTATCTGGAGGCAGCAGTGTGGTTTCTATGTAGCGTTTGTCGTGGTGGTAAGTTAAAGGACTATTTGTTATGCGTTGAAAGCATATATCGTTATTTTCCTTTAAATAAATATGCCATTGAAATTCCGATGACACTTACTTTCATCTCTGCACCATTTGTTGTAATCGGAGCTAAATTTGTTAATCCTAATCCATATTGTGCCGAAATCTGAAAATTACTTACTTCAATACCAACTCCAAAATTCAATCCACAATCAAAAGATTTCATGTCCTTGTCTTCTCCTGAACCATAAGCTATATCGTTTGATTCATCTGGAGTTTTGTAATCACCGCCAATACCAAAAGCAAAATATGGACCCGCAAATAATAAAAAATTTGCCGAACCTAAATCAATCTTATATAACCCATTAACAGGTATCTCAATGAAGCTTGGAGAAATTGACATATCATAACCCGACACACTATATTTTGATCCTTTTGTAGAAAACAGGATACCGGGTTGTAAAACAAAATTGCCCTTTAAAGTAATTTCTGAAATAATGCCAACATTATATCCAACCTTTGTTTCAGGGCTAATACCATATCCAGAGTACTTTAGTGTCATCGTTGACAAATTTAACCCAACCTTTGGCCCAAACTTAATCTGTGCTTGAGAATAGGTTGCTGTAACTAAAAAACAAATTGCGATTGAAAGCCGTAAAAAAATTTTCATAAGTTCAATTTAATTTTGGTGTCTACTCTTAAAGCTTTTCGACATACGCTCCGTACTCTTATTTTATGGATTTTCCGGATACTCCATATTGTGATTTATCTATGTCAGCACCTTTTTTGCCCACAGTGGTCCGCGTATTGTTTTACTGCCGGTTTCAGGTAGGTCTCTTCCAGGCCGATACAAAGTTTCAGGTGAACTACCATCCTTGATTTCAACAATGCACAGGTAATAAAATACTCCGATTATCAGCTTTGCGCTGTTATATCTCACCTTTTAATTGTTTTAGTTGTCGAAGCAACAGACTTCTTATTTCCATATCAGTTTCTGCCTTTAGTCTTTTTTTTACTTCTAAAAGTGCGATGAAATAAGTTTAAATCGCTTAGTCTTCTCAAACTCTTCAAGCCAGCCGGTAAAGTCAGTAAACACTGTTTGGTTTTTTAAAAAAGTTAGACAGGCAGTGAATTCTGGAAGATCAAAATTTGAAACCTCATATTTGTCAATTGGGATTATTGGCCTGTCGAAGAATTTGCCAAACAGATATGAATTTGAAAAATAAGTTTTCAATGCTTTAGACTCTGGCTCTTTTAATTTGTTGTTTTTAAATAGTATAAATGTCCGCTTGAAAAGAAATATTGGATTTCGTATATCGTCGGGGAAATTCTTATCAAACCACCCTGTGTAATTAAGCCTGCCTTTAAAATCTTGAATGCTCAAATACAGTTCGGGCATCGCGTATCGAAGTCCACGTCCGTCATGATAACCACCATATATCCTTTTTTCTTCGGTCAGGACTGAACGAATCATTTTGATCTTGGTCTGAATCCTTTCTATCTGCTTTGGTGTCATGTTAAAACATCAATTTTGAGTTTTACCGGCCGTAATTAAAATAGGCGTTAATGTCAGGCAATATGAGAAGAAACGGTTTACAAAGTACGGTACTTTTCCTCAAAGAAAAAACAATTCAGGCCATATTGTCCTACTTTTCCACTTACTCATCCATTTGCTATATTTCGTGTTGAATTAAACATCCGGACCCAACCCAAAACCGTTTCGACTGTTCAAAGGAGCTACTGACGGTATAAAACAACCATTTGTCTGTCAGATTACACGTTTACGTCTATTGGTTTATGCATATGTAAAAACTTGTTAGTCTCCACCGTAACATTACAGGTACTAATTCCAGTTTCCTTCTTCTGCAAATTCACCCTGTCGGTCTTAGCCTTTTTGTACTAACATCTGGTTGTCAGTTCTTCATAGCTGGTTAGCCGTTGCAGAGTGAAAGTGTAATACTATTCAGGAACAAAAGGTGTCAATCAACACTTAAAGCAGGGAGAAGTTGATATCGGGTTAAGTCCGGCATATTATGGCGCTTTGGGTTACGGAAGCGCCCTGTTGTTGCCGGGCTGTGGACTCAATTTCTCAAAACCTGTTCATCCTGATAGTCCTTTTGGTTTTGAATTTCTAACCCCAAAGTACAAATTTTTAAATTCAACACATTGGGTAGGGAGAAATCGTACCTATAGCTATCGGGAATGACCAGAAGTTAAAACTTGTTCAAAAGCTGTTCAATGAAATCTAAAAAAATGCAGTTTATTAATGATTTTCGTTCAATAGCCGAACGAAAATATTAATCAAATTGCATTCTTTAATAATTTTCGTTCAATATCCGTTCAATGAATAAAAAGTGATAAAATATTATATTTAAACAGCCTGATAATCAAGTCGAAAATAGACCAAAGTTATATCAAAGATATATCAAAGAGGGAGCGGAGCCTTTTTTACTTGTCTTTTTAGCGGGTTTCCAGTAAGTTAATGGCATGTTTGGGGAGACGTTGGCTCCCGATAGCTTTCCGGGGGACTTTGACGTTGACATTGACTAACGACAGTTATCGTGATACTTTGGCTTTAAACAGCTATTCACAATTATCAGAATTGCTTCAAAAACCCTCCATAATGGGTCTGAAATCATATTGTCAAGTTGTTGATTAACAGGAGTCATAGTCAGGGTTCCTTCGTTGTCCTTTCGAAGCGCTTTCGAAATTCATTCATGAAAAATCGAATGAAAAACGAAGTGATATCAAATGAACTTGAACTTTGGTAAGTCTCACACCCCTGCCGATGGCTATCTGGAGGCAACATCAAAACACAGAATGCCCATTCAGTCGGGCTGACACTTATCAACCCTGTGGAAAAACATTTACTTTTACTACAAATTGTCTTTGCCATGGAATTGTATGAAATTTTCTGTGCAGGCAGGTTTTTGCGCACTGCCACCCCATTGGAAATCAGATCTCCTTATGACCAGGATTTGGTTGGACGTACATGGCTTGCAGGTCATGCTGAGTATGAAATGGCTGTTGGGGCTGCGCTGGCTATTCGCCACAGGTTGCTTAGCCAACCTGCACATGAGCGGTCAGCCATCCTGATGAATCTCGTGGAATTGATGAAAACCGACAGGGAAGTCTTGGCCCGGCTGATTGCTTTGGAAGCTGCCAAGCCGGTAAGGTATGCCTTTGGAGAGGTTGACCGTGCCATCCAGACCTTTTTTGTAGCGGCCGAAGAGGCCCGGCGAATTGGGGGTGAGTATCTCGGGCTTGACTGGACACCTGCGGGCAACCGTAAAGAAGGGCTGGTCAAATGGTTCCCGGCCGGTGTAGTCGGAGGAATTGCCCCGTTTAATTTTCCACTCAACCTGGCTTCCCATAAGCTGGGGCCAGCCATTGCATCGGGTTGCCCTGTTATTTTGAAGCCAAGCACACGTACACCATTGTCGGTACTGCATCTGGCTCGTTTGATGCACGATGCAGGAGTGCCCGAAGGTGCTGTAAGCATTTTGCCGATGGATCGGCGAACCGGCGATCTGCTGGTAACCGATTATCGGTTGGCGGTGTTGAGCTTCACCGGATCACCCGCGGTTGGATGGGACATGAAAGCCCGGGCAGGCAGGAAAAAAGTAGTACTCGAGCTCGGGGGGAATGCCGGGGTGATAGTTGATGAAATCGCAGATCCGGATATGGCTGCTATCAAATGCCTTTCAGGTGCTTTTGCCTATTCGGGGCAGGTTTGCATCCATACCCAGCGTATTTTTGTGCATCGTAGCATTTTCAGGCAATTTACCGAAGTTCTGGTTAATGAAACAGCAGGGTTGAAACAGGGTAACCCGATGGATATTCAGACTGATATCTCGGCAATGATCGATGAGGCAAATGCAATCAGGGTCGAAGATTGGATTGGGGAAGCCGTCGGAGGGGGTGCCAGAATTCTTGCTGGAGGTAACCGAAAGGGTTCCTATATGGAGCCAACTATTCTGACGGGTACCCGTCAAGATATGAAGGTATGCGGTCTGGAGGTCTTTGGGCCAGTGGTCTGTGTTGAGCCTTATGATGGTTTTGATGAGGCTGTAAGGCTTGTCAATAATGGTCGTTATGGATTGCAGGCAGGTGTGTTTACTGATAGTCTGGCGGTCATGAACCAAGCCTTTGAGCAATTGGAAGTGGGTGGGGTTATTATTAATGATGTGCCTACTTTTCGTGTCGATCACATGCCTTATGGCGGGGTGAAGGAATCGGGATCAGGGCGCGAAGGTGTACGTTATGCCATGCAGGATATGATGGAGCCCCGTTTACTGGTAAAACCCTTTTAAATTTAGAATATGCGAACTTCGAATAGCTTTATGATTCATGTAATCAATCGGTTAATTGTTTTTTTTGTGATGCTTGGGTTGCTGAATGCCTGCCGGCAGCCTTTGAAAAAAGTATCTTTTCAGGGAGAAGCACAAGGCACTTACTATGCCGTTACCTATTATGATACAGAGGGACGTAACCTGAGCCATCAGATTGATTCATTGCTGAAAGCCTTTGATATGTCGATGTCGCTTTGGGTTCCGGAGTCGGTAATTTCGAGGATTAACCGGGGCGATTCAACCGTCATCGCTGATTCGATGTTTCAACGTGTTTTTATGAAGTCGCAAGAGATAAGTCGGTTGACAGGTGGCGTTTTCGATGTGACCATCGGTCCGCTGGTAAAAGCCTGGGGGTTCAGTTTTAAGGGAAAGATTGTGCTCGACAGCCTGAAGGTAGATAGTCTGCGGCAGTTTATCGGCTACAAAGGTGTAAGGATGGAGAATGGAAAAGTATCCTTTGCCGATTCGAGAATGCAGATAGATTTCAATGCCATCGCCCAGGGTTATTCAGTTGATGTGATTGGAGAATTTTTGCGTGCTCAGGGAATTAATAACTTTCTGATCGATGTGGGAGGGGAAGTGTTGGCAAAAGGATCGAAACCGGAGAAACAACCATGGGTTGTCGGGATTGAGCGACCGTCGGACAGCGCCAATGCTGAGGAGCGTAAGATTGAGACCACGCTTGCTGTTACTGATATGGCGATAGCCACATCGGGCAGTTACAGGAAGTTTTATATCCGCGATGGTATTAAATACAGTCATGCCATTGATCCTTCTTCCGGCTTTCCTGTAAGGCACAATACGCTAAGCGTCACCGTTATTGCTCCCGACGCGATGACCGCTGACGGGATGGCAACTGCATTTCTCGTCATGGGTTCGGAAAAAGGTCTTGAATTTATTGAAGAACATCCCGGATGTGAGGCATGGTTTATTGATGCAGCTCCTGATGGATCATATATCGACCATTGGTCGAAGGGGATGGAGAAGTACTTCAGGAGCGACCAGTCGGGTTCGCTTTGAGCAGAAGCCCCTGGATAATTGATTTTTTTCTTTTTTTTAGGTCTTTTATGCAGACTGATTTTTGCGTTTAGTCAGAAAAATTGTTTGTCTGTTGGTAATTAGTGAAATAGACTGTTTGTAGTGAGCCTTCGCAAATGAATTTGAAGACTTGAAGTTTTTGGTGGCTCATCTGTTTAATGAATGGTTCAATCAAAAAAAAGTCTCTATCTTTGAGTTTGAAACAGAAGATCTTAATTACCAGTCAAACTTCCAGTAGGTATGTTTCGCTTTTCTCTTCAAAATATTAAAAAGCTGCACAATCTGTTTTTTAGCTTATTATGGATGTGTGGTCTCATGATGCTTTCAGTGATGCCGGTGTATGGTCAGTTACCTCAACTTATTATTCAACGTGGTCATACTGGGTCGGTGAACGATATGGCGTACACTGCTGATGGCAACCTGCTTGTTACGGGCAGTGACGACTGCACACTGAAGATATGGGATATCAGAACAGGGAAGGAAGTACGGACGATAAGTGCTTTTGCCCAACCCGTAAAGCGGCTGGCCATCAGTCATGATGGCACTGTGGTAGCTTGTGGCAGCAATAAGAAAGAGAAAGGGTTAAAAGTGTTTAGTCTGGCCAATGGGGCAGAAATGGCTTCTTTGAGTAACATAACCGGCGAGGTAGCCGATCTTCGTTTTAGCCATGACGATACACGCCTGTTGGTTGTGATAGAGGAGGATGGATTCGTGAGCAGGGTAGTGGTGATCGACTGGCGCAATGATGCAATGATCTCTGAATTGTCACTTTCATCAAAGGAATTTATCAGGTCAGCCTGCTTTGGTCCCAAAGACGATTTTGTTATTACTGTCGGGAAGCGACTAACAAACGAGGGAACCGGAAATATCTCGGTATGGGAGCTTCCAAAAGGTAAACGTGAAACCACTTTTAAAAAGACAGCAGTTGACATCAATCAGGTTGAATTTGAAGAAGCTTCAGCGTTGATTTACACAGGTGGCAACCGAATGGATGTGTGGGGATTTGCCACCGGGGATGTAGTCAGAACACTTCCCGGCAATTCGAGTAGTTTTAGTTTATCGGATGATCAGACAAAGATGGTTATTTGCCGTGGGCGGGATATCCTGTTATACGATCCGGTAAGCGGAACAACCACAGGATTTATTAAAAACGCACATGTTGGCCAGGCAGCCAGGGCCTTGTACCTCCCCGGTAATCAATACATCGTTTCTATTGGTAAAGATCGTGAAGTAAAGCTGTGGAATGCTGATGCACTTATACAGGTGCCTATGTTTAACAAGGCTCCGATTGATGGAGTGAAAAGCCTTGTCGTTGGGGAGAAGGGAAATGTGGTTTTTTTCCTGACCGATGAAGGTGCTGTTGTTCAGATGGACATGCGTGATGGCAAGATTACCGGTATTTTCAGATCCGAAGATGAAACCCCGCTTTTTAAAGCTGCTGCTATCTGTTGGAGTGAATCGCGGCGGGAATTGATGGCTGTTCCCGAAGCCTCGCGCGATCTTGTTATTTACAATGTAAAGTTTAAAAAGGTGAGGCGTCACCGTATCCATACCTCTTACCTGCTGTCAGTCACCACTGATGGCATCGGGAAACTGGCAGCCATATCAGCTAAAGATAATTCGGTTATCGTGTTTAACCTGACCGATACGTTGAAGCGGGTTCAATTGAAAGGTCACAGGAATAGTGTTCCTGCCATGGCATTCAGTCCTGACGGGAGTCTGTTATACACCGGAAGCACGGATAAATCGTTGAAGATATGGAATACAAGTGATGGTTATCTCCTGAATTCGGTGGATGTGACTCAGCCCATCAATGCGCTTGCCGTTTCGCCCGATGGGACGAAAGTTGTAACAGCGGGGGGTGATAAAGTAAATGTCAATACAGCAACCAGTGAATTGCTGTTGTGGGAAACTGCGAATTTCGACATTTATAAGTCAAAAACGATGAGGCCCATGGTTTTTAGTGGTCATCAAAAGCCTGTTCTACAATGTGCATTTTCATCAGATGGGGCGAAGCTTATCAGCTCTTCGGCCGATCATACAGCCATCGTGTGGGATGTAGCAACGCAGTTGGCAAAACAAACTGTTAGTTTTCATAGTCTACCGGTTACATCTGCCTTTTTTCTTGAAAAGGATGGGGTGGTGCTTACTTCATCTTCTGATGGTATCCTGAGTTTCAGAAATTTGGGTAGTAGCGAACCGCGTTTGTCAGTAATGACTTTCAGAGATGGCAACGACCATGTAATGTTTACGCCTGAGAACTACTATACCTGTACACGTGACGGCATTAAAAATCTTCATTTTCTTCTCGACGATAAAGTATACCTGTTTGAACAGTTTGATCTGCGCTTAAACCGGCCCGATAAAGCTATTGCCGGGCTTCCGCGAGCCAATGGCAAGCTGTTGGGGGTTTATCAGGAAGCCTATCGCAAGCGTCTCAGAAAGATGGGTTTCACCGAAGAACAGTTAAGCGGCGATTTTCACATTCCGACTATGTCAATCGAAAATGAAGCTGCCATCCCCTACAATTCGCTGAAAAAAGAAATTGAACTTGACATAAGCGGTACTGATGACCGCAACAACCTGAGCCGCTTAAATATGTGGGTTAATGATGTGCCCGTATTTGGAATGAATGGAATAGATCTGAGCGGAAAAGCTTCGCAGAATGTCAGGATGAACCTTTCGGTGAGATTAAGTGACGGGTTGAATAAAATACAGGTATCAGTGCTTAATGACAAAGGAGGGGAGTCGCTGAAGTCGACAAAGTTTGTGTATTACAAAAGCGAAGAGGGAATAAAGCACCGTCTCTTCTTGCTTACCATTGGCGTTTCACATTTCAGTAACAAGCAGCATAATCTTGATTATGCCGCGAAAGATGCAGCCGATATGGTGTCACTTTTTAATCGTCATAAGGACTCTTTTTCGTCGGTAGAAACTATGACCATCAGTAACGAGAAAGCTACAAAGGAGAATATCATCGCTGCGCGTGACTTTCTTTCTGGATCAACAGAAGATGACTTTGTGATTGTTTTTATGGCCAGTCACGGTCTGCTTGACAAGGATCTGAATTATTATCTGGCAACATTTGATACAGACTTTAACAACCCGGCAAAACGGGGTTTGCCTTACGAAGAGCTTGAGATGGTAATGGACAGGATAAAGTCGCGGAAGAAGGTTTTGCTGATCGATGCCTGCCACAGCGGGGAAGTGGACAAAGACGATGGCGTGATGCTTGCCGGGGTTACTCCGGCAAGTGAAACCGGAGGGAAAGGGCAACCGAAAGTCAAGTCACGCGGGTTTAAAACAGCAGGGACCTATTCACTTGGCATCGGGAGTTCTTTCGAAGTGATGAAAGAGATGTTTGCCGATTTGCGGCGGGGTACAGGTGCTACAGTCATCAGTTCAGCCGGGGGAGCGGAGTATGCGCTGGAATCAGCTCAATGGAATAACGGTGTGTTTACATATAGCATCATCGAGGGGATTGAAAGCGGGAATGCCGACCAGAATAAGGATGGACACATTTCGGTTGGGGAATTAAAGAATTACACCTCACGGCAGGTGCAGAAATGGACAAATGGAAAGCAGAATCCAACTTCAAGGACCGAAAACCTGGAATTTAATTTCAATTTATTTTGATTTGCAAAATTTATACCACTTGAGGTCAATGATATAATCAAACATAGTTATGAGAAAAGCGTTTTATACAGTCTCCCTTTTACTATTTGCAGTTACGGGTTTTTGTCAGGATTTGGGAGGAAAACTCAGAGATACTGATGGCGCAGTCCTGACTGAAGGCAATGCGCCTCAGGAAACAGTAGTAGAAGGCATTTATAAGGAGGGTCTTCGCGGACTGCGCAGCATCATTGACCCTGAATCGGGTGAATGTATCGGGCACTTTGTTTTTTACAAATCTGATAAAGGCATTAAAGTTCTTTTGTTCGACCCTGACCTTCAGCCCACCCATGAAGTAGCTCTTCATGTTGCTGCCGACGGGAAAGTTGGTTCTGCCGTGTACAATGGTACAGCACTCGCTTTTATTGTATATGAAAATGCAGGTTCCTTCAGTTTGTTCAGTATTTCCACTAATGGTGAAGTTATTGGTAGCAAAAGCTTTACATATTCTCATGAATTTACCGGGGTTGATTTGTTACCGTGTACTTCTGATGGAGGGTACTACCTTTTGGCGCAAGTGTCAGATGGTAAATCGACCGGTTATCAAATTCTTAAACTTTCATCAGATATTAAGACAATCTGGGATCAGCGTAAATACCCCGAACATGGGTACCTGATTGCCGATGCTGCCATCAGTCTTCCGGGACAATTGATCGTGATTCAGCGAGAATCTGAAGCAGTAAGCTATTCACGTAATGTCAGGGTAAAGCCTGATTTAGTTTGCTATGATGAAGGCAATGGTGATTTGTTGTTCACCTCCCCCTTGTATGACAAGGATTACCTTGCTATTCCAAACCAGTTGATTGCTGACAAGGAAGGAAATATAGTGATAGCAGGTGAGTATTATGAAGGTGAAAGAATTAAATCTGACAATTCGGATGGTGTCTTCTTTAAAAAGCTATCGGCTTCAGGAGACGTTCTGACCTATAATCTGCTATCGTGGGAAAAAGGTATCCAGAAACAGCTGGCAAAGACAAAGCTGAAATTAACGGGGAAGAATAAGGTCTATTTTCATAACATCTCACTAACAGATGATGGAGGCTATCAAGTCATAGCCGAGACATTTGCCACCTCGGTAGGCAGAAAGCTCCTTACGAGTGGTCTGGCCATGTTGGGTGGAGATTATGAAGCCATAGCCGAGAGCGCCAATCAGGCGACATGCCTTGCTGCCAGGTCATCGGGAAGGTACCTTGGAGAGCCCACCGAAAAAGAAGCCCCGGTAACCATTTCTGCACAGGACTTTCTGATTTTTCATTTTGATGCTGAAGGGCAACTTGAAGAAGTAACTAAGATTGAAAAGGAATACACGAAGATTTTCATTTACGATCCTTATATGTATGTAGGTGGGTTGAAACTGGCACGGATGATCAATGAATTCGGGTTCATGGATTATGCTTTCTGCATACGTCCTGAAGGGAGCGAACAGGCTGTGCTTATTGCCAACTGTGCCAATGCCAGTCCAAAACACTTTGCAATTATCAACATTACAAAAGGGGAGGAGAAGAAAGTCAGAAAAATACCGATCTTTGAGATTGGTGTGAATGACGATGGAAGGAAGCCGGAAATGGTTGGGGTAGTCCCTGGTGCCAGAGGGTCAATGGTTATATATTATCTTTCAAAAGGTGATAAAGATAATCTGGGTGCCCTGCACATGTATAAGGAGACAATAAATAATGAATAACAGGGCCGTTTGGTTCAGAATAGCTTAAGTCATCTGTGATTTTGAGTATATTTTGAAGGTCAAACAGATAACTTTTGTATATTTACCTGATTAATTACCTGATCAATACCAAATGTCTTAATCAAAAGGATCTCAATTATGCGTCAGCAAATTTGTACAGCCATAATCTTCATCGCATTTTTCAACTTTTTTTCAGGAAGTCTCTTTGCGCAGAAACCATCCTGGATAGAATTTGACCAGCGTAGGGTTGAATATCCTGAATCGCAGTATCTGGTTGGTTATTACAGTGATCATTACAATAAAAAGGAACCCCTTCAGCAACAGTTTCAGGTATTGCTCAATTACGCGCGTTCAGAAATCATCGAATCAATTGTTGTGTCGGTAGCGAGTATTACAACCCTTTCGACATCAGAGTCATCACAAAGCTACAATCAGTCGCTGAGTCAGAATACCTCCTCATTATCAAAAGCAGAGTTGGTTGGCTTGAAGACTGAGACCTGGCATGATACCAGAAATGATGAAATCCATGCCATTGCAATTATTGACCGGGGAGAATTACTGAGGCACTATCGCGTAAAGCTTGAGAACAAACAACTGGAAACAGAGAGCAGGCTGAAGGAAGCCGATGAGCTTAAATTGGCAGGGAAGAAAAATGAGGCGTTGACCGCCTATTTCGAGTGTCTTCCAAAATTGCGTGAGATGGAGGAATTCCAGAGTATTATTCTCGGATTACAACGTCAGGCCGATAATGCTGACCTTACGAGACTTGAGGCATCCACAAGAAAGGGTATCAGGGAGATACTGGGTAGTAATGCTTCCAATCTGGATGAAGCCTGCTTCCTGATTGCCGAATCTGTTTCATCGCAGGCAGGGAGTGCTGATTTGGTGGTGAAAGTGTTTGCTCCCACCTATCAGGAGACGAAGATGAGCAGCGCTTTCTCGGTGAGGGTTATGAATCTGGTTCAGGCCAGAATTGCTTCAAAGGGGATACGTACCAGTCAGGCAGTGAATGCTGCCTCGGGTGACTACAATGGCATACTTACCGGAACTTATTGGAAAGAGGGAGAATACCTTCGTATTATTTATACCCTCAGAAAAATCAGTACCAATGAAGTTGTTGCCAGCGCTGAATCGGTTCTTCCTGCCAGATGGCTCACATCAAATGGAATAAAATGGTTGCCTGAGAATTTTGAGGAAGCCGGGGAAAGGAATAAATCGTTTGCCAAAGATGAGTTGGTCGGTGGAGGATTACATCTTGAAGTATGGACCAATAAAGGGGACGAAAATTTACTTTTTCAGGAGAATGAAGAGATGAAGATTTATGTCAGAGTTAACAGGTCGTGCTACCTGCGTTTCGTATATTACCTGGCTGATGGGACCAGAACACTGCTCTTCGACGATTACTTTATCAGCGCTGATCAGGCGAACCGCGTTGTAGAATTACCCGAGACATTTATCTGCTCAGAACCCTTTGGTATTGAGAATATGCAAGTCAACGCGTTGACAAAACCTTTTGAACCTTTAAATACAGTAGAGCAGGAGGGTTACCAGATTATTTCTGATGGTGTGGGTGCCATTGTTGCGAAGACCCGTGGCTTTAAGCGGGCCTCTGATCAGGTGCTCAAAGCAGAGCGGCGTTTAACCATAAGTACCTTCCCTTCCGGAACCATAAAATAGTTATCCTCAGAAGGTCATCCATATTACTAACCTATTTCACTATAATAATTTTAATTTTACTCATTCTACGTTAAACCCTAAAATTCATTCAAGTATGAAAAATGTTACTAAACAATTCTTTTCAATGATTTTGGTAGCCGGTCTGGCTACTGCCCTTGTGTCGTGTGGAAGCTCCAAGCCAGTAGCCCAGGCTCCTGCTCCTCCCGATGAAGTTGAAGTGGTGATGTTCTGTAATGGTCCTGAATTCCAAAGCGATGCTACTGCTCTTCGTTTCTCTGCCATTGGTGCCAGTATGGATCAAATGACTTCAAAGAAAAAAGCCCTTACCGAAGCCCGCGCCGGCCTTGCTGCTCAAATCGAGACTATGGTCAAGGGTGTGATCGATAACTATGTAAAATCAACAGAACACCAAAACACAGAAGACCTCGAAAAACGTTTTGAAGGTCTGACACGTGAAGTCATCAACCAGAAACTGGCAGGAACACGTACTACTTGTGAAAAGATGACCAAGACCAAAGATGGTAATTTTAAGACCTATGTCTGTGTTGAACTGGGAGGACCTGAACTTCTTGGTTCACTAAACAACCGCTTGTCGAAAGACGAGATGCTGAAGGTTGACTATGATTACGAGAAATTTAAAAAGACCTTCGAAGACGAAATGAGCAAGGTTGGAAACAACTAACCTATATTTTAAAAAACCAGCGGAAGAGAGCCCCATTGTCCGGACTATGGGCAATGGTGGCTCTCCCGTTCTGGCAGAGTTTGTCGATTGTTCACTATATAGTCCTGTCTTTTTTTAAGTCATGTCACTTCTGGTAATAAATAGAATAAACAAAAGGAATCTTCCGGGCTATATCGGCCGGGGCAGATTAGCTCTTAGCTCCAGGTGGCTGATTTGTTTGTCAGGATTGTGTTTTTTCTTTGCTGTTCCAGTGGCTTCTGCACAGCAATCACCTTCATCAGTGAGGCTCATGGATGATTTCTACCATGAGACCGATAGCAGAGGGGCAGCAACAATTTGTCATACGATCCCCCCGTTTGTCAGATCAATCCTTCCTCAGGTTTTTTTTACCCCGTTTTCTGAACTATCTGAACCTTGCATGGTCGGCGTATCTGATCCCGGATTGGATTCTGTTACTGGTTACAGGCAGGCCTATCTCAGGGCATTGATTCTCTCTGCTTTGAAGCGAAAAAGTAATGTCAGGATGGTGGCAGACGATTTTGAATCGCAAAAGGAATCAACTGATAAAACCAAATCAAAATATGAGGAGATGTATACAGTTGATGCTTCATACTGTGCAGCCAGGCTTCCTCAGGTATTACAATATTTTCGCACGTCAGGAGGTGAGACCATTCTTTACATCCAACAACCGGCTGTATCTGGATGGCAGGCGCCGGATGAAGCAATTGAGTCTGCAACAATGAAGTCGAATCAAAATAGGGGCATAAACTCCGGAGATAATAAAAGTGCTGCTGAAGAAACAATATCGAAGACGGTTTCATTGGCAGAGATTCGGTATGATACCTTGATGAAGGTATCTTGCTCCCTTTATCATCTTGAAAATGTAATCGACCGTTCGCAGCATATTTTCAGGACCGGGTACATGGCTCGTGGCATGGATACGGTGTTGTATTCAGATCAGGAGGATTTTGGCTACACTTCGGTTAACGGACATTGGTGTGACTTCAATACAAAATTTAACGGGGCAGAAATCCCGGAAAACAACACCCGCTATTTTTACCAGACATGCACCAACCAGAATGCTGATTCGTCAATTAGTCAGTCGATCGGCATGGCAACGGCTGAAGGTCTTTGGCCCGCGATTGTTACGGGTGTGCTCTGGCAGGTGACAGGAATCGCTGCCGACAGCAATACAACCATCAGACGGGTGAACGATTCTTATGACGAAACGCTCATCCATCTGACCCGAAGAATCGAGACACATGCCGCAGGTTTTGATCTGTTGAGGTTTGTTTTGGCTTCGGGTCGACTATACGCGATCCTTGGTGTTGAACTTAAATATCCTGGCAGGCAATGAAAAAAATAGTAAGTTGGTTACCTGGCTTTTTAATTGGTATTCTGGCGCTGACATGCAGTTTTGTTTATAGCCAGACATGGGAGGAGTACCGTAAACAGGAAGCAGAAAACTTCAAAAAATTCAAACAGGATGAAGAGGCCTATCTGGCAGGAATGAGAAAAGATTTCCAGGATTATGTTGACAAGCGCGATAAAGAGTATGCCGATTTTCTAAAAAGCGGTTGGAAACCATATAAAGTTAAAGAACCTGAGAAGCAACCTGAGAAACCAAAACCGGTAGTGGTTCCGGAATATGTGGCTCCATCAGTACCTCCACGTGAAACTTATATCCCCATTCCGTTAAAGCCAGTTGTTGCAGCGGCACCTGTTCAGGTGGCAGTCGCGGTTCCCCGTCCTCCGGTCAGGAGGCCGGTAAAACCGGTTGATAGTGCAACTCCGGTAAGCTTCCGTTTCTATGATGTGCCTGTATACCTTGATTATGATCGGAATTTTGAGGTGCCCGTTCAGCCTTCAGGGCGGAAGGCTATATCGACTTATTGGGAAAAGGCCAGCAAGACGCAATATGCAGGATTGGTAGAGCAATTGCTTGCCCAAAAGGAGCAGTTGAATCTGAATGATTATGCATATTATCTGTTGGTAAATAAGTTTGCGGGGTATCTTTATCCAACCAATGAAACAGGGCAGACACTGGCTACATGGTTTCTGATGGTCAGGTCGGGATATGGTGTGAGGCTTGCAACTCAGGGTAATGCAATTGTGCTGCTGATTCCTTCGGGATCAGCCGTCTATGGTAAGGGTTACCTTACCGAAGACGGCATGAACTACTACATTATGAATGATGTGGAGGGCACATCCCTGAATACTTATGATAAAGACTATACCGGTGCTTCACGTCCTGTTGATTTTAATATTGCTTCACCAATCGATCTGGGGAAGAAGGTTTCCTCTAAGACATTGAAGTTTGATTACAAAGGCAAGCAACACCAGATTCTGGTTTCTTTCGATCCTGGATTGATCAGACTTTATAACGATTTTCCGCAACTGGGAATGGATGTCTACTTCAATGCTGCTGTATCTCTTCAGTTGAAAGAGTCGGTTTCAGCATCTCTTAAACCAATGATGGTTGGCATGAATGAAGCGGAATCTGTAGAATTTCTGTTGGCATTTGTTCAACATGCTTTTGCTTATAAAACAGATCCTGAGCAATTTGGTTACGAAAAATTCTTCTTTGCCGATGAAGTGTTTTTCTATCCTTCCTGTGATTGTGAAGACAGGTCGGTTTTGTTTTCCTACCTGGTCCGTGATTTGCTCGGGCTTGATGTAGTTGGCCTTGAATACCCGGAGCATATGGCTACCGCTGTTTGTTTCACCAGACAGGTGCCCGGTGATTTTGTGAATTATGACCATCGGAAGTTTGTCGTATCAGATCCTACCTATATCGGGGCACCGGTTGGGAGGACAATGCCCAATTTTGCAGGTATTTCACCAACTGTAATTCCGATGGAAAATGTTCGGGGAGCAGAGACTGGTATGCAGTCGTTATGGTCACGAGTTGAAGAAGGCGGGTGTTTCAGAGGCAGCAACTTGCACAACACGATTGGCCTTTCTGATGGCGCTACGCTTATGACCGGTTATTACAGCGGTTCTGCAAATTTTTGCGGGAAGGCATTACCTGCAACCGATAAGGTCAATGGATGTTTTGTAGGAAAGGTATTGGATTCAGGAAAACCGGATTGGTTTTCAGTGCTTACATCAACCGGAAACACTGTTGGTGTTTCCATTGTTGCCGATGAGAAAGGAAATATCTTTGTTGCGGGTTCTTTCCGTGGAAACCTGACCGCCGGAAGCCTCAGCCTGTCCACAAATGAAGACCGGCCTGATGGTTTTGTTGCCTCTTACACGCCAGCAGGTAATCTGCGTTGGATTCGAAAACTAAATCTCGACAGTATTCCCGTGACGGCACCGGTTGCTTTTTCGGCCTCCTTTGCTACCGATGGTAAAAGGATGGGACTCATGCAATCAGAGGTTTTTGATGATTTCAGAGACTATGGGTTGTTTTCCGACGGGTCAGGAAAGGTGGTGTACAACGGGATTGTCAACAGGGTATTTGCCACTACCCCATCAACAGTATCCTTTGCTGCAGGCGTTATGGCTGCGTCTCCGGAATTGTTGAAGAAGGAGACTGATGCGATGATATCTGACCGGACAGATAGAGGTGTGGCAGGATTGTTTGCAGCCATCAACCTGGTAAAGGATATGGGTATGGTGTTGTCGGGAACTGATGCGATGGCAGCGCTCGATAAGTTTAATCCGGGATTCAGAACACGTTCTCCCAGTATTTACAAGAACATTGGTAAGATTAGTTTTGTAAGAAACAGCAATGGAGTCATCTCGATTCTGACTCTGGATGGCAAGGATATCATGTTTGATAAAATTAAAGTGAAAAATAAAGCTCAACTGAGTATAAGTACCCTGTCGTCGGGCGATTATCAATTCGATGTTCTGTCAGGGATTAAAGTGGGAAAAATGGTTGTCTGGTATGACCTCAATTTTATTCGTCTGTCAAAGCAGAATGGCGATATGATGTTTGATTACGATAGTGATCATTCACAGCAGAAAGTAAATATGCGAAAAGATATATTAAAATAAATCCTGATTACAATGAAACGATTTCTTTATTTCCTGTTAATTATGATTCCGCTGAGCGGATTCTCCCAGTTTGAAAAGATGCTTGACGAATTGGATGATGCCGAAACAGAAATGGTAGACGGCAAGCTGGTGCTACGTTTGTTTAATGCCGAGAACGGTGAGACAGTTCCCGATGCCAATGTTAAGATCGAAGGCATTGGTGAGTTTACTTCCGATATGCAGGGGAGGGTTTTGTTTGATATTCCTGCCGATGGTCGGTATGCCTTTGAATTTTCGAAACAGGGGTTTATTAAAGCTATATACCCCTTTGAAGTCATTGCAGGTACAATTTTTTACAACCGGATATCCGTATGTCCAGTACTTGATTTTGGAACACTGAGGGTTGTTGTTGAATGGGCTCGTCGTCCCAAAGATATGGATGCCCATCTGGTGAAAGAAGGAGACTATCATATTTCATATCAAAATCTTCATGTGTCGAAGGATGGGGTGGCGCGTCTTGACCGCGATGATCGGGATGGCTTTGGACCGGAGACCATTACCGTGAAAAATATTGACGAACAGGCATCTTATACTTATTTTATTAAGAATTACAGCGATAAGAACAGTCCCAGGAGTAAAGATCTTTCCAAATCGAAGGCCGTTGTCAGGGTTTATGGCAACAACCAGTTGATGCATAACTGGCAGATTACCCCTGATCAACGGGGTACATCATGGAAGGTGTTTGTGATCAGCAATGGGCGGATACAACCCGTCAATGAGGTCAACAATATGTATTAGTGTGCTGTAGTTAGCTGATAATTAATTTGCTTGTTTGGCGGATATTATGGTGCGAAGGTACTCTTGAATTTGTCGTTTTAAAACCCGACACCAGAGGTTCCTTTGTCATTGGTCTTTTTCTGACTTATTCATAAGATAGCTGACATCATAATATGTAGATGCCGTTTCGGAACTGTTTAGGCAAACTATTGCCTGTTAGCTTTATGCAAGTTTCTGATGCAGTACAAACAATACACCAAAGTTTTTGTGCATCTTGAATACCCTGCCTGAGGTGATATAGCAGGCAGGTTGTAGTGAAATCAAATGTCAGCCTGTAGAATGCCCCCTTTTCCAAAACAGAATATTTCCAATGGGCTTGAATGGTAATTGGCTTCTGGTAAATATTTTAACCTGAATTTTAAAACAGCAAAGGTGAAAAAGCCGAATGGTGTTACATTACCTTGATTTATTGAATACAACTTGACTAGCATAATAATTCCGGTGCTTATGCTGATAAGGGCTGCCTTTTCTGATAATTGATCTGAATAATTCCTTTAACCGAAAATATATGCCAGAACATGGCAACCTGAGAAGAAACCTGATGGAAGAGACTATGGTTTCGAAGTCTCTAAAATATGGTTAAGCAAAAGAAAAGGGTGCCATCTGAATGACACCCTTCTGAATTTGTATATAAGCCGGATTTATTTTTTGCAACCGGTATCTAGTCCCAGCGGGCAATAGAGGGGGCAGAATCTGATAAAGGCTGTAATAATAGGAATCAAGCCCAACAGTCCCCAGTAACTTTCGAACCAGATGCCTGCAGCGCCTATTGCAAGGCCTATAGCAATGCGGATAATACGGTCAGTATTACCGACATTTTTCTTTATGTTCATATCAAATGATCATTTTAGTTTAAAAATGTTTTAACGGAAAATTAGTTAACAGAATACGTCCGCGGTGCAATTTAAGCTTGCCTTCGTGTTCCATTTTTTTCAATAAACGACTGATAACTTCACGAGCAGTGCCGATTTCGGCTGCCAGTTGCTGATGAGTGATGAATATTTCAGTCTGTCCGAGGGCCAGAGACTCTTCCAGCCGGCGGATAATCCGTTCGTTTGTAGTTTGGAAGCTCATAGAGTCAATAACACGAACCAGATTTCCAAGTTTTATATGGCAGAGGTTGAAAATAAACCGTCGCCATTCAGGGAAGTTGTCAAGCCAGTCCAGACTGAGCTGTGAGGGAATTAGCATTACTATTGTTCCGGCATCGGCAGTCAATGATACCCGGCTGGTTTCGTTTACAGCACCTGAGGTTAGTGTAATCACGCAGGCTTCACCATCCATAACCTGGTAAAGCAAGACCTCACGGCCAGAATCATCATTGCGGGTAACGCGTAAACGTCCGCTGATAACGACAGGCAGATATGCAACAGGATCGCCTTCTGCCATCAATAAGGTCTTTTCTTTGAATGACTTTACCGGGCAGGTCTTCAATTGTGCCATAAGTGACTCATCAGTCAGTTGGCTGATGTTGGCAAGTGAAATAGGTTTGTTTTTCATTTTTCTGTGTATTTTACCATCAGATAGCAGATAATCCTACCGTTGACGGCGGTTAACGTTTATTTCTTTCTCAATCTCACGCAACTGTCTTACAACCTCCGAATAAATCGGGTACGTGATTAACATCACGCCTTACTAAATTGTTCAGTAAAAGTAACGCACAACTACACAATTGTCAAGTTTTTTTTTGTGTAATTATTCCGTAATAAAGTCCTGTCTTCTGGAACCTTGCCCTGATAAGGATTACATCGAGGTGTTGTTTTTTTGACCCATTAACATAAAAAAGGCCGCCAACATGGTGACGACCTCTTTGAAATTTTGCTAATAATTAATTATAGGTGGGAAGATAACTGTAGTTTGCCGAGTATTGCATCATCTGTTCGATGTAATTATCAGGATACTCAACTTTAACATCAATGATCTTGTCATTTTCCATGACAGGAACAAATACCGGATTCATGAATCCTCCATAGGGCGCCAGTTTAAGCTTTCCGTAGCGCTCAAGGACTTCTTTGTGCAAAACCTGATCGACTTTCACCCCATAGTTTTCGACCAGCTTTCTGGCAGCTTCATAGTCGCCTTCCGATGTAATTCGCTGTACTTCTATGAGCAATTGTCCGAAGAGATTACGAAGTTTATGGAAGTCATTAATGACAAAATAGGTCTTCCCGTCGCGGGTTTTCTTTTCAATCACGTTCTCTGCCGAACCTTTTTCATATACCCAGTGGGCAATGAGGGAACGATTGCGCATATGGGCCTGTTCGATGTTCTTGCCTGGCTCAATACGTGTAAGCTGGGTCATCATCCCATTACGAATATAACTGATGTATTCCGCTTTGTATTCGTTTTCTCCGGTCACCAGACCAAGCTCAATCATCTTAGGATCTGCCAGGTAATAAAGTGCGAAAAGATCGGCGCGTGTCTCTTCTACGGGTGAATGATAATTACGCAGGGCATCGGTGGTAACACCAGGTAACAACTTTCCTGAACCATGACCCAGACACTCGTGTAGGTCGGTGTGAAGATTATCGGCCAATGGACCATATTTTTTTGACAATTCGATTTCTTCAGGTGAATAGGCAAATTCTTCGAGAAAGCCACTGCCCATTGAAGCCTGATTGTAAGCGTACGTAATATTCTCCATGGTAACTGACTTAGAGCCGTGTTGTGCCCTGATCCAGTTTGCATTCGGAAGGTTGATGCCAATTGGTGTTGTGGGATAACAATCACCACCAAGCTGAGCAACGGTGATAACCTTTGCTGATACACCTTTCACGGTTTCTTTCTTAAACCGGGGATCAATGGGTGAATTGTCTTCAAACCACTGCGCATTACTGCTGATGGTTGTTGCCCTGTGGGTAGCTTCCATATCTTTGAAGTTGACAACCGATTCCCATCCTGCTTTCATGCCAAGAGGATCACCATACACTTCGATGAATCCATTGACATAATCGACCAGTGAAGTGTCCTGAACCCAGATAACATTATACTCATCCCACGTCTTCAGGTCTCCGGTTTTATAATAATTAATCAGTTTCAGGAGACCTGTTCGCTGTGATTCATCCTCTGCAACGCCGACGGCCTTTTCAAGCCAATAGACAATCTGACTAATGGCCTGACCATACAATCCGTCAGTAGTCCATTTCTTTTCAACGATTTTTCCGTTTTCTTTTACAACCTTTGAATTCAGTCCATAGGAGACCGGCTGATT
The DNA here is from genome assembly GCA_001768515.1 of Bacteroidetes bacterium GWE2_42_24. Lineage (GTDB taxonomy): Bacteria > Bacteroidota > Bacteroidia > Bacteroidales > TTA-H9 > GWE2-42-24. Next base: position 94,065 of record MEOA01000002.1, on the reverse strand, counting down.
ATCACCAGGTTTGCGCATAGCATTATAGAAGTTTTCAACTTCTTTCTGAGTTACACCTTCATAGAGATTAACTGCTGAAGCCTTTACCATATCAATTCCTTCGGTTTGGTCAATCCGCTTGGCTCCAACCGTAGGATCAAATATAATGGTGGATATTCTGGTGATAAACTGATCGGGAGTTTCACCTTCAAGTTTCGGAAATTCAACGCCTTCTGAGTTTTCAACCAGCTCTGCAAAAGAGGCCTCGCTAATTTGAGGAAAGAATTTGTCGTTCGAGTAATGATGGTGAATTCCGTTGCTGAACCACATCCTTTTAAGGTAGGTTGTGAAGTTTTTAAAGTCTTCTGTTTCACGGTCACCTTTGTAGCCTTTGTAAATAGCTTCACATGTACGTCTGACCGCGAGGTTGTATTTGAAGTTTTGGTCAAACATGATGTCACGTCCGCAAAGGGCTGCCTGACTCAGATAATAGACGAGCTCTTTCTGTTTTAGTGAGAGGGAATCGAAGCCGGGGACCTGATAACGGAGTACTTTCAGGTCGGCGAACTGATCAACCTGATATTTAAATGGTGGCTGATCAGTAGGTTGTTGTGTCTGCTGCTGATTACCACATCCTGCCAGCAGGGTTGTTGCCAGTGCAATCATAAAAAAATGTGATTTCATAATTTGGAAGGTTAAAACGTGAATTGTTATAATTTGTTTTGAGATTGTATTTCGAATGCGGCAGGAAACCCTATCCGCCTGCCATCAATCAGCAGGTGGTTGTGCATTATAGGTACCGATTGACATGTGTCCTGGGTAAAAGAATAGTCAATCACATCGTCGAGTTTAAGACGGCGAAGCCGCTCACGGTGTTCTGCATTAGCCAGAAAACCCGGAATATTGTCGCAGTTTGCATTCCAGAGTTCAATGGCACCATTGGTAGCATCATCGTGTGTTGTATAACCCGATTCCGCCAGAAGCCTTTTTGCCACGGCTCCGGCGAATAAAGTGTCTTCGAGGTTAAACCTGTTCTTCCATCCGGAACAGAGAATCATGACGTTCCCCTGCCAGCACTTCAGGGCCTCAGTGAGGGCTGTGATGTTGGAAAAGGCTCCGATGACTACAACCCCTTTTTGAGCAGCCAGCCCTATTGTCTGCGTGCCGTTGGTAGTTGAATAAACAATGGTTTCTCCTTTGATGTTTTCATTCATGAAGTTAAAAGCAGAGTTTCCGTAGTCGGCAAAGTCGAGTATCACTCCTTCCCGTTCAGCGGCTACTTTATATCCTTTTCTCTTCATAGCTTTGGCCTCGTGGAGTCCTGCTACCGGAAAAATGGCCTTTACTCCATAATCGAAGGCGGTGCAGATGGAGGTAGTAGCCCTGAGAATATCCACCACCACCACAATTAATGGCGTGTTAGATAAACAAAAAGGTAACAGGGCAGGAGTGAGGCAAACTTCAATGTTACGGGAGGGATTCAAATTCATGAATGATTAAATATTGTGGCAAAGATAGTAAGTCAGCGCTGAACTCTCATGCCCGGATAGCGAAAAGATGTTTTCTGCCTTTGCAGGACTAAGGTCCCTTCCTAAAGAAAAATCCTGGCATGACTCATGTTCTCGCTTTTGTCTGAAGGGGCATTTCTTTGAGCTGAAAAGAAGAATATTTTCAATTTTATGGGTCGTGGAATGATTGCTGATTTTGTCCGGTTGGCTCATCCTTAGATCAAAGTACTATTTACGTACTATCCTGCTGGTTTTTCGGAGATCAGGTATGGTTTAAAGAATTTAATATTTAAGTATTTTTATTGCCAAATTTTTCGATGATGAATGCGAATTTAAATTTTCTCATCAGGCTTGGCCTTTCGTATGGTCTGCACGACCGCGAAGCTTTCATAGAGGCCTTTACGAAGACTTTTGCCGATCATTTCTCCGATCCCGAAAAGGCAGGCCTTACAGGTGAGTTCCTCCTTCATCAGATGGAATCACTGAAGGAAGAACTGGAATTTGCCCGGATTGCTGAGACTTTGTCCAAAAGCAGCAAAACTGAGACGAAAGACTTGGCGACAAGTCTTGATAAGTTGTCGGATCAAATTGCCGGTTTGCATAATACAATTGAAAAGCTAAAGCTATGAGAATACGATCCCTTATCATTGCATGGATGCAGATTATGCGGGCATTTCAGATTGTCGGAGTTATTATAAAACATGCTCTCCGTGAATATCGAAGCAGAAGTAGATTTTTAAATGCCATTTTTGGGAAGAGAAAGGCTCCGCGGCTACAGGTACACACCACACAGGAACGACTTCGTGTAACGATCGAAGAACTTGGCCCTACATATATAAAGTTTGGCCAAATTCTGGCGGACAGGCCTGATATGATATCAGAGCGCTTCAGGCTTGAACTCAAAAAACTTCAATCGAAAGCCATACCCATGAGTGATTCCTTCGCGCATGAACTCATCGGGAAGGAACTTGGGCAACCGATCGAAGAGGTCTTTGCCTGGATAGATGACCAGTGCCTGGCCAGCGCTTCCATCGGGCAGGCTTACCGTGCCAGATTGAAGACTGGCGAGGAGGTTGTTCTGAAAATTCAGCGTCCGCATATTGAGAACAAGATTAAGCTTGACCTCTATCTGATGCGTTACCTGGCACGCCGCGCAGCGATTACTTATCCTGAGATGGCGGCCATAGATATTGTAGGGCTGATAGATGAATTTGGCGCCAATATACTGAAGGAGTTAAATTACTATACCGAGTCCTCCAATATCCAGCGATTCGCTGCCATGTTTAAGGATGATCCAAGGGTGCATATACCAAAGGTCTTCAATGACTTCACCACCCGACGGCTGCTTGTAATGGAGTTTATTGACGGTATTTCACCTGATCATATAAATGAACTCAGAGAGAAGGGGTATAACTTGAAAACCATTGCGATGAATGGTGCTGATGTTATCCTGAAGATGATTCTTGAATATGGTTTTTTCCATGCTGACCCGCATCCCGGGAATATATTCATCATGCCTGGTAATGTGATTGCCTTCATCGATTTTGGAATGGCCGGGGTGTTACGTCCGCGGCACATGAACTTTCTGGCAGATTTTGCTATGGGCTTTGCCCGATCCGATTCGAAAACCATCAGCAACGCACTGCTGCATTTGTGCGATGTGAAGTTTTTTGACCATGAGGAGGATATGCAGTTTGAAATTGAACAGTTGATGCGGAGCAATTCATACATCCCCTTCGAAAAACTCGACTTCAGTAAAGTAATTCAGGATTGCCTTAATATAATTGTGAAATATGAACTCCGCGTCCCTAGTTCAATCTTTTTACTGGCTAAGGCACTTGCTACTCTTCAGAAGTTTGCAATGGATCTTCAACCCGATTTGGCGCTTGGTCCTGTAATTCTCCCTTATGCAAAAAAACTGGTTATGCAGAAATACGATCCACGAAAACTGGCATCAGGTATTTATGAAACATTAACCGATTATGTGACGCTCGTACGCGATTTCCCATCCAATGTCAATGAGATTCTCTACAAAATAAAACAGGGGAAGATTCAACACATAATTGATCTGAATGACTCTGAGCCTGCACGGAAGGCTGTCAGGCAATTCAGTCAACGTATCGCGTTGGTTATCCTCCTCAGCGGGATGCTGGTGGTTTCCACAATCATGGTGACCTGGGGTGAGAACAGAGTTTTGGCACATACCTCCTTTACGGTAGCAGCTATCTTCAATTTGTGGTATGTCATTAAATTGACCCTGAAAGGAAAGCGTTGAGCTGCCTGAGCATTGAGCTGCCAGAAAAACTGGTGCTAATGTCCAATGCCATTCATTTAAAGTCGAATTATTTATTTGTTCAGAGTTTGATGCCGGAATTCAACTCTGAAATATTACTCCCTGATTCCTAAAACAGCCCGTGAATGTTGGCGTTGATCCTGTCGATAACTGTGCCCAGGTCTTCGGGTTTGTTGGCGAAATCAATGTTGTCGATATCAATTACCAATAATTTTCCTGTGTTGTAAGTCGATATCCATGCTTCATAGCGCTCGTTGAGTCGTTTCAGATAGTCAATACGGATGGCTTCTTCGTATGCCCTTCCGCGTTTCTGAATGTTCCTTACTAACGAGGGAACTGTACCGCGAAGGTAAACCAGCAGATCGGGTGGCTGGATAAAGGAGGACATCAAGTCAAACAACGAGCGGTAATTCTCGAAGTCACGTGTACTCATCAGGTTCATGTCATGCAGGTTGGGCGCAAAGATAAAGGCATCTTCATAAATGGTACGATCCTGAATCACCGTTTTTCCACTACGCCGGATGTCAATCACCTGGCGAAAACGTGAATTAAGGAAGTAGATCTGAAGATTAAATGACCAGCGTTGCATGTCTTCATAAAAACTATGCAGGTATGGATTAGTATCTACATCTTCATAGTGAGGTTCCCAGGCAAAGTGCTTTGATAGTAGTCCAGTGAGTGTCGTCTTTCCCGACCCGATGTTTCCGGCAATGGCTATGTGCATAATCGTATGACTTGTTATGTGTGTAAGATTGGTTTATTGGTTGGTTTTATCAGTCTGTCTTCGCAATATGGAGTACATCATCAATGTATTTCCTATCGTTTGATAAACGGGGCACTTTATGCTGACCTCCCAGCTTCCCGCGTTGTTTAAGCCATGTATAAAAGGTTCCGGTGCGTACACTGTGAATAATGGGCTCCCGCAGAATCATGCTATGGTATCGTTTGGCTTCATAATCGGAGTTCAGCGATTTCAGCGCATTGTCAAATGTTTCGGTAAAGTATTCGAGGTTTTGAGGTGGCGTCTCAAATTCAATGGCCCATTCATGGGCACCAGCCAGGTGGTCACTTGAATAGATCGGAGCGGCTGTATATTCGCTGATAAGGGCATGGCATTTCCTACAGGCAATGGTCAGGGCGTTTTCGGCATTATCGATGATGAGCTCCTCGCCAAAGGCATTGATGAAGTTTTTTGTGCGGCCGGTAATGCGGATACGGTATGGAAAAAGTTCAGTAAACATCACGGTATCACCTATCATATAGCGCCAGAGACCGGCGTTAGTGCTGATGATCAGAGCATAGTTACGACCTGTTTCAACCTGATCGAGCGAAAGTACCTTCGGGTTGTCGCTTCCCAACTCTTCAAGCGGCATAAATTCATAGTAAATCCCGTAATCAAGCATCAGTAGCATCGATTCAGATTTTGGTTGATCCTGAATGCCAAAGAAACCTTCTGAAGCATTGTAGGTTTCCACGTAGTTCATATTTGGCGAAGATATAAGGCTATGAAACTGATCACGGTATGGAGCAAAGTTTACCCCCCCGTGAAAGAACAATTCGAGATTAGGCCATACTTCACTCAGGTCGGATTTCCCTGTGATTTCAAGAACCTTCTTAATCAACAACAACGTCCAGCTGGGTACACCTGAGATATTGGTGACATCCTCCTGAGAAGTGACCTTAGCCATCATCTCTATCTTACTCTCCCATTCGTTCATCAATGCCACCGAAAGCTGCGGCGTACGCAAAAATTCGGCCCAGAAAGGAAGATTCTGCATCAGGATGGCTGACAGGTCACCATCATAATACGACTCGTTGTTGACTTCCCTGATCGTATGACTTCCGCCCATTGCCAGACTGCGTCCGTCGAAAATATGTGTATCCGGATGATTGTTACAATAAATGGAAAGCAAATCTTTTCCCCCTTTAAAGTGACACTCTTCAAGTGATTCATAGCTCACCGGAATAAATTTGCTCTTGTCGGAAGTGGTTCCCGATGACTTGGCAAACCATTTGATCTCGGTATTCCATAGGAGGTTCTGCTCACCGTTGCGAAGCCTGTCTATCCAGGGCTTCAGTGCCTCGTAATCGTTAACCGGAACGCGGTTGCGGAAATCGTTCCAGTTGTTGATCGATTTGTAACCATATTGTCGCCCCCATTCAGTGTCGCGGGCAGCCGTGATTAATCGGCGCAGCCATTCAGTCTGAACATCGTGCGGGTATTTCATAAACAACTCTATCTGATGAACCCGCTTCTTCATCAACCACGAAATCATACTACTGAAAATTGGCATGGTCAGCGTTTAGTTGATGCCAAAGGTAGGATTTTCTTTCCTTCGATTCAACTCCGTTTTTATACCTTTGTCTATTTCATTCTTTAGCTGCCGACTCATGCAAATTAAGGTTCCCTGCAAAATCAATCTGGGACTTCATATATTGAATCGTCGCCCCGATGGCTTTCATAACATTGAAAGTATCCTCTATCCCGTTCAGCTCTGTGATGTGTTAACCATAGAGAAAAGCGAAAGGTTTATATTCACTTCTTCCGGTATCCAGATCGACGGAAGTTGGGATGATAACCTGTGTGTAAAAGCATATCGGTTGATGCAGCAACATTATGATTTATCACCGGTAGCTATTCACCTGCAAAAAAACATTCCTGCGGGGGCAGGGCTGGGCGGCGGGAGTGCCGATGCTGCCTATACCCTGAAGGCGATTAATCAATTGTTTAATCTTGGTGCTTCCAATCAGGAGCTAAAAGCACTGGCAGCCACACTTGGCTCCGATTGCCCTTTCTTTATCGATTCGGTTCCTGCGCTTGCAACAGGGCGCGGTGAGGTCTTAGCTCCTGTGGATATCAACCTGAATGGCTACTGGTTGCTGATTGCAAAGCCCGGTACCGGTGTCTCTACAGCCGAAGCTTACCGGGGTGCCTGTCCTTTGGAGGGGCGTTCTTCACTTGTCGGCATCGTGCAACAACCTATTAGTAAATGGCAGGGGCAATTGTGTAATGACTTTGAAAACCATATTTTTAAAACTTGTTCTGCAATCGGTCGGATAAAAGAACAACTGATTTCGATGGGTGCTTTGTTTGCCGCCATGAGTGGCAGTGGTTCGGCAGTGTATGGCATCTTTAGTTCTCAACCCCTTTCATTGAAGGGTGATGATATAAGCTTTCAGGCAGTCTTTTTGATAAAAAAAACAGGGAACTCCTCTTCCGGAGATCCCTGCTTTGATTGTTGAATCATACATTATCTGTTGACAGGAAGGTCTCTGAATGATATTTTTTCATCCTGAACCCCCAGTTCAAGCAATTTTATTGTTAGGTGATCGGGAAACTTTTCAAAGACCACTTCGCCCTTTATTGCAACGCCCGGAACCATGTTTTTATTGACAGAATATGAACTCTGCGTCGACCCCAGACTCACTTCCGGCTTGAGAGTCTCCCCTCCTTCATTGTCGATGATTCTGCTATTATAGCTCGTGATGTAAAGTTTTTTCTCGAGATCGCTTTTGTTGATGACTGAGAATCTGATGTGTAGCTTTTCTCCAATAAAGCTTACTTCGGTCAGTTCAAAATGAAACTGCTCATAATCAACTGAAGGTAGTGCCGTTTGTGGATTTTCTACAGGGAGCTGCTCCGGTGCAGGTTGTGTGACTGGTTCAATCACCGTTTCTTCAATAACGACTCTATGCTCAATCACCAGCGTATCGGGAGGGGGTGATGGTTTCGTCCTTATTTTGATAGGTTTTCCGAGAAGCCTGTCGCTCTGTTCATCAGATGGAAATGATACCGTGCTGACCAGCTTGGCATCTGTAGTGCCTGTTGGAACGTAGTAGGCGGTAAGGGTAATGCTCTCCTCATTGTCCTGAATCTGTCCGTAAATCCACGCATCGGGAACATAGCCTGTCTTTTCCATGAACTGTTGACCTAGTTTTTCGTAGTAAGGGAAACTGCTTACCGTTTTCATGCTCCAGTTATTTTGAGCAGCAACTTTTGCTGTCATGAACGGATCGATTAATTTAAACTTTTCAGACACCTGGTAATTCAATACCATTTCGTCTCTGATAAAAGCATTAAAAGGAAGTAACCGGTCGTCAGTTGTTCGGAATTCTAAGAGGGCAATTTTTATACCCTGACGCCCCTGATAATGGGCTTCCAGGTCACTGCTAAGCTTTTGGATGGGTTCCCTCAGTGCCGAAGTCTGACTTTGTACCGTAAACAAATATGAAAACATCAGTAAGACTAGAAAAGATAATCTCATAATATTTTGATTTGGTGATATTATATTATACCATTTGAGTATCAAAAATAGCAATTTTACATTTGAAAGTATCAAAAACACAAAACTTTTTCAAGTTTTCAGGGTCGATTATGGTTGTTGATGAAATCATCTTTGTGTCTTATATAAACTTAACTAATTATTGTTTAGGTTTTAAGATAAACAGATGCACTTAAAATATAGCATGGATATAAATATGTTCAGCCGACTAACAAGCGCTGTAGGTATCTGATTTCTTTTGCCCGCGGGCGAAAATACTTCCAAAGCGACAATTGCGCTGTTTAATTTGACTGCCCAGGTATGCAAACAGGGGCTTATATTGGCAGATAAGCAACACTTTCTCGATTCGAATTTTTTTTTCATCCATCCCCGAATTTTATACGGGGATGGTATGATATTGGCATAACATGATGGAGTATGAAAAGAATTTATACCGCATTTCAGCCGAAAATCAAGCAGAGATCAACCTTAACCGTACGCTTAATTTACGGTTGATCTACGCTTCATCTACGGTTGATCTACGGTCCATCTTAAAAAATGACACATTTTATCAGCCTTACAAAAGCCGGAATGCATTGCATCCGGCTTTTTCGATATTTTTTGATATTGATTGGGATTTAAGAGTCGGGGGCGACACAATTGTGGTATTTTGCTAATACGCCCCGGGTGAGCTGAATCTTCAATATAACTATCAAAACCTGCCTCAAATTCTAATCAATGAAGGCATAGCCCCCCCCAATACCCTGACTTTATAATTTTAAACCCGACTTTAGGTTCAAGAAAGCTTGCTAAAATGATTACCTGTTAATAAATCACTCATAGCCATCGGGTGCCAATGCCAATGCCATAGAGTTAATCCTCATACCACCACACCCCTGCGTACGGCACCCTGTCCGAATCGCTGACGAATGGTGTCGAGTGACTGGTAAAGGCTGATCATCTCGGGGGCGTCGTCGAACAGGTGCAATTGGTGGGCACCACCTACCATGTTGCTGAACCTTAATCCTATTAATCGTACCAGAATGCGCCGGGTGTAAAGTCTTGTGAAAAGGTCGTATGCCACAGCTATCAGGTCGTGGTCGAGGCCGGCATAAGGAATTTGTTTTTGAAGTGTGTGGGTATCGAAGTTGGCATAGCGTATTTTTATCGTCACGCAGCCTGTCATCCGGCCATCGCGACGAAGCTGATAACCGAGTTTTTCGATCATCCGGCTGAGGGTGCGGCGCATCATCACCACATCGGTGGTGTCGGTATCAAAGGTTGTTTCGTTACTCATCGACTTTTGTTCCGAATACGATATTATCGGTGTATGGTCGATTCCATTGGCCCGTTTCCAGAGCATCAGGCCGTTTTGCCCCATCAATCGTTGCATCATGTCGGGCGGTAACTGGCTGAGCACGCCAATGGTGGCTACACCCATCGAACGCAACAGGGTGTAACTTTTGGGTCCCAGCATGGGAATCTTACGGATTGAAAGAGGGGCCATAAAGGGCCTTACAATCGACTTTTCTACCTGTTGTTCACCGTTGGGCTTAGCAACCCCGGTGGCGATCTTCGACACGGTCTTGTTGATAGAGAGCCCGCATGAGATAGGAAGTCCTGTTTCGCGGATGATAGTGTTGCGCAACTCATGAGTCCATTTTTGCGATCCAAAGAAGCGATCCATGCCGGTGATGTCGAGGTAGTGTTCGTCAATGGAGGCTTTCTCGAAAACTGGTGCACGATCGGCAATGATGTCGGTTACCATGCGCGAATAACGACTGTAGAGCTCCATGTCGCCACGCATGAAGATGGCGTCGGGACACAACTGACGGGCCATACGGGCAGGCATGGCTGAGTGAACGCCGAAGCTGCGTGCCTCATAGCTGCATGCCGACACAACCCCACGATCGGAAAGTCCGCCGATGATTACCGGCCGGTCGCGTAAACGATTGTTGAGTAGTCGTTCTACCGACACGAAAAAAGAATCAAGGTCAAGATGAGCAATGGTACGACGCTCATTATCGGTATCATGTGCACTCATTATGAAAAAATACCAGTTGTGTTGATAATATATTAAAACAATGTGTATCTTTGATTAATTTTTAATCAAAGCCGTGATTACAATTTAATCATTATCTTTGCGCCATGCAAATTCTGCCAGATAAGATTTTTTTCGTCACACAAAAAACAGTCGTTATGTATTTTGCCAACAACATTAAACTGCTGCGTAAACGCCGCCACCGGACACAGGACGATGTAGCCGTTGCCCTCGACATGAAACGCTCTACGGTGAGTGGTTATGAGAACGGAGTTGCACAGCCGGGTATCGAAGCATTGGTGATGTTTTCGCAATATTATCAGGTAGCCATCGATACGTTGATCAAGACCGACTTGTCGCTTCTCTCCGAGAGCCAGCTCTCGCAACTCGAACGCGGACTTGATGTGTTTATCAGGGGAAGTCAGTTGCGCATCCTTACCACATCAGTCAATACCGATAATCAGGAAAATATTGAACTGGTATTCGAAAAGGCTAAAGCCGGCTACCGTACCGGCTTCGCCGATCCCGAGTATATCAGTGTGTTGCCTGCCTTTCACCTCCCTTTCCTGTCGCGCGAACGGAAGTACCGTTCTTTCCAGATCAGTGGCGACTCTATGCTTCCTATCCCTGACGGAGCCTATGTGACGGGGGAATTTGTTCAGGACTGGACATCCATCCGTAACCGGCATGCCTACATCATTCTGACAATCGACGATGGGGTGGTGTTTAAGGTGGCCGAAAACAGAATTGAACCCGATGGAATGCTCGTGCTTCATTCCCTCAACCCGTTGTATAAGGCTTACAGTATTCATGTAAACGACATCAGGGAAGTATGGAAATTTGTGAATTTTATCAGCCCCGAACTCCCTGAACCCCGCCCTGAAACTGAAACGCTGATGGAAACTGTGAAGAACCTGAAACGCGAGATTCAGGCCATTCAGACAAAGTTGAACTTATAAGGACTCAGGATAGCTGTTTCCGTATCTTAATGCGTTTCGTTTGTAAAATTATTGATATTGTGTGTATTATAAGCTCAAGAGAACCGAATTTGAAAATGATTGGATTAATATACATTGGCTTTGCCTCCAGATAGCTATCAAGAGGCATTGGTTATTGCCGGGAAACAGAAATCTGAATCCTGAATTATCTCAGTGAAGTTAAACCAGAATCGGAAAACCTTTCTCAAAACATGAATAAATACTGCATAATCGACGTGGAGACTACCGGTACCAATGCCCACGACGGACGAATTACCGAAGTGGCCATCTACTGCCACGATGGAGAAAATGTTACTGATGAGTTCAGCACGCTGGTTAATCCTGAACAACGGATTCCCTACCGCATTACACAACTTACCGGTATCACTGATCGAATGGTGGCCGATGCTCCCCGCTTTTGTGAAATAGCGCGCAAAATCGTGGAGATGACTGCCGGAGCAACTTTTGTAGCCCACAATGCAGCCTTCGACTATAGCTTTTTCCGTAGTGAATTTGCCCGACTGGGCTACGATTACCAACGCGAACGTCTTTGCACGGTACGCCTCAGCCGTAAGCTCATACCCGGAAAGCCGTCGTACAGTCTTGGAAACTTATGCCAAACTTTAGGCCTCGAAATAAACAACCGACATCGTGCTGCAGGTGATGCCCTCGCAACCGTAAAGTTATTCGAATTGCTCCTTTCAATCGAGAAACAACCCGAGGCACTTATCCTGAAAGGAATATCAACCGGGTTCGACCCTGAAAAACTCAAATCACTGCCACAGGAAACAGGGGTGTATTACCTGCACAACAGTCATGGCGATGTGATCTACGTGGGTAAAAGCCTTAACATCCGCGACAGAATTGTGCAACATCTGACCAATATCTCCACCCGAAAGGCGCTGGAGATGAGTCAACAGATTGCCGATATCACATGGGAGCTTACCGGTAGTGAACTCGTGGCCCTGCTGCTCGAATCGTATGAGATTAAACGGATGCTGCCGGTCTATAATCGAGCTCAGCGTCGCAATACATTCAGCTTTGGTCTGTTCGACAAAATTGATTCAAATGGCTATATCAATCTTGAGATCAAACGGATCAAGGAGGGCGATCAGCCCATAACCTCTTATGCCAGCAAGACCTCGGCACAGAACCAGTTGTTCGTGATGGTCGAAAACCATCAACTCTGTCAGAAACTAAGCGGATTGTACAAGAGTAAGGGTGCTTGCTTTCATTACGGGCTAAAGCAATGTTTTGGTGCATGCATAGGGGAGGAACTCCCCGATGATTATAACCGGCGGGTGGAAGAGGCGCTCCGCCCTTTTCAGTTTGGCGATGATAGTTTCCTGGTCATCGACCGCGGGCGTGTTCCCACGGAGCGGAGTGCTGTATTGGTTTTGCGTGGTTGTTATAAGGGGTTTGGTTTCTTCGACGGCAATGAGCAAATTACTCCCGTGATCATGGAAAACATCGTAAAATCATACCCCGATAACCGTGACGTCAGGCAGATTATCAGACAACATCTCCGGCTACACAAGGTGGAAAAGGTGGTGAAATTAGTTTTTGGCGAACAGTGAATAGTGAATAGCTGGGTCTTATCCTAACTCCGATAGTATTAAAACTCGAAATGTAATCTCTTAAGTAATTGATTACCTTGATGAATAAATTGTTCCTTTGAACGGTCATCATCTGTCAGTATGTTAATCGTTTTCTTTATAAATGCGAGTACGACTTTTTATTCCTTAAGGTCGCTTTACCAAAATATGCTGATAATGAACAAAATTGGAGACCCGGATATGTTTTAATTCTATAATTCTCCCTTCAAGAAATCAGCATTAGTTATCAGTCAGCCCCAATGCCAGAAGTTAAGTTTCCAATAAAATTTAATTATGCTAAACCTATTCCTGTCACGAACTGTTATTTGAAAAGTTAACTTTGCAGCTTAACCGGTAAAACAGATAACTATTCTTAAATGCTTAAAACAAACTTTCTTCTTTTCTCTCTTATACTGAGTTTCTCCATTCTTCTTGGTCAAACACCCAGGGGCGGTCAATACGTTGTTATGCTTTCGCTGGATGCTTTCCGATGGGATTATGAGGAGATGTATGAGACTCCCAATTTGAGAAAGATTGCTGCCGATGGTGTTCATGCCAAATCACTGATCTCTTCTTTCCCTACAGTCACTTTTCCAAACCATTATTCGATGGCTACGGGCTTGTATCCCAACAACCATGGTTTGGTCTTCAATAACTTTTATGACACTGTGTTGAAAGCTTCTTACCGTATCGGCGACCGCAAAGCCGTTGAAAACGGTAAATTTTATGGCGGAGAGCCCATCTGGGTGACTGCTCAGAAGCATGGCCTTAAATCAGCCTCGTATTTCTGGGTGGGTTCCGAGGCTTCAATAAAGGGCGTCCAACCAACCTACTGGAAGGTGTATCAGCAAAATGTTCCGTTTGAAAACAGAATTGATACAGTGATCTACTGGCTTTCGCTCCCCTTAGAACAACGCCCGCGGCTGATTACCTTTTATATGCATGAACCGGATGAAACAAGCCATCATTATGGACCCGGCAGTCCGGAAACCCGTAAAGTAGTGATGCACCTCGACTCTTTGGTGGGCGTTCTGATGCAGAAGTTGTCTGCTCTTCCCATCGCCGACAGTATCAACCTGATGGTGGTGAGCGATCATGGGATGCAGGATGTGTCGTCCGACAGGGTGGTTTTGGTCGACGACTTCGTGCCACGCGAATGGATTGTACGTGAGCATGGCAGTAGTCCTGCTATCGGACTCGTTGTCATGGAGCGGTTTGTTGACTCGGTGCTGTTGCGCCTTAAAAATGTTGATCATATCAAGGCCTGGCGAAATACCATGGTCCCTGAAAGGCTTCATTTCGGCAGTAATCCGCGAATCGGGAATATTGTTGTGCTGGCCGACAGTGCCTGGAATGTTGGATTGAAGGGTGATAAATTCAAATATGTTGGCGCGCATGGCTTCGATAACGCCAATCCTAATATGCAGGGTATATTCTATGCCCGAGGACCTGCTTTTAAGAAAGGATTTGATTTTAAGTCGTTCCCCAATGTATGCCTTTACCCGATAATCGCTCACATTCTTCATCTTCAGCCGGCTCCAACCGATGGGAAGCTGGAGGAGGTTCAGCAGCTCTTGCTGAAGTAGTGCATGAGGATATTCCTTTTTATTAGCTGGTCCTTGTTTTACGCTATTTATTTTTGAAAGGTCATCATCTCTCAATTCGTCTGCGAAATAATCATTGCAAACCGGTCTTTCCAAAGGTAAATCCAGACAGGCAGGAGGTAATTTAATGAAATTGTTAAATATCTGTCTATATTTGTCTTGCTTTTTTTTCGAAAGCATCCTTGCCAGAAACTTCGGGGTTTTGAAATAATATATTTCAGATACTTATGGGAAAAATGTGCCCTATAAACACCGCAAAATTCAGGTTTGAATTTGACAGTAGTACTGGTATTCTTTATAAGTATTATTACGGACCAATTACAATAGACGATTTAACTGGTTCATGGGACTATGCCATTGAAAATAAATTAATCCCTGCAACGGTTAAAGGGTTCATTCTGGATTACCGGGAAGCTTACTTTAGACTTAGTTCTACAGATCGGGAAGAGATCCCACGATATTATAAACGGTGGCTCAATGTATTTGGTAGCCGTAAAATTGCCATACTAACGCTGAACCCTAAAGATATTGTTGTCCCCATCCTAGTCAGGAGGCAAGACAGCGGTTATCATTCACAACCCTTTTCTACTCTTGAGGCAGCTATTTGCTGGATATTGGGCGAAATCCCGGGCTCTTGAAAAAACCAGATCTATACTTGTGCAAAAAGCTGAAGGCATAGCAGAAATTCTTTTTTGATGGCTTATCTCAGTTGATTTATGTTTGTTGGTTTCTATTCACCTATGGGGTTTTCCAACGACCCTTCTGCTGATTTGCGCAGATCATCTGCCGGTCTGGCTGCTCGTTTATAGCCTTTAGTCCCTGATGCAGCGTTCGCTATTATTCATATTGGGAGTTTTGTGCTCTGAGAAACAAATATCCCTTTGGGGTAGGTAACTTTTTCAAGGAATAGTCCACAGGCAGGTACCGACATCCCTGCCAACTGACGGTCTTTGCCTTCAATAATCCTGCTGAAACCCTCCATGTCAATTTTGTGGAAACCAACTTCAAGCAGAGTTCCAACGATAGCCCTGACCATGTTGCGCAAGAAGCGGTCGGCGCTGATGGTGAAGTTGAGGTGGTGGTTATCTGTTGTCCATCTGGCATTGCTGATCCGGCAATTGTTGGTGGCTGTCTGTGTGTGTAGTTTGCTGAAGCTGGTGAAGTCGGTAAAGTTCAATAGCTTTTCAGCGGCAAGGTTCATCAATTCAAAATCAGGACACAAGGGAAGATGCCAGGCGTAGCCCTGCATGAACGGGTCTTTCGCTGTGATGCAGTAGTAGGTATAAGTACGGGCGATGGCATCAAACCTGCTGTTTGCATCATCGGCGACAGGAATAATACGGAAGGCAACAATGGAGCGTGGAAGCATCCTGTTAAGGCGGTGAACGATGTGCTGCCTCTGAAGGCAAAGCGGGTTGTCAGAGTCGAAATGCAGGTAGAAATCTCGGGCATGGACACCCGTATCTGTACGTCCGCATCCGATGGGCATCACCTCATGCCTGAGAAGCAACGAGAGTACCCGTGCTATCTCAGCCTGTACCGTAGGGGCATTCGGCTGTATCTGCCAGCCATGCCATTCGGTGCCATCATAGGCTATCTGAAGAAAGTAGCGGGGCATTCAGGATTATTCGAACTCCATGTGACTGACATCGACGCCAATCGTGGAAGCCAGGGCATTTTCTAATTTGTCCATCTCCGTCGTGTCACCTGTCAACTCAAGGATGATGAGCCCTTCTGAACTATCGGTGAGATCGTTCTGCACGTGCAGCCCCAGACGTGTGCGTACAGAACAACCATAAGTGGTGAGAAGTTTCTGAACAGTTTCTGCTTCCTTTGTGCGGTCGGCTACTCTGATGCCAAGTATCCTGATATAAGACATAATGAGGGTGGTTTTGATTCTATGACAAAGATAGAGATTCCGGATAACAATCAGATTTCTTATGAATGAAAAAGGCCAGACATTTTGTCCGGCCTTTTACTTCTTGTAAGTAATTAATCTTCTTACAAAAACTTTGGCTATTGATGTTTGCTTAACCCGAATCGTGAATTGCTCCGGTGAAGCAAAACTTCACTGCCTTATTTCGATTTATTCGGATAAGCGGGGGCTTGGGGGAACTGTTTAGGCCAGTTTTTCAGGTCTTCGGTGATCTCCTTGATGGCACGGTTGAGCTGGTCGTCTTGCCCCATAAATTCTTTGTATGGGTCGTTATCGATCACGATGTCAGGATCTACGCCATGTCCTTCGATCACGAACTTCGAACCATCGGCAGCATAGTGAGCAAACTCAGGGCGGTTCAGGTAGCCTCCGTCGACGAAGGGAATCGGGCCACGGATACCGACAACACCACCCCATGACCTTACACCAATGGTTTTACCCATCTTCATGGTCTTAAACTGGTAAGGGAACAGGTCACCATCGGAAGCAGAATAGCGGTCAAGTAGCAGTACTTTTGGTCCCCACATCATGCCCACTGGCTTGGTATTGGGTCCTCCATTGCGGGCTACCGACATGATAACCAACTCACGACGCAGGCGTTCGATGATCATCGGGCTAACATTTCCTCCGCCATTTCCACGGTCGTCGATGATGAGGGCTCTTTTGTTGAGCTGAGGGTAATAATATTTAACAAACTCATTAAGACCTTCGGGACCCATGTCGGGAATGTGTATGTAACCCACTTCGCCATTGGTAGCTTCGCTCACCTTACGAATGTTGTTTTGCACCCAATTGTAGTAGTACAAGGGGGTTTCGTCAGCGATGGGTTTTACCAGCACTTTGCGGCTACCCGTTGTGCCGGCTGTGCTGTTAACAGTAAGCTGTACAATCCGGTCAGCTTTACCTATAAGCATTTGGTTGAGGTCGTTCACGGTAGTGACAGGCTGTTCGTCGATGGCGATAATGTAATCGCCAGCCTTAACATCCACACCTACTTCAGTAAGCGGTGAACGCAGAGATGGATTCCAGTTTTCACCGGCCAGTATTTTCTCTACTTGGAAATAACCTGACTTATCGCGACTAAATGTAGCACCAAGTAATCCGGTCTGCACGCGTATGGGCATTATCCGCTCGCCACCATTGATATATGAATGGCCTGTTGTCAGTTCGCCGATCATCTCACCCATGATGTAGTTGAGGTCGTTGCGGTTGGCTACATGACTTACCAATGGACGATATTTCTCGCCAACGGCTTTCCAGTCGACCCCGTGCATGTTTTTGTCATAGAAGAAATCGCGCATCTGGCGCCAGCATTCGTTGAATATCTGTAACCACTCCTGCTTTAGGTCAACATTTACCATCATGCCGCCCAGATCGATGAAATCTTCCAGGTTGGTTTTGCCTTTGGGCAGATCGATGATAGCGTATTTTCCACGGGCATTCAGTAACATTTTGTTTCCACCTGCGGCCATGGTATAAGAACTATAATTTCCGATTTCCGACTCTTTCTTTGATTTTACATCCCAGTAAACCATCGTGGGCTGGTCTTCGCCTGTAGCACTTCGCGTGTAATACACGCCATCGTTTACGGCAATGACACCCCAATAGGCTGCAGGTTTGGAGGAGATGGCGAGCGCACGTTCTTCAATGCCGTCGAAATCAATTTCAACCTTAACGCCTGCCGGTTCTTCCACTTTCTTGTCTTTGCCTTTATCAGCCGTCTTATCGTCTTTCTTTTCGGCTGTTTCACTCTTCACAGTTACTTCGTCGTTCTCGTATGCAAATGGTGACGGTGTTGCTTTCGCCAGGGGAACCATGTACACCTTGTTCATATCTGTATAGATATGGTTCCATTCGGTCCAGCTATACGATGGGTTAAAGTCACGCGAGGAACTGAAGTAAAGATATTTCCCATCGGGGCTGAAGGAGGGCGATCCAGCCTCATACCAGCTACTGGTAACATCCTGGCTTTTACCTGATTGGAGGTTGTAGGCACGAATGACCGATGAGGAATTGTAGATGGGGAATGAATATGCTATCCAACGGCTGTCGGGCGACCATGCGATATCACGTAGTTCGCCATCGGGGGTCTGAGCCACGAGGGTAACCTTCTTGGTGTCGACATCAACAAACTGCAGGCGATTCATCTTATCTCCCCAGGCAATCTTCTTTGAGTCGGGTGACCAGAGGATGTCGTATTTCCAGGTATCGCTGCCTGATGTAATCTTTATGGCTTCACCACCAGCTTCGGGTATGATATAAATTTCATCTTCTCCTGTGCGGTCACTGATAAATGCAATGGTTTTGCCATCGGGTGACCAGCCGATATTGCGATCATTGGCACCAGATGACTGTGTGAGGTTGCGTGTAATACCGTTTTTAACGGGAACGGTGAACACATCACCGCGTGCACCGAACAGTGCGCGTTTGCCATCGGGCGATAGATCCCATGAGTTGATGTTTTTTGAGGCATCTTTAGTCACCACGGGGCGTACATCACCATCATCGGCCAACTCTATGTTGATCTGGTTCAACTGGCCATTCTGCAGGGTGTAAGTCCAGATATAGCCTCCCTTTTCAAATACTATGGCCTCATTGCCGAGGGAAGGGAACTTGATATCGTAATCGGTGAAGTTGGTAACCTTGGTGGTCGTTTTTGTGGCGAAGTCATATACGAAGAGGTTCATGATCCGGTCGCGGTCGCTCAGAAAATATACTTTCTGACCGTACCACATCGGGTAAATGTCCTGAGCATCGTTATTGGTGATGTTGACTATGCTGTTATCGGCAGGATCATAAATCCATACATCGTCAGCCATTCCTCCTTTGTAGTATTTCCAGGTCCGGAATTCACGCATTACCTTATTAAAGGCTAAACGTTTCCCGTTGGGTTCATATGAACACCAACCTCCTGTTGAGAAGGGGAGTTGTTTGGGTATCGAGGCAGAAAGGGTTGCTTCGAAGAGTTGTCCTTTAAAAGAATTAAATTCCTGTTTCCGCGAACGGAAAATGACTGTCTGGTTGTCGCGCCAAGTCATTACAATGTTATTGGGACCCATTCGGTCGCTGATATCATCGCGACCCAGAGTTGCTGTGTAGGTGATACGTTTAGGTGTCCCCCCGTTGGCTGGCATCACGTATACTTCGGTGTTGCCATCGTACTGTCCGGTAAAGGCAAGGTTTTTTCCATCAGGCGAGAACCGGCCGAACATCTCGTAACCTGCTGCATCGCTGGTAAGCCTGCGCGCAAGCCCTCCGGTGGCATTGACGGTGTATAGGTCACCGCCATAAGTAAATACGATCTGATTGCCATGCATGGCCGGGAACCGGAGTAACCTGGCTTCATCGGAGGCATTCGCACTCAATGCTGCGCAAAGCATTGGCAGAAAGAGGAAAAGAAGTCTTTTCATGTTTTACAATTTGGTTAAATTTTGAATTCAAAGTTACGAAAGACACAGCAGTAGCAATGTTCTATGAAGAATAAGGCACTGCTGTGTCGCCATAAACTGAGTTGAATGAAAAAATCGGAAGCATCTTAGCCAATTCCATACCATTTAATAATTAGATTTAAATCAGTATGTTAAGATATTTGCTAGCGTACGATTGCGGACAATAGTTGGTCAGGAGCGGACATTTTAGTGGATTATTTTTGTACTGTGAGATTTTTGTTACATTTGGCAAAAAAATTCACAATTATGACCAGAGAAGAACACCTGTATTATTGTAGAATGTGCAATAACAGATCAATGAATGTGAATCAGGGAATCGTCTGTAAGTTGACAGGCGCGAAAGCTGCCTTCGCGGATACTTGCCCACAGTTTGACAGAGACCTGACAATAGTCGAAAAACTACCTGATGATGTACAGTTGCTATCAAAAAAAGAGTTATCGGAAAAGCTGTCAGTAGAACAGGTCGAAAAACTACGGCTTGATCAGAATCTGCTGATGGGTATCATTGCTGGAGCTGTGACAGGTATTGTACTGGCTATCATTTGGGCTGTTATTACAGTGGCAACAGGTTACCAGATTGGTTATATGGCTATAGGGGTGGGGGCCGGGGTGGGTATAACCATCCGTTTCTTTGGGAAAGGGATTGATACCGTTTTTGGCGTCTGGGGAGCGGTAGTCTCGCTAATCAGTTGTCTGGTGGGTGATATCCTCAGTATCATCGGTTACTTTGCCTACGATCAAAAACTTGGTTTCTTTGAAACAATTAAAGATATAGATTTCAGCTATTTACCAGCTATTATGCTAGAATCTGTCAGCATTAACACACTGGTTTTTTACGTCATCGCGCTCACTTTTGGTTACAAGTTGTCGCGTAGGAAAATTACCCAAAAAGATCTGATAGAAATAAAACAGAAATAGCCGGCGTCCGGTTAAAAAATGGCAATCTTAACGGAGAGATTATATCCCATAGAATAGGTTATTGGTGGGCTGGTGCGGGAAGGATTGCTGCTTTGATACCTGTGCCGGGAATGCTTCCTGAGTCCCGAAGAATGATTTCACCGGGTTTCTTTGTATTTGCGATATTCTCATATTAATAAGGTAATCAACTCTTCTTTCAACGTTCACTCTTTGACAGCAGAAATGCTCCCGTGTGGAGACTTTTCATTGAACTTTTCACCGGCCCCGGTCCCCCTTAGATAATTTGCAGGCAAAAGGCGAAAAACTGTTCGAACTGTTCAATGATTAATTTGATTCTCATCAAAACTTTAAATCCGGTAAGGTGATTTATTTTTTATAAATCTTGCGTAAATGTCAATATAGCAATTGTTTATATTATATAATGAGCGTATAATGATTTTCACATCCGCTAGTTGCTTTTGCGCTTTCGTTCGAACTTCGTTCAATGAACAGTGAAAATTGCAATTTTTAAGAATTTTCGTTCAATGTCCGTTCAATCGAGGATTAAGTAACAATAAACACATTTGGAATATATTGATAATCAAGTAAAAGAGAGACCAAAGTTAGGCCAAAGTTAGGTCATAGAGGGAACAGAGCTTTTTTTTAGCTATCTTTTTAGCGGGTTTACAGTATGTTAGGGGTATTTTTGGTTTGAATTTAAAATATGGGCGTTGGTTGGAACGATCCCGGATGGTTTGTGATATTTAAGACGCACGGTCGTGCGTTTCTACCCTGCGCTGTTGGTGTTATTTGAGACACACGGTCGTGCGTCTCTACCCCGACCGATGGCGTTATTTAAGACGCCCGGTCGTGCGTCTCTACTGCACCAATGATTCAATATGTAAAATCAATAACCGTGATCAGGTATGGAGAACTTTCAAAATCAGGCAGCAAAGTGAAAATCCCGGGTAGAATAAATTTGAAGAAGATTGAATCGGGGTGGTAGCTGGCTTGGCCCCCTATAAATCGGACTATTTTGTAAACGGTTAAACAAAGGTAATTTTTTTAACATAATTTTGTGATAGCAAGGAACTTCCCTCAGGCTCATAATGCCCGATAATTGCGGATATGGTATCTTTAGTTTTAACTTTATGGTTCTGTGTTCAGCAATTTTTTTTTTAACTAGGTGTCATGAATTAAGTGCCATGGAGTATGTCAATGGATGTCTGGTAGTTTGGAGAGCAATAGCGAAATGTATCATTTCCTGATAAACAACTGTCTTATTTAAAATAAAATTTGGACTCTGGTCGGAAAAATGTCATTAAGCCGGCTTATGCGTCGTAGACAAGCAAATTTCGGTAGTCTGAGCATTATGTCACTGTGCAGATTCAAAATCCTTGACCCGACTGAGTGGATCATCAATGTCATTCAGCAAATCGAATAGCTTGTTCCAGTTGAAGGCCACCACCATACTCTCGGTGTCAGGGCAGGTTGTTACTAATCCTGAATTTGAATATTTAATTTGTATTTCGGTGCGTAATCTATATATTTGAGGATATCTTTGTCGGTTGACAGATGATGCTTCATGCTGTAATGGATGATTGTCGATGTACATAATATTTAGATGGTTCACGCTATATTTAAAACCATAATAACTGGTTTAACGCGTGTGAACCAATCCGTTTAAGAACGAGGAGGACTGAAGCATCATGATGTGCTTACAGTTTTGATCGACTAAAGTGTTTTCGAATGACGAAATGTGTTGTTTTGGCCAGATATGATGGGTTATTATGATATTCAGGCTTTTATAGAAGGTATGTAGGAAACATCATTTTCTGCACACTATCCTCAATTTCAAGAGGAAAATACATTAATATGTGCCTGAATTCACGTAGGAGCAACCAGTTCCTTTTTCATATCACAGAATGGCTATTGGGTTTTTTGAAAGATTTAAGAAGAATGTCATTGTTTGAATTGAAGATTTTTACCAGATCAAAGAATTGCAGTATTTAATAAGAAAACGAAAATGAAGAAGTCCTATTTAGTTTGGCTGTTGATTTGCTGGACAATATTTATAATTGGTTCACTTATACTTAACATATCGAATGCTGTTTCTTCCAACAAAAAGTTAACGCATGATTTATCCCGGGCATTCTTCGAGCAAATTGAAATTACCCGCGAGTGGAATTCCAATCATAATGGGGTATATATTCCATTAACAATTGAAAACCCACCAAATCCATACCTTATAGATTCGTTTAGAGACGTTGTTACAACAAACGGTTTGAAGCTCACTAAAATTAATCCTGCTTACATGACACGTCAAATCGCGGATCTTCACAAGATAAGTGATAAAGTTCAGTTTAGAATAACGAGCTTAAAACCCATAAGACCTGCCAATAAAGCTGATTATTGGGAAACAAAGGCGCTTGAATCTTTTGAAAAAGGAGTGCCGGAGGTATTTGAATTAGTGGGAACTGATTCTAATAGCCAATACAGGTACATGGCTCCACTGTTAATAAAAAAGAGCTGCCTGGATTGTCATGCCAAACAGGGATATAAAGTTGGCAACATACGGGGAGGAATAAGTGTTTCAATGTTATCGGCCTCTTACCTGGCAATAGTTAAAAAGCAGGTTGTTCTTATTTTTATCTTCCATTTTATTGTCTTTGTTATTGGCATCATTGGATTTGGCATATTTTACAAGAAAACAAATTCATATTTTTCTATTATTCAGGAAAAAAATACTGAATTACTGAAAATTAACAAAACGAAGGATAAACTATTTTCAATCATAGCTTATGATTTGAGAAGTCCGTTTAGTAGTATTATGGGATTATCAGAGCTATTGTTAAAAAACATTCAAAAGTATGATATTGCTGAATCTAAAGAGATATTGTTTGCTATAAACCATTCGGCTAATAATACATTTAATTTGCTTGAGAACTTATTGAAATGGGCAAAAAGCCAGAGTGATCAGATAATCTTTAAGCCTGAGGTGGTTAAATTAGAGCCAATTGTTGACGAAATAGCAGATGCCGTAATGTTATCGGCAGAGATAAAAAAGATATCAATAAATCACTTGATATCACCTGATATTGAGGTTTATGTTGATACTGTTTTATTAAAAACAATCCTACGTAATCTGATATCTAATGCCATCAATTTTACGAACATTAATGGGCGAATTGATATTGTATCGACTATTAATCAAAATCTGGTTGAAGTCGCTATTACAGATGATGGTGTTGGCATGAGTGAGGAGACACTTAATAATCTCTTTAAAAATGATACATATTATACGACAACAGGAACCAGTAATGAATCGGGCACAGGTTTAGGCTTAATATTATGCAAAGAATTTGTTGAAAAACTTGGTGGAAGTATTTGGGCAGAAAGTCAGGTAAAGAAGGGAAGTGTATTTAAATTTACAATTCCGGTTTCTCAGAAAGCATAGTAACTGAAAATGCCAGGGCATAATTAGTGTGGATTAAATGTGCAATCCTGCAAAGCATCTGGTATGGATTTTTGAATTGTGGTGGGGTTACCAAGTCCTTTCGTTCAGGTTTTCAAATTTTGAATTCAAAGTAATATATATTCAATGACTACGGAGCAGTCTGTAATTTTCAAAATTTTTTCTTCAGAGTTGTTTGACAATCAGAAAGAAATTACTACTTTTGCAGTCCGTTTTGGATTAAACCAATACATAAGTTAAACTATTAATAACCAATCAAATGGTAAATCAGTACGAAGCCGTTTTCATTATGACTCCCGTCTTGTCTGAAGAACAGATGAGGGAAACGGTACAAAAATTCCACAATTATTTGCTCGAAAAAGGAGCAGAAATCGTGATGGAAGACAACTGGGGTCTGCGTAAGCTGGCCTATCCCATCCAGAAGAAATCAACAGGTTTTTACCACCTGATTGAGTTCCGGGCTGAAGGTGACCTTGTAGCCAATTTAGAAATTGCTTTGAAGCGCGACGAACGCGTGATTCGTTTCCTGACAGTGAAGCTTGACAAACATGCCATAGCTTACAGTGATAAGAAACGTGCCATGCATAAAGACGCTAAAGCAACAGTAAGTAATTAAACACTGAAAGGAAAAAATTATGGCACAAGCAAACACCGACATTAAGTATCTGACTCCGATAGCAGTCGATACCAAGAGAAAGAAGTACTGCCGTTTCAAAAAGAGCGGAATCAAGTACATTGATTACAAAGATGAAAACTTCCTATTGAAGTTTGTCAACGAACAGGGAAAAATTCTTCCCCGTCGCCTTACCGGTACATCCACCAAGTACCAGCGTAAAGTGGCTCAGGCCATTAAGCGCGCAAGGCACCTGGCGCTGTTGCCCTATGTAGCTGATTTATTAAAGTAAGGAGGAAGGACACATGGAAGTTATTCTCAAACAAGACATTGCAAATCTAGGATTTGTCAACGACATCGTAAGTGTAAAGAATGGTTATGCCAACAACTACCTAATCCCTCAAGGGCTGGCAGTTCAGGCTACCCAGACCAATCGTAAGATTCTTGCTGAAAACCTTAAGCAAAGGGCATTCAAAGAGGATAAGATTAAACAGGACGCTCAGGCAATCGCCGCTAAACTGGAAGGTATTATGCTGAGAATTGGGGCAAAAGCCTCTACAACAGGTAAAATCTTTGGTTCAGTGAATAATATTCAGATTGCTGAAGCACTCAAGGAGCAGAATGGCATTGAAATCGACCGCAGAAAAATTGCCATCGATGGAGAAGCTGTTAAAGAGGTTGGAACCTATAAAGCTAAAATTAACCTGCACAAGGAAGTTCGCGTATTGATCGACTTTGAAGTGATCGCCGAATAATCTGCAGATTATTGATAAACTAACCGTGCGTTACTAACTGGTGACGCGCGGTTTCTTTTTTGCTTTAACTTTTATTACCTTCGCATACTATTTACGCGCTATGAATGCGAAAGCTTGTGGTGAGCAAGAATCTATGGCATTAAAAAACAATTTGTCTTCTATTGATAAGGTATGCTAACACGCAATCAGGTTCGTCATATCAGTGAATTGCGCAATTCGTCCTACAGACGTGAGGCAGGTCTCTATCTCGCAGAAGGAAATCGTCTGGTTGTCGACATGATTCACAGCGGGGCAGATATCGTTGCTATTTATGCGCGAGAATCATGGCTGTTTCAGTATTCAGGTTTATGCCGTTTGAAGGGAATTACAACCCGGTTAATCTCTGAAGAATATATGGGTAAGATGACAGCACTGACAACTCCTTCGCCAGTACTGGCAGTTGTAAAGATCCCTTCGCCGCCTTTAAGTGAAATACCCACGCTGACCAATTTGATTCTATTGCTGGAGGATATTAAAGATCCGGGCAACATGGGGACCATTATACGCACGGCTGATTGGTTTGGTATCCGGCACATTTTAAGAACGCCAGGATCAGTTGATATATACAACTCTAAAGTTGTGCAGGCTACTATGGGTTCGATTGTCAGGGTAAAACAATATGAGATGAACGCTGTCGAATGGCTGAATACATTACCCACCGGGGTGCCAGTCTTTGGAACGGTCTTATCGGGTGATAATATTTATCAGTCCACACTCGCGCCATCGGGTGTGATTGTTATTGGCAATGAAAGCAGGGGGATCAGCGAAGAGATTCAGGCCCTGCTTACAACCAGGCTCACCATTCCAACCGGAGTGAGCGAAGGGTTAACGGCCGAGTCGCTCAATGCTGGTGTGGCAGCCGCTATCGTGATGTCTGAATTTTCCAGACGTCGATCGCCTTCCGTTTAAACAAAGTGTCTTTCTGGCTGTTTTAGTTAAATATCTTTGACTATGAAATTGTTATTGCTTTCAACTATATTAATCGGACTTGCTATTGCTGGTATAGCTATTAAAATGTTTTTTATCAGGGGTTCTCAGTTTACGAAGTCGTGTTCATCAGTCGATGTTGATGCTGATGGTCGCCGTGTAGGATGCTCTTGTAGTGGCGATGGCAGTGATGACCGCTCTTGTGAGAATTACGAGAAACATCACGGCAAGGGGTAACTGAGGATTTTTGCAATAAAGTATTCTGGTTTACTATTGCAGATACTCACAGAGAGTTTACTGTGTTTGGCTCAGGCAGTAGATATATGAGTTATGCAAGCCTGTAGGCAAGCGTTATGGCGGCTCCTGAACTGCCTTCTTGTTTTATGTGCATTTTGTTGGTAATGTGGTTTAAATTTCAAAGGGATTGCTAATACCCTGTGGTCCTTGCTGTCATTCTCCCAAACAAATCACTTCGGTAGTTGTTATATATATCAAACTACATAATTCAGATTTAAAATGCATAAATTTTTTAATTCAATATTGTTATCCATAATACTTGTGCTCACTTCAGTTTATGGTTTCAGTCAGGGATTGACAAAAGATCAGCTAAAGCAAACAGGGGATTACATGTATGCCGGTGCATACCGTCAACTGCCCTTACCGTATGCCTATTCGGCTCTGGAGCCATATATAGATGCAGCTACTATGGAGATTCACTATTCAAGGCACCATGCAGCTTACACATCAAACCTTAATAAAGCTGTTGAGGGGCAGCCTTGGTCTTCAACCCCGCTTTTTGATCTCTTCATGGAGATTGAAAAATATCCGATGGCTGTGCGTAACAATGGAGGCGGGTATTACAACCATTTATTGTTCTGGCAGCTTATGAAACCTGGCGGTGGCGGCCTTCCGACCGGTAAGTTATCAAAGGCCATTGATGAGACTTTTGGAAGCTTTGAAAAATTTCAGTCAGAATTTAATTCCAATGCTTCATCACAATTTGGAAGTGGTTGGGCCTGGCTTTCTGTTAACGCGGAAGGTAAGCTTTTTGTGAGTAGTACGGCCAATCAGGATAACCCACTGATGAGTATTGCTAAAAATCGTGGAATCCCGGTATTATGTATTGATGTTTGGGAACATGCTTACTACCTGAAATATCAGAATAAACGTACTGATTACGTGAAAGCATTCTGGAGCGTGATAAACTGGGATGAAGTAAGTCGCCGATATGAAGAAGCCATAAAGGCTGTTAGAAAATAGTGAAAAGAAAAAGTAAGAGAGTCCGGGAGGTATTTCCCGGACTCTCTCTATTTCCTGTAATCCGGAATGTTATCAATTTATGTATTAAGATATTGTGGGTTTCTGAAGATGAGGTTCATCAGGTAGACGTGACAGGGGTGGGTTGTTTATACCTAACAGGATACTATTGTGAGCTTTATACCCGATCCTGTTTTTTTTCGTCTGATTAGGAAAAACTCCTTTATTGAGTTATCTTTACTATTGGAAATCGGTATTTGAAATAGCATAAGACGGTGAATGCCGCAGATGTAACAAACGATAGTAACCACATACCTGACCAGGGGAGGGTTGGTTACGTGGTACGTTGTTTGTCTTTGTACTTAACGTCAGGTCGACCATGTTCTGAATATTAATAGATATGTTTATAAAACATACAAGCCATGATAAAACCGATCAAGATTCTGGTAATTGACGATGTAAAGGAGATTCATCTGATCGTTAAGTCTTTGCTTATGAATACATGGCCTGATTCCGAACTCATATCAGCTTATTCAGGGGAAGATGGATTACAGATCGCTGGCTCAGCAGACCCCGATGTGATATTATTAGATATTCTGTTGCCAGGAATCAATGGTTATGAGGTTTGCCAACAATTGAAATCAAGTGTTGACACGTGCGGCATCCCTGTTGTTTTTTTGACCGGGATAAAATCAGATCAGCGCAATTTACAGCAAGCGGTTGAATCGGGGGCAGAAGGGTTTCTTGCTAAGCCCATTAATGTAGTGGAGTTAATAGTGCTGCTAAAGGCCATGGTAAAGATTAAGCTGGCAAATCTTTCCTGTTTAGCTGCTCAGGATAAACTGAGTTTAACCATATCAGAGAGGAATAATCAGCTTGAACATCAGATAGCCAGACAGAGAGAGGTGGAGGAAGTACTACGTGAAAATGAATTGTTTGTTAAAACAATAACTGAGAATAGCCCTGATATTATTTATGTATATAGCATCGCTGAGAAGCGGAATCTATACTATAACAGAAGTTTACTGGCTCAGCTTGGTTATGAGTCAGGATTGCTTGATGAATATTCACCACAAGTATTCGAGTCAATTCTTCATCCGGATGATTTTACCCGTTTGGTTAAGGTATATGATAATATGACCAATGTGGATGAAACGTATAGGTTTGGATTTGAATACAGGTTGAAGGCGGCAAATGGTGACTGGCGCTGGTTTAAAGTGAACGAGAAGGCTTTTCAGTCAGAAAACGGAAAGCTGATCACAATGGTGGGAACTCTTCAGGAAATCACTACAACAAAACTGGCTGAGGAAGCAGTACGTTCAAGTGAAGAGAAATACAGACTGCTGATCGCTTGTATGAATCAAGGGCTTGCGCTTCATGAAGGTATATTCGATTCTTCAGGTAATATGGTTGATTATAGGTTTTTAGATGTTAATCCCAGTTTTGAACGCCTAACAGGGTTAAAGAAAGAAAAAATAATCGGAAAAACAGTATTGGAGGTGCTTCCGAAAACTGAGCCATATTGGATCAGCAGATATAGTCGGACACTAATTACTGGGGAGCCATTAATATTTGAGGATTATTCAGGTGAAATAGATAAACACTTTGAGGTGTTGGCATATAAAACCCGTGAGAATGAATTTGCTGTCATTATTACTGATGTAAGTTTTCGAAAAAAAATTGAAATTGAAAATCAAAAACTGAAGAGTGAATACGAAATGATTTTCAATGGGACGCAGGATGCCATATCGTTGGTAGAAGTTACTGAACAAGGTGTATTCCGTTTTATCAGGACGAACAGTTCTCATCAAAGGCTAACCGGGATATCTTATGAGGAAATCGCAGGGAAAACGCCACAGGATTTTTTTGGGATGGAGAAGGGGAACACGGTCAGTGCTTATTTTCAGCAATGTGTTGAATCCGAAACTCCGGTTAGTTATGAAGAGGTGATAGTTGTAAATAACCTTAATAAAGTGATGTTTACAACGATTTCGCCTGTATTTAATAAGGGGAACATAGGTTATCTCGTCGTTTCTTCTGTTGATATAACCGCTAAAAAGGAATCTGAGGCTTTGCTTAAAAATATGGCCGAATCGTTAAACTATGCGCAGGAAATTGCCCGGATGGGTAGTTGGGAGTATGATTTAATCACTGATCAGAAATATTGGAGCGATGCCTTTTACCGTTTATTGGGGCTTGAGCCGGGAGCCATGGAGCCATCGTTTATTTACTTGGATGACCTTGTTGTTCAGGAGGATCAGGAATTAGTTCACATGAAGTTTCGGGAGTTGGTAGAGTATAAAACAACCATTGACTTCGATTTTCGGTTGAATGGTACAAACGGGCAATTAAAATGGGTGCGGATTAGTGTTGTTCCAGAGTTTTTAGGGGATCGTCTTGCGAGACTTAAGGGCGTGTTACTTGATATTACGGAGATAAAGCAGTCGGAGGAATCGTTAAAAGAGACGAGCGATTATCTGGAGAATTTGATTAATCGTGCCAATGCACCCATCGTTGTTTGGAATTATGGTTTAATTGTCAGTCGTTTCAATCATGCTTTCGAAAAACTAACCGGGTATACTTCTGAAGAAATCATTGGTAAAAAATTGACAACACTGTTTCCACACGACAGATTGGATGAGATCATGCAAATAATTGATGAGGCGTCATCGGGTAAAAATTTGGATTCAGTTGAAATTCCAGTTATTGACAAGGATGGCAAACAGCATATCATCCTTCTGAATAGTGCAAACATATATTCAGCAACAGAGCATCATTACGTCGCGACAATTGCTCAGGGGCAGGATATCTCTGGCCGTAAACGGGCTGATCTTATTCATCGGATTCAATATAATATTGCCAGGGCAGTTATAAACTCGGAATCGTTTAACGAGTTGGTGGGGGTTGTGAAACAGGAACTTCAATATGTGATAGATACCTCGTATTTTTCCATCGACTTGTATGAAAAGAAGACCGATACCCTTTCAGGCGAACTGTGGGCAGATGAGAAGGATGAATCTACGGGATGGCCTGCAGCCAAATCATTATCCGGTTTGGTTGTAAAATCTGGAAAGTCGATGTTGCTGAATCGCGATGAAATCATCGAACTTGACGAACGGTTGCAGCTGGAGCTAAAAGGAACCATAGCAAGTAAATGGCTTGGCGTGCCGTTGAAAACCAGTCATGAGACCATCGGGACAGTTGTCGTGCAAAGCTTTACGAATAGTGATGCTTACGATGAAGTGACCATTGAGATATTTGAGGTGATTGCTTCACAGTTGAGCATTTACATCGAGAAGATGAGGCACGAGCAGGAGATCTTGCAGGCAAAGGACCAGGCCGAAGCCGGTGATCGTTTGAAAACGGCGTTTATGAATAACATATCGCACGAGATCCGTACTCCCCTAAATGGTATATTAGGCTTTGGACAGATGATGGTTGCCGAGGGGATTACCGCGGAAGAAAAGAAGGAATGGCTCTCTATCTTGCATAGCAGTAGCGACAGGCTTGTGAATACTATCAATGATTTTATGGATATCTCGCTGATTGCCTCTGGAAATCTCGAGATAAACAGTCGTCGTTTTGGACTGGATGAGGTTCTGATGAGCGTCAGAAAAGCCTTCTCGAATTCTTGTATGAATAAAGGACTCGACTATCGATATACAGTTCCGGAGGAAGTTGGTAAAGTATACCTGGAATCCGATCGTGAACTTATCGAGAAGGTATTGAATCATCTCATGATGAATGCATTGAAATTCACCCATAAAGGTTTTATTGAGATAGGTGCCTGTATGTTGGATGGTTTTGTTGAAGTGTACGTTCGCGACAGTGGTATCGGGATTGCCAAAAATACGCTGGATGCGGTATTTAAAGCGTTCAGACAGCTTGATCCCGGGAATACCCGACTATATGAAGGTAGTGGACTTGGACTTGCCATTGCTGAAGGAGTTGTGAAGAAACTGGGAGGAGCTATAACAGTAGAATCAGAGATAGGCGTGGGATCGGTGTTCCGCGTAACGCTTCCTTGCAGTCAGGCGGATCCTGTTTTTAAACCTTCGACAGCGATAGAGTGTCATACTAAAATTGTGCCTTCTCCTATGAAACATACAATTCTGATTGCCGAAGATGAACCCACCAATTTCATGCTGATTAATTTAATTCTGCGACGTCTGGACTATATTCTTATTCATGCACTGAACGGGCAGGAAGCGGTTGATGAGGTGCTAAGAAATGATGATATTGATTTGGTGTTGATGGATTTAAAGATGCCCGTGATGACTGGCTTCGAAGCCACCCGAATTATAAATAAGCATCGGCCCGATCTGCCTGTAATTGCTACTACTGCCTATGCCCTGACCGGTGACAGGGAATTGGCTTTGGCAGCAGGTTGTGTTGATTATTTAGCAAAACCAATCCGCAGGGAAGACCTTGTGGCTATGGTTGAAAAGTATCTTCCCGGTCAATAATCTTTCAACATTAATTAAAAGTTAATGACTGACACAGATATAGACAAAACATCCAACTGGTTTGGCGACAGCATTAACTCGTCCGAGCTGTACCGTCTCCTTTTTGAGTCGGCCAATGATGCTATTATTTTTATGGATGACAACAGGATTGTAGACTGTAATGCTCTGTCAGTTAAGATGTTTATGGCTGCTAGTAAAAATGATCTTCTTAACCTCTCGTTCACTAAGCTGAGTCCGGTAAAGCAGCCTGATGGAGTTGATTCGAAGATCTGTGGACTGAATTATCGCCGTGAAGCTATGGCAGGACATCCACAACGATTTTACTGGAAGCACCAACGTTTGGATGGGTCGCTGTTTGATGCTGAGGTAACCCTCAATAAGATCATAATTAACGGTAAAGCTTTTCTGCACTCAATCATTCATGATGTTTCCGCGTATATGAAGATCGATAAGGCCCTTCAAAATAGTGAAAAGGTTTACAGAAGCATCTTTAACAATGTCCAGGATATTTTTTATCAAACTGATGTCAATGGCATCATAACATTAATAAGCCCTTCGATTTCGTATTATACCCACTACCAGCCACAGGATTTGATTGGTTTGTCTGTAAAAGAACTGTATAATAATCCGGCGGACAGGGATAAGTTCTGGGAGATATTAAGACAAAAAGGGCAGATAGATGACTATGAGGTTGAGCTGCGGGCAGGCCAGGAAAAGACATTCTTTGTCTCTGTCAATGCTCATCTAAGATATGATGAGCATGGAGGATATATAGGCATAGAAGGTAGTCTGCACGACATTACCGAGCGCAAAAGTGCTCTTGATAATGTGACGCGACAGCAGATTATGCTGCGTACCCTCATCGATAATTTGCCAGTCATGATCTACGTGAAAGATAGTAAAGGGAGAAAAATCATTGCCAACAAAGCTGAAGTTGCCTTTCTTGAAAAGACCAGAGAGGAAGATGTGATAGGCAAAACCGATCTTGACCTGATGATGTCATCAGCAGGTCAGGAAGGGTATAATCAGGACATGGAAGTAATCAGAACGGGGGTTTCGCTTATTGATCATGAAACTATCTATCGGCACACCAACGGACAAGTTCAATGGTTACGGGTTACAAAAGTTCCCCTGCAGGAACCTGGTGGTAACGTGGTAGGAATAGTTGGAATAGGCCATGATATTACTCATGATGTGGAATCGGGTAAGGCATTAAGGGCTAGCGAGGAAAAGTACAGAACATTGTTTGCCAGTATACCTGATGGCGTGTACAGAAGTAGTCCCGAAGGGCGTTTTTTTGATGCGAACCCTGCCCTCGTTGATATATTGGGCTATGCCAATCTTGAAGAATTAATGGCTGTTGATATTAATAAGGACTTGTATTTCGACATTCATGATCGGGATCGTGCTATTTTGCTGGAAATGAAGGAAGAATTGGCTATCTATCCGCTTAAGAGGAAAGATGGTGAGAAAATTTGGGTAGAGGATCACGGTTGGCTAACTACGGATGGTGATGGGAATGTCCTTTTTCATGAAGGGGTGCTCCGCGATGTCACTGAAAGATATAACTTCCAGCTTCAGCTCGAACAATTTGCCAGCGATCTGAAGGTGGCCAATGAAACAAAGGATAAGCTGTTTTCAATTATAGCTCATGATCTTCTGAGTCCGTTTAATGCCATGTTGGGGTTTACCGAACTTCTGAACAACAATATTGAGGATCTGACCCCAGAGGATAGCAGGGAGCTTATCAACCGGTTGCATGTGACCGCCAAAAACACATATACTCTTCTCGAAAAGCTGCTTACATGGTCTCGTTCCCAGCGTGGTAAAATTGAAGTGCAGAAGGACATGTTTCGTTTATATTCAGTTACCGAAGAGGTAAGAAAATCGCTTTTTGAAGTGGCTGCAGGGAAAGAGATTACTATTCAAAACAATATCGACCAACAATTGGAAGTATATGGTGATCCTTCGATGATCAATGTAATTATTTACAATCTTGTAGCCAATGCAATTAAGTTCTCATATAAGGGTGGTGTTGTTAGTATTTCTGTCTTAAGGACTGAAAATGAATTTAGGATTAGTGTGGCTGACAACGGTGTTGGCATGACTTCCGAAAAGGCAAAAGTTCTTTTTGCCTCAGGTTTCGGCCAGTCAACCCTGGGAACTGCGAATGAAAAGGGGACGGGGCTGGGGCTCATTATATGCAAAGAATTTATTGAAAAGCAAGACGGTAAGATATGGATCGACAGTAAACCAGGCCATGGGTCTGTTTTTTCATTCTCATTACCTTTTGGTTTATAGATAACTAGCGTTGTTCAACAAGATCGAAGTACAATTTGTCTTTCAAAAAATAAGCTGGTAGCAGGCGCTCAAATAATCTGTATTTTTGCCGATAAACAGTTTTTGGGTCTTATGTTCTAATATAATGCTATGAATCTGAGTTGTTTCAAGAATTTCAAGGTGTCTATCACTACCAGCGTATTTATCCTTGTTTTAATGCTTTTTTTTGCTGGGTTTTTCATCCTTCAAAATATTAATGGCCGTTTTTGGCTACATGATTTTGAGGTATATTATTCGGCTTCAAATGCGTTGGCCGACGGAGGGCAGGTATATGGAAAAGCATTTGGTCTCGATTCGGGGTATTACAAATATTCACCCATAGTGCTGTACTTGTTTCTGCCATTGGCAGTGTTTCCATTTGGTATTGCAAAGGTTATCTATTTTGTCCTCCTGTGCTTGTCAATTTTGATTGCTATTCGTTTTATCTCGGCGTTCATCAGAGATGTCTTTTTTCCGGATACTTTTGAAATGATTCAGTTAAAGGTTCAGCTCTTGATGTTTCTGGTTTGCCTGCTCCCGTTTTATTATGAGCTTCATCTTGGAAATATTAACAGCTTGCTTTTGTTGCTTGTAGTGCCGTCACTTGTTTTACATCAGCAAGGGAAAGTCATTCCCGCTGCAACTCTTTTGGCCCTGGCAGTATTGGTCAAGCCTCATTTTCTCTTGTTCTTTCCGTTGCTTGTCTTTAGGAAAGAGTTTAAGTTCATTGGAATTTCGGTCATTGTACTTCTGTTCGGGTTATTATCTCCATCTGTTTACACTGGTTTGGCGACTAACTATCAACTGCATCAGGACTGGCTTACTACAATGATGATCCATAACCAATCGCCTGTCACAGGGTTTGATACAATTTATTCCTGGATTTACAGAATCATTGATAATATCATCAGTTTTCAGCCTGGTATCTGGTTTAGCTTTACAATTCTCGGGATTTTCTATATGCTTCTTTTCAGGTTTGTGCACAGAAATATGGAAAGGGAGCAGGCAGGGCATGAGAATTGTTCAAGACAACGGAATTTTGTTTTTGAATATTTTTGGGTATTAGCGGTAATTCCGAACCTTACAGTTACCGACTTTGAACATTTCATGTTTTCGCTTCCTCTGATTTCGCTGTTATTTTTTTATTTATTAAGCCAAAAACCGCCAGTTTGGATTACCATGCTCTCTGTCATTGCATTTGTGTTATATGGCGGAAATATCCGTGACATGGTAGGAAAGACCATCTCAGCATGGATGACGACAAATGGAATTCTTGGACTTGGGAATATGATGATTGTGATTCTTGCGCTAATTGTTTGGCGGAAAGTCAGACAGAACCCATCTCAGCTTGTATCTAAGGTCATTGGTTGAAAATACGAATCGGAAAAGAAGCCTCAACTCCCTTAGCCAATTTTTTGGGGTCAATGCGGATATGTTTAAGAAGAAGCTAGAGTACTGAGCTAATCATGCATTGATCAGGCTGATGCACATCAAAAGGTTGCTACAATTTCTTTTTCTTCTTTTTCCTGTTAATCTTCGCCATCGTCTTTTCGTGCTCGTTGATAAGTGTTTTCCAGTCATCTTTGGCTTCGGCCGAGAAACTTATCGTGGTGTCATATTCTGCTGCCGGGATGCTAATTACCTCAATGGGGGCTCCAGTGTAGCTCTCGATCTCTTTTAGCAGAGGCTTTTCTTCCTTGCTGCAGAAAGAAACAGCCTCGCCGCGTTTGTTGCCTCTGCCTGTCCGCCCGATGCGGTGTACGTAGTTTTCGGGTTTATCGGGCAAATCATAATTAACTACAAAATCAACATCAGGGATATCGATTCCTCTGGCTGAGATGTCGGTAGCGATCAACATCATCAGTCTCCCGGCTCCAAACTCTTCCATCACACGATTACGGTCCGATTGGTCTTTGTCGCTGTGTATCGTATCGCTTTTTATCTCAACGCGCTCCATGGCCGATTTAACCCTTTCAGCCCTTACTTTTGTGCGAACGAAGACAAGAATTTTTTGGTCTGGATTTTCCTTAACCATTCGCTCAAGAAAGAAGCGTTTGTCGTCCATGTCAATCATGGCTACAGAATGATTGATGTTTTTATTGACTGGATTTTTAGGAGAGACCTGAATTCGAATGGCATCTTTAACGAGGTCGTAGGCAAGCTTTTTAATATCAGGATTAATGGTTGCCGAAAAGAAAAGCGTCTGCCTTTCTCTGGGAAGCTTTCTGCTCAAATCGCGAATATCTTTGATAAACCCTAAATCGAGCATGTGATCAGCTTCGTCGAGAATAAGGATGTCAATGTTTGATAAATCGAGATGTCCCTGACTTGCTAAGTCAAACATCCTGCCGGGAGTTGCGATCAGAATATCGGTTCCTTTCCTGAGCATACTGATTTGGGGATCCTGATCAACACCACCATAGATACTTGTGGCTTTTACATGTGTATGTGCTGCAATGCTGTTGAATACCTTGTTGATTTGCAGGGCCAGTTCGTGTGTTGGGACCATAACCAGACACCTGATGCCCTGATAGCGGCGGGAAGGCTTCGCTTCATTTATCATATGGATAACCGGAATAGCAAAGGCTGCTGTCTTCCCTGTACCAGTCTGTGCAACGGCCAATACATCTTCACCACGCATGATGGGAGGGATGGCTTTGAACTGGATGTCCGTGGGGCGTATAAATCCCAGTTTGTCAAGATTCTGCTTTATCTCGCTGGCTACTTTCAGGTCGGCAAATTTCATAATGGAATCGTTTGTTTTGCAAAGGTACACCGAAAACAAGAACTTCAATATTCTGAATCCTAATCGCCAATTTGTATGCCTTCAAGGGATGGACTAACCAACGGGTTGCAGTATTGGGTGTCTGATGCGTGATTTATTTGTAGTTGACCTCAGCATTAATCCCGTTCTTATAGCGCTCAAACATGCTGTCGGCATGAAGGATATGGTTGGTCCACCAAGACTCTATAAACATAAGCAGGGCAATGGGGTCAGGCTTTTGGTTGCGGAGAAAACTGAGATTATAGTTCGCTACGGTTTGAATATAAGTTTGATGGCTTTTTTTATGTTCTGAAAGATTTGGATAAGCGAACTTCTCCATATACGCTTCTTCCTTTTTAAAATGCTGGCGGGCATAGTCGGTCATTCTGGACAGGATTTCTGCAAATTCTGAACGACTGCCTTCTTTGTTTGTTAAATCGACCAACTGATTGAATATTGACAGGAGTTCTGCATGGTCATTATCAATTGCTTGGTTACCAATTGACAAGATGTTTGACCATTTTAGTTTCTCGGGGTTACTCATTTTTCTCGGTACGCTCTTTATTGAATTTAATTACGGTTTCCAAAAATTGACCTACAAAGATATGATTTTCCTAATTCAGGAAATTGGGGATGCTGATAAATTAAATAATGACGTTTTTCAATATTAGGGATTGAAAAATATGCTTGGTTTATAGTCAGTATGATCAAAGCTGGTAATAAATAATAGATTGCCATCCCAACACCATAGAGTAAAATTAATTTCCATATTATGGAAACAGTGTATTAATATATCTGCCTGAGGGGGCTTATTTAAAGCGTCAGGGTTTCGTTGAATTCTGTCGTAACAGGTTACCAATTCATTTTACAGCTACCTTTGCAGTAAAATTTAGTTATGAATAATCCCCTGCCACGTGTGGCTGCCATACATGATCTTTCAGGCTTTGGGAAAGCATCGCTGACAGTTGTCATTCCAATTTTGTCGACAATGGGCGTACAGGTTGTTCCGTTGGTTACTGCTGTCCTTTCAAGTCACAGTAAGTACAAGGGATTCCATTTTATTGACCTGACTGAGCACCTTCAGCCAATTATTGATCACTGGAAAGAACTTAAGGTGCATTTCGATGCTATCTACAGTGGTTTCCTGGGATCTCATCTTCAAATTGAGATCGTGGAGCGTTTTATCGACGATTTCAAAACCCCTGATACATTTGTTGTCGTAGACCCCGTACTCGGAGATAATGGAGCATTATACACACCACTCTCGCAGAACATGGTTATTAAAATGCGTCGTCTGGTAGCAAAGGCCGACATTATCACACCAAATCTAACAGAAGTAGCCTTGTTGCTTGGTCAGGATTACAACCCAACTATCAGCGACGAGGATCTTCGGAGTAATATTCTGAAACTCGCGGATATGGGAGCTAAAACGGTTATTGTCACCAGTGTCCCCATAACAGGACAACCGCGTCGTACTTCAGTGTTGGCATATTCTACGGGCGATCGTCGATTTTGGAAGGTAACATGTGATTATCTTCCTGCACACTATCCTGGTACTGGTGACGCTTTTACAAGTATCATTACTGGTGCTTTAATTCAGGGCGATAGTCTTCCAATTGCTATTGACAGAGCCGTCCAGTTTATCTCTATGGGTGTGCGAAGCACCTTTGGTTATGATTATGACCCAGATCAGGGTTTTATGCTTGAACGGGTACTTCCTAACCTGAATGCCCCAGTACAGATGAGTACATATGAATGGTTTGAGGCGTAGACGAAATACTCTGGTCTGATTTTAATTATGGCTATTGCGACGCACGATTAATAAGGACTGCCGTTGTTAATGTATTTCAAACTCATTGATTCCATCTATTGCTGAAGAATACTTGCTTTTTCAGGACTTCGGTTGAATCAAATCTGTTTTCATGTTAGAGAATTCTTGGTAGTTTAATTTAGGCCACATATTTTGATATGGTAACCTTACATTAGGATCTTTTTCTATTATAATCTTTTTAAGGATTTCTCCTTAATCCAGCCTACGCTGCCATTGGCAATTTTTATTCGAAGCCATTCACCAATCTGGTCATTGATACCCACTTTGGTCCCTTCATGCAATACGAAAAGATCAACAGCGGATGCATCAGGTGAACTCTTTGCAGTAACAGTTGTGGCAAATATGATTGCTTCATTGTGATTCATGATGCGCTGAGTTCCTTTCCATGCAAATGAAATAGAAAATACTAACAGGACGCCAAAGGTAAGGCTTAACCAGAATCCTGTTTTGCGCTGCCACATATATCCAGCCTGAAAGAAAAGCAGGAGGGAAGCTCCTGTAAGGGATAGCAGGATAAGGCTGACCATACTCCATGTATCGGGCGGGAACAGGTTGACAAAAGACCTCCACCAACGTTCATAGAACAAAAGTGGCACCTGATCAATTTTATCGGTTATCCGGCTGTTGATGAGCCCAAGGTTAAATGTGGCATCCTCATCGCCCGGCTTAAGCCGAAGTGCTTTTTCGTAAAACCAGACTGCCTGCGCCAATTCGTTTAACCTGAAGGCGGTATTTCCCATGTTGAAATAGAGTTCATAGGATTCTTTTCCGTTTTTCAATACCTGATCGTAGTAGCCCAACGCATCGGCAAAGCGTCCGCTGGTGTAACAGGCAGTGGCACTATCGAGATTGGCTTTGGGGGATAGTTGAGCCAAAACCACTAATGGTGAGACGGTGGCGAGTATTCCGGTTAGTATAACCGCGGAAATATGGTTAGTTTTTATTTTCATTTCAACAATAGTTTTTCGATGGCTAAATCGGTTAACGAAGTTCACGTTCAATTCGACTGATTACCTCGAGTGCCTGGGTGTAGATCTGCTCCATATTGGCATTTTTGTCACCAGGCGCAAAACGGGCAAACTCGCAATTCTGTAAGGTCTCTGTAAAGGCATCAATTAATTCCTGATTCACTTTGCGCGCATTGAGGGCATCGTTGACCGATTCGGTTGACAATTCAGCCAATGGAATCTGAAATTTGTCACTCAGGTAACCCCATAAGGCCTGACTAATCTCATTATAGAATTCGGTTTCAGAACCTGATTTGAGATATATTCCCGCTTTTTTAAGTCTCTTCCTTGCTACACCTGTTGCTTTCTTCAGTCGCATTAAACCTGTGTTGCCCAATGCTTTTCTGCGCTTGTACATCAATATCTGTACAACAATTATTACCATGACAATTCCGGCCAAAGCCAGCAAATAATTTAGCGACCCGAAGAATTGGATACCTGAATCTTTAAGCGAGAATGGGGGCAATTTGATATGCCTGATGTCGTTGCCAACATATTGTACATCTTTCTGATCTACGCCACTGTAGCTTATGTTTGCCTGTGTGCCATCACCTTTAGCAACCTCTATCTCAAACTTATCGGTTGAAAGGGTTTTATACCGGCTCTCACTCAGGTCATAGTAAACGAATTTGACAGGATCGATTGTAAAACTCCCGGCATTACGCGGGATTATAAGGTATTCAAATGTTTTGCTTCCCGATATAGTGACTCCCTTATTTATATTGGTGGTCACTTTCGGATCGTAAGTATCAAAATCCGGTGGGAAAGTAATTGGCAATTTGTCGATCATTTCGAGGTTTCCTGTTCCCGAAACAGTAATCTTCAGGTTTATCGCTTCGTTGGCTTTTAACTGTGTACGGTCTATCTTTCCACTAAGCGAATAATTACCCGTTGCACCTGAGAAATCAGCAGGTTTGCCTGCCGGAAGATCTCGCACATTTACGGTAACTGCGTTTGATTTAAGAGGGACTTCAACAGCCTGGGTAGATGAATTAAATAAAGGATCGTTGAAAAAAGCATCGAACCAGGGATCACGAACCCTCGATTTCTTCCGCGATTTTACCTGAGCAACAACTGTCATCTCCATCGGAGGAATCGTAACTTCACCGCTCTTAAGTGGGAATAGGGCAAGTTTTCTGACTTCTGCAGTAATATATTCTTGTCCATCAATAGTCTCGGTAGATTGCTGAAGCTGTTTTTGCGATTCGAGCAGATCTTTTGACCAAAAGCCTGAAATATTGGGCAAGTTAGTAAGATTAAGATTGGACAATCCTACACGGGTATAAATTTTATATGTAACGGTGATTTGCTCGCCAACCGTGGGATTTGTTTTGGATACGATAGTTCTTATATATACATCCTTGCCATCGATAGTTCCTTCGCTCGCTTGATTATCCGATGATTGCCTTTGTTGCCTTCCCTGACCCTGCCCCTGTTGTCCATTGTTTCCCTGAGGGACTCCGGATGACGAGACAGTCACCTGCAAACTGTTAGAGTGTAATTCTTTCCCGTTGGAGGTTATTTTTGCCGGTCTGATCTCAAAAGTCCCTGCAACAGAAGCCCTGATGAGATATGTAAATGATAAAGAGACTGATTGACTCACATTGCCGTTGATCATTTGGAAACTTTGACTCGATCCCTGGTTAGGCCCTGAAATTACATCGAATCCTTTGAAATCGGGTCCATTGAAATGGTCTCCTTTAGCATTCAGGGTAAATACCACTCTGAATGTTGCTCCAACAGATACCGACTGTGGTGCCTCGGCAATAAACTGAACGTTATCGGCCTGCACCTGAAAGGCTAGCATTAAAAACGTCAGACTAAGTGTCATGCCCATCGTTCTGATTTTATCGATTCCTTGTAGTATCATCATTTTCTGGTTAAGCCATGTTACTGTCAGTGATTCAATTCGTTAATTACCAGTCCTTTTCTGTCTTTTGCGATTGCGAAGATACCTGTTTTTTCTGCAGGTTTTCGAGGGTCTTTTTTTCAGCGTTTTTCATAGCTTCCAGCATCCTCTCTGCATCACGCTTCTGCAACTCCTGTTGTTGTGGTTGTTGTTGCTGTTGCTGTTTCTGTTTCTGTTGATTCTGCTTTTGCTGATCCTTATTCTGATCTTGCTTTTGCTGATCTTTCTTATCCTGATCCTTCTTTTGCTGATCCTTGTTCTGATCCTGCTTCTGCTGATCTTTCTTATTCTGATCCTTATTCTGATCCTTTTTTTGCTGTTCTTTTTTCAGCAGTTGGCGTGCGTATGCCATGTTATAACGGGCGTCTTCATCCTTAGGATTAATCTTCAGCGCTTTCTTGTAGGCCTCAATGGCATCGCTGTATTTTTTGCCCTGAAGCAGGGCATTGCCTGAATTGTACCATGCTGAAGAGGACACATTCGGATCTACGTCAGTTCTTTCAGCTAATGATTCCCATGTAGAAGTTGCCTCTTCAAAGTTCTTCTGCTTATACATAGCGTTTCCCAGGTTAAAACCAGCTTTGGATGAACGGTTATTTTTTTCCAGTGCACGACGATATTCAAGCTCAGCTTCACTGAAGTTGTTTTCGTTGTATAGTTTATTGCCTTTTCTGGTGTTTCTGTTTTCGCTTTGGGCAAACAAGTTTATACTGCTACAAAGCATCAGGATTGCCAGTATTGAGGCTTTCTTTGCAAGTCCTTTCATTGACTTTTCGTCGAAAATATTGAATTTATCGGCCCACCTGCTGCGGCGTTGTGCCAGAAAAAGTTCTGCAAGCAGGAAGATGAGTGCAGCGGCAATAAAATACTGGAACCGCTCGACGTAATCTGAAAATAAACGTGTTTCGTAATCGTTTTGAGCCATATTACTGATTTCTTCCTTCACTTTTTTTAACGCAGAATTGGTATTTGCGGCATAGATGTATGCCCCATTGCCGGCAACAGCAATCTGTTGGAGCATCCCTTCGTTGAGTTTAGTGATCACGGTATTGCCGGTATTGTCCTTCTTATAACCGGTTTGAGTTCCATTGGCAGCTAACTCAGGAATGGGGGCTCCGCCGGGTGAACCGATCCCGATAGTATAGATCTTAATGCCTTTTTCGGCAATTTGTTTGGCTGTTTCTACTGCATCCCCTTCATGGTTTTCTCCATCCGTTATGACGATGATGGCACGACTGCGAGCATCTTCATTAAACGCATCGGCAGCCATTTCAATGGCTTGTCCTATGGCTGTGCCTTGCGTTGGGACGAGTGAAGGGTTGATGTTCGACAGAAACATCTTAGCTGCTGCATAATCGGTCGTTATTGGCAACTGAACATATCCTTTACCGGCAAAGACTACCATACCGATACGATCGTTTCGCAGATTGTCGACCAACTTGCTGATGGCCAGTTTGGCATTGTCGAGACGATTGGGCTTAACATCCTGCGACAACATACTGTTCGATACATCAAGAGCAATCATGATGTCAACACCACGTGCCTTCACTTTGTTAAGTTTCGAACCAAGTTGTGGTGCGGCAAGTCCTATTGATAACATGGTCAGGGCCAGCGACCATAAAATGAATTTGAGGTTATAGCGCAGAGGCGAATAGTCGGGCATTAACCGCTTCATCAGTGACGTCTCTCCAAATTGAGAAATTCGCTTGTTTTGGTTTCTGCGGGCTAGTATATAAAAGATGAATGCAGCGGGAATAACCAGCAGTATATAAAAATATTCAGGATTGGCAAATCTTAACATGGAATGGTGTTTTTATTGCATGGTTCGAAATACAAACTGTCGGAGACCAAATTCTATCACAAGAAATATCACAGCCAATAATGCAAAGGGTAAAAACTCTTCATGTTTCTTTCGGAATTCTGTGACGTCAATGCGTGATTTTTCCATTTTGTCGATCTCACCGTAAATCTCCTTTAAGGAGCGATTGTCGGTAGCTCTGAAGTACTTGCCTCCGGTAGTCTCAGCCATTTGGCTTAAGAGTTTTTCGTCGATCTTAACCTCCAGATTCTGATATTGTTTTCCAAATGGTGTGTTCACCGGGTAGGGGGCCATGCCTTCCGACCCGACACCGATAGTGTAGACTCTGATACCGTACGTTTTTGCGATTTCGGCGGCCATGAGCGGGTCTATATTACCTCGGTTATTCT
The DNA here is from genome assembly GCA_001768515.1 of Bacteroidetes bacterium GWE2_42_24. Lineage (GTDB taxonomy): Bacteria > Bacteroidota > Bacteroidia > Bacteroidales > TTA-H9 > GWE2-42-24. The sequence continues at coordinate 49,954 of MEOA01000002.1, read as the reverse complement.
CTCCGTCGGTAAGCAAAATAATAACCTTACTCACCGCTTCACTTTCCTGTAATCTGTTGACTGCTGTGGCCATTCCGTCACCGATAGCTGTTCCATCTTCTATCATACCGCTTTCTATCTTTTCAAACAGATTCTCTAATACTGCGTGATCAGTAGTCAATGGACATTGCGTAAAGGCTTCACCTGCAAACACTACAAGTCCGATTCTGTCGCCAGGCCTCCCCTTTATAAACTCTTCGGCTACAGCCTTTGCAGCTTCGAGCCGGTTGGGTGTGAAGTCTTCTGCCAACATTGAACTGGATATATCGAGCGCAGTCACTATGTCAATTCCTTCAACAGTGATGTCCTGACGACTGGTGCTCGATTGAGGACGTGCAAGAGCTACGATCAGCAAGGCTACAATAATCATTCTTAGGGCAAAAAGAATATGACGCCAACGAACCCTCCATGAGGCTGGAATTCCAACCAATGATTTTAGATCCGGAAACGAGACCGAAGCATTCATTTTGTTTTGCCGTCTGATATACCAGAACGTCAGAGCGGGAATGATAAGCAATAAAAAGAAAACCCATGGATGGGCAAATGTAATACGATCGAAGTATGCTATCATGACTTGGGCTGTTCGTTAAGTGGAATTTCTTCCTGTTCCGGAGTTGAATGGATTTCAGGTTTTGTTTCTCTTACAAAACTGAGGGCAGAATTAAGTGCAGTATCATTTTCGAGAGGCAGTGGCTCCATCTTGGCAAATTTGGCGAGGTCAGCCAATAACAATACTCCTTCAAGGTAACTTGCCGTTTCTCTGTCGAGCTTTAGCTGGCTGACTTCAGTCATTATCTCGCTACTGGTCTTCTCGGCAGCCTGAATGTCGAATCTCCGTTCGAGGTAATGACGTATAATATCGCTAAGCTCAGTGTAATATAGTTTTACTTGCCCATTCTGCCATAATTTTTTAAGCCTGAGGGCTTCGAGAAACTTAATCGCTTCAACATCAGGTGGCAAAGCTATCTTTGGTCTTACAGCAAAGATAGGCTCTTTACGTAAAAATCGCCTGATCAACCAGATTGCAACAATTATTATGATGACCGTTCCCAGTCCGATACCCAAGACTGGAAGTATCTCCCTGAACGTAATTGGGGCTTTTATGAGTCCTTTAATATCGCGGAAAGCTTTGGTCGTATCAACAGCAACGGTGTTTACCATCAATGCAATTGGATTGCTGACAAACAGGGTCGGGGCGGTGTCATTCTCACGCCTGAAGCCAACCTGAATGGGAGGAACAAAATACATCCCCGAATCATATACGCTGATTGTGAGTATCTGCTGAAGGCCTGTGAGGCCATTTACGGCAGGTAAGGTATCAATCTTTGATCGTTTTAAAATCTCAATGTTGCCTGTAAGAGTGTCGCTCCATTGAGGCCATCCTGTCCGTGCACCTTCAGGAAACCGGAAAGTGAGGGTTAGGTGTGTTGGTTGTCCGATGACAAGATGTGTTGTATCAACTGATGCTTTTACCCCTTCCTGAGCCTGTGCCGTAATTGCAAAGGCCAGTAAAGGAATCAGCACAATCGATGCTCTAAGATATGTTTTCAGAGTTTTTGACATATTATTTTTACTATTTGTCAGGCGCGGGTACCTCGTTTGCGGAAAAGCTTCATCAGGGGTGGAACATAATCCATATCGCATCTTACCTCAGCAAAATCAACTCCTGACCGTTTCAAAATGTTCGAGATATCTTTATTTCTGCGTTCATGGTTTACTTTGTAGGCATACCGCAAAGCAGCATCGGATGTGTCAATCCATTGACGGGCTCCGGTTTCACTATCGCTAAGTTGAACCAAACCAACATCGGGCATTTCAGCTTCCCTTTGATCGAATACCCGAAGGGCAATCAAATCATGCTTATTGCCTGCGATCTTTAGCGCATTTTCGTATCCTTCATCAGCAAAGTCGCTCAGAAGAAATACTGTGCTCCGCTTCTTTATCACGTTGGTTAAGTAGCGTAATGCACCAGAAATGTCTGTTTTGCGACTGGTTGCTTTAAAATCTACGAGTTCGCGGATGATTCTTAAAATGTGTGAAGTCCCTTTCTTCGGCGGAATAAATTTTTCGATCTTATCGCTGAAAAATATAACCCCTACCTTATCATTGTTTTTAATGGCTGAAAATGCAAGCACTGCCGCGATTTCAGTCATGGCTTCCTGCTTAAACCTTACCCGGGTGCCAAACTGATTCGATCCGCTTACATCAACCAGTAACATGACAGTGAGCTCGCGCTCCTCATCGAAGATTTTGACATAAGGATGGTTGAAACGGGCAGTGACATTCCAGTCGATGCTGCGGATGTCATCACCATACTGGTATTCCCTCACTTCGGAAAAGGCCATACCACGACCCTTAAACATGCTATGATACTGCCCGGCGAATACCTGATTCACCAGACCACGGGTCTTGATCTCTATCTTTCTGACTTTCTTAAAAATTTCTGCAGCGTCCATGGGTGGAGATGTTTCTTATTTTTAGTTTCTGGTCACTGGTCTCCTAATCTTTTCCTTGAAAAATGGTTTTAGAAAAGCCAGGTTCAATGAATAACTACATGCATGAACCATGCAGTTTCAATTTTTACTTGTCGGCTGTTCTTGTATAACCTGTTCCGGTCTGTTCTGTTCCCTTGTGGCTTTTTTAGGCGAAGCCGGGAATGAAATGTAACAGGGCAGGTCGTGCTTTAATTACCATGGTTATCTCAGGAAAGAGATATCAGATGCCGGCAATTTCAGCGACTAAGGCACCTCAACAGTATTCAAAATGTCGCTGATGATCATTTCCGGCGTTACATTTTCGGCTTCGGCTTCATAGGTGAGCCCAATGCGGTGACGCAATACATCGTGAGCGATGGCGCGCACATCCTCGGGGATAACGTATCCGCGACGTTTAATGAATGCAAAAGCTTTTGCTGCAAGCGCCATGTTGATACTGGCACGGGGTGAACCTCCATAGGCTATCATGCCTTTGTAATGCTCCAGTTTAAAACGTTCGGGGAATCGGGTGGCAAATACTATATCGGTAATGTAGTTTTCAATCTTCTCGTCAAGGTAAACCTCCCGCACCAGATCGCGTGCCCTCACTATGTCCTCAGGTTTCAGTATTGTGGATGTGGCCGGGAATACTCCACTGATGTTTTGCCGCATGATGGCCTTCTCTTCTTCACGTTCGGGATAACCAATCACTACTTTCAGCATAAAACGGTCGACCTGTGCTTCTGGTAATGGATAGGTGCCTTCCTGTTCTATGGGATTCTGCGTTGCAAGAACCAGAAAAGGCTCTGGAAGTTTATAGGTAGAATCGCCAATGGTGATCTGGCGTTCCTGCATGGCCTCCAGAAGAGCGCTCTGAACCTTGGCCGGACTACGGTTGATTTCATCGGCAAGGATGAAATTGGCGAAGATTGGCCCCCTGCGTACTACGAATTCTTCTTGTTTCTGACTATAAATCAGTGTCCCTATCAGGTCGGCAGGCAACAAGTCGGGAGTGAACTGGATACGGCTGAATTTAGCCTCAATGATGTTGGCCAATGATTTGATGGCGAGTGTTTTAGCTAACCCTGGGACACCTTCAAGCAGAATATGTCCATTGGATAGTAAACCAATCAGAAGTCGCTCAATCATCTGTTTCTGGCCTACGATTACCTTGTTCATCTCCATTCTCACCATGTCGACGAATGCGCTCTCACGTTGAATCTTTTCGTTGAGTTCTTTGATATCGGTTTGTATCATCTTGTTTAAATTTTTATGCGGCAAAATTAAGCACGGATCCTGGATATCAAAAATTATTCCCGTTAAGAATGGTTAATGAAGTGGTTAAAGAGTGTTAAGTAGTTTAAGTGATTGATGATGATTTTGTTATGCAGTAAACTGTGAAATGAAAAATTTGAATTTGCTGGTATTTTTTACAGAAAAAAATAACCGAGTGACAGTATGGCAGAATTAAACTACTATAATAGACTTTCTTTCCTTATGATCAGCCTCAGACCAGCGAAGATGCTTCCTCCGGTTGTTTAAAGTTTGTTAATCTCCCTCTTATCGGTGACCCCGTTACTGCATCATTGCTGACAGCGTTTTCTGACTTGAATTCTCCTCCTTTAATGTTGATTGCTTCTGAGGTGTTCAATTTACGTAAATAATTATCTTTGCGTCTAATTCGCATTTATATGAGAAATAAAAAACTGGTTTTTTCGCTCGGGGCTTTTCTGATTCTCGCGGTTACAGCCTTGTTATTAGGACAGGCTTTTCTTGATAAGCCGCAACACAGACTTTTTGCCTCATTACCAGAAACAAAGGAGCCAAAAATGGCACCAAACGATTGGGTTGGCAAGCAAAAGCTCTACCCGAATGGTGGTTTCAGCCATGAACAATATTTATATGCCCTTCGCGAAGCCAGAGCTCTTCAGTCATCTTCTGTCGTAAAAGGGGCTTCATGGACTGAAGCCGGTCCCAAAAATATTGGTGGGCGAATAACTGATATTGCAGTAGATCCTGTGAATCCTTCTATATTTTACATTGCTGCCGCTACCGGGGGCATCTACAAAACTGAGGATAATGGTAATAACTGGCAGAATGTGTTTACCAACGTCCCCGTGATCTCGGTAGGAGCGATAGCCATCGATCCTAACAATAGTAATACTTTGTGGGCAGGTACTGGTGAAGCCAATGCCTCAAGTTTCAGCTTCATTGGTAATGGAATCTATAAATCAACCGATGCCGGGATGTCATGGCAATTTAAGGGCCTGGAACAATCGGCCTATTTTGGCCGTATTCTGGTTGACTATTCCGATGGCAACCGGGTATTTGCTGCTGCCTGTGGAACCCTGTTTTCGGCTAACGCAATGCGCGGAATATACAGAACCAGAGATGGAGGAAACACCTGGCAGCGTGTTCTGTATGTAAATGACTCAACTGCCGGAATTGATATTGTTCAGCACCCAACCAACCCAAACATACTCTATGCTTCTATGTGGGAGCGCATGAGAGGGCTGACCTACCGCCGTTCACACGGCACCTCTTCAGGTATCTATAAATCTATTGATGGCGGCGACCACTGGACCCTTTTATCAGATGGTTTACCGGGCGGTGAAGAGAAAGGACGTATCGGCCTTGCCATCGCGCACAATAATCCCGAAATCATCTATGCCTGCATCGATCGCAATATTGATGGTAATTTTATTGGTACGGTTTTTAAATCTACTAACGGAGGTGCTACCTGGTATGAAACCAACGACGGTACTCTTTATGGTATGAACAGCACCACAGGGTGGTATTTTGGACAAATACGTGTTGATCCTTCGTTCGACAACCGAATCTGGGTGTTGGGTGTCGACCTCTATCGTTCAGAAGATGGGGGTAATAGTTATGAGCAAATTGCAGGATACTTTAACCTCGATGAAGTATATGTTGATCATCATGCGATGCACATTGATCCATCGACGGGTTTCATTATCCATGGTAACGATGGAGGGCTTTATACCAGCAATGATTATGGCGATTCATGGAATAAAATCAACAACCTTCCATTGACACAATTCTATGCTATCGATGTTGATTACAATAATCCGGAACGGATCTATGGAGGTACGCAGGATAATAATACCGTTGGTACCCGTACCGGCGCGCTTAACGACTGGGAACGGATATTGAGTGGTGACGGTTTCTATTGTCTGGTTGATTATTCCAACCCTGACATTATTTATGCTGAATCGCAATGGGGAAACCTTTTCAAAGCAACCGACGGAGGGTATGGGTTCAACTATATTGGTGGTAACTGGAGCAACGATCGCACTAACTGGTCATCGCCGCTTGTATTGCATCCTGAAAATCCTGAAATCCTCTATTTCGGAACCTACAGGGTATGGAAGTCTACCGATGGCGGGAACACATGGATGCACGTGAGCGGAGACCTTACCCGCAACCTCTCGGAATCGGGTTATAGCACCTTGTCCACCCTTGCTATCTCGCAGCTTGCACCTGAGTTCGTGATTGCAGGGTCGGATGATGGGAAGGTTCACATAAGCCTGAATGACGGCGATACATGGAACGATATCTCCAGCGGACTACCAAACCGGTGGATTACCCGTGTAGCTTTCGATCCTTTCGATCAGAACACTGTTTACGCAACCGTCTCTGGTTTCCGTAGCGACGTCCCTCATCCCTATGTCTTCCGCTCAACAGATCTGGGTCAGAATTGGCAACCCATTAGCAATAACCTGCCTGAATTGCCGGTAAATGTAATTGTTTGTGATCCGGATAAAGCCGGTCGCCTGATTGTCGGATCTGAAGCCGGAATGTTTTACACCGAAAACTATGGTGAAGTATGGGCCGGATTGCAGGAAGGAATGCCCAATGTGCCTGTCTATGACCTGAAAATCCATGCACCTACCCGCACGCTCGTGGCGGGCACTTATGGTTGTTCGGCCTGGAAGCTGAACCTGGATCTGATTACGTCTGTTAATCCAATGCCAGGTCATGGAAATAATTCAGGTTTGGTGTTGAAACCCGTTTATCCTAATCCCGTCAGGTCTTTGGCCACCATTGAGTTTTATCTGGCTCAAAGCGCCAATTGCCTCCTGTCGGTAACCGACCTGAATGGTAAAGAAACCGGAGTGCTATTCTCCAAACGGATGCCCGGCGGTCTCAATTCCTATTCATGGAACGGCACAATCAATGGTAAACGCGTTCGTGCCGGCCTTTATCTGTTGAGGCTTGAAGCAGGCATCGGTACAGCCGTTACAAAGGTAGTGGTCGAGTAAAACTAACAATATCTTCAGGATCGTAATCATATGTTTTGAAGATTTGATAGAATCAGGATTATTCTGCCCATTACATGCTCTTTACCGACTGGCTTTGCAAAGCAGAAAATATATCTGATGATTTTAATAGCTCTGATTCCGAACGACTAAGCCTCCCGATAACCATCTCGTCGAAAGTTATCGCCGGTAGTCTATGCCCCGTACAGTTTATAATACCACATGCTGATTTTGTGGTTATTTTATATGTTGATGCTTTAGACTGAATTAATACTATTAATTATGTTTGCAGCATACCTTATTATAGTTTATCATGTTTCGCTTGCTTTATAAAATGATGACAGCCTAATTCTTCCCGGATTAACCCTTGTTGTTCATATAATCTGATTGGTATAATAATTATGATTCATCATTCTGTTGATTCTATTTGTTTTAGTGTTGTTTAATCGTATTAGCGGGTTCACGGGTAATTATAGTATTCGCAAATCAGTCATCCAAAGAGATAGAACGATCTAATCAAGCTTTAAATGGCGAGATTTCATTTCCTGACCCCGACAAAACTTCTGGAGACCTGATTGCCATTGATCCTCATAGCCTTTAATCTTCCTCACAACGGGTGATGCGCAATAAAAAGAAAAACCCCGATGCTCCGGCGATCTGGATGCCCCAACCTTCTACAAGCGGTCTTCTGTATCCGGCCGGCCAATCGCCCGAGGAACAGGCTCCGCGGGCGAAAACACTTCCAAGGTGACAAAAATCATGTTTAATTTGACGGCTTTTGAATCCATACGGAGGGTTATATTGGCCGATAAGTAACAATTTAACAACGAATTTTTTTTCATCCATCCCCTGGTTTTATACGGGTTTGGTATGATATTGGCATAACTTGATGTAGTTTAAAAAGAACATATGCCGCATTTCATCCAAAAATCAAGCAAAGATCATCCTTTACCGTACGCTTAATGCACGCTTTATCAACGCTTCATCTACGGTTCATCTTAATAAATGGCATAATTTGGCAGCCTTACAACAGCAGGAATACGCTACACCCGATGCTTCAGATATTCTCTGAAATTGATAGGGATTTAGGTGTCGGGAATGATATAATAGAAGAGACAAGACGCGCCTTGTCTCTTCTATATTGATTATCTGTTAAAAATCACTGGTTGTTATCGGGAGTTAAAGTTAATGCCAACGCCAACGCAAAAGCCAAAGCTAATACCCACAACTTTCCGGACGTTCAGAAACAGATTTTCATTTTTCACTCACTTCCGGTTTTTGAACCAAAATTCAAACTTTAGACGCCTTTTTATGTCTGATTTTTTCCCTTTTAAAAAAATATTACAACTTTTTAAAATTTTATTATGTGAATAAAATCACATAAATGTATTTTTTAATCTGTTGATTACGTGTTATCTGTAAGTCTGTTTTACCTCAAAGTCGTACCAAAGATAGACCAAATTCGGGTCAAAGTTATGTTTTTCTTATGAATCGCTTATGGTTGTAGTAACGTTTGAGTATCTTATATATGAAGAAGATATAAATATATGTAATTTTTGGCACAATATTTGCCTTAGCAATTCAGCAGTATTTTTATCCTAATAAATGTCGCGAAAAACACCGTGTTGATTATTAGCGGTTTCTACAGTAATTTAACAGCGACCTTAGCAATCTGTACCTTCGCCACTCGGAAAGCCGCCCCATAAAACCATTAAGATTTGTACCGGAATATTGTGGGTGTTTTAAACATATATTTACCCTGGTTACCATGTTTTTGAGAAAAGTGCCAGTTATTACTTCAGGTTCGTGAAAAAGAGAGATGGTCTGCAGAACCTCGAAGAGTCGTTCCGAAATCAGCATTGGAAATTCTGACAAAGAAATAGTTGCCGCTCAGATTCGGAAAGTACCAATTAAATTAAAGATTGACGATTCCGATTATTCAATATCTTTGATGTTCAATGAAATTGTGGATAAGTATTTGTTTTATTCCCAATCAACAATAAGCCTCTGGCAGAAGAAGGAGATTTCCTGTTTTCAATTCAGATTAAAACACAACAAATGATGGCACTCAATAAAAGCGTTTCATTTTTGACTTCGATTGCAATAATTGCAACATTGGCAGGCTGTTCCTCGCAGATGCATAAGGCCGCGCAGGGGCAGGAAAGTCAATATAAGCAGACTTTAGCCAGCATGGCCGGAACATACACAGGCATCCTTCCGGATAATAAGGGGAATGAGGTGATGATAACTTTTCGGTTGACGAAAGCGAATACTTTTACGCTGACTAAACAATACCTGACCTCGGATGGTAGCCTGGTGTCAGATTTTAAAGGAAAGGCTTCGTGGCGCGACACCGATCACGGGTTGGTTGTAAGCAATGCTGATGAGTCGGGATTTGTTTTTCGTTGGGAGGATGGCAAGCTGTTCCCGATCGAAGTGGAAGGTGAACCAGTTACTGGTGAAACGGCTCTGAAGTACTCATTGGTTAATGAGAATGCAATAGCCATAAATATTACTACCCTTGAGGGGACTGAATGGCGTTTGGTCGAATTGAACGGTAAGGCAATCACAAAGGCAGCAATTCCACGTCAAAGGATTTCCATCACGTTCGAAGGTGCCGAAAAAAAGGTCTATGGGTCGGCCGGATGTAACAGCTATTTTGGAACGTACGAGTTAAAAGCCGAAAACTGGATCAGTTGTTCGAAAATAGCTTCAACCAGGATGGCCTGTTCTGAAGAACAGATGACAATCGAACAAGCGTTTCTGAAGATGCTTGAACTGGTTGATAATTACACCATCAACGGGAATCAGCTCACCCTGAACAATGCCACAATGGCTCTATCGGCCAGATTTGAAAAGGCCCGTGATTAGTTTTTAAATATATCCATAACGGGAAGCGCTTTCCCATCGAAATCCCACATGGCCTGATTTTCCCAGCTTGATCCGTTGGTTGCTGTGGTTCCTTTAAAGGCAATCCATTCGCCTCCCCAATAACAATAGCCCGCCGAACAATCAAGCCTGCCCGACATTGAACTGATATACGCCATGTATTCTTTCTGGCCTGAAGGTGTTGCCGGAAAGTCGGAAAGAATTTGGTTGTTGGAGCCGATGATATTGTTGGTATAGTCGTTCCACAGAAGGGTGAAAGGATAGGCCGTTTCGGCGATCACCACTTTTTTATTAAACTTCCGGCCTATATCATAAATGACTTTTTCGAGGTTTAGCAGACTTTTGCCATGCCAGACAGGGTAATATGACAAAGCGACCATGTCGTAACCAGTAATGTTGTATTCATTCAGTAGCCATTCGGCATCATCTATCCCTGCGATGTGAATCATGATTTTGGACTTAGCCGACACCGCGCGCACTGCTGATATCCCTGTCTCAATAAGTGCTTTCATTTGTTCAGGGTTCTGGGAGGAGCCTTCAGGCCATAAGATGCCATTGTTAATTTCGTTGCCGATCTGGATATAGTCGGGCTGTATAGCCCGGGCAATTCTCCGGGTGTAGGCGTTGACACTATCCTTGAGGGTAACGTAAGAGAGTTGATTCCAGGCTTCAGGTTTAACCTGCTTTTCCGGATCAGCCCAAGTGTCAGAGTAATGAACTGATAACCACACTTTCATTCCCTTGCTTTTAATTTCGTCAGAAAATGCTTTCACTTCATTGAACCCGGAATGACCATTAGCCGAAGAATACCAGAGCCTGAGCCTGATGGTGTTGACACCTGAATTTTTAAGTGTTGTAAGCATATCTTCGGGGTCTCCGGCTGCATTAAAAGTGGTTGCTCCTGAGAGTCTTATTTCAGGAATGAATGATGCATCAGCAGCCTTGATGAAGAATGTAACAGAGGTATCGACAGGAGTGGTTGTGATGGTCTCTTCGTCAGTATTCTTGCTGCAGGCAGTAGCAAGCAGCGAGGCAAAAGTAATGGTAAGGACGAATCGGGGCAGGTTCATGATGTGTTGTATCTAACGGATTAATTGAGGCTCAAAAGTACAACCAAAACAGGTACCAGCGGTGATTTCTGCCGGATGTTTGACTTATATGTAATACGTCAAAGTAATTTTTCTTCCGGAGGCTAATCATTGCTTAAGTTGTTCCCCCGCGTTTTTTGGTTTTTGGGGCATGTTTGATCTGAAATTTTACATTAAGCATGGATATTTTGATTTGAAGTTCTTATAAGTGAATAAAATCCATTATGTTTGTCGGACAAAATCATGACAAAAACCAACATGCCTGATCCTAAAGAATCTGATGTTATAATAATCGGGGCCGGTCCTGCCGGCCTTGCTACAGCTCTTGGACTATCTGGCTCAGGGTTGTCGGTAACAATCATTGACAAAACGCTGTTTCCGCGCGATAAAGTTTGTGGTGGAGGACTAAGCAGTCGATCATTAAGGGTTCTGGGCGAACTTCTTCCTGCATCGAAAATTGGCTTTCCAATGCTTCCTATTCATGGTTTCAGTCTGGTAACACCCGATCAGGTAGAGTATATATATTTGCCAGCAGTATTGGGTGAACAACCTGTCTTGGGTGCCACTATCGATCGCCGGTTGTTTGACCACGCGTTACTTGAAGCTGTTGTTGAGTTGCCCGGTACAGTTTTTATTGGCGAAACAGAAGCCTTAGCTATTCATACAAGCGAGGGGCGTGTGGACATTGAAACAAGTCGCGGTTGTTTTAAAGGCAGAATGGCCATCGTGGCTGATGGTGCCCATTCAAAATTGATCAATTCGCTGGCGGGCGATCCATTCGACAGAAAAACAGATGCCATCGCGCTGCGGGGAATCTTTAAAGATGTAAAACCCGAAGGAGCCGAAGCTGTGGTTAGTTTTTATTTTCTCAAGGATGTATTCCCTGGATATTTCTGGTTGTTCCCTTTGCCTGACGGTCATTGGAATGCCGGCATATACTTGCCGCTTGGTTTTAAACAGCAGAAGAAACACAATCTCAACCGTTTGTTTTTTGATATCATACAGGAGAGCTCAGTTCTGTCGGGTAGGTTTCAGGATGCGATATTGACCGGAAGTATCGGGAGCGATATACTCCCGCTTGGTAAATGCTGTCGGCACTACTCAGGTGAGAGGTGGTTGTCGGTTGGTGACGCAGCTTCGTTGGTTGATCCGCTGGCAGGAGAGGGGATAGGGAATGCTCTGATGAGTGGGCAATTGGCTGCCGGACATTTACTGGAGGCTTTTCGGAACAATAATTTTTCAACCAGTTTTAATTCAAGGTATGAGAAGGAACTCCTTCGCCGGATAGGACCAGAAATCAAATTCCGACAACGTTTAATAAGGTTTTTTGGAACCAAGCCCCGCTTGTTTAACTGGGTGTTCAGGCAAATTGCCCGTAGTTCGGTTTTTCAGCGGACGGTGGTCAGGCTGCTCTATGGGAATTCCGCACCCGGGCGTCTGGAGTTTTATCAGTAAGAACAAACGATCAGCGGAATGTTTTCGTTGTTGTCCGGGAAAGCCGGTATTATATAATTTAACGCCCGCTGTAAGCAGGCGATTATCAATGTATTGAAAGTATTTTCCCCATACTTCATAGCACTGCCTCATTCGCTTGATATTCACTGGTGAAAATTCACTCTCCCGGCAGGCCATAAACCTTGTACGGTGCCCCTTGTTTTTAAACCATATCACGAGGAAATCTCATCATCTTCCAGTACACAATCGTGTGCATCATCCAGAGTATCGAATTCCTTTCCGGCAAATAAAGCCACCTCAAATATGCATCGCTCAACCGGCTGTCCGGTAAATCTAATGGGCGGTTTTGGTAAACACTCATGTAAATATCCCCGAAGGTTTAGCCGTTATGTTGTTGGTTGGCTTCTGTGAAAATACTATGCCTGACCAAATACGAAAAGCCTTTTTGCGAAATCCAGGACGAGTTGACAGGTATTCCCGAAAAAATAGCATAGACGGAATGATCCCCTTCGAAACGGACTAAGAGCAATACTGGGTTTTGTAATGGCAGCAACTTTTTTATAAAAAAAAGTTGCTGTGGCTTGCTAATTAGCTGTTTTTGTGATTAACTTCGTAGGATGAGAGAAGAATTTGTTTATTACCTGTGGCAGCACAGGCTTCTGCCGCAGCAACTCGTGACCACTCAGGGTGAGTGTATAGAAGTGGTTCATCCGGGAACCCGTAACATAGATTCGGGACCCGATTATTTCAATGCCCGTTTACGTATCGGTGATACCCTTTGGGCGGGTAATGTGGAAATTCATGTGAAAACGAGTGATTGGGCCCGACATGGGCATAGTGGCGATAAAGCCTATGATAACGTTATTCTTCACGTCGTGATTCAGGATGATGCCTCACCTGAAGGAGCCCCGGGTCATACGCTCGTTATAGGAAACTATGTTGATCACGATTTAGAGAACAAGTATGAGCAATTGATGGCTTCAAGAGGCAAGGTTCCCTGTGAACCTGATACGGCTCAGGCGGGGCCTTTGGCCTTGGAAGCTATGCTGAGTTGTACACTCGTTGAAAGGCTTCAGAGCCGGTACAACGAGATTGAGCGGTTGTTGGCTGAGACAAAGTTGAGTTGGGAAGAAGCTTTTTACTTACGAATGACCCGTTCGTATGGATTACGCGTGAATGCCGATGCCATGGAAATGCTTGCACGTAGTTTGCCGTTAAAAATATTGGGACGTCATCGTGATAGTCTTGTTCAGCTTGAGGCCCTTCTTTTCGGGCAAGCAGGGTTGCTTAATCAGTCCTTTACGGAAACATGGCCACGGCAATTGCAGAACGAATACAGCTTTTTGCAGAAGAAGTATTCGTTGAATCCTTTGGACAGCAGCATCTGGAAATTTGCGCGACTTCGTCCTCCTTCATTTCCTACATTGCGAATTGCCCAGTTTGCCTCATTGATTCATTATAGTCAGGGTCTATTCAGCCGACTGACATCTATAGGCACCGTAGGCGATGCGGTAGCTCTTCTGATGGTGCCAGCCTCTGATTATTGGAAGAATCATTATCGTTTTGAATTAATCTCACCGCCCCATTCTTCATCTCCTGGCAATAATTCCATTTGGCTCATTTTGATTAATACGGTGGTTCCTTTTCTTTTCGCCTGGGGGCGTGATCGCGGTGATCAAAATGCAAGCGACAGAGCAATTAATCTTTTATCGCAGGTGCCTGCCGAAGAAAACAGTCAGATTAGTTTCTGGAAATCTCTTGGAATTGATGTTCCCTCCTCGTTTCATTCGCAAGCTTTGCTTGAATTAAAGAAGAATTACTGTGATAGAAGACGATGTCTTGAATGTCAGATAGGCCACCAATTGATCAGGAGCAAGGGATAAATATACCTTCTGTCGATGAAATTATCATTGTAAAGAGGGGAATGAATAATCAAATATGATTAAAAGCGTATATTTTTAGGTGGGAGGGTCTTAGACCATCCGAGTACTGCATGTGCTCGATAATGCTTTTCTAAAAGCCATTCATTTGTTTTTGAATTTTCACAACAAACAGTAACTTAGTCGCCGATTTGATATGAATAACCCGCCGTTTACCAGACGGTATTGATCATCCCGGATTTTTACCAGCGTTATTGTTTAATCAAAATCATGTGGCGGGGTTATTGATTCAAGGCTGTATATTTACTATTAGTTCGAAAGATTCATTATCAACCATTGATGCTTTAGAAATGTCAGACAACACTCAAAAATTACCGGTAGCAAGAAAGACAGAAGCCTGGGGCTCAAGAGTCGGATTGGTTCTTGCCATGGCTGGCAATGCGGTAGGATTTGGAAATTTTCTTCGATTTCCGGTTCAGGCAGTACAAAACGGTGGAGGGGCTTTTATTATTCCTTATCTGGTGTCGCTTGTTATTCTGGGTCTTCCATTATTGCTGATTGAATGGAGTTCAGGGCGATACGGGGGGCAGTTTGGCCATCACAGTACGCCTTTTATCATGCATAGTCTGGGGCGGCAGCGGATATGGAAATATGTGGGGGTGTTTGGTATTTTTTGTAATGTGGCTATTGCAGCCTATTATTGCTACATAGAAAGCTGGACGATGTCGTATGTTTATCATAGTTTTATCGGTTCATTCGACGGATTGAACCAGCATCAGATTGCAGGGTTCTTCTCCGACTATCTGGATGTGACAACTTCAACGACAGGTATTCCCTTTGAAGCAATTATTTTCTTTGTAATGTGTCTGGCGCTTAATACCTGGATTTTGAGCAAGGGACTCAGCGGTGGGGTAGAGCGCACCGCGAAGATTGGGGTTCCTTTGCTGATCGCTTTTGGTATTTTTCTCGCCTGGAAAGGGATCAGTTTAAAAGCCGGACACAATGGTGCGGTATTGAGTGGTAGTGCAGGATTGAATTTTTTATGGACGCCTAATTACGATTCCCTCCTGAATCCAAAGGTATGGTTGGCGGCGGCAGGTCAGATTTTCTTTACGCTCTCGGTAGGGATGGGTTCAATTCAATGCTATGCATCGTATTTAAAGAAGGATGAAGACATTGCCTGCAACGCGATGTCAGCCGGGTTTATGAATGAGTTTGTAGAGGTTGTGCTCGGCGGTGCGATCGTGATACCAATTGCCATTGGTTATCTTGGTGTTGACAGGGTAGTTGATCTGACAGGGCTTGGTGGACTGGGCCTTGCATTTCGTACTATGCCGTTTTTATTTGAACAATGGGGGGGGGTAGTGTCGGCGGTTGCAGGTGTTGCTTTCTTCGGCCTGTTGTTTTTTGCCGGGATTACATCATCATTGGCCATGGGCACACCAATAATGGCATTTTTTCAGGATGAATTTAAATGGCGTCGTCAAACCTCTGCTGTTGCCTTTGGGCTTATCATTCTTATTCTTGGTTTACCGACTGTCTTCTTCTTTCAGTATGGGGTTTTCGATGAGTATGATTATTGGGCGGGAACCGTTTCACTGTTTGTATTTGCAATGTTTGAATCAGTGCTTTTTGCCTGGTTTTTTGGATTAAAAAAGGGATGGGCCGAAATTAACAGAGGTGCTGATATCAAAATCCCGATAATCTTCAGGTACCTACTTCAATATGTTACTCCGGTTGTTCTTATCGTTGTATTTGTTACATCACTGATCAGGCCGGAAAATGATGATTGGTCAAAGGTGAGTTTTACAAGTTGGCCGCTACATGCCGAAAGTATCATCGGAAAAGTAATACATAAAGAAGGTACAGCTAATCCGGAATATTTTGCTGAGACTTATCAGTCAGAGCTCTCCGGAACAGTTGACAGTACATGGATGTCGGGGAATCGATATTTTATTCAGGTAATTCCAGAAGGGCGGGATGAAGAATTTGCTCAGACAACAATTCTGGGTGCAGATGGAAAATTACTTGTCAAGACCGGTGATCATATTGATCAGGCTCAGGTTATCTATCAGGGAAGTGTGATCAATAAAATTTTCTATGTGGATATGTCCCGGTTACTGCTTTTAATTGTTTTTCTGGGTATTGCATGGCTTGTACATATAGCCTACCAACGTGAGCATAAACAAAAAAAATACTGACATGAATACAGGAGCTTTAATAACCATAGCGGCTACATGGGCCATTGTGATAGGTTTTGCTGGTTATTTTTTTTTCAAAGTTTTAAAAGGGGATCAGCATAAGAATTCTGACGAAAAAATGTAGCACAGACCCGGTCGTCATCCAATATTATCGTAGCCGTCAATCCAAAAAAAAAGATAGCTTTGTATGATATAACTAGAAATTGATGCAGCATTCTTTTATCAATAAAATTGTAATTATAGTTCTGTTGGTAATCAGCGGCTTGTTTCTATATGCATCAGATGATAAGACCGTAGTTCGAATTGAATGCGATAATGCGTACCCGCCTTTTCAGTTTCTGGATGATGAAGGACGTCCTGCTGGTTTCGATATAGACTTGATGAAAGCACTGGCTTTAGTCATGGGGATGAAGACCAGGATAGAGACCTCACCCTGGTATGAAATGATAAATGATCTGCAGAATAACGAAGCAGATTTGATTCCCGGGATGTATGTCCGCCCTGACCGTTTGAGGAATTATGAATTTAGTACTCCGATATTGGTCTCCTTCCATGCTTTTTTCGTCAGAAAGGATGGAAAGGTAAAGTCGTACAATGATATCTTGTCGGCGTCCGACACACTTCGTGTTATTATATATAACAGTCAGGTTCTAAAAGATTATCTTGAAAAGTTAAATAAAGAAATTAAGCTTACTTATGTCGAAGATAACCTGCAGGGACTTCAGTTACTTTCATCGGGTAAGTGTGATGCGATGCTCCTTCCCAAACGCGTGGGTTGGTATCTGGTTGATAAGTACAAGCTTTCGAATTTAAAGCAAGTGGGATTGCCTGTATTGCCCCGTGACTACGTAATGGCCGCAAAAAAAGGTAATACAGAGATCATTATGAAGATTAATCAGGGATTATCAATTTTGCAAGAGACTGGAGAGTACGATCGTATTTACAAGAAATGGTTCGGGAAATACGAAACCGATAATAAACTTACTACATGGTTTCGCATCGCGCTGGCCATTATCGGGGTAGTCCTGCTCATCCTGATTATTATTATGCTGTCGAATTATTTATTGCGCAAACAGGTTAATAAACAAACTGTCGAACTAAACCGGAAGATAGATGAGTTGGCACATGCGCAGGATCTCTTAAAGGAAGAAAAGGAGAAAGCCGTACGAACTGATCGTCTCAAATCGGCATTCCTGGCAAATATGTCGCATGAAATCAGGACACCAATGAATGCAATTATCGGATTTTCAGAATTATTGGCTGATCAGGATTTGACGCAAAATGAGCGCGACTATTATGCCGGATTGATCAACATCAATACAGGGACTTTGCTTAATTTAATAAATGATATCATCGATATTTCTAAAATCGAAGCGCATGAACTGACTTTGCGTGTTGAACCAATCGACCCCCATAATATCCTTACTGATATGTTGCCGGTATTTCAAAACGAATTACATGCTAAGCATAAAGAACAGTTAGTGCTGAGTTATGAGCCCGCTTCATATACCCGAGATATAATTATTACAGTTGATCCTCACCGTTTCAGACAAATTATTACCAATCTGGTGGTTAATGCCGTGAAATTTACGACTGAAGGTTACATTTCATTTGGCTTTTTGATGCCTGAAGATAACATGGTAAAATTCTTTGTAAGAGATTCAGGATCTGGTATTTCTAAAGAGAACCAGACTGTCATCTTCGATCGGTTTCAGCAATTAGAGCAGGGAAGGCAATACAGGCAGCAGGGGGCCGGGCTTGGACTTAGTATTACAAAAGGGCTTATAGAGCTTATGGGAGGAACGCTTTGGCTGGAATCTGAGGCAGGGAAGGGGAGCACATTCTGGTTCACGCTTCCTGTTGTTTAAGGTCGATTAGAACTTCGTTCGTGTATGATTAATTGCCTTATTTTATGAATGTTAAAGAGATGAATGTTGCCGATCAGATTATGGAGAATTCATTTTTCAATGCATAAGAATAAGATATTCAATTCTTTCTATTTACAACCATTTGTTTTTTCTATACCATTCAACGCAGAGTCTTAGTCCTGTTCTAAGATCAACCTGTGGGTGATATTTCAGCCTCATCTGGGTTTCATTGATATCGACGGTCCAATTTAGAGCCTTTATGGATAGGAATTTATCATTGTTTAATGTAGGGGTATTTTTTGTTATGCGTCCCGTATACTCCAACAATGAAGAGATCAGCCGGACTACCTGCAGTGGAATTCTAACGCGGATTGCCTTACAATTAAGTGCCTCTCTGGCAATATCTCCATATTCTGTTCCTGTGTAGTTATTCCCATCGCTCAATAAGAATGTTTCACCAACCACCGGCTCGGTTAGGGATAGAAATACAGCCTGTACAAGATCAGTCACATATAAAAAGCTTAGGTGCTGTTCCTTAAATCCCATGACAGGTTCAATTCCCCTCGTTAAAGATTTGAGATATAGGTAATAATCATGTTCGCGGGGGCCATAAACACCCGTAGGTCTCAAAATCACCCATGGAATATTTGTAAACTGTTTAAGGAGTTTTTCAGCCGTAAGTTTGCTTTTCCCATAGAGTGTATTTGGAATAGGATAATCAGAGATGGTGATTGGTTTAAGGTTTTGATCGTTACCCGGGCCCTGTGCCGCCAATGAGCTCATGAGAACAAACCGTTTTAATGAACTGAAATGTTTGGCAACTCCCGCTGCAAAACGGGCTGTGTGTTGTGCATTGACACGATCAAAATCTGATGTCCTGACACTTTTAGTAATTCCTGCATTGTGGATAAAATAGTCAGGACAACCGTATTCTATGGAGAATTGAGCCATTTCGGCATCGAGTTGAATTGCATCTTCAGGATGAAAATATAGAAATCTGACACCCGGTAAACTAATCCTACTCAGATCGGAAGATTTTCTCACAACACAAAAGATATTCATATCCCTTTTTAAAGCCTCTTCTACTAGAAATCCTCCAATAAATCCGGTTGCTCCGGTTATAACAACAGTTTCTTTTTTCATGCTTTTTCTCTGATGATAATTTGATGAGCAGCTTTTGCAACAGACTCAAATGGAAGGGCAGCATCTATCCAATGAATTATGAATCCGTTTTTTTCCATTCGACGGAACCATGTCTCTTGTCGTTTGGCAAATTGATGGATGGCTGTATTTAACCCGCTAAACATTTGTTTGTACGACAATTTTCCGATGGCATACCAAGTCAGGTATTTGTACTCAAGCCCATAGAAAACGAGGGCTTCCGGCTCAATTCCGCGATCAAGTAGTGTGTATACTTCGTTGATCATTCCCTCGTCCAATCGTTGGGTAAGTCGGTCAGTGATGCGTTGCCTTAGTACATGACGTTCGAGCTTGAGGCCGATCATCAGGTGCTGGATGTGCGTTTCCGGAGGCTTGTTTGCTATATGCCTGCCAATTTCAATTGCCCTGATAAGACGTGTCCGGTCGGTCAAATCGGTTGTGTTATGAACTTTTCTGAGAATCATGAGGTGGTCTCTCAGTTCTGTATCTGAATACAACCTCAGTTCATCTCTTAAATGAGGATTCTCAGGAACTGAGTCTGAGGCGTAACCTTTGATGGCTGTTTCAATATATAGTCCTGATCCGCCACATAAGACCGGCTGTCTTCCCTTTTTATCGATTAATTGAAGTGCATGCCGGAAATCGTGGCCAAAATCATGGATGTTGTATTCATGCCCGGGTTCATGAATGTCAATCAGGTGATAAGGTATTTTGATTCCATTAATCTCATAATCAGCCAGATCTTTTCCGGTGCCGATGTTCATTCCCCGATAAACCTGTCGTGAATCAGCACTGATGATTTCTCCGTTCAGATCGTAAGCCAACCTGACAGCGAGTTTGGTTTTCCCGGTTGCCGTGGCACCAGTAATGACAATTAATTTTTTGTTCGATTCCATTCAATTTCCATGTATTGAGATTCCAATCCGGCAAGCTGATTTCGTATTTCGTCTATTTGATCAACAGTAGAGCGGTTAAAAGAGAAATTCTGAGGAATAGTGATTCCGAAATAATCCTTCAGATAAGAGGTCAGGTTATCTTCTTCCTGTAGTTTTCTGTTGATCCCATACAGACGAAGATACTGCAATATTCTTAATGCATCTATCCTTTCAACGCAGGCCTTGATAAAACGCTGCCGATCTGAATGATTAGACCTCAAAGGGGCAAACAGGTCATCTGTTTTGAAAAGTTCATTCAGAAAGCCGATAAATTGATTTTGAAGAGGCATGTTTTGCGCGTTATATAGCGAGGTAAATGTCTCCGAAACCAAATCAAACTGTTTAGGGTCATAAAACGGGTAACTGCTCCAATCTCCACCATCACCGCGAATCATGGCAGGACCAGTTCCAAACAGAACCCTGTCCGAAAATCTGGCTGCGGGGAAGGCCATCTCGCTGTTCCATGTCACCACACGACCAATTTTAGCGAGTTTTAGCAGGAAATAAAAGTCTTCGCCACTCATGTGGGGTGTGATGCCTCCAATGCGACGATAAGCCCATACAGGGGCTGCCAGGGCTGACCCAATAGCAGTAAACCGATAGGGTATATTACATCGCCACAGATTAAGTGAATAGTAGCGCATGTAAATTTCATATCTCAAAATTGCCCTGTCGGCTCTTTCTTCACCAGTAAGTTTATGGTAGTATGGGACGGCAAAAGCTGTAGCATCAGGATTGGTCAAAAGGTTCCCGGCCAGGGAATAAAGATACCCTGGAGGATACCACGTATCAGCATCAATACTAACGATCAGATCATTATTTGAAGCCACAGCATTGATGGCATCCATGACTGTTTTGCGAGCCCAACCCACTCCCTGGTGCTTTCCTTTCCAACCTTCTCCCGGAGAGGACTTGTCGATCAGTGTGATTGATTTGCCAGAATGGTTTTTTAGTATTTCAAGCGAATGCGCATTATCATTGCAAATCGCTATCTTTTCAGGCACATGCCACCAGTCATCCGGCTGGTTTACGCAGACAAAAAGTTTGAAATTGTGATAATTCTGAGCTTCGATTGATTCGAGTAATCGGTTGATCTGCCTGCTTTCATCCATCACGGGAAGCGCCAGATACAGGCATGGAGAAGATTCATTATTGTGGTTAGCGACTGGCACTTGAAATAATTAGAATAAACCACAAAAATAGGCAAACGGATTCATCCTTCCCTGATGGTGTTATGAAGTTTTAATAAATAGAGGCAGCCTGTGACTCACGGACTGCCTCTATAAACTGAAAAATGAAGTTTATCCTATAAATCGGAAATGTGGTCCAAAGCGTTCAAAAGCGACTATTTCCAGTTCTTCACGATGTTGAGGATGGGAAATGCTTATCAATAATTTAGCCCTATCCTGAAGTGATTTTCCGTACAAATTAACAGCCCCATACTCTGTTACCACCCAATGGATGTTGGCTCTGGTTGTCACAACACCAGCCCCTAAATTAAGAACGGGTGCAATTTTGCTGACTCCTTTTTCTGTTATAGACGGCAGGGCAATAATTGGCTTTCCACGGTCTGATGAAGCTGCACCACGAATAAAGTCGATCTGGCCACCCACCCCTGAATAAAACTTTGTGCCGATCGAATCGGCACAGACCTGACCAGTCAGGTCAATCTGAATAGCTGAATTAATGGAAGTTACTTTGGGGTTTTTGCAGATAATATCAACACTATTGGTGTATCCGACATCCTTCATCAGGACGCCAGGGTTATCGTCAATAAAATCATAGAGATTTTTAGAGCCCATAAGAAATGTTGAGACAATCTTTCCCCGGTCAATTCTTTTTTCAGCGCCATTAACTACTCCTTTGGCAACCAGAGGCAATAGTCCGTCGGAGAACATTTCGGTATGAACACCTAGATTTTTATGATGAACCAGCTCAGCAAGCACTGCATTTGGAATGGCCCCGATACCCATTTGCAATGTGGCTCCATCTTCAACCAATGCAGCAACATTGCGACCGATAGCTCTGTCGGTTTCAGTGATCGTGCCGGGTTTTGCTTCTGTAAGTGGTGTGTCGTCTTCACAGAAAATATCGATGTGACTCATGTGGATCATGGCGTCTCCAAATGCACGGGGTACTTTTGGATTGATAACTCCGATAACAGTCTCCGCGTTTTCTACTGCTGCCAGAGTGGCGTCAACAGATGTTCCTAGCGATACCCACCCGTGCTTGTTGGGAGGGGAAACCTGTACCATGGCAACATTAACAGGGATGATGCCTTCACGGATTAATTTCTGGGTTTCATTCAGAAAAACGGGAATGTAATCGGCATAGCCAGCTTGGGTATCTTTTCGTACATTGTGGCCTACGAAAAAGGATTCCAATTGGAAAATTCCTTCAAATTCAGCTCCGGCGTATGGTGCAGGCCCTTCTGTATGCAAATGGTGTATCTTCACATTGCGAAAAGCACCGCTTTGGCCACGTTCGACCATTGCGTTGATAAGTTTATGCGGAGCACAGGCAACACTGTGAATAACAATATGATCGTTTGATTTAATGACCTTAACGGCCTCATTAAAACTGACGGGGGTATACATGATTGTTCTTTTTTAAGACATATTGATTTATATCGGTAGCAAATTTACGGTAATTATTTGAACAATGTTACCGTTATGCGTTCTGTATAAGGCATTAAAGAAGTTGGAAGAAGGCAATAAAAGGAAAAAACCGGCAATTGGACAGCCGGTTTTTTCACTCAGACAATGAGTTGATTTCTTTATTTAGAAAGGGTATGAATGTTCTTAAGGTCAGATCAGAGATTTCTTTTTCTGACCACCCAAATGGAGATAGTACAAAAAGCTGTACTCCAGAAAAGGGTTACAAGTACATCCTGAATGGAAATATTTTCATTGAAATGAATTCCAAATATTTTCATCATGGCACTATTGGGTAATTCAATTAATCTGGCGATGGCATTAACCGGAAGCAAAGGTTTGAGCCATTCAGGAGAATAATGTACAGCGATAGGTTCGCCAATGACTGAATAAACAAACAGTATACCCAAAGCAAAGATTGATTTTTGAACCAGAAAACCAATCATCATGGCAAGCATTGAGAAACCTAATACTTCGAGGAAAAATGCCAGAAGAAACCAACTCTTCGATAAAATGGTTCCCCATAATTGAACAGGGGTATGGAGCATGCCCAAAAGCAAACCATTGATTGCAACATAGAGGGTTAGTGAGAAGGCTATCAGTATAACAAACATGATCTTTGCAGAAACAATTTGATCGCGGCTCAGTCCATCAATGACATTCTGTCTGACAGTACGGAAAGTATATTCATTGGTAACCAGTAGAATTATGACAAAGGCAGGTAGAAGCAGAAACATTCTTGTTCCTGCCATAAAAGTAAGGTTATGCCAGACTCCGGGGAAGCTGTAGAGCGAAATATCCGGAATTGGAATGGGGGAGTTGTGGCGTGCATCATCAGTTGCTTCCTGTAAAATACTCTCAACACCCCAGAAAGATGCGGCCAGGCCTGCAGCCAGAATGAAAATCAGCACCCAAAAGAGGCGATAAGAGCCAATTTTGAGCATTTCGATGGTTAAAAGTTTTTTAATCATGCCTTTGTCTTTTCAGGGTTAGATAGTAATTCAAGAAATTGGGATTCAAGCGAACGGTGTTGCCTTGCCAGGTGTGAAAGGTAAATCCCCTTTTCGGCAAGTGCCTTATTGACAGCCGCCGGATCAACTTTATGATTAAAATTAGCAACTAATCTTCCCCCGGTTACTGTAATTTCGTTTAAGCCATCCAATTCAGAAATGGCGGCATGCAATGCAGTCATATCAGGAGCCACGAGTTCGAGCCGGGTAGTTTCACCCACCATGTCATCAACCGGTCCTGTATAAATCAACTTACCGGTGCGAAGCACAGCCACATTTGTGCATACTTTCTGTACTTCATCGAGAAGGTGGCTGGCCATGATGATTGTAATTCCCCGGGAAGCAATACGAATGACCAGTTCTCTGATCTCTGCAATACCCTGAGGATCCAGCCCGTTTGTCGGCTCATCAAGAATCAATACCTGAGGGTCGCCCAGCAATGCTGCCCCAATAGCCAAACGTTGTTTCATCCCATAAGAAAAGGTCTTAAACCTGTGATCAGCTCTGTGCTCAAGGCCAACAATGGCAAGCACGCGCATGATATCTGAGTGAGGTACGCCTTTGATTCTAGCTACAACACGCAGATTCTGTCTGGCAGTCAGATGGGGATAAAAATTGGGTTGCTCAAGTACCGCTCCAATTCTTGTCCGAAGATAGGCTGACGGCTTCTCCCCAAACCATGTACACGAGCCGGAATTGGGCAGCGTAACACCCAATATTATTCCGAGCGTAGTGGTCTTTCCGCTGCCATTAGGTCCTAAAATGCCAAAAATCTCACCCCGATTGACGGTGAGATTTAATTGGTTAAGTGCTTTAATAGAACCATAAGATTTACTAAGGTTCTGAATGTTGAGTATTTGTTCAATCATCTTTTAAAGTCTGAAAATAAAGGAGCCTTTTATTGCAAATGGGAAAACAGTTTTTCCATCAGGTCCCTTGTCGAGATAACTTAGACGATGATAAGCCTGAATTCTTACAACCTTAAATAAGTTTTCAATGCCATAGGAAATCTCAACATATGGTTTCTCTGGTTTCATTGTTCTGAATTTTGTAACTTCAATGCCGTCATCTGTTTCTGGTAGTAGCCCGTCAGGGTTATTGACAGTACGGAAGTTGTTTTTGTCAGACATCCTTGAGAAAATAATATTCAGACCGGCGACTTCTCGTAGCTTTAATCTCTTGAGCAAAGGGACCCGATTGAAGAAGAAACCGTCGAAGTGTTGAAGAAAAATAGCTTCGATAGATTCGTCGGCGGCAAATTCAAAGAAGTGCATCAGGTTGTAACTTTTTTCTGACGAAAAGATTGGTTCATTCCCCTGAAAAATAATAGCACTTGGATAAGGTACCTGCCCAAAAACCTTTTGGGCAGTGATCGAATAATCTAACCGACCTAAATATCCGGTATTCCAAAATTGTGCTACGTTTAGCGATAATTTCTGATACGAGAAATCACTGCCAAGGATTCCTTTAAAACCAAGAACCGCCTTAAATGTCCATGTTGGCGACCTCATTGATTCTGCCCCGATACGCCAGTTGTTTTCAACGAGCCATACGCGTTTGGCAGAGTAGCTTGTTACAAAAGTAAATTCGGAGTTTCGGTAGTTATCATGAACATTGTTGTTGTCATCAAAGTAGGCGAAATGGTAATTTCCTGCTGGTTGGAAATGTCTGTATGTGACCATGAATTTGGAATTCCATCCTCTCCAGTGGTCAGTTTCAAACCAAAAACGTGTTTGATTGGTAAGGCTCATTCTTTCGAGGTATCCAAACTGAGATGAAAAGATAAATAGCCAGTTTAGAAAAACGTGGGATTCAAGGAAATCTGGATCAATACCAAGTCGTTCCATGTCATATTGATGCCTTACACCAATTTTTGTCCATCGATTGCGGTTAAGGTAGTATTCAACCTGCCCGTTGTACTTAAATTTAGTATCCTTGAATCCGTATGCCAGATGACCTTTTAAAATCCATTTTTTACTGAAGTCGATGGTTGTCTGGCCGGTTGCCTGCAACCGGAATCCTTCAACCTTATTATTGCCAACCATGGTGTACCAATGCCCAAGCTGCCATTTACCGAAATTATAATAGCCGTCCCAAATGATTCGGATGGCTTTTCTAATCCTTGTCATCTTAGGAGACTGTCTTAATGAGTCGATTACATCATACGATTTTTCGACGGCGACAGCGTCAGTGATCATTTTTCTTCTTTCACCTGCCCAATAGTCATCTCCGCGGTACATGCTGTTTTCAACAACTTCTATGTTGTCGCGATAAAATTTCAAATCTTTGGGTTGATTGAGGACAAACTCTTTATTAGCAACATAAAACTTTCCAATCAAGCCGAGGGTACTGTCACCAAATTCCTGCATATCGACAAGTACGCGCGTTTTTGTAGGCAGCCATGCCTCAAGGCCAACATTCTCATAGTCCTGCTGAATCTTGTAACGTTCGATAAAGTTAAAGTTTGCGTTTGGTGGAATCTCAAAGTCAACCCGGCGCAAGGCAAAGGTTGAATCAGCAATCCACATTGTACCATTGAAAGCTAATTCCTGAGGCCGCTTTGATTTAACTTTAAGCTCGAAACACTGATGGTTGTCGATCATCACGGTATCCATGATGTAATATTCATAGTAGGCGAATGATCCGGCTGCAATAGGGGAGATAAAAGAACGGTCGAATATTCTCAGAAAGTTATCATTGAAGTTATAATCCTGAAAAGCTTTTCCAAGAAATTGCTCAAATATCTGAAAGTTGTCAAGGATCAACCCGGTCATCTTGCTGCCATTAACAATGGTTTTTGTGCGTTTCGGGTTTTTTAAGTAATAAATATCATTGAG
The DNA here is from genome assembly GCA_001768515.1 of Bacteroidetes bacterium GWE2_42_24. Taxonomy (GTDB): domain Bacteria; phylum Bacteroidota; class Bacteroidia; order Bacteroidales; family TTA-H9; genus GWE2-42-24. The sequence continues at coordinate 23,183 of MEOA01000002.1, read as the reverse complement.
TGATTCACTGACAAAAAACGGCAGTACCACTTTACCGTCTTCACCTGCTGCCTTTTGGAGGCTGTCAAAAATGTAGGCAAACGGTTTCATTGCACGGCTATTCTTAAAGCCTTCACTAATTTTATCTATGTTGATGTCGGTCTTAACGTAACTTTTATACTCGTAAGCATCCAGTTTTTCCATGTTATATATATTCCTCATTTCCCGTGCTTTACGAACAATGATATTTGCCGGATTTTCACCTGCGTTAATAACAACTTCACCCAACTCAAAGGTGGCTCCTTCTAATTGAAAGTCGATGTTCTGCGAGATCCCTTTTTTTACTTTTTTTGTACGGCCTTTGTAATTAACAACTAAAACCATAAGTGAGTCAGAGGGTTTAGTAGTTGTTATACTGTATTTGCCATCAAAATCACTTGTAGCCCCCACCGTAGTTCCTTTTAATACAACATTGGCGAAGGGAATCGGTTCGTTGGTGTTAGCATCGGTGATTTTTCCCGTAACAACAGTTTGCTGTCCGATTGCACTCAGGTTAATGAGAAAAACTATTGAGAGAAATAAGGTAATTCGAAGGAGCTTAGAACTTCTAAATGGCTTCAAGAGAGTCATTGGCAAATGGATTTGAATAAGATTGAGCTGGTTTATTAGTACCTTAATTAAAAAGGATTGCAAATTTAGTGCTTTTATTAACGAAACGACGAAATAACTGATTTTCTTGCTAATTTTGTACAAATTTTTAATCATGGTAAGACGATCGGTCTCTTTTTTCGTTACAATGTCGGGGGCAATGGTGTTTGCATTAGTATTGACTTCTTTTATGCCGGATAATACCATGTTAAATGATGATAATATCCGGATGTTCTTTATAGCCCGCTCGAAAAATGCCAACCTTGTTTGTTATGATCTAAATATCGATAAAAATGGAAAGGTAAATTCGGAAGAGCCCCTCAAGGTATATTGGATTAATAAAACTGATCACATGGGTGAAAGAAGTGATTTGAATTATTTTCAAAAAAAGATGGCCTATGGGTACAATTCAAAAATGACGGGAAAGGGAATTTTTGAAATATCGTTAGTGGCGTTTCAGGCACGAAAGGTCATTCTTGAACGTGATCAAAAGGGGAAGTACCGGGGGCGAATTGTGATCAACGGAAAACCAGCAGCTCTATCGAAGATATTTGTTCAAGCTAAACCTGAAAACTCTATGAAAGTTTCTTGGGTGGAACTTACTGGTATTGGACTCGAAGATGGAAAGATAGTAACTGAACGTATTATTCCTGATTAGTTACAGGTCTGTCTTATCTGTCTGTTTCCGATCTTAAGGAAGTATAATCCCGTATAGACCTCAGGTCTATACGGGATTTCGTTTTTAGCATCTATCGATCAATCTTTGATTTTTCATCCAAGTGGGTTACAGGCTCCTCATTCATTATTTCCCGCATGGTGTTTTTCAATTTTACATGTTGAATAAATAAATCATGCTCGGGAACAACGTTGGGAGAGTGCATCGGGCTCTTGAAATAGAATGATAACCAATCCTGAATTCCGTAAAAACCAACTCGTTGAGACAGATTCATCAATAATACAAGGTCTAATACAATTGGAGCAGCCAAAATGGAATCGCGGCATAAAAAATCTATTTTTATCTGCATAGGATAACCCAGCCATCCAAAGATATCAATATTGTCCCAGCCTTCTTTATTATCCTTGCGCGGTGGATAATAATTAATTCTTACTTTATGATAGTAATCCTTATAAAGTTCCGGGTAGAGTTTGGGCTGCAGAATGCTATCTATGACCGAAAGTTTGCTCTCCTCCTTAGTCTTAAAGGATCCCGGATCATCGAGGACTTCTCCGTCACGGTTGCCAAGAATATTAGTTGAAAACCAGCCATCGAGTCCAAGCATTCTTACTTTCAGCATTGGAGCAATAACCGTTTTTACCATGGTCTGACCAGTTTTGAAGTCTTTCCCGGCGATAGGAAGATGCATTTTCTCAGCAAGTTCAAAAATGGCACCCATGTCAACAGTCAGGTTAGGAGCCCCATTAATAAATGGCACATTCTCTTTCAATGTAGCCCATGCATACATCATACTGGGTGAAATGGAAGGATGATTGTTCAGCAATCCTTCTTCAAATTTTTCGATTGAACTGTGGACTTCCTCCATCGGGATAAACACTTCGGTTGAGCCGCACCAGATTGTTACCAGATCAGCAAGATTGTTCTTCGCTTTGAAGTCTCTAATGTCCTTGCGTAGCATCTCAACAAGTTCCATTTTTGTAGAGGCTTCTTTTGTCCATGTTCCGCTAAGTCGTTTGACAAAATTCTGATCAAAGACAGCCTTCATTGGGACTAGTGATTCCAACTCTTCACGTACGTTATCCAGATCTTTATCGTTAAGCACTTCGGCAATCTTTGCTGCGGTATAAGCATTTTCTTCTCTGATATCCCAACCTCCGAAAACCATGTTTTTCAGGTCATAAAGTGGAAGAAAGTCTTTGATCTTTGGAAAATTGTTATCGGCACGTTTCCCAATACGAATTGTAGCCATTTGGGTTAGAGAACCTACCGGAACACCTTTGCCTTTTCTTACAGCCATGGTGCCCGACAAAAAAGTAGTGGCTACTGCGCCATTCATCCCTACGATCAGAACTCCAAGTTTTCCAGTGGGTTTACTTATTTTTGGATTCATGATAATAATTATTTAAAGATTAAATATTTAGAATTCAAGAATTAAACTTAATTCCTGAAGATTGTTAATTGTAATATCTGCCAACTCACCTTCGGGTTGCATTCTCCAGCTTCTTCCTTTTAACCAGGCGGTTTTGCATCCTGCTTTTGAAGCAGGCTCAATATCCCTGTCGTAGGAGTCACCAATAACTAATGTGTCAGAAGGATGTACACCCAGCAAGTTAACTCCCATAAGAAAGATATCAGGGTCGGGCTTCCTGATTCCAACTACAGCTGAGTCGATCACACGATCAAAGCAATGATCGATCTGAAATTCTTTTAATACATTTCCAATATTTCCATAAAAGTTAGAAACCAGTGCTATCGGATAATGTTCGTGCAGTTTTTCCAATAAAGGCCTTAAAAACGAGGTCGTTCTGATGACATCTTCGTAGCAGTAATTCAAAATGGATGTCAGGTATTGGTCAACACTTTCAGCATCAATAATCTCTTTACTAACCAGCCAATTTAATTGCAGGTCTATTTGTACCTCAATTGTTTGCTTAAAAGAAAATGTTGGCTTTACGATTCCCCGCAACATTTTATCACCAGCCGATACATACGCTTCTTCATAGTCTGTCTTTGTTACCGGTACATTGGTATAAATATAGCTGTCCCAGAACTTCTCACTCCAATGAACCCCATTGGTGTCAATGGTTCCTCCAAAATCAAATATGATAGCTCCAGGCTTCATTCTCATTATCATTTCGTTCTATATTGGGCGGGTGTTCCTATTTTTAGCAGGATTAAACCGATAAAGATCCAGAAAAACTCTCTGATTCTTGTCACCAGACTGACAAAAACGCCTAAAGCCGGTGTATATTTAAGACTCTCATAAACAATATATAAACTTCCTTCACGAGTCCCAAGTTGCAGTGGGATAAAGAAAAACAGATTTGCCAATAAAGAGGATGCTGCATTTATATATAAAGCCTCCAGAATGGAGATATCCACAGATATTGCCCTCATAATAAAATAGAATTCGAGGGAAGCAACCAGACGAGCAATATATTCAAGACTTAATGAGAGATAGAATGATTTTCTACGATGAGTGTATAGTTCTATAACCTGATTTTCGATGTTTTTTAACGAGTCTTCTTTTGATTCTATCTTGATGACCAGACCTTTAAGACCAGGTATTACCCGAAGAAATCTGAGTAATGAATATACCACGCCCTTTGAATGCCAAATATAAAATACTGCAATTAGGCTGACCAATATTGCCAACACGAATCCTAATACAAGAGTAGTGACTACTTCAGGAATATTTGTTACAAGAAATAAGATTACTGCTGTTACCCAAAAATAGAAATGCGACAAAATATGCATCATGTTGTACAGAATGATAGAAGAAGAGGCTTTTTCAACTCCAATTTCATTTTTTATGTTAAGTATTTTCCAGGGTTCACCTGCCAGGCCAACAACTGGTGTGAGGTAGTTAATGGAAAAGCCTGTGATCTTTAAGGATAACAGCCGAAAGAAATTCACAGTATTATCTTTTCCTATAATTACTTTCCACGCCTGGGCATTGAGTATATATATTATCAGCCAAATTCCTGTAATAGGAGCAAGCCACCATCCAATCTTATGAACATTTGACCAAATGTTTTCGAAACCGAAGTCCCAGAGGAGAAAAATCAGGATAGCACCTCCAAGCATGAGAAAAATCAGGTTTGTAGTTTTATTCTTCATTCCCATCAGTTGTTGCTATATTATTATCAACCAGATTAATGTATCTCATGCTGATTTTTTCCTGTTGCCAAACCATATAAATCAAAACAATATTCAGAACGGTAAATTCGAAGATCCAATAACCAATGGGAATACCGGACAGTACAGCTACAAAGAGGGCAATGGCACGTGTATTGAATGAGAGTATATTGGTGTATTTCATCAGGGGTTTGTTATCAGTCCCGAAACCAGTACTAAGCCAAAGTGGAACACCCGAAGGGTAGGCATCACGTACCTTGGTAATCAACAGCCCCATATGACGGGTAAATAATTCCTGTTCCCTGGTGTAATTTACATAAGAGGACATAAAAAGCTTGTAGAAAAATTCCTTCTTCCATGACAGGGATTTTGATAGCTTCTGCATGGATTGTGAATTGTCAAATTCACTGCCTCCTTCTCCTTTAATAAAAAAGAGGTGCCCGTTGCGGTAGTAATCAGCAATAGCTGCCTGAAAAACATGGCATAGACCGGTAAAAGCTCCCAACAACCATATCCAGCTACCCATTCCCTCATTTTGCATCCTTAATCCAAGGTGGATGTAAATACTGACAAACCAGATGTTCCCTGCCAGTCCGTCAAGGATACGTCCAAGCCGTGTTTTGTTGTTTGTCATCCTTGCCAATTGGCCATCGGCACTATCAAGGGTATTGGCGATGATTAACGAAAGTACGCCCAGCAGGTTGATCCAAATATCTTCATACATCATCAGGTGACCTGCCAGAATTCCCCAGAAAATGCTCACAATTGTTATGGCATTTGGTGTAATACCTACAGCGGCAGATGCTCTGGCTACCCAATAGCCGATCCTTCGATAGAAATAAATATCGATAAATTCCTCTGTATCTGATGATTTTAATGTCTGACTAACAGTTTGTTTCATCCTGCTTTTTGCTTAAATGAAGGGCTTTTTATTTCGTGATCAACGGCCTTTCCGATAATTAATTCAGCGATGTGTTTTGAAGCAACATCCCTGACAGGTGCGAAACTAGGCCAGTCGTTAAGATCGATAATAGATATTGCTCCATCGCTTCCGATTACGGCATCACCTCCATAAATGTCCACGTTCAATGTATTTGCGCACTTTTCTGCAATATCTTCCAGTTGTTTTGTGTTAAATTCAGCTTTGCCGGTTCCTTCATGAAAATACCAATGGAAAAACCCGCTTCCCCTCACCGCATAGAACTTAACAACAGGGCCTGCAACATGCTCCTGAACAACTGCCTCTTCTATTCCCCTTCTGTGGTATTCCCTAAGAATACCATAGAGTTCATTTTCGCTATAAACTTGTGTAATATCTTCACGGTGAATTGCATGCACATCACCCCGTTTTACCCAAGCGGTAAATGGGTTGGCTTTAATCGGAAGGTCAAACTTCATAGTTGAAGTTGAAACACATATTCCGGCAGGAACAGGAATTCCAGCCTTTGGCAGCAGTTTGGCTAATCGTGAACGGTAACAGTTTTTAACGCCACTTGTTGGGTTAATCACCAGAGCACCTTGTCCTTCAAGTCGCTGAAGTACTGTAAGGGCATAGCGCCCTCTGATCATATTGAAAATGTAATTCTCCGAAACAAGTTCAGGTGTGATACTATCTTCATCATATACCTGAACCGAATGCCCGGCTTCCTCAATGTGCCTGATGGTGAGTTTTAAAATCTGGGCATCGTTTCCGATATGATTTGGGGAATATCGCTGTCCTCTTGCTATTGCGGCAAATTTTAAGTTCATTGCTATTCTGTTTTTATTGTGTCGTAGCCTGGTAGCTCTTTAGAATATCAAGCCCCTTTTCTGTGGCAATCCCTCTGAAATAATTCAGTATAATGTTCTCGAACAGTATATTTCTGTCGTAACCCCGGTTTCGTTGTAATTCAAGGGTCAATGCCAGCTTAAAGTGTTCAAGCATGACTCTGCTTGCTACTTCAAGGTGGATGTCTGATCTTATTAGCCCTTCATTAATGCCTTTTCTGAATAGTTTATGGATTTCTGATAGTCCATCTTTGTCTTTCTTGTCAAGGGAGTTTTTCCAGAGTTTCGGATAGATTTTTTGCAAATCATGAAAGAATAATGGATTGATAGACTGCAAGTCTTTTATGTGATGATTAGCTAATCGGTATATGGTATCGATAATGTTTCCACCTACGGTTTTCAAATTAATCATTTCCTCGTTTTTTAAACGATCCATATGCAAAAGACAAGTCTCCAAAACCTCGGTTTTGTCTTTAAAGTTCTCATAGATCGTTCGCTTCGAAACGCCAGCTTCCTTGGCAATCATATCCATGGTAACCCCTCTGATTCCGAATTTCAAAAAAAGTTTAATAGCCGTCTCAATTATCCTCGCCTTGATATCCATTCAATTTTGTTTTGCGATACAAAAGTACTAAAAAAACTTTTAAAGTGTAAATAGTTTTTAAGAAAACAAAAAAAATTATTCTTTAAGCATTTCCCCGGCAGCAATAATGTCATTAACATGATCAATATCAATTACCTTTCCCATGTCAAAACCTAAAAGCAGATTGCCTTTATCAAGCAGAAATTGTTGGAAAGATCTCATTTTAGACATATTAAGAGAAACGGCTATCTCCAGAAATTTGATTACTTCTGGTTTGAAGAAGTAAAAGCCTGCACTCACATATACAGCATCTCCTTGTTCGGATTGATAGGCCATGATACTCATCTTCGCGTCAGTAAGTACCCAGAGAGGTTTTTCATCATCAACATACTGAGTAAGTGCCATTATCCCTAGTGGATTATCGTTTTCATCAACATAATTCAGGTAACCGGAGAAAGCTTCAGTTTTATAAACCGGGTCAACTGTTGTAAGTACAAATGATTCATTATTAATGAAATGGCGTAATTCGTAAAAACTGTGGAGAGAACTGGTGGTAGATCTTACTATCAGTTGAATTGGAATCTGAAAACTTTTAGTTGTAATGAAAGTTTTTACCTCATGGTATAAATCATTAATTATAATGCAAACTTCGGAAAAAGAATGTTCAATCGCCTGCTGTATAAGTCTTTCTATTAATGGAATACCATCAATTTCAATTAATGGTTTTGGAGTTAATACTCCCTCTTGCCTAAGCCGGCTGCCTTCGCCTGCTGCTATTATTAAAAGCTTCATAATTGATTATATATCTGATTGTCAGGTTGCTTGAGCCGTTATATCACAATCGGTTGCAAATATAAGTATGATTTCTATGGAGCAACTGAAGTGAGTCAGTGGATAATCCTTCCTATATAAAGCTACAAATCGCCTTGTAGGCCAGCAGCACGCCGAAGCCACACAACAATATCCCCAGTCCATTCACAAGCCATGAAAGATATTGTAATTTAATCCGCTTGCGGTTGTGTACAAGAAACACCGAAAAGAGATAAAACCAAAGGACACTACCAAGAGAAAGGAAGAAGGCATACAAGCCACTGATAATAAATGGGAAACTCGGATCAGCACTCACCTTGGGTGGAATTTCTTCACGTTGGATTGCTTTATCTATGAAGACGTAATCAGTTGATATTAATTGTGCTGAGTCACCAGATACTGTAGTTTTATTGATGTTTTCGACATTCTTTGTCAACATCTTGTCTAAGCCACCCGTGTTAAAACCCATATAGGCCACAAAACTGATGGTGATAAATGAACTGGTAAGCCAGCCTAAAAAAAGGGTAGGGTTAAGAAAGTTAAGCAGAAAGCCTGTTACAAATCCGTTGTTTTTTTTCTTGCCGGCATCAGGATTTAGCTGTCTCTCCTTTTCTTCGATATCCAATTGGGTTCTGGCGATTTTTAATCCTAAAAAAAACAAAAAAATGGCGCCAACAATAAGAATATAGGGGATAACGGGTCGGTACAAATTATATAATTCCGTCAAACCCAATACAGCAAGGAAAACATACACGAGATCTGCAATGGAAGCCCCCAAGGCTGCATGGATGCAGAAATTCAATCTTCCACGCAGTGCATTACTTGTTACCAGAATACTGATAGGGCCAGCCACAGGCATCGAAAAGATAAATCCGGCAACAAATCCGATGACAGCTATCGTTAGGAGTGCTTGTGTCATTTGCTCAGCTATTATTCATGATCAAGTTGAATGGACAGAGGAAAGGCTGCCTGAAGATCTGAGGCTGTATCGATTTCCATACAGGGTAGTGAGCCTACTGAAACAGGCTTTATCTGACCGCCTTCAAAGATAATCTTTTCAAACGCAACTTCATAAAAGTCATTATCACGCCCTTGTTTCACGATGAGTTCATTTACACATCTGAAAAGTTTGTAAGTCAGCCCAATTCCGAATAATTCTATTCCAAGCGATTCACCGATCGCCTGTTTTGGGTCAACAACTTTACTGATGGCTTTTACAAATCCTTCTTCATCAACCGTGACTTTAATTTCTTCATCACCAAGCTTGTCAGATTCCCGTAAAGCAAGACAATTTTCAAAATTGCTCTCCAATAGGTTTGTAAGTATCTGATGATGAAATATGATATCGCTGTCGAGCAATAACAGACTATGTCCGCTCATCGTTTCTTTAGTTAGCCAGAGCGAATAGATGTTGTTGGTTTCTTCGAAGCGTTCATTGTGAATCCACTCGAAGTTTATATCTGAATAATGCGATTGACAATGTTTTTTGATTTGATCTGCCTCAAAGCCTGTCACAATCACAACATGTGAAAGGCCGGCAGCTTTAATAGATATAAGTGCCCGGTCAATAAGTGTTTTATCCCCGACCGGCAGTAAACACTTAGGCGTTGAATTGGTAAGTGGTTGAAGACGACGAGCCATTCCGGCAGCAAGGATTACAACTTTAATCATAAATTATACAATTTTGGCCAGCCGGCGATCAATTACCTGTTGGCAGATGAACAGTATAATCGCCAATAAGTTAAATCCAAAAATCATTCCAAGGATATATATATCAGGACGAAAAAACAGGGCGGTAATTACAAGAAATGTAATTTGAGTTGTCGGTCCCAGAAAAGTCCACGACCTCATAATCGCCGCATTATTATGATAATACACCCCGGGTGTAACAGTGAATTTAGATTCAGTTACTGATTCATTGCGTGTTATCTTTGATTGCCGGGATGAATAGGCCAGATAAATTGAGAGTATTACCCTGTTAAATTTTGATCCGCCTTCTTTTCTAAGACGCATTAGTTCATCTATGTAGGGTGCATCGCTGTTTCCCAAAGCACTCTTCTCTCCAAATCCATACCTGATAAACCGTTGCCGGTAGAAGTCGGTAATCATTGAATGGACAATGTGACTTCCAGCGGCAACGATCAAAAGTATAAACCATAATAACCGGTTCTCGGTGTTTGCAACATAACCAAAACAAATTCCAATATATACAGCTATGCCTGCCAGATAATCTGCCACACCGTCGATAATTCTGCCGGTAAGCGTGCCGTTTCTTTTCAAACGGGCAAGCTGGCCGTCGCTGCAATCAAATACATCAAAAAGCAGATAGGAAAGGCCTCCGAGTACAAATGCTTCTTTCGTACCAAAGGAAAAGGAAATTCCGGCAATAACGCCAAAAAATAAGGCTGTGTATGTTAACTGATTAGGTGTGATAGCTGTTCTTGACACCGCTTTCACTACCAGAAATCCGAGAGGCCTGTAGAAAACGAGATCGAAAAACTCCTCTATTTCCAACGCCTTTAGGGAATTCTTATACTCGGTAAGCCATGATAATCCCATTTGCTAACTATTCACAAACTCTTTCACGGCATCCATCAACATGCGGTTCTCCTCCTGAGTACCAATCGAGATGCGGACATGGCTCCGAAGGTTATCTTCATCCATAAATTTAATCACAAGACCTTTGCTGAGTAAATGGTTCTTCAGCGGAACCTTGATTTCCTGGGGAATTTCAACAAGGATGAAATTGGCCAGTGATTTATATGGGGTAAAGCCCGGTAAGGCACTGAATTCATTAAAAAACATCTCTATATCGTCCAGCATTTTAACCCTCATCTCGCTGTAGTAATCATCAGAATCGAGGGCCGCAAGGGCGATACGTTCTGAGAGCCTGTTATAGCCGAGGTAACGAGCCGAGAATCGTGAGAATTTAGCCAGATTCGTTCCCATGAGGGCAAACCCGATACGAATACCCGCAAGTGCATAGTATTTGCTAAATGTTCTGACTACTAAAAGATTGTGGTAATTATTTACAAGCTCCTTTACATAAGAAGTGTCGGGATTGGCAAAAACGGTATAGGCCTCATCAACTACTACTACTGCATCACCGGTAGAATTCAGAAAACGTTTTAACTCGCTCAAATCAATGGCATTTCCCGTTGGATTGTTTGGCGATGCCACTAGTATCATTTTTGGCTTTTCGGTCTTTACAAGGCGAATCATTTCATCTACATCATAGTAGAATGTCTTTTCTCCTTTAGTTAAAGGATATTCTACTTTAACACCTTCAACCTCTTCTGCAATGGCTTTATAATACCACCATGAATAGGCCGGGATCAAAATTTTATCACCTTTTTGAAGCTGACAATGTACTATTTGTTTAAGAATATCTTCACCACCGTATCCCAACAATACGCGACTCTCTTCAATCCCGAAGTCAAGTGCAAGCCTTTCAGATAGTCTGCTTTTGATGCCACGTGAGAAATCTCGTGAATAAGCACTAAGTTTGTTGAAATTAGGTTTGCTAAGCACTTTGAAACAACGTGGTGCAGGACCGTAGTGATTCTCGTTGCGGTCGAGGTAGATAAGCTTTTTCTTTTCCATGAATACTAATTAATAAACCGTTAGGCTTTTAGAATCGAATGAATTAATAAATTTAATCGAAAACCGTCTAAGTTTTCGGTTCCCGCAAAATTAAGGAATTTATTAGTTGGTTAGACAACCCGTCTATAACCCGCTTCCTGATTAATTGGCAACGAACCTTTACTTAAGGAGGTGCTTAATATAAGCTCTTCTTTTTTTATGCATACGCCGGTCAAAATACTCCCATTGACTGGTTACTTTTTGATTGTCCTCAAGCTCGATATTGGTCTCGGCAAATTTTACCCGGGCATTAATGTATTTTGGGATCAAATCGGTAAACAAGGCAGCGTTTACCCCCTTGTTCTGGAGTTCTGGAGCTACAGCCATCAGGTAAAAATCGACACGGTCGTTATTCCGCATGGCCTTTAATAAATAGAAAAATCCGAAAGGAAATAGTTTCCCTTTGGCCTTTTGAAGTGCTTTACTCAATGATGGCATGGTTATTCCAAAACCAACAACCTTGTTATCTTTGTTTAATATGATGGGAACATATTCTGCTTTGATAAAACTGAAGTATGTTTTTGTATAATATTCCTTTTGTTTGTCAGTCACCGGTACAAATCCATACAAATCCTTATAGGCCAGGTTTATTAAATCAAAAATTTGAGAGGCATAGGGGAGTATCTGTTTGGATGTCTTAGCTGTATAAAGAGTCAGGTTGTTGCGTTTAAGTGCTAATTCTGAAATTCTCCTGTGCTTTTCAGGAACCCCTTCAGGTACTTTCACCTCAAATTCAATCCAGTCAGTGTCTTTTTGATAACCAGCCAATTCAGTGTGAACAGGATAATATGGGTGATTATAGTTAGTGGCCATCGTCCCAAGCTCACTGAAGCCTTCGATCAGCATCCCTTCCTTATCGAAATCAGTAAAGCCCAGCGGGCCATGAACAGCTTCCATCTTATGGGCTATAGCCCACTCTTCAATAGTTTTGAAGAGTAAAGCCGAGACTTCCTCATCATCGTCAAAGTCAATCCATCCAAAACGGGCGTGTTTCTCCTGCCAGATTTCGTTGGCTTTATGATTAATAATACCTGCAATTCGCCCCACCGGTCGGTTGTCCTTATAGGCCATCCACATCTTAAAATCGCAGAAACTTAAGGCCGGGTTCTTCCCATGGGTCAATGTTGATTTCTCATCAAAATCGAGTGGCGGAACCCAGTACGGATTATCCTTATAAAGCCTGTACGGGAAACGGATAAATTCACGAAGATGCTTTCCTGAAGTCACCTCCCGGATTTCTATGGCCATAATTTAATTATCAAATGTTATCTTCGATTCGGGTACTATTGATAAAATATTTCAGATAGCAACGGCGACGTTTGTGGCGACGGGCAGTGAAATGTTTCCATAGGGCCTGAACAGCTTCATTGCTTTCAAACTCCATATTGGTTTCGGCGTATTTATAACCGCTGGTAATTAGTTTTTTACCAATTTCACTAATCAAAACAGCGCTCAAACCTTTGTTAAGATAATCCGGACGAACACCAATGAAATACATATCAACGGTATCTGTTTTAGTTTTCAGTCCGGTTAAAGCCATTGCCTTTAATTTTGTCAGGCTGCCGTTGGCTTTTTTAAACACATCTGATAAGGAGGGCATCGTAACACCGAACGAAACCACCTTGTTATCTTTATCAACAATAATGGCCATCAATTCGGGATCGAGGAATGGGAGGTACCTGCTAATGTAAAAGTCGCGTAACTCATTGGTAATAGGTACGAAACCATACATCAACCCGTAAATATCATTGATAATGGAAAATACCTCTCTGACGTAAGGAAGTATTTCTTCCTTCTTATTGAATTTTATTACACTTAAGCCATATTTTTTTAACAGGTAGTCTGAAGCTCGTGTAAACTTCTGAGGAACATGGTCAGGGATGGTTATTTGGTATTCAACCCAGTCAGCATCCTTAATATAGCCGGCTCTTTCAAGGTAGGTCATATAATAAGGTGCATTGTAACGCTGGACTATTGTCGATTTTTCATTAAAGCCTTCTATAAGGATACCTTCGGGATCGAAATCGGTAAATCCAAGCGGACCGTTCAGCGCTTCCATCCCTTCGGCAAGAGCCCATTTTTCAACGGCTTCTATCAAACACCTGGACACGTCCTCATCCTCAACAAAATCCAGCCACCCAAATCGGGCATAACGACGAGCCCATTTGTCAATGAATGCCTCATTGATGATTCCGGCTACCCTGCCTACAACTTCTTTCCCTTCGATGGCAATCCACAGCTTCACCCTGCAATATTTGAAAACCGGGTTTTCACTACTTTTTAAAATTCGCAATTCGTCCTCAATAATGGGGGGGACATAGTTAGGATTATCAGCGTATAACCGGATTGGAAAACTTACAAATTTCTTAAGTTCGCTATCAGTTAAAACTTCTTTTATTTGAATATCTTTCATGTTGTTTTCTCATTTAACTTATGATTGTAATACATGAAGCTTACGGCCAACGCGTTGAATAGCATCAAGCGCCTTGTCAATCTGAGCCTGTGTATGCGTAGCCATTAATGAGAACCGAATGAGCGTAGAATCACTCCTTACGGCTGGTGAAACAACCGGGTTAACGAAAACACCTTCTTCGAGAAGCATCTTCGTGAAAATGAAAGTCTTTTGGTTATCACGTATATACAACGGAATAATGGGGGTTTCACTTACTCCTGTGTCGTATCCCATTTGTTTGAAATTCTTAAGTGCGTAATGAGTATTGTCCCAGAGCTTGTTAATCATGCCAGGATTTTCCTTAATTACTTCCAGTGCTGCCAGAACTGATCCCGCTGAAGCAGGTGAGATACTTGCACTAAAAATCAAGGACCTGCTGTTATGTTTAAGGTAGTTGATCGTTTCCCGGTCGCTGGCAATGAATCCTCCAATTGAAGCGAGCGATTTACTAAATGTACCCATGATCAGATCAACCTCATCTGTCAGATTGAAATGAGAGGCAGTACCTGAGCCAAGATGACCTATTACACCAAGCGAATGGGCGTCATCGACCATGATAGTGGCATTATATTTCTTAGCAAGTTCTACGATTTCAGGTAGTTTAACGATGTCGCCTTCCATGCTGAAAATCCCGTCAATAGCAATTAGCTTGATTTTATCAGGAGCACATTGTTTAAGTACCTTTTCAAGCGAAGCCATATCGTTGTGCTTGTACTTGAAGGCCTGGCTAAAGCTCAGTCTTCTTCCTTCGATGATGGATGCATGATCCAGCTCATCGAGGATGATATAATCATCCCGGCCTGTGATTGTGCTGATTACACCCAGATTAACCAAAAAGCCGGCACTATAGACAAGTGCTTCCTCTTTGCCTACATAGTCGGCTAGTTTTTCTTCGAGCTCAAGATGAATGTCAAGTGTTCCATTTAAAAAACGGGAACCGGCACATCCACTTCCATATTTTTCAACAGCTTTGATTGCTCCCTCCTTCACGTGTGGATGACTGGTAAGCCCAAGGTAACTGTTTGATCCAAACATGAGTATTTTTTTCCCACCAATGAGCACCTCTGTATCCTGTTCTGATTCGATGACCCTGAAATAAGGATATAACCCCATCTGCTGTGCTTTTTGGGGAATGTCATACTTTGATAGTTTTTCCTGTAGAAACCTCATGATATGGTTATTAGAATTGAAATTCAGCTTTTAAGAATTTTCTGTTTGCCACTCTTTTTGAATTCGCTGGCAAACCAGCAAAAGATTGCAAATATACAAATTTTATAGATTCCGCTTTAAAATTATAACTAATTATTTATCAGGCTTATATGTAAATTAATTTTTAAATAAAGTCTTAAAGGTTTTATTCAAAAATGGTGAGGCTACACTCAGCAAACTCTATAAGTGTTTTGAATCACGAATAGATCAGAAAAACCGAAGGTGTTTTCAATAAGCGTACGTCATTCATTTTCCAGTCGGCCACTGTCTGAACCACTATGGATTCTTGTTCTGTCTGGATTCCAGATGCAATACACAGCATTGTATCAGGCCGCAGTGCATTAATTATTGAGTTTAACATCTGTTGATTTCTGTATGGGGTCTCTATGAAAATCTGTGTGTAATGCTTGTTCAGCGCATCTTTCTCAATCTGTTTTAACATGTTTACTCTTTGGGCAGGTATTACCGGAAGGTATCCATGAAAGACAAATTGTTGCCCAATGAAACCCGAAGCCATTAGTGCCTGCATCAGGCTGGAAGGGCCTGGCATGGGTTTTACATTAATACCGGCTTCGTGAGCCAGCGCGACAATCTGCCATCCGGGGTCGGCGACACACGGTAAACCGGCTTCTGACATTAAGACCATATTAAAACCATCAAATGCCGGTTGAAGCAAATCGGGATAATCCGCCTTAACAGTATGTTCATTTAATAATGTAAACTGGCATGAGTCAATTGGAAAATCAGGATATAGTTTACGAAGAAATCGTCTGGCTGTTTTTATCTCCTCGACGATAAAGTGCCTTAACGGAAGCAAAATGGCCGGATCAAAAGCGGTGAACGAAGCATCGGCAGAATCGGGTGCGATAGGTGTGGGAATAAGGTATAGTATGCCTTTCAATGTTATTGATTTTTTGTGACCCAGGGGATCTTCTCCAGATCGATATTACCTCCTGAGAGAATGATTACTACGGTTTTTCCTTTTATGCAGATTTTCTCCTCAAGAATGGCAGCAAGTGGCACTGCCGCGGAAGGCTCAATCACAATCTTCATTCTTTCCCAGATCAACCTCATGGCTTTTATAATAGACGCTTCATTGGTTGTCACTATATCGTGAACGTATTCTCTGATAATTGGAAATGTACGGCTTCCCAGTGAGGTGAGCAGTCCATCCGCAATGGTTCTGGGTGTGAAAGAGGGTTGTATTTTTCCTTCTTTAAACGATCGGTAAGCGTCATCGGCACCTGCTGGTTCGCAACCGATTACTCTCGTTCCCGGCGAAAAGTAGTGGGCTGCAAGAGCTGTTCCTGACAATAGTCCGCCGCCTCCAACCGGAGCTAAAATGAAATCGGGCGTTCCCGTTTCCTGAAATATCTCCAAACCGCAGGTAGCCTGCCCACAAATGATTGTATAGTTATTATAAGGATGAATTTCAATGGCTCCCGTTTCCTCTAGAATGTGGTGTAAGGTCTCCTCACGTGACGAAAGATTAGGCTCACAAAATGTTATCTCGGCTCCATACGACCTGACGGCAGCTACTTTTACCGAAGGGGCATTGCGTGGCATCACTACATAAGCTTTGGTCTTCCTGATAGCAGCCGCCCGGGCAAGGGCTTGTGCGTGGTTTCCACTACTATGTGTTCCTACGCCATAATCAAGATCCTCTTCATCGAGCGACCAAATGGCATTACAGGCGCCACGCGATTTAAAGGCTCCCGCTTTTTGCAGGTTCTCACATTTAAACAACAATCTGGCTCCTGTTAGCTCGTTCAGATTACTGGAAGTCATAATTGGAGTCTGATGGATATAAGGTAATATCCTGGTTAGCGCCTCCTGTACATCTTCTTTTTCAGGGATTTTTTCTAAAAGCATCGGCTATAATGGTTGATTATAATTTCGATTAGCCAGAGAATTGGCTCTAATATTCAAGACAATCTGAGAACAAGCTTTATCAAGCAGTTGAAAAACATTTTCAAAACCATCTTTTCCACCATAGTAGGGGTCAGGCACTTCCTGGTTTTGTCCCATGTAAACCTCATTCAGAATATAATCAACTTGCGATGGATTAAAATCCTGACCGGCAAACTTCCTTACATCACGATAATTGGCGGCATCCATGACATAGATTTTGTCAAACTCAACCAAATCATGTTTGGTTAGACCGCGTGCTGTGTGATCGCTAAGTGAAAGATGATGCTGGCTCGCGGTTTCTGTTGCACGCGCATCTGCTCCTTCTCCCTCATGGAAACGAATTGTACCGGCCGATTTAACAATGACGTCAATGTTGCTTTTTCTGAATTTATCCTTAAGAATTGCTTCTGCGAGTGGAGACCTGCAGATGTTTCCCATGCATACCATCAAAATTCTCATTTCAATTTTTTAAAGTTGATATCATTCTTGCATGACACAATTTGAAACAGAAATGATGGATGAAAGTTTTCAGAGCTTAATTTTTCTGACTAATTCATCATGATAGGTTTTGAAGAGCCGGTCTGTCTCAAGAAGATTGTTGACGGTTCTACAGGCATGAAGAACTGTTGCATGGTCTTTATTCCCACAATGCAGGCCAATTGTGGCAAGTGATGCCTTGGTCATCTCTTTTGAAAAAAACATGGCAAGTTGACGTGCCTGAACAATGTCACGCTTACGACTTTTACTGTTCAGTTCATCAACAGAAATGCTGAAATAATCACACACTACCTTCTGTATATAGTCAATTGATATTTCTTTCGTATTGCAAATCACGATTTTATCAACCATTCTTCTGGCCAGATCAAGGTTAATTGACTTCTTGTTCAGAACCGATTGCGCGATAATACTATTCAGTGCCCCTTCAAGCTCTCTGATATTAGATGTAATGTTATAAGCCAGATACTCAATCACATCATTTGGCATCTCGATGCCATCATTATAGGTTTTCTTTTTCAGAATGGCAACCCTCGTCTCAAAATCAGGAAGTTGCAGGTCTGCTGCTAAGCCCCATTTAAACCTTGACAGCAACCTTTGCTCAATCCCATTCAGTTCAACAGGTGCTTTGTCGCTTGTGATGATGATCTGTTTAGACCTTTGGTGAAGATGATTAAAGATATGAAAGAACACATCCTGTGTCTTCTGTTTTCCAGCCAGATTATGGATATCATCGATAATCAACACATCAATCATCTGATAGAAGTTGACGAAGTCATTCTGATTACGGTTCAGTACTGAATCGGTGAATTGATGCTGAAACTGTTCTGCTGACAAGTAAAGAACTGTTTTGTCAGGAAAATTGTTTTTAACTTGAATCCCAATGGCTTGCGATAAATGGGTTTTACCTAAACCTACATTACTATAAATAAAAAAGGGATTAAATGCTGTGACGCCAGGCTTATCTGAGATGGCATACCCGGCCGAACGGGCCAATCGGTTACAATCGCCTTCTATGAAATTATCGAAACTGAGTCGATCGTTTAATTGCGAATTGACCTTAATCTTTTTGAGCCCGGGAATAACAAATGGATTAGGAATTTCTTTTGAGCCTCCTTCATGGTTAATATTGAGTGGCATTGAAACGGAAGGGTTGCTGATGGCATTACGGTGGGAAGCTGGCATTCTGATGGTAAAAGGAGAGCTGTTCTGCTGAGAACTATCCATGATAATGGTATACTCCAGGGTACCATCTGCCCCAAGCTCTTTTTTAACTGTTTTCTTCAAAAGGGTAATATAATGCTCTTCAAGCCATTCATAAAAGAATGGACTTGGAACCTGAATCGTCAGAACATTTTTTTCAAGTTTTACTGGTTGAATTGGAACAAACCAAGTTTTAAAACTTTGGGCAGGAATGTTGTCTTTTATGATTCTCAGACAATTATCCCAAACCTGTGCATAGTCTTTTTCGATCACCGTTGGAATCATGTAGCCAGTTTTTTCGGATAGTTATTTCGGGGTCAGGGCTATAAAATTTATCCTGAAATCCTAATTTTATGTGAAGTAATTGTTAACAAAAGTGGTTAAATAAAAGTTGAAAAAAAAGATTTATTTTGCTTGACTTACAGGAAAAATTGTTGTATAAGGTATTTGTCTGAATTGCACATGTTTCTGTTTTTCAATATTATATGATATATAATTTAAAATTTTGAAAATTGAATCAACCAATCTATATATCTATTGAAGTTGCACGTTATTCAACATCAGATGCGCTGATCTGATAGTTTTTTTTATTGTATTTTGAAGTTACTTTGAAAATATCTTACCGAAAGATAATCTTATTTTTAGTTGTCATGCAAAAGAGATAACAACAGAGAATCCATTCGGGCAAATATAACACCAAATTTGTTTGTGACAAATCTCTAAATTGGTTGAGATATATAAATATTCGGTTTTAGGTCTTGCTTTCAAATGCCTTTTAATGGTTTTCAAAGAAATATCTCCCGCAATGTAGGTCATTTTTTATGGCATACCCTTCCCGTTACATGATTATCCAATATCCGGTGACTTACGATGTAAATGGCAGCCCTATGTTTTAAATACTACTTATTAAAATTTTTTTACAAACTTACCCATAACATACTGTAAATCCGATAAAAAGATATGTAAAAAAAGGCTCTGTTCCCTCTTTAGTATATCTTTGGTATAACTTTGGTCTCTCTTTTGCTTGATTATCAGCCTATTTGAAATGTATAATTTGGTTACTTAACTTTCTTTGAACGAAGTTCGAACGAAAATATATAAAAATTGCAATTTGCCGAATTTCATTGAACGAAGTTTGAACGAAATTCATAAAAACTGCAATGTTTCCTGATTTCATTTAACGAATTTTGAATGAAAAGCCTAAAAAATTGCAGTTTAGCTGATTTCATTGAACGAAGTTTGAACGAAAATGTATAAAAAATGCATTCTGGCTGGTTTCAATGAATAGGCTTTGGCTAATAACGCGAGATATTGATAATGCAATTGTTGTGCAGAGAATCGCGGTAAGCAACAGAGAGTCATGTAGCTAAGAATTTCTTCTGTATGTTATTTAACTGATAACACAGGCTGCTGAAGCCTTAGCCTGGATATTGCAATTCAGGAAAGCTTGAACATATAGGGTTATTATGGTTCGGATCGCTGCCGGTCAGGGGAGTGTGATGATCGAAATCTCAAGGATTACGATGTTACCATTCTCGGCGTAGAAGTTCATCCAGTCGGTTGGTTTAAACAACCAGCCATTCTGGTCGGTAAGCGAGCCGACGAAAAGACCGTAGCCGCCTGAAACCGGAACCCTGCATACGAAGCCACCATTACCAGAATACTTATCTCCATAATTGATAATCAGTTTAACATCAGATGTATCAGCGGCTTCAGTTCTGATTATCAAATACTGCTTACGATCTTTCTGAACGATGTTTGCAGGAAGGCCTACCTTCGCTGTTTCTTCATTGTACAATCGGGTATTTTGACTGAGCAAGGGATGTTTGTCGGCAGATGATACAATCTCAAAGGTTTCCTGAAGTTTGATAACGGGGTATTCTTCGGTTGGCTTAACCTGTTGAGCAAGATTGTAATAATCAGTTGATTTTTCATATCGCTTCAACACGAAACAACTATCACCTTTTCTGATCAAATCCAAATAACTGATACCCCTGCCCGAAGCAGGCTGGTTCAGTATCCCTGCAATTTCACTGATTCTTGCTTTAGGGTATTCATCCTCGGGAAACAGGCGTGCTGCCTTTTCATAGAAGGGCAGGGCCCTGCGAAGTTCTTCCAACGCATACAAACTGTCGGCTTGTTGCATATAACGTTCGTAATCTTTCACCCGCTGATTGTGGTCTGCAATTTGCTTAATAATATCCTGCTTCTTCTTGATGGCGTAGTTATCGTTTGGCTTGTATGTGAGTGCCTCATCATACATCGCGATTGCTTCATTGTATTTTTTTGTACCAGCCAGACTATCTGCCTGCCTGATAGAATTTCTGTATCCTTCAAAGGTGCTTTTCTCTGTTTCCCAAAGCCTGATTGCATTTTCCTTTTTATCAACAGCTTCTTTTCTCATTGGAAGAATATTAAAGGCCATTTCATACTGCCTGATTGCATTACGAAAATCGTTTATCTTTAGGTAATTATCTCCAAAGGCTATGAAATCAGCATAGATTTTCTTCTTTTGATTGATCTCTGAAAAGTAGCGTTTTGAAGTTGCCAGCCTTTCGGAGGCATATTGATCTGCCTTCAGCAGGATGGCTTCTTCATAAATTGAAGCGGCAGTCAGAAAATCCTCCTGATCAAACAATATGTCGGCTTTGGCTATTAAGCTGTTGAACTTCGTTTCGAGCGCAATCCTTTCATTAATTTTTAGCGTAATCAGATCTCGCTGATTTGCCGGATAAGGTTCGAGGGGGAAGACTTCCAATGCATCTGAGTATAATTTCAGTGCCCCCGTAAGGTCGCCCTGATTATACAATGCATCAGCATTAGAAATGAGCAACTGATAACTGATCTTTTTGTTTTTTAAAGCTTCATTGGCAGCCTGCGCATACTCAATTTTTGAAAGAGCGTATGAATCGGCAGCTATATGCTCGAGTGCCCTTTGGTATGCTTTAATTGACTCTTCATAGTGCTCGGCTGCAAGCAATTTATCGGCATCACCAATGGCTTGATTATATGCTGATTCGATTGCTGCTTTGCGATTGGCAAAAATCTGATTGATCGAAGCAATCTTTTCAGAAGGATAGGATTGCTCAGGCCGAATGTTTAATGCCTCCTGAAAAGCTGCCCTGGAATTCTCGTAATCACCTGTATTAAATGCAATATCTCCATTTTTTATTGCGTCAAGATATCTTGTTTCAGCGAGTTGCTCTATAGTTAATATAGAGTCAATCATATGTATACGGTTCTCTATAATGCCGGGGTCTTTGGTGTAGATTCTTGCGGCATTGAATGTCTCCACAGCTTCCCTGTAATACTTATTTCTGAAAAATTCCTCCGCCTGTGTCATCTTTTCCTGGAAAAGTTGTTGGTTTTTGTTTTCCAGAGATCTTCGATTTTCGATTTCTATCATCCTTTGCTTTGGTAGTTGCTCATTAGGAAAGATTCCATTTGCTTTTACATAGAGCGCGTAAGCCTCATCAAATATTGATTGTTGATAGTAATTGTTGGCATTGACGATGAGCTCGTCGTAGATTTTTAGCTGCTGACTTGAGGCTTCGTTCAAACTGTCAATGGTTGCAATTCTCAGTTGAGGATATTTGTTATTTGGTTGCACTTCAGAAGCTTTCACATACAATTCTCGTGAAGTAAGGTAATTTCCGGCTTTAAATAATTGGTCACCTCTGTTAACTAAATCCTGAAACTGTTGTTCAAATTTAGCCTGAACCATAAGTGTACTGTCGATGATTCTGATTTGATTGACAGGGTAGGGGCAATTGGGGCAAAACTGAAGCGAGGCATTGTAACTATTTCGGGAAGCATCATATTGTTGCTCCGACAGTAATTGATCGCCCTTTGCGATTAGATTGTCATAGTTATTCTGTTTTTCCTTTATACTGTTGAGCTCATTTTCAATTTTAGCAATCTGTTCACCTGCCAGTGTCCTTTCTGGAAATAAAAGTTGCGCTTCCTTGTATTTTTCAACTGCATTTTGCAGTTCATTTTTTTGATAAAAGCCTCCTGCTAACTCAATGAGTCCTTTGTACGCCTGTTCGCGATCTTGCCGCTCATTGAGAATCTGTTCAATCTGTGCTATACGGTTAAATGCTATAGAATCACCAGGCTTGTATATCATAGCTTTTCGGAAGGATTCGATAGCTCCCTGAAATTTTTCGAGCGTTGCCAGATCGTTCCCTTCCTGTAAGGCTTTTTGATAATTCTCTGCTATGCTCCTGGTCTTTAGTCTTTCTGCTTCAATAGCTTCCATCCTGTTTCTGGGGTGAATTGCAGATGGTTTAATATTTAGCGCCAGATTGTAAAACTCGCTTGCTTCATCAAAGCGTTGCTCGTTGTAATATTTATCAGCCTCAACAATAAAATTGTTGTAATCAGCTTCGGCCTTTGCCAAAGAGGCCTTGAAAAGCCCGGCCTCTTCAATCTTTGCGTTTGCTATTTCGTAATCAGGAAATAATGCCAGCGCCTGCCGGTAAACTGTAATTGCATCATCAGGCAGGCTATCAGCCAGAAACTTGTCGCCCTGTTGGATTAACAGACTAACCTGTTCATCGATTTTTTTCTGCGATTGAATTCTGCTATCGATGAGCAGTATCTGTTCTTTCGGACGAGCCTCTTCAGGCTTCACCTGACCAGCTTCTACATATTTAATACGGGCATCG
>MEOA01000001.1 GCA_001768515.1 Bacteroidetes bacterium GWE2_42_24 | reverse complement strand
TCTCCCCGAAATCCATCTGACCATTGTTGTTTCCTGTCGGGTCGCTGATGGTGTGAGAATCGTATACAATATAGGGCCCGGATGCCGGAACTACATTCACATACCCTGTATATCGGCGATAATTCTGCTTGGTAACAGTCACAATCATCTGGGCAGGAGGAACCTGTGCAGGGATGGTGATATTTACAGGTGAACCTGTACCATTTCCGGTACCAATTATCGTATTGTTAACTGTCAGGGCAATGAATGAACCTGCAGGAGCCGTTACCTGAAATGTAGTCACTCCGGCATAGAGCACGGGAGCATGTGTAACGGTAAGATTTTGTGGAACTTCACTGAAGAGCTGCATGAAGGCATCACCATGCATGTGGAAAAGGTTATAGGTAACTTCTTTATTAGTCGTATTGTAAGGCCATGATGATTGCTGCAGGAAGTATTTCCCGGCAGCATTACCAAAAGCAGGGAGTACACCACGCGAGGCCGGAGTTGTGCCATAAGCCGGCATAAAGTCGGGCCACATGTTGTCGAATACACCCCAGACATAGGTATCATTCACGAAAGAGTACGATACTTCGCTGGCGCCCAGCAGTCCGAGGGCTCCTGAGTTGACATTGTTGTATGTATAACGATGAAACTTTTCCGTAAAACACTCATTGCTCCAGTTATACTTTCCAGTCAGACAGTTGATTGAGAAGATGAAGGAAAGATCGGTGTTGGTCAGACCATTGATGCTGGTGTTGGTATAGTCAGGTTCACCCCAACCGGTTTCTCCGCCATGATCACGATGCTGAAGGATAAAGGCTCCTGCATTAAGGGCATTGTTAATTATGGTAGCGTTACCACCGCTCCATCCGCCGAGCGTTGAAGGAGCGCTAGGGATATAGTTCAACCCACTCGGGCCGAAATAATTCACCACAGTGCTTGTATTGGTGGCTGTACTCCACACTGAGCCAGGTGTTCCTGAATATATTTCATTGATCCTGACAGGGGTCTTCCCCTGGACGTTAAGAAAATAGCCACCAACTGTTTCGGAACATATCTGAAACCAGCGTTCAGTTTGCCATCCAAGTGCTGTAATCGGGTGACTATAGAAATAAGCACTGGTTGGCGGATTACGCTCATAGTTAAGGCCCTTGCTGGCCATTGTGGCCAACTGAGCCGCATTGTTGGCAGTAATACGGGCCATCACAATATCGGGCATCTGGTCATTGTCAACATCGGCAAAGATATTGTCTGATACGCAGTAGTTGTTCCAGATAGGTGACATGATGTTGACAGTGCCGTCGGTTCCATAGTCCCCTATAAGGAGGCAGGCTGCCGGTGGTGTTGTCCAGGTATTGTATGCATTGTTAAGGTATGATTCAATGGCTGTCACTGTGTTTCCCCCAACTTCGTCCACTGTCTTGACCATGGTGGTGATTCCTTGTCTGACACGCCAGTTTTTGATGGAGTCAGCCCAGGGAGCATAAGTAGCCGATGAGCCACGAATGATCAGGTACTCAGCACCCTGCTCATCCGTGGGATTGTTCAGGCCTTCCTGTAAACGGGCATTGTAGTCAATTTCAGGCAATACTTCCGGGTTCAGTACCATATCGCTGATAATGGGATCCCACCAGCGACTTCTAAGACGGTTATCGCCATACTGGCCGTTACCACCCTGAAAGGTGATGTCGATCGTAAGGTCACGAACCAACTCAACCCGATGGGCTACGGCATTGTAGCGAAAGGGTGTCACAGCTACCATGACCATTTGAACACCACGAACTGTCGTCACCTCAGAGGTTAACACGTTGCCTTCAGGAAAATAGGCGTTCTTGCTATAAATAGCAGGATTCTTTTCATAAAGCAACGGTGAAGTATCATTGTCAAGGGGCAGTCGTGGAGCCGGAGCGATGTCTACGTCGTAGATGTATTCGATGGCACCACCCGTCACTTTAACGACAGGACGTGACCCGTTTGGTATGGCAATGTAACGGCTGATAGAGGGCACATTAGGCATCCCCTCATCGGCAGGTACAAAGGCGTTGGAAAAAACAATATTTTTCATGGCTTCACCCTTCACATCGATGCTTTCCAGAGAAAACCGATCGACAGAAAAGGTCAGTTTCATGCTTTGATTATCGGAACTTGCAACATGCAGTCCCGGCGGATTAGGCGAATCGTTGTAGACAAAATCCTGTGCCCACAAAGCTGTTGTGGCCATCAAGCCAACGATCAGCAACGTGCTCCTGCGAAAAAAATGATTCATAAAAAACTCTTTTAATTTGGGTATCCGATGATGATTGAAGTTACAAAAGTACCTGATTATATCATTATTTCGATCGATTTCAAATTCCTAAAAGCTAATTTAGAACGTCTTTAAATAGCTTGGCATTGAAGGATAATATACTGTACGCCTGAATAATAGCTTTATTCAACTTGCGGAAGTCGGGCGGTTATCCTATCCTGCCCTGAGAATAACTTTCCATGCGCTAGATTGTTAAATCGTTAAGTATCTAAACTAATCATGTCCATCGTAATCATCTGGTTCCGCCGTGACCTCCGCTTAAACGACAATGTCGCCCTCTTTCATGCCATGGCAGATGGCAGAGAGGTATTACCGGTGTTTATTTTCGATACAGAAATACTTCAAAAGCTTCAATCAAGATCAGACGCCCGGGTAGAATTTATTTCCCAGGCATTAAATGCTCTCAACGAAAGATTGAAACGTCGCGGGTCATCCCTGTTGATCAAACATGGCTCGCCAGAAAAAGTCTGGCAGGAATTAATCCAGAGCTACCAAATAGGGACTGTTTATGCCAATCACGATTACGAACCTTATGCCCTGAAGCGAGATGAAAAAGTCGGAAAACTGCTCGCATCTCACGATATCCCCTTTCACACCTTCAAAGATCAGGTAATCTTCGAAAAGGAAGAAATAACAAAGGAGAATGGCACCCCATATACTGTCTTTACTCCCTACAGTCATAAATGGAAAAGCCGATTGGCAGAGGCGTCTGTTAAAATGCTCCCTGAACACAACAAGGGCAACTGGTGCCAGCAGAACGCCTGTATCCCGTCACTTGAAGAGATAGGCTTCCGACAAGGAGGCGTAAAATTTCCCGCCTCAGCAGTTCA
The DNA here is from genome assembly GCA_001768515.1 of Bacteroidetes bacterium GWE2_42_24. Classification (GTDB taxonomy): domain Bacteria; phylum Bacteroidota; class Bacteroidia; order Bacteroidales; family TTA-H9; genus GWE2-42-24. The sequence continues at coordinate 499,037 of MEOA01000001.1, read as the reverse complement.
AGAGGATATTCTCACCCGGTATGCCGAACAACGTGATTTTCCTGCCCTTCATGGAACCTCACAATTGGGCATCCACCTGCGATTCGGCACTATCAGCATCAGGCAATTGCTGTTAAAAGCAGCCCAATTCAGCCCGTCATTCGTCAATGAACTTATATGGCGTGACTTTTACCAAATGATCCTCTGGCATTACCCTCATGTAATTTCATCAGCTTTCAAGCCAGCCTATGACCGCATTCTGTGGATCAACAACGAAGCCGATTTTGAGCGCTGGAAAGCCGGTGAAACAGGCTACCCACTTGTCGATGCCGGCATGCGTCAACTGGCTGCAACCGGTTGGATGCACAACCGCGTCAGAATGGTTGTTGCCAGCTTTCTGACCAAACACCTGCTAATCGATTGGCGATGGGGTGAAACATGGTTTGCTGAAAAACTGCTCGACTTTGAACTGGCAAGCAACAATGGCGGCTGGCAATGGGCAGCAGGATGTGGCTGCGATGCAGCACCTTACTTCAGGGTGTTCAATCCTCAATTACAACAGGAAAAGTTTGATCCCAAACATGAATACATCCTCAAATGGATCCCCGAATATGGTCTGCCTGGCTACCCTAAACCAATGGTAAACCATGAAATGGCGCGAGCCAGAGCTATTAGTGTTTACCGGAATACCCTTAATCGGCCTGTTTAACTATTCTGTTAAACAAACAGAATCTTTTGCTTGCTACCGGATATCAATAAAAGTAAAAGCATCTGCCATGACACGCCCTAAACCTGCACTAACTGGTGATAGAATCCCGTAGTTATCACTTCCCGATCATACAGCGATTTTTTTACAGGTAATCATTTTAGCACGTTTACTTGAATCTAAACTCGGATTGAAAATTGCAGCGCCAGGGTATTTGTGGGTTATGTCTTCTTTGTCATAATTTGTTGCAGGTACTGATAGTTTAATTGAAGATTCAACTCCCTTTGGGCGTTATATCCAGTTACTATAATTGCAACGTCCCTGATTCTTAAATCCCGTTCAATACCAGAGAATATCGGAAAAGCCGGATACAGTGCATTGCGGCCTTTGTAAGGCTTATAAAATGTATCATTTTCTAAGATGAACCGTAGATGAACCGTAGATGGACCGTAGATGAACCGTAGATGAAGCGTACGGTTAAGGTTGATCTTTGCTTGATTTTTGTCTGAAATGCGGCATAAGTTCTTTTGATACTCCATCATGTTATCCCAATATCATACCAAACCCGTAAAAAATTCGGGGATGGATGAAAAAAATCCAAATCGTTAAAATGTCACTTATCTGCCAATATAAGCCACTGTTTGAACACCCGGGCGTTTAAATTGAGCTGTGCAAATGTCGCCTTGGCAGTGTTGTCTCTCCTCGGAGCCTGTTCCAAGGGCGATTAGCTGGCCGGCCTGAGAACGCAGTGCGAAGAGATTCCGGGACATCGGAGTTTTTCTTTTTTTTTGAGCATCACCCGTTGCGTCGAGGATTTGAGCTGGTGAGGATCATTAGCAATCATATCTCCTGAAGTATTGTTAGGGTTCATAATAAAATCATTGCCCTTTAAACCTTCAATTGATCGTTCTATCTTTCCGGTTGCTTGGTTTGCTGATACTAAAACTAATTCTGTCACCAGAAATACTTATAAACAACAAGGGTTAATCCAGCAGGAATAAGGCCGTCATCATTGTATTTTGTAAAACAGAAAGTAATAAATAACAATGAGGGCACGCTGCAAACATAAATATAAATAATTGCATTAATGTGGTTTAAACTATCCTCATATAAAACAAATACATTTCCATATTGTAGTGTTATAAATTACGCTGGGCATAGAAAATCGCTTATCATATGGGAAATATCCTTCAACTCTGTGATTGGAAATCATCCAATAGCTATCTGCTTCTATTCCAAAACGATATACCCAGTGGTACCAGGAAGTCCGTCGTTTTCTACAACTTCTGCAATAAAATAACCGAAGCGGGTATTACTGGTCAATGATGGCTGGAACAACTTTATGGCATCTTATGTTTAATAAAGTAAAGGACAATTACTCAACTACCCCCCTCCCAGTGATGCGAATGAAGAAACCTGAAAAAAAGAAATCAATGCCGATCTGTCCGGATTACAGCCAGCACGGCTTACCTTTGCGGTTGATAATAACTGAATTGCTATCAAAGTCTTTCATTCACAATTCAGTATCACTGAGTTCACTCAACCCACCCTTAATGACTTTTGGAAAACATAAAATAATCTACATAACCAAGGTATTAAAAAAAACCATTTTAACACTCGTGCAGATGATAGTGTTCTTCTCGAGCATCTCTTCGTTTGCGCAAAAAGGAGTGGTGAAAGGGCGTGTATTTGATACTTATACCAACGAACCGCTTCCTTTTACAAATATCATCATCTATGGTACCACCATCGGCTCTGTTTCCGATCTCGAAGGCAACTTCATGTTTACCGGCGTCGATCCTGGGTTTATCAGGTTACAGGCCTCCATGGTAGGTTATGCCATATTCGTAAGCGAAGATTTTCTGGTAACTACTGCCAAAACGGTGACGGTTGTTATACCGCTGAAGCCCCTCTTTATCAATCTCGAGAAAGTGGAGATCAAAGCCTCTCCTTTTGAAAAACGGGCAGAAAGCCCACTTTCGATGCGTCGGCTGGATATTTCTGAAATTGAAAAAAATCCGGGGGGAAACCGCGACATCTCCAAGGTTATTCAGGCTCTGCCGGGAGTTGCCTCTTCAGTAGCTTTTCGCAACGACCTGATCGTTCGTGGAGGCGGCCCATCTGAAAATCGCTTCTTCCTCGACGACATCGAGATACCAAACCTCAATCACTTCGCTACGCAGGGTGCCTCCGGAGGGCCGGTAGGAATAGTAAATGTAGACTTCATCCGTGAGGTGGATTTCTATTCAGGAGCCTTCCCTGCCAACAGAGGCAATGCCTTGAGTTCGATGGTTGAAATGAAGCAAATGGATGGCAATCCCGATAAAATTGGTTTCCGGGCTACCATCGGAGCCTCCGATGTAGCTCTTGCCATGGACGGACCCTTGAGCGACAAGAGTTCATTTGTATTTTCCTTCAGACGCTCATACCTGCAACTGCTTTTCAGCGCCATCGGCCTACCCTTTCTACCTACCTACAACGACTACCAGCTAAAATATAAAGTTAAATTTGATCAACATAATGAATTGAGTATCATAAGCATTGGTGCGCTTGACAAATCGGTTCTGAATTTGGATATTAAAAACCCTGATGAGAAACAACGTTACCTCCTGGGCTACCTTCCCGAAACCTCGCAGTGGAACTACGCTATTGGGGCTGTGTACAAACATTTCAGATCGAATGGTTATGACACCTGGGTACTGAGTCGTAACATGCTGAGAAACTTATCTGACAAGTACCGTGACAATGATAACTCGGACGAATTAAAGAAGACTCTCGACTATACATCCGATGAAATAGAAAACAAATTCAGATTTGAGCGCACCAATATACAAGGGGCATACAGGTTCAATTTCGGTGTGGGTGGCGAATACGCTCGTTATTACAACAATACTTTCCAGAAGATCGTAACGGGTGCCAATCAGGTATACGACCTCAACTATGAAACCAGCCTGGATATTTTCAAGGGAAGCCTGTTTGGTCAGGCAACGCGAACGCTCCTCGACGACCGTCTCACCCTCAGCCTCGGTGCCCGCGTTGACGCAACCGATTACAGCAAGGAGATGAGCAACCCGCTTGATCAGCTATCACCCCGATTCTCCGCATCATACATGTTAGCTGAGAAATGGTCGGCCAACGTCAATGTCGGCCGCTTTTATCAACTCCCCCCGTATACTACACTCGGCTATCGTAATCCGGGTGGCATCATGATTAACCGTGATAACGGTATTACTTATATTCAGGCAGATCATGTTGTGGCTGGAATTGAATACCGACCCAACGAAAAGAGCCAGATTACTGTCGAGGGATTTTACAAAGTGTATAACAAATACCCTTTCTCCCTCTCCGATTCAGTTTCCCTTGCCAGTAAATCGATCGACTTTGGCGTTTATGGTGACGAAGCTGTAACACCCGATTCTAAAGGAAGGGCTTACGGCATGGAATTTCTCGCCCGGACACGTGACCTTAAGGGCTTCAGCATTATCCTCAGTTATACACTGGTTCGCAGTGAGTTTACTAATAAGAACAATGAATATGTTCCTTCGGCATGGGACAATAAACATATCATCAACCTGACAGCAACCCGGCAATTCAGCAGGAACTGGAACCTCGGTCTGAAATGGCGCTTTGTAGGTGGGGCACCCTATACCCCATACGACCTGACGCTATCTTCACAGCGGGATGCATGGGACGCCCGTGGCAGAGGCTACCTCGATTATGCAAAATTCAACACACTTCGTCTGGGCAGCTTCCACCAACTCGACATGAGGGTCGATAAACAATATTTTTTCGACAAATGGACGCTCCGCATATACATGGATATTCAAAATCTCTATAACTTTAAGTCTGATCAGCCCGATTACCTTACAAACCTGTCGTCCGATGGTGTACCAGTTGTTGACCCAAACGATCCAGAAAAATATCTCCTCCGTTCCATCCCGAATACGGCAGGACAAACTCTACCAACAATCGGTCTGATCGTCGAATTCTAACCATTTCAATTCTGAATCATGAAAAAAAATATCATTACAAGTCTCCTCATGACAGCCTTATTACTGGCGACTTCCATTCAACTACTAAAAGCCCAGAATGGAAACCCGGCTGTTGAAAAAATCGAAAGCAATCCCGAAGGACAAGGGTTGCTGATGACCCTGAAGTTTGAAAAGGGATCGGCTCATAATCATCCACTGATGGCTGTATGGCTAGAAACCGAAGATGGAAAGTTCATAGAAACTCTCTTCGTTGCCGAATCGATAGGCAAAGGAATCTTTAAGCATGCCGATCAATCATCCGGCAAATGGATGGAGGGAGCTGTTGATCGCCCTGCAGCACTTCCTTACTGGGGACACCAGCGCGGAATCAAAAATTCAAAAGGTTTTTACCTGCCCGATCAAAACAATCCGGAGGTAGACGCTGTTACAGGGCCTACACCCAAGGCAAGCTTTGATCTCTCTTTTCATCTCTCCAACTGCCCCGTTGGCAATTGCAGAATTCTGGTTGAAATCAATCAGTCGTGGGACTGGAATGAACACTGGACCAATCAACGTTCAGACGATCCTGATTACCGCTCCTCAGCACAGCCATCAGTTATCTATGAAGCCGTGGTTGATCCGCATATTCTACCCGATACCATTTTGATGAAACCCATTGGCCGTGGCGACGAAGCAGGAAAATCAGGGACTTTGTTTTCCGACCTCGAAACCATGACCTCTGCCCTGCAAATTGCAAAAAAAATAACACTGGTAGTCGGCCAATAACAAATAGCCCGGTATTATCCGGGCTATTTTTCTTATACAAAACTCTATTCGTACCTGATCGCTTCAACCGGATCAGTCATTGCCGCCCTTACTGCATGCCAGGCTACCGTGAGGGCACCTACCAATAACGAAGCTATTGCAGCCACACCAAAAATCCAAAATTCAAACTCGATGTGATAAGCGAAGTTTTGCAGCCATCGGTTCATGGCATACCAGGCCAGTGGCCATGCAATCAGGTTAGCGATGCCAATCCAGATAATGAATGTTCGTAACAGCAAATTGGTAATGGTTGAAACGGATGCACCAAGTACCTTCCGGATACCAATCTCTTTCGTTCGCTGCATCACCATGAAGGAGACCAGGCCGAAAAGCCCCATGCAACCTATAAGGATAGCAATCACCGAGAAAAATTTCACCAACCCCAGCGTTCTGGCATCACTTTCGTAATAATCTGACAGCTCATCTTTGTATGTTTGAGCCGAGAAGTATGTATCAGGAAAGTATCTCTTCCAGTTGCTTTCGGCGAGGGTAAGAACTTTTGATTCCTGATTATCGGCATAATGTATGATAGCGACTGCAAATCTATTAGGTGCATAAAAGAAAGCTGTTGCCATCATCGGATCGTGAAGAGAATAAAGATTAAAATCCTCAATTACACCAACAACAGTAGCATCATTTCCACTGATCAGAATTTTCTTTCCTATGGCTTCAGTCGGATCTTTACACCCCATGTTTTCAGTTGTCTTCTTATTGACAACTACCTTGAAATCATCATCCCTGGTAATCCGTTTATGATTTGGGCGATTATCAACACTATCATTCGGAGCTTTCCGGGGTTTTACCCGGAACCATTCCCCTGCAATAAGTTTCAGTCCTGTCGTTTTCAAGTAATTCGTGTCACAAGGTTTAAGGTTCATCCTCAGTTCTTCCTCATGCTTCTGACCATGCATCTGGAAATTGGTGGTCATGTTTCTTCCCGAAGCCGGACCGCCAATACCAAAACTTACACTAATAACGGCCGTACTTTCCATCAGGTCGTTACGCAAAGCATCCAATTTGCTTTCTGCTCCACTCGGCAACCCAACCATCATCCGACTCTCTTTGGCGAACCCAAGATCTCTATTTCCGATATAATTCATCTGGCGTGCAATAACCACTGTTGAGATGATCAGAATAATTGAAATAACAAACTGGAAAACCACCAGACAACTGCTCAGCGTAAATTGTCCTTTGTGCCGACCATAGTTTTTCCCTTTTAACGCCTTAATTGGGTTAAATCCCGAAAGGATCATCGCGGGATAAAAGCCGGTAAGAATTACAACAACGACGGTGAGCAGGGGGATGAAGACAATGGCAAGCCGGCTGCTGTACACCGATAATGTGGAGTTGATCCCCAGGAAAGTACTCAGATAGGGGAGGAAAATCTCAGCCAGAATCAGTCCGCCAACGACCGCCATCAGGGTGATAACACTGGTTTCAAGAATAAACTGTCTAAAAATATTACCTTTCAGAGCACCCACTGCCTTCCTGATACCTACCTCTCTTGAACGGCGCATAGCCTGAGCAGTAGCTAGATTAACGAAATTGACGATCCCAACACCTAATATCAATATACCTATCAAAACGTAAACCCGCAAGGTCATCCGGCTGGTACTGTACATGTTCGAAATACTCGAAAATTCAGGCTCAAAATGTGTCTGTGTAAGCGGCATTAAGTAATAACGACGATTGTTAGGGGCACCTCCCTCCTCTCTGTATTTGGTATGTACCTGAGCAAGCCGGGAATCTGTCTCCATAGGAGATTCGTTCTCCTTCAGTAAGACACAGCATTCAAAACCTGACAGTGTTGTAGAAAACTTGTCATAGTCAAACCCCATATAGTCCCTGTCAAGAAACCCAATGGGAATTACCACTGAAAAGGGATTGCTGCTCTGCTTTGGCGGATCTTCGAGAATCCCTGTTACGGTGACAGACTTTCCTTTGCCAAATTTTATAATCTTTCCTATGGGATCGGCTTCACCAAACAACTTGATGGCTGTACTTCTGGTCAAAACAGTAGATGAGGGCTGCCGCAGACAACTCTCCGGATTACCCTTATACCACTGATAATCAAATATATTAAAAAACACTGAATCAACATACAAAATGTTTTCAAGCTGGAAAACTCTTTCCCCAACGACAACATCCTGAACGGCATCGTTGAAATAACGCGTCAGTACCATCCCCGGATAGTCAGTACGCAATGCATGACCAATAGGAAAAGGAATCGAGCCATCTTGCTCTACTCCTTCAGCATTAACACTCTCCTGAACTATTCTATATATTCTGTCGGCTTTCTGATGAAACCTGTCAAAGCCTCTTTCGTATTCAACATAAAGAAAGATCATCACCGCGACACCTATCCCGATTGACAGCCCCACAACATTGATCACTGTGAACAGTTTGTTACGCATGATACTGCGCATTGCTATACTAAGATAATTCTTCAACATATCATTTGAATTTTCATACTAATCTCAAGGATCGTGCCTTTTATTATAATATTCTGAATGTCTATAGTTTATAAATCACCAACCGAAAAATGACAACACCATTTGTTGTTTCGGAATGAAACGGTTGGCTGTCGCACATCCGAACAATGTTTACTTTTATAGCCTGATCCCAATCCAAATGAACATATCATCTCCATCCGGACATCTGCTAATTCTCGATGATGACGAGCACATACTTCTTACAACAAGAATCTTGCTTAAGAGGTTGTTTTTATCTGTCGATATCCTGGCCTCGCCCAAAGAGCTTGCCGCTAAACTCTCTACAGCAAGCTATGATGTGGTGCTTCTGGATATGAATTTCCTGCCGGGAAATACTACTGGAGAAGAAGGACTGGCTTTACTTCGTCAAATCAAAATCACCCAGCCCGAAGCCCGTATAATACTAATGACAGCTTATGGCGACATAAGCCTTGCTGTAAAGGCTATGAAAATCGGGGCCACTGATTTTATCGTGAAGCCCTGGGCAAATCATGATTTGCTTTCATCGGTCGAAGCTGCCCGCAGAGTGGATACTACCCCGAATAATCAGCCCGAAAGCAGGCTCAATATGAAGTCCCGAACCATGCTGATCAAAGGAAACTCTCCGACCATGGAAGATCTCTGGAGAGTAATTGAGAAAGTCGCCCCCACCGATGCAAATGTGTTAATCATGGGAGAAAACGGAACGGGAAAAGAACTTGTTGCCCGTGAAATTCACAACCTTTCAGGCCGGAGCGAAGCCCCTTTCGTCCATGTCGATCTTGGCGCTGTTGCTGCCGCCCTCTTCGAAGCTGAACTCTTCGGTCATGAGAAGGGAGCTTTCACCGATGCCCGTGAATTGCGGCAGGGACCATTCGAACAGGCTGCCGGGGGAACCCTGTTCCTTGATGAAATTGGCAACCTTCCCCTCGCCCTCCAAAGTAAACTACTAACAGTTCTGCAGTCCCGGAAGGTTACACGCCTTGGCTCTAATCGTCAGCTTGAAGTCAACTTTCGCCTGATCTGTGCTACCAACAGCCCGCTGGGTGATCTGGTGAAAGGCCGGCAGTTTCGCGACGATCTTTACTTCAGAATCAATACCGTCGAACTAACCATTCCACCCCTTCGCGAACGGGGCGATGACATTCCCGCCCTGGTTCGTCAATTTCTTGACCGCTATACTACACAATACAATAAAACAAGCCTTAGGATAGGCAATGAAGTCATCAGAAGCATCATGGCTTACGAATGGCCGGGAAATATCCGTGAACTTCAACATGTCATAGAAAGGGCCGTAATCATGTGCGACGGGGAAAGGATAACGAATGCAGATCTCCGTCTTCCTGTACAAAATAATTCTACAACAGGAACCAACTCGCTCAACCTTGAGATGCTTGAACGTGAAGCTATCCGCAAGGCCCTGCTCACACATGGAGGAAATCTTACCCAGGCAGCGCTGGAGCTTGGACTTGGCCGAACAACCCTCTATCGTAAAATGGAAAAGTATGGACTTTAAACACCATCTCAAACTTATCATCAGGGTCCTGCTGCTAGTCTCACTGATTATACTCCTTACTCGCTCTCTGCAACAAGATCGGTGGTACGTGACCTCTCTGTCCCTCACTTTCCTCGTCGTGTTGTCTATCTCGGAGATGATTTGGTTTATGGAACGATGGCATCGCGAACTAAACCGGTTCCTGCTGCTCCTTCGTCACCGCGACTATTCAGGTTTTGCTCCCGGTGGTGAAGCCCCCGATGATTACCGCTCAACACTGGCAGCTATTGCCGCTGAATTCAGGGCAGTAAGGCTTGAGAAAGAACGGCATTATCAATTCCTTCTGGCTTTAACCCAACATTTACGAACGGCCATCATTTGCTTTCATCCAACCGGAAAAGTCATACTGGCCAATCAGGCTATCCACGACCTGCTGGGGATGGCACTGCTTTCTGACACCCATCAGATCAAACGCGTAAGTGAATCGTTGTACGATATCATCCATGCACCCGAGCAAAACAATCCAATTGTTAAACTGATCATCCGCGACAAACTCTACAGGCTTTCTGTACGTGGCACAAGCATCTCTTTCGATCAGGAAATCGTTTTTATCGTCTCATTACGTGAAATTGGATCAGAACTCGACGAAAATGAATCTGAATCATGGCGCAAACTTATTCAGGTGCTCACCCATGAAATCATGAATTCGGCAACACCAGTCTCTTCATTAAGCGAAGCCATACAGCAAATGCTTGAAAGTTATCTCCACAACGCCGATGGTTCGGTTACGCTGCCTGCTTCCGATTTCACCGACCTGTCCGACAGTATCAATAGCATTCGCGACAGAAGCCAGGGGCTGCAACAATTTGCCGAGACTTATAAAAACCTTTCCAGATTACCGAAACCACATTTCGAACCATATCTGCTCACCAATCTGATGCGTTATCTGAAAAACCTTCTGGACACAGAGTTTTCATCACGCAACATCACCCTGACCATTCAGGTAGCACCAGCCGACCTAACCTTAATTGCCGATCAGGAGATGATCCAACGGGTGATGATTAACCTGCTACTCAACTCGATGTATGCAACAGAAGGACGTCCTGATGCGAGGGTCGGCGTCATGGCCTTACAAACAGAATCGGGACAAGTCCGTATAACGGTAAACGATAATGGTCGTGGCATTGAACCTGCTCACTTCGAACAAATTTTCACCCCTTTCTTTACCACCCGAAAAGGTGGTTCCGGACTCGGGTTAAGCATCTCACGAGAAATTATGCGACTTCACAGGGGAACCATCCACATTCGTTCAACTATCGGGGTGCAGACCGAAGTGGTACTTTTATTCTGAAAAACTCCTGTTACCAACCCGAATCGTCAGCTCCGCTTCTCCGAAGGCGTTCCTGAGTTTCCTATTGATTATCAACCTTGACGGCCACATTCTTCCGGAAGCCGCTTCCTGACCCATTGCTTTCTCAAAACATAGGCTACCGACAAACCTAAAGTCAAAAACAACCCGTCGGCTATCGGAGCCCCACCTCCGCTTGTCTGGTTTGCAGACTGGCTATGCTCAGGGGGCGGAGGAGGCGGATCTGCTGTCAGCCGGTTTATGTGGACAGAACTCAGAAACATAAGCGTTAAAAGGGTCGTCTTAAAGCTAAGATTATTCATGACAATTATTTACTAACTGGTTAATAAATTACTACACACTTTGAAACGACACTATCGCCAGCCACAATACGAACGGCATAGACGCCGTCGGGTAAATCTAGCGACTGACAGTAGTCGGGTTCATCGTGTATTACAAATCTTACCAGTACCTGTCCTTCCATGTTGACGATTTCTACCAGAGATCCCCCGGCATCACGGATGTGTAGTTTCTTGCCGCTCGTAAAAATATTAAGCCGACGGTCCGATGGTGCGTCGATCCCAACTCCACCAACAGACAACTTAAAGCGGAGCGGAGAATCGGTATCTGATGCAGTAAAGGCATACACAGAGTCTATCGAAAGATTCTGCTTATTACCTGTCTTCAAATCACAAAGGATTACATCCTCCTGAATTGTTTCCAGTCCACGTACTTCGAGTATATAGGCGTCCGACTCATTTTTAACAAATATCAACGGCACCTCCACCGGCTGTAACAATGCCGGCAAGGTGTTAATACTCAACCAATCTTCGCCAGCAAGCGAACAGAATACGGGCCCATTCCCTTTCAGAAAATGGCCATCGCTGGAAGGATCAAATCCCGCTGTCCCCGTCTGGCTAAACCTGACGACTGTCTCCTTTCCCGATGCACTATCGGCGGCCATCACAGTCAGCTTCAGCGAAGACTCATCCGCTGACTTATACCAGCCCTGATTGCTATGCATTCTCTTTCCCACTGGAATCCTTACAGACGCATTGGCGCCCGAAACTTCTACCATAAATCCATTCATGGCTGGAATGGGTCCGTTTTGGATGGCTGAATAATCGTTCAATGTTTCGTTCCATACCTGACAAACGGCCCCAACATTACTCCTCTCCCAACTATTATCCCACAACAAAGCACTCGGATAGGGGTTACCCAATAAGTGCCAGGCTTGCGTAGCTGTAACATCAGTCATGGTTAGACCAGAGATCATAACATTTGCCACATTCATGGATCCCTTAAACTGCTTCACGCTTGATTGTTCATAGGCAACCATATATCCCCGCCCCGTCCGAAAAGCATCAGTGCCTCCATTCACCTCGGTAAAGGTGGGCGAGACTGTTGAATTCTTGAAGTTTACCCATAAAGAATGTGGCTCCGACCATGAAAAGAAATCGTAATCATTCCCCGGACCTGAAGTAACAAATCCTCCTGTTGTATTGATCTCTTGCGCGCCAACCGGGGATGATAAAAGATGCCAGCCATTACGCCCCTCACCCCATGCCACGATGGAACGCTCTATCATGGCATTAACCCCGGCAGTAAGAAAAATCAGTGATCCACCCGGTTTAATAATCAACTCTTCGGCTAATCCTCCGGTGGCGAGTGTTCCCATAATTGTCAGGTTTCTGCCAGATTGCAGGGTCATAAACCCTGCTGATATTGTCAGCCCTCCGGATAATTCGGCGTCGGCGTCAAAGACCACTCCTGCTGTGTTTTGTAATTCTAATGTAGTTAATGTATTTGAGGAAATGGCTCCTGCTCCTGAAATAGTCTGTTGGGATGAACCATTAAAGAAAATTGTTCCTGAACTGGTAGGTGAAAAATTCAGTGTAGCACCTGAGGCCACGCTGATATTGCCTTTAATCGAATGTCCCCCTGCACCGGCAAACTTTAGATTCAGTGTGCCATTGGTTATCGTCAGATTATCTATCGAAAAGGGTTCATTCCCAAATGGCCAAATCGTTTTCATTGGTGCGTCAATCTCAATATCGGCAAATGTCCGCCCTGAAAACTTTGGTGCTATGTCTGTTGTCAGTTTATACAAACTCCCGGTCTGGAAAACGATCACGCTTTCGGGTGATAGCAAAGCAAACGGGTCCTCTCCCGTCTTTGACAGGTAACATGAACCTGCCTGAAAAATAACAGAGTTCGATGAAGTCTTTCCGAATGGGTTGCCCGTGAAACCAACACCAGCCGTGAAGCAGGAACCTGCCTGAAAGAATATCCCGTTTGCATCAGCGGCTGTAAGACGTTGAGCACCGCTGGTAAATTCCATCGACCCGCCGATTACCCCCGTTGCCTCTTGCTCGAGCGCAATGGTCAGTCCGTTCGCCCCGGTAATATTTAATTGTGAACCAGACTCTACCACCAAATCATCACCAATGTCACCAGACACTGTTAATGTCTTTGTGCTGAGAAATGTAAGGGTAATGAAAGTGTTCCCTGTAACCAGAATCTGTCCTACCCGCTCATTTGGAACATTACTGATTATCCTTGGATGCCCAACCCTAAAACGAAGAATGTCTGTTTCAGCGGGCGTTTCACGTGGAGGATTCCAGTTTGATGGTTCTCCCCAGGAGGCGGAGCTGAGTCCTATCCAGTCATACGTTTGGATCGCAACTGCTTTGTCATTAAAATTTGCAAATGTAGCGCTGCCAATCAAGAGGGAAAAATGCGCGGGGTAGCCGGGCTTTTCATCCTCTTCTCCTCCCGAGATCATTGACGTCAGGTGCTGCCCCCAACCCAATTGCATTGCCAGTCCGGGGACGAAGACCAGCAGTATACGCAAATAACATATTTTCATTATTCATTGAGATTAGATTTTAAAAAATAAACAGTAAACCATGCTGGTTTACCAGCGACTAATATTCCAGCAGCAATTGGTCATGGTGAAGAATTCTGCAAAAAAAAATCTTCGCTCCAGAACCGCTGGTTTGTTCGTATCCGGGTTGTATTGAAGGCAAACGCTCATGCTTGCCCGACTCATGTCTGATCCTCCTCTTTTAAAGGGGGCTGTTGCGCTGTTGCCAGACTGCTCTGCGATGGCGATATTTTTGGATCTGGCGACATTTCATGTCTCTTACCATCCGGTTGCAGCCTGAATCAATCATTTCAGAAACCATTGGTTCAGTTATTGAACCCAGACTCTAAAAACTGCCATATTTTAAAGAATTTAAGGTTAAGGAATTGGATTTGTATACTACACCCCTTGGACAAGGGGTCTTTGAAACCTCATTCTGTTAGTTCTCAGCAATATTTCCGGCGTTTTGCTGTATGCTCCGGACTTAGTTGTCTCCCCAGTATGTCCGGGGAATGAAAGTTCACCAACGTCAAAACCACTAAGGCCACTTTCATGACCGGTAACGCACGCTTATTCAGCTTGTCAGATTATGGTTTTAAAGTTCTGTCACAAATTTAATTCATTTTTTTACGAATATGAAAAAACATCATAAAAAAAATGATCACGCTTTCTGAACCATTGGTTGGGTTTAAACTTTATTGAAATCTGATTTAATATGGATCATGCAAAAGGCAACAACCCGGATTCTACACCGCCCCTACCAACGGGAAGAGTGAGCGGCGTGGAACAATTCAGAAAATAAATAAATCGGCTAAAAGTGCAGATGCTGATCAGTAATTATCCACGCGAAGCAAGTATTCTGATGCAATATTATAATAGGCTTTATTTCTGTTATTGAGAGACTATTTGTATGCTTACTGTTGGCTTTATAAATTCGGGTTCCCTAAAATTCATTAACGGCCATAATCAGTAAGTGTAGACAACCGAAAGAAAAGGATCACGAAAAGTGGTTATCAGGCTAATGCAATTATGCCCTGAGGAGTAGGGAGAGCCAAAGGCTTAACAATTGTGGACGGCTTCCACAAGACCCCTCAGCAATCCGGGGTCTTTTTCGGCAGCATTACCAACCACAATCACGTCGGCACCTGCGCTACAGGCATCGATAGCTTGCTGTGGTGTGCGGATTCCTCCGCCTACAATGATCGGGACTTCTACCACCTCTTTGACTGCACTAATAATGGCAATTGATACAGGATTGGCGGCTCCGCTTCCGCCATCGAGGTAAATGAGGGATAGGCCAAGCATTGCTCCTGCCATCGCGGTGCAGGCTGCTATCTGTGGTTTATCTCCCGGGATAGGAAGCGTATTACTCATGTAAAGTGCTGTGGTTGACTTTCCACTATCAATTAACATGTAGCCTGTTGAAATCACTTCAAGGCCGCTTTTCCTGAGATAGGGCGCTGCGGTAACCTGACGGCCAATAAGCATCTCGGCATTTCGTCCCGATATCAGCGAGAGGAAAAGAATGGCATCGGCATTAGGGTTGATCTGCAGGCTGCTACCAGGGAAGATAATCACGGGTATCTTCGTCCTGCTGCGGATTACCGAAAGGCAAAGCTCGAGAACATCGTCGGCAATCAGACTTCCTCCAACAAAAAAGAAATCAATACCGGCATCCATACCCAACCGGGCTACATGCTCGAAATAAGTAGCATCGTGCCCATCGGGGTCAACCAGTAGTGCGAAACTTTTACGTCCTGCTGCTTTAAATTCTTTAATTGTGGAGTAAATCAGCATACCTGAATTTGATGTTTAAGCAAAGGTAAAAGATTTTTCTGAAAAATATCTTTGTCCATCGGAGTATAAATACATTCCTGTTTTAGAATACTTCCTGATTTGAGAGTCTATATCGGTAAAAATATTGATGTCAACGCTGCAATGCCTTTAACCAGTAAGGCTCTGTATATACTCAACGAAACCTCATTTTTAGTGTTAATCTTAAATCTGACTCAAAAGTCAATGCAAAAACATGATCGGTTCCCTCATTGCCGGGGTATTCGGAGCTAGGGCTTTTTGAACGGGTTCCAATGGTTAAATTTCCCCTGTACCATCAACCTTCGAAAACCATAACCTGCAGCCAGACCAAGCAAAAGCGCGATACCACCATAGATCGGAGCGCTTCCACCACCAATCGAATGACCTCCCACCGGGATTCCATCCGACTGGCTTCCAGGAAAAGGTTGTGCCAATAAAAATGTGGTATTCAGCAAAATGAATATGATAAATCCGGTTCGTTGTAAAAAAGCATTCATTAATAATTCCAATTAAGTTTATTGGTTCTGCCTCTGAGCCAATAATTGATCATACAGATGGAAACACTTCTGATAAAAAGGATGGGAACTATTTTTCTGTGTAATTTCCCACCAGAAGAAATAATGACAGACAAACCTATGACAGTATAGAATCAACCTTAGGTTGTATGTACGCTAATCGCAATGGGTATCTTTGGTATTACTTCTGTTCCGCTTAATACTTCAATATTTCCAAATGCAAAATAAGGCATTAGTTCGTCACATTGTTACATTTGTTGGGGAAAAACAAAAGAAAGAATTTTCCCGCAGCAAATACTTACCCCTGCTGTTACCATGAATTTTTCACAACCGGCCCCTACTTGTTACATCTCCCTCATTTGTAAACCATCTCAGGCAAATGAACATCCTCCCTCCACCCCTGTTCCAGTCTTTTGAATTATTCTCTAAAAAACCTGGCTGGTCCTGCCAAAACCCAGTCTTCTTACCTGATAGATTAATTATCGGCAAACACCAACCGGTGCTAAAAACAGGCCCGGGCAATCTGACAAATATTATCGGGGTTACCCATGGTGTAGAAGTGTACGGCAGGAACACCGGCCCTGATCAGGTCTTTTGTTTGGGTGATAGCCCATTCAACCCCAACTTGCCTGACCTCCCTGTTCGATTTACACTGCTCAACCAGATGCACCAATTCGTCGGGAATCTCGATGTGAAAGGTCTTGGGCAACCCGATCAGATGTGATTTAACTGCAATAGGTTTCAAACCGGGTACAATTGGCACAGTGATCCCTGCTGCCCGGCAACGGTCAACAAAATCAAAGAACTTACTGTTATCGAAAAACAGCTGCGTCACAATGTAATTGGCACCGGCATCTACCTTCTCTTTCAAATGGCGTAAATCGGAATGCTGATTGGGGGCTTCTGCATGTTTCTCGGGATAACCGGCCACCCCGACACAGAAATTGGTGGCAGTAGAATTCTGAAGTTCCTCATCGAGGTAGCGTCCATGGTTCAGATCAATAATCTGCCTGACAAGATCAACGGCATGTGTATGTCCGTCAGGTTCGGCAATAAATTCCTTCTGTGATCGCTCGGGATCACCCCTCACCGCCAACACATTATGTATTCCAAGAAAATGAAGATCAATCAGAGCGTTCTCTGTCTCCTCCCGGGTGAAGCCTCCACAGATAATATGAGGAACTACATCGACTCTGCAATTGTACTGCAGGGCAGAGGCAATGCCCACCGTTCCGGGTCGTTTCCTGACAATCTTTTTCTCGAGCAATCCACCATCACGATGTTTGTACACCACCTCTTCCTGATGATAAGTCACGTTGATGTAGGGCGGTTTAAATTCAAGCAAAGGTTCAATGCTCTGGTGGATTTCCTCAAAGGTTCCTCCTTTAAGCGGGGGTAATATTTCAAATGAAAACAGGGTCTTTCGGGTGGTTGTGAGTATTTCGTCGATATGCATTTTTATCATGTTTCAGCGTTCATCAATAAAATTCAGCCCTACTCATTCAGAATTTCTCATCCTGGATAAGGTTTAAACGAGGCTCATAATTCAGGTTAACATTCAGCCATTTCTCTACTTGTGAAACCGATACCCCCTTTCTGATGGCATAATCCTCTGCCTGGTCGTGGCTGATCTTTCCCAAAGCAAAGTACTGCGAAAGCGGGTGGGCGAAATAGAAACCGCTCACCGAAGCGGCAGGATACATGGAGAAACTTTCGGTAAGTTGGATTCCGGCCTTTGTTTGTACCTCCATCAGTTCAAACAGCACCTTCTTCTCGGAATGGTCAGGACAGGCGGGGTAGCCGGGAGCAGGTCTGATACCCTGATATTCTTCTTTGAGAATCTGATGAATCGTCATGTTCTCTGCGGGTGAATAACCCCAATAGTCGGTTCTTACACGGTGGTGCAACAACTCGGCAAAGGCCTCGGCCAACCGGTCGGCAAGAATCTTGAGCATGATGGCAGAATAATCGTCATGCGAAGCTTCAAATTCCCTGACCCAGGGCTCTATGCCGATACCTGCCGTCACGGCAAATCCTCCCAGATAATCATTCAGATTGCTTTCTTTCGGCGCGATGAAGTCAGCCAGACAGAGGTTTGATGTCCCGTCAGGCTTCTTCTCCTGGTTTCTCAGAAAATGGAACGTCTTCAACACCTTCGCAGGGTCTTCAGCAGAAAATACCTCTACGCTATCACCCACACTCCGTGCCGGAAGAAGGAACCATGTGGCATTGGCCCTGAGCATCTTTTCTTTGATGATGCGGTCAAGCATCGTTCCTGCCTCATCAAATAGTTTACGGGCTTCAACACCTTTTACCGGATCATTGAAGATCGCCGGATATCTTCCTCCCAACTTCCACGCGTGGAAGAAAAATGTCCAGTCTATATAACCCGCTATATCGCCGAGATCGAAATCCGATGAATCGAATATCCCCACCTTTTTAGGGACACATATCTCGCTGGTATTCTCACTGAACAAAAATCTGTTTTCACGTGCATCTGCCAACGACAGATAGCGTTCACCCTTACCGGAGGTATTATATTTTTTACGGAGGAGGTCATATTTCGAGTTAACAGAACCGAGCAGTGCCGGCTTATTATCATCTGATAGTAGCTGCCGCATGATGCCAACGGCCAGCGAAGCATCCCTGACATGAATAACAGGTCCCCCGGCAACAGGGGCAATCCTGACAGCAGTATGGACTTCTGATGTAGTAGCTCCGCCGATCAGTAAAGGGATGTTGATATCCATTCGCTTCATCTCTTCAGCAACATGAACCATCTCCTCGAGCGAAGGAGTAATGAGTCCGCTCAGGCCAATCACATCAACCTGCTGGTCGATGGCTGTTTGCAATATCTTTACTGCCGGAACCATAACCCCCAGGTCGATGACCTCGAAGTTATTGCAACCGAGAACTACCCCCACGATATTTTTCCCGATGTCGTGCACATCACCTTTTACCGTGGCAAGAAGTATTCGACCCGCACCGGAACCATGGCCTCCTCCTGCTGCTTTTTCGGCTTCTATGTAAGGTGTCAGGCAGGCAACAGCCTTCTTCATCACACGGGCACTCTTCACCACCTGAGGAAGAAACATCTTTCCTGCGCCAAAAAGGGTTCCTACTACATTCATCCCATCCATCAAAGGCCCTTCGATAATACTGAGTGAAGCCTGATATTCGGCACGGGCTTCTTCGACGTCAGTTTCAATAAATTCGGTGATACCCCTGATTAAAGCATGCTTCAGCCGCTCCTGAACAGATGCTTCGCGCCAGGCTTCATGCCTCTCCTCAGCCTTACCACTATCTCTGACCTGTTCGGCATAGGCAATCAAACGCTCGGTGGCATCCTTTCGACGATTAAGTACTACATCCTCTATAAGCTTCAGAAGGCCGGGTTCAATGTCATCGTACACGGGAATGACTCCTGCATTGACGATACCCATATCGAGACCCGCCCTGATGGCATGGAGAAGAAACACCGAATGAATGGCCTCCCTTACATGGTCGTTACCACGAAAACTAAACGACAGGTTACTGATCCCGCCACTCACGCGTGAATTGGGCAGGTTCTTCTTAATCCAACTGACAGTGTGGATAAAATCGACAGCATAATTGTTGTGCTCGTCCAAACCTGTGGCAATGGCCAATACATTGGGATCGAAAATGATGTCACTGGCCCGGAATCCAACTTCTTCGGTAAGGATGCGGTATGCCCTGGCGCAAACAGAAGTACGTCTGTCGAATGTATCTGCCTGTCCCTGTTCATCGAAGGCCATAACAACCGCTGCTGCACCATAACTCCGGATCATACGGGCATGGTTTTTAAAGACTTCCTCCCCTTCCTTCAGACTTATGGAATTGACAATTGCCTTGCCCTGCAAACACTTCAATCCAGCTTCAATCACACGCCATTTGGATGAATCGATCATCACAGGTACGCGGGCAATGTCGGGTTCAGCCATCAGAAGGTTTAAGAAACGGGGCATCGCCTTTTCGGCATCAATCATCGCATCGTCCAGGTTGATATCAATGATCTGCGCGCCGCTTTCAACCTGTTGCCGGGCAACCGAAAGCGCTTCTTCATAATTCTCCTCACGGATCAGACGAGCAAATTTACGCGAACCACTGACATTGGTCCTCTCTCCGATGTTAATAAAATTACTTCCACTGAAAGCTGTTAAGGGTTCCAGGCCACTGAGGGTTAATTGCGGAGCAGGTATTACCGGTTGGTGTACCAGGGCTTTAGATGCCAGCATGGCAAAATGCCTGATATGCTCAGGGGTAGTACCACAGCAACCGCCCACGATGTTTACACTGCGGTGTTGCATCAACTCGTTGATATGTCGCCCCATCTGTACAGGTGTCTCATCATAGCCACCAAACTGGTTAGGTAATCCTGCATTGGGGTAAGCACTGATATAAAAAGGAGCTTTTCGCGCCAATTCCTCGATGTAAGGACGCATTTCGCCGGCTCCCAACGCGCAGTTAAAACCTACACTTAGCAATTCAAAATGTGCCACTGAATTAAGAAAGGCCTCGACTGTCTGGCCTGATAATGTTCGTCCACTGGCATCGGTTATCGTACCACTGATCATAACCGGAAAACGACGGCGTTCACCGTTAGCCGTGATGATGGTTTCCATTCCCTTTTCCTGTAACACTTTGTCGATGGCAAAAAGAGCTGCCTTGGCATTCAGGGTATCAAATATGGTTTCGATCAGAAGCATATCTGCACCACCATCAAGCAGCCCGGCTACCTGCACGGCATAGGCCCCTGCCAATTGATCAAAGCTGACCGCACGATACCCGGGATCATTTACATCGGGCGACATAGAAGCCGTTTTATTGGTCGGCCCGATGGCACCAGCCACAAAGCGTGACTTATCAGTATTCAGGGCAGTATATTTATCTGCCGCTGCACGGGCGATCCGGGCAGCCGCAAGGTTAAGTTCATAGGCCAGATGCTCCAGTTGGTAGTCGGCCTGCGAGATGGCGGTGGCATTAAAGGTATTGGTTTCAATGATATCGGCCCCAGCCTCCAGGTATGCTTCATGAATCAACTGAATGTCACCGGGAAGGGTAAGACACAACAGGTCGTTGTTCCCTTTCAGGTCGGTGGGATGATTTTTAAAAAGTTCCCCCCTGAAATCAGCCTCGGTAAGGCCGAGCCGCTGAATCATGGTTCCCATGGCACCGTCAAGTACCAATACACGACTGGCTATTTCATCGTAAATGGTTGGTTTCATTATTCTTTCCATACAATATTTAACAATAATTAAACAAAAGATGCTGTGGAAAGGCCAAAAAAAAACTCCACCGAACCCGGAGGAGAGATGTATCAGTGAAGAAGTACCAACCTAAGCTGGAACCATTTAATGACTTATCTGTCCCTTACGGGTAGGAGTTGGCACCTTGCCGCACGGGCAGGTTGCCAAGGTTTCAACGGGCCTAATCCCTCAACCTTTCTGGATAAGCAAATCATTCAAAAGAACTGGCTGCAAAGATAAAACTATTCACAACAATAATCAGCAGCCCATGACTAAATTGGCTAATGCTGGCGACCAGATTGCCCGAAAACAACGGCAATAAAAACCTCATAAACAGTTTATAACAACAACCAACTTGGCCGGCTGTCAGAAAGGATAACCACTACACTGATTCAACAGGTCAACGATTACAACCCGCCAACAACGGCTATTTCAATCGCTCAAAGCTCATTAAGAAATGATCTGGCATGTAGTAGATAAGCAGTAAGAAAGAACTGGAAAATAGCAGCGGAATTAACATCATCCGGGTGCAAAAAAAAGCATGGAATCTTCAAAAAAAGTTGATTCAATACCAGTTACGATTCATAGCGGCTGACTCTTCCCGATGAGTACACCCTTCTTCCCGACTGAGATAGATCCGACGAATCAGACGCTACCCGTATCACCTGCCTTAATCACAGTTCTTCAGCATATTAAGTGCTATCCATTCACAGTTCAAAACTGCGAAAGTATCAATGTTCATCATTTTTTTTCTACCTTAGCGCCATAAATGTAACAGACGGTGATATCCTTAATTTCGGTGCTGGCCCTTCGTCGCTTTCTGAACATAAAACGTCGCGACGACTTTTGTTCCTGAAATTCCGTTTCCAGGCACAGTTAATTGTGCATTAATCAATTATTCATTTAAAACGAAATTTCAATGGAACTTCCATTTGCCGAATCCTACAAAATAAAAATGGTGGAGCCTGTCCGCCGCAGTACACGCGAAGAGCGTGAAACCTGGATCAGAGAAGCCAAATACAACGTGTTTAAGCTACGTGCCGATCAGGTTTATATCGATTTGCTTACCGACTCAGGAACCGGGGCCATGAGCGACCGTCAATGGTCAGCCATGATGATGGGTGATGAAAGCTATGCCGGTGCATCGAGCTATTTCAATCTGAAAGAGTCGATTACTACAGTGATGGGATTTCCCTACTTCATTCCCACCCACCAGGGCCGCGCTGCTGAAAACGTGCTTTTCAGTGCCATGGTCAAAGAGGGGGATGTTGTACCGGGAAACTCTCATTTTGATACCACCAAGGGGCACATCGAATTCAGACGTGCCAAAGCCATCGACTGTACCATCGATGAAGCATTCCATACCGAGATGATTCACCCGTTCAAAGGTAACCTCGACCTCAGCAAACTTGAAGCTGTCCTGAAACAATACCCCAAAGAACGGATTCCGATGATCATCGTCACCGTAACCTGTAACTCTTCAGGAGGACAGCCTGTATCTATGCAAAACCTGCGTGAAGTAAAGGCTCTTGCCGATCATTATGGCATACCCGTCTGCTTCGACTCAGCCCGTTTTGCCGAAAATGCCTACTTCATCAGGATGCGTGAAAAGGGTTATGCCGACAAAACCATCAAGGAGATTGTAAAAGAGATGTATACCTATGCCGACATGACCACTATGAGCGCCAAGAAAGACGGCATCGTCAATATGGGCGGCTTCATCGCGATGAATTCTGAAGAGATATTCCGTAAAGCTACCGTCTTCAACATCATGTTCGAGGGTTATATCACCTATGGCGGAATGTCGGGACGCGACATGAATGCCCTTGCTGTCGGACTGTTGGAAAGCACCGAATTCGATTACCTCGAAACCCGGATTAAACAGGTTGAATACCTCGGTGATCGCTTGATTGAATTTGGCATTCCGCTGCAACGTCCGATCGGTGGTCATGCCGTTTTCATCGATGCCTCGAAATTCCTGCCTAAGGTACCCAGAGAACAATACATCGCCTGGGTGCTGACCATCGAATTATACCTTGAAGCCGGTATCAGGGGAGTCGAAATCGGTACCCTTCTTGCCGACCGTGATCCCGAAACCCGCGAAAACCGCTATCCTGCCCTCGAGATGATCAGGCTGGCCATCCCGCGCAGGGTATATACCAACAACCACATGGACGTGATTGCTGTTGCCATGAAAAATTTATGGGATCGCCGCGATAAGATAGCGACAGGCTATCGTATCACTTATGAGGCCCCCATCATGCGTCATTTCACGGTTGAAATGGAGAAAATCTAAGAACAACGGATTTCCCTTTTTTATACTGAAAGTTGCCGGTTTTCCCGGCAACTTTTTTTTATCAGGTAATCAATTTAAAGGTTAACGCCTGATCTCAAATACTGCACCTATGGCTCATCATGTAGAAGCCCCGACAGATGGTATCTGCCGGGGCTTCGTATTTCTCTTAGCCGATGAATCCCTGTGTGGAAAAATTACCTGATCATCAGTTTCTTCCCGGCTTTCAGGGTGCCGTCATCGGCTTGCATCAGGTAAATTCCCCGCGGTATATCCAGATTCAGGGATATCTCTTCACCTCCCCTGACATTGCTTTGAATCCACAACCTGCCGGTCAGATCTGCAACACGCAAGGCGACATCACCCGAGAAGGCTCTCAGATCAATGGTTATGTGACCATCGGAAGGTGAAGGGTAAACAGACAGTACTTTCTGTTCCGCGGGCTCATTAATCCCCACCGAATTGTATATTTCGACGGTAATAGCCTGCGACCAGTTACCACTGCCACATTCATTCAAGGCCTTTACACGGATGGAAGCAGAACCTGCATAATTTCCCCAGGTAACATTAGCCGTGAGCCCGCTACCAATGATAGTACCGGCTTCTGCCGGCGTGATTTCCCATGTATAGGAGGCTGCTCCGGTAGCTCCGGTAGTGATGTATTCGCTTTGGGTAACTGTCAGGAGGTCGATACCCAACGGACCTGTTGGTGTTGTAGCAACCGAGGGAGGTTCGTTTACGATAACGCTCAGGTTGCTGGCAGTGCCGTTTCCTGCACTGTTGCTCCCATAAACACTCACGTTGCCCGAGACTGCATTTACACCAAAATTCACGGTTATGGCTGTCGTACCCTGTCCCGATGTAATGGTTGCTCCCGCTGGTACTGACCATACATAATCAGTAGCGCCGGCAATGGTGCCGACAGTGTAGTTCCCGGTTGCAGCCACGCATATTGTTGAGGGACCTGAGATAGGGCCTGCCGGTGCGGGGGAATTCAAAGCCTCGTTGACAGTAAGGGTGCTGAGGGTAACAAGACCTGGATTACCCCGGGCGAAGGCACCATAGAAGGTCACATTCCCTGTTCCGGCAACCGGGGCTGTCCAACTGAAGGTCCAGCTATTGGTAACCAGCGTCGCAAGGCTATGGGTCACATATTTACCATTCCCGACAAGTTGGGTTCCCGTTCCTGCAGTCAGGGTTCCAAGAAGCGTCCCTGAGGTATTCTGGGGAGAAACTTCAAAACCATACTTCTTGCCATTGCCTGCCAGGGAATTGGTGGCAGTAATCTGGTAAGTGACCCCGGGAATATAGCCCGACCCGGGAATGTCAGAGGTTATCCAACCCGGGCTGGTGGTGGCTGTTCCACCATGACATGATGTACAATTGTTGCCATCACCCGGCGAGCCAGTATACCCCGCGGGAGCTCCGGTCG
Source organism: Bacteroidetes bacterium GWE2_42_24 (assembly GCA_001768515.1). Lineage (GTDB taxonomy): Bacteria > Bacteroidota > Bacteroidia > Bacteroidales > TTA-H9 > GWE2-42-24. The sequence goes on along the minus strand of MEOA01000001.1, from coordinate 474,054 downwards.
GATAATAAGATTCATATGCACTCATGGCTGCTACAATCAAAATTGCGGATAAAAAGAGTAAAAGTTTTTTATTCATAATCTGTCCTGTCTTTGTTTGAATACTAGCCGAATCCCACCTTTCGTGGTTATATAGGTATTAAAACACCTTTGTGCCAGTTAGGTTCTGTGATATTTGTTAACGATCTGTTAATTATCGCACACACAAGTAATTAGCATCACCAAACCATCCGGAAACATGTGTCTATTAAAAAGATTGCCAGAAAGTTATAACAATCTGATCAATTCTTTTACCTGAGAAAAAACTGCTCCGGTTAATCTTAAACAACACGATAATCAGCCATTCTGTATGTACAAATTTTCATAAGCTAAAGCGCCCTCTTTACTCCATTCCGGAAATTCTACCTGAATAGCGCCGAAATATCAGCAGAAAGTGAAAGCCTAAGGGTATTCTTTTGATAGTCTATGTTTCATCTTTTACCTCATCGGAGAATCCACACGATTTACCCCCCGCGGGAGTACCTGATATTGCCTGAAATACATGATTTTTTTAATAGATAATCCATGAAATGTCTATATTTCGTGGATCTATCAAATTTGAAGTCTCGTAAAGTGGTACCACCAGCCCCCACTCATGTCAGGATAAGAGGAGCCGGTGTGAGGGTCAGACCCTAATAAAAATCACCACGACTCCCGACATCATTACAGAAGAACCCTTTGTATTGGCAAAGGAAAACAGCCCGCTTCAGCCAACTGTCACCAAATGAACGAATCATCCTTTAAGGATTTAAAATACCGGTATTTACCGGCAAGATGTGCATATCGCAATGCTCTTCCGTAACCGGCTATTTCCACTATACTAAGGAGCCATTAAACAGCTACCGGTTATTCATCCGGTTCCGCATGCACATGGACGTGACACCTGCTAAAGCTCTGCCCAAGCGTCGTTTCGATAGAATCGGTAAGACTATGTGCCTGACGTAGTGTAAGGTCAGAACTCAGGTGTACGGTTACCTCAACAAAAGTATCAGGCCCCGATGTCCTTAACCGTAAATCGTGCCACATCCTGACACCCTCAATCTGACCAAGCACAGCTTCAACCTTCTGGATGGCTTGTTCATCGGTACTGTCGAGCAAAACATCCACTGCACGCTTTCCCAGCCTGTAAGAAACCGAGAGTACGATAAGCGCCACACCCAGCGCCGCGATGGAATCGGCCGAGTGGTATCCTATCTGGGCACAGATGAGCCCGAGCAGAACAACCGAAGAACTCCAGATATCGGTCTTGAAGTGGAGCGCATCGGCTTCCAATGCCTGACTGTTGTGCTTTACGGCAGCACGTCCCAACGCCCTCGAACGGGTATAATCGATGAAGATCGATCCGATTACAACCACATAACTCCAAATCGTTACTTCGATATCGGTCTTTCCTGATACCAGTCTCGAAACACCTTCATAAATGATCCAGCCACAGGTAATAACCAGTAAAATGGTCTCAGCAAGCGCCGAAAAATTCTCCACCTTGCCATGACCAAACGGATGCCGTTTATCGGCAGGTTTATCGCTGATCGAAACCGAAATCCAGGTAATCACGGCAGCCACCAAATCAAGAGCCGAATGAAGCGCTTCACTCAGTATGCCCAGACTGCCAGTAAGCAGGCCTATCACAAACTTAAAGCCTGTAAGGAAAACCGCGGCAATGACCGAAAACATAGCCACCTGCCTTTTTTCACGCCCCGACTCTTCGGTGCTATATACAACCTGTGGTTCAGTCATCGTCGTCATCGTTATATGATTCTACATCCGGGTTGGCCTTACGCACCGCGTTGTTCGCATTTCTGATTCCAAACAACAGGAAGACAAACAGCAACAGTAGCGCAACCACCGAAAGGATCTTTTGCCCTTTGTTAAGCCTTGCTTCGGTGGCGATCACGTTCTTGTAACCGGTAAAAATCGATTGGACAGCTCCCAACTGACGTTCACTGAGAAATGACATCAGCACCCCGGCCAAATGAATCGCGATCAGAATCCACAATACAGCCAGCATGCTTTCATGAATATCGCCCCACAAACCGGCGTTCGACACACTTATTGAAACAATAGAAAATGCGCCTTCCTGTCCTGAATAAGCCATAAAGCCCGACACTACCACCAACGCCAGGGTCAGATAAATGGCGAGCATCACCCAGGAAGACTCAAGGTTATGCCCGGCATAAATTCTTCTTTCACCTTGCTTATGAGGACTCAGCCGGGCTGCCATTGAAGGCGTTAATGCAAAGTGAACAAACCGGGAATAACGGGGCCCGACAAAGCCCCAAAGAATACGGAACAACAACAACAAACCTACTGTTAACCCTGCCAGGGCATGCCAGTCAATTGACGCGTCTTCCTCACCCAGCACAAAAGCCGCAATAATAAAACATGCAATTAACCAATGGATCAGCCGTGTAGGTATCGTCCAAATATATGTTTTCATACCTGAAAAATTAAATTTAAGAATTGGGAATAATCAAACAGCTAATTCAATAGCATGTCGGGTGGCTCCCAATGACGATGAAAAAATACCGAAGGAATAACGGCTACCGGATGTGTGAGTACCAAATCAGCCGGAATTGCAGTGTGTGCACGATTTACCGGGCTGTGAACCATGTCATGGGTATGAAAGAGTTCATGTTGCTGATGGAAATCCTCACGGCATTGCTGCCCGTCAGCCATCACGGTCACCTGACCCGAAGAGGCTGCTTCAGGTTGCTGACCCGGGAGGTACAGCAAGAGCACGAAACAAATATAGGTGACTATCCGCAACATGATCAGGAGTTAATATCATTGACAAAATTAACGCTTTCATTCACACACGGCATCATCCTCCTGAAAATTCGTCCCTCCCGCTGTATTTTTCTGTAGCTTTGTATCAGCTCACATCCCTTCCATCCTGAAGGATTAAACACTGACCATGATGAAGTTAATGTTGTACTTTCGTTCGGTATGCCTCCTGTTCCTGCTGTCAGCGGGAACCCTTTATGCCCAGGAAACGCAGGAAATCCAACCTGAAATACCTTCAAAAGCTGACGAAAGGATCAGTAAACAACTCGATTCACTCGAATACAAATACACTGTCAACGACAAGGGCGACTTCAAACTGATCTGCCGTCTGGGGGATGACCGGACTCAGGTTGTATTCATCAATTCATCGACACAGAATTTTCAGGACATCGAAATCCGGGAGATATTCTCTCCTGCTGCCTTGTTAAAAGCATCTGATTTCTCGGTGCCTTTCCTGAAAAAACTCCTCGAAGAAAACTACAACAAGAAAATCGGAGCCTGGCAGATGATCTCAGGCAACGAAAGTTCACTGATTACCTACACGGTGAAGGCCGATGCCAATTGCCAGCCTTCCGAACTGAACAAGATTATCTGGCTGGTAGCCCAAACAGCCGAAGAACTCGAAAAAGAAATCTCGGCTGAGGATAACTATTGATTAGAAAGCAGCAATTTATTTTGGCATTGGCTTTAGCGTTGGCGTTGGCTTATTGATACGCGATTTGATTTCCCCCTGGTTTATCCGATTCCAAAATGGCCTCCACTAATTTCGTGCCAAAAATTTTACATAGTTAATTTTCCTACATATAAAATTTACTCCATAGTTACTACAGCAATAGGCGATACATAAGGAAAACCTAACTTTGGGGTAACTTTGGCCTATCTCTGCCATGACTCAGAGGTAAAACAGAGCTTCAAACAGCACATATTCAGCTGATTAAAAAAACGAAATTTCGTGACAATATATTACAAAAAAAACTTTAAAAAGTTTGAATTTTTTTTAGAAGAGCACAAAAATATAGTGTAAAACTCACGCTTATATTGGAAAGCAATCTAATAGGTGGATAACAGAAAGATCAAATCTGTTTCATGGTTCCGTTAAAGGCGTGCGTATTGAACCGGATTGGAAGACCGGCTGAATTTACCCGGAGGATTTAATTACCACAAGGTATTGATGGCTGATGATAATTGGTCAGGCAGCAGTTATTAAACACATTTTCAGCCGGAAATTGGATAAAGGGGACATACTCCTATTTGCTGTACACATAGCTGATTATTCTTCAGGGTGGGTTAAAACACGCTCTTCCGCGTTGCTGATGATATTGAAAGAATCATGGTTGATTTCTTTTGGTATTCAGAAGGGTTCATACAATTCACCGCGGCACCAAACAAAAAGAGAGGATAGCACAGGAAACAGATGAAAATAAGAATTTAGCAGCAAGCCATGAAGCTCAGATTAATAATCTTTTCCAAGCTGTATCTGGCAGTATTGAATAATACGCAACTATCAGATTTCAAAAATTTAACACCTCACCCTCAGGGCGCTAACCTGCTTATACTCCATTCTTCTACACCTCCGGCAGTGAAGACAATCCTGTCGTGCAGCCGGTTTTCTCTTCCCTGCCAGAACTCTATCCGTTTAGGCTTCACCATATAGCCACCCCAATAATCTGGTCTCCGGCTGAGGTTATCGGGATGGCTGGCCGCATCGAAATACATCATCTCCAAATCATGGCGCGAACTTATCTCCCGACTCTGGGGTGAGGCCACGGCACTGATCCTGCTCCCTTCGGGCCTCTCCATGAAATATTGATCTGATTTCTCAGCCGAAACCCTCGCTACTTCACCCTCAACCCGTACCTGTCGTTGGGTCAACGGCCAGAAAAAAACCAATGCCGCCTTGCCTGATGCCCCGATCTCGATCCCTTTCCTGCTGCTATAATTGGTAAAGAAGTCAAATCCCTCAGCCGAGACCTCTTTCAGCAATACAACCCTGGCCGAAGGGCTTCCTTCCAAATCGGCAGTTGCCAAAATCATGGCCGTCGGTTCCGGCTCTCCTGATGTAATGGCCTCTTCGAGCCAATGTTCAAACAAGTCCAGCGGATTGGAGACAAGTGTAGCCTCATCAAGTTGGTAGAGTTGAAACTCGTTGCGCAGGTGATGAAAGTTTGCCATCTGATTCTGTTTTCCTGCCTAACCGATTTCCAGGGCTTATTGTTCAATGAAGAAATTAATGGACAACCTGATTTATGCCCCCTGCAGTCAGTTTACGAAACAGGTTTTTCCCCGGCACCAATGCCGGCAGCTCACCTGTGGTCTGAGAATATGCCCTGCAAACCTTTTCTCTTCCCGCCCGAACCGAAAGACCCTATCTAACTGCCAATCGGCAGTTTTATCCGAAGATCGACCGTAGATCAAGCGTAGATCCAACGCTTGAATTTTGGTTGAAATCCGCCTGGTACCCGTGCAAAATCCGATCTATCTACGGCTTGAATTCAAGATTGATAGTCCCAAAATTCATGCCAAAAACGACTTTAGCTGAAAAAGATTCATATCCTCAATTGAAGGTCTGAATATTTAGCTGGGGGTAGCCTGCTATAACCATCACATAAGGTCATATATATTCCCGTATAAATGTGAAATAAAAAAACCGCCTGTATGCGGCGGTTTAAAATACGAGAAGAACCAATTCCTGTTTGATTTTGCAATTACAGCTGCCTGCCGGCAGACGAGGGAAGGCCCCCCGACGTTAACAGCTCCGGCTAAAACACAGAAGCCCCGCCATCAACGATAGCGGGACTTCCGGTTTCATAGACAAAGGTTAAGCTATATAAAGCCTGTCAGACGGAGAACTTATTCTGCTTTGGCAGGCGGGGTTTTAGGAATCACTTTCCCTTTAAAGGTCAGTATAACAGGTTTGTTGTCGGCGTTGGTGATGACGGTGATGGTCTTGCTGAATCCACCGGCAGCGGCAGCATTATAGGTAGCTGAAATATTGGTCGATTTGCCGGCGAGCAAAGGTTCGGACGAATACTTCAGGTTGGTGCAACCGCAACTGGCCTTCGCAGTTGTAATCAACAGGGGATCCTTGCCACTATTGGTCAGCTTGTACTCAACACTCTTGGGAATACCCTGAGGTATCTCACCCATGTCGATCAGGGTCTGGTCGAATGTTGCAACGGGCTTATCAGGATTAACAGCCTGCTCCTGGGGAGCTGCCTTAGCCGTGGTTGTTGGTTGGTTCTGGGCCGACACCATTACGGTAGTCGTCACCATTGACACGAGAATCAGTGCTTTGTGAAATCTTTTCATTTCTTTATAGGTTTTAATTTTTCAAAACGGTTTACATCTGCAAAGATGCGATCTAATTCACATGGATCAGGTTAACAGGATGTAAAAGGATGTAAACGAAAGGTAAAAGTGTGTAAACAAAATGTAAAGCAGCCCTGGTAAGGGGAATTTTAAGTATTTTGGCTCAATAAAATCTAAGGCTCTTGAACCGAAAACAAATCCGGATTGTGGTATTGCTGGGTGCGCTGTCCATCATGGGCATCATCACCGTGCAGACCTATTTTCTGCTACAGGCATGGTCTATCAGAGAGAAGCAGCTCACCCAGTCGATCGAAATCGCCTTAAAAAACACGGCATACAGGTTCAGTAAGCTGAATGAGACCGCTATACCGGCAGCTAACCCGGTTCACCGTCTGTCGCACGACTACTTCGTTGTTGACATCAACAATGTGATCGATGCCAATATCCTCGAGTTTTACCTTCAATCGGAGTTCGATAAACTAAACCTGCACATAGCTTATGAATATGGCATCTACGATTGCCACTCCGATAGGATGGTTTATGGCGATTTTGTATCGGCCGACGGATTGTCGAATGAAGCCCAACTGGGCAAGGAATTACCTAAATACAGCGAATACACCTATTACTTCGGGGTTCGGTTTTCCTCGCTAAACAAGGCCATCACATCCGATATGACTGTCTGGCTCTTCTTTACAGTCATCCTGCTGTTATCGGTGGTCTTCTTTGCCTATTCACTGTTTATCATTTTCAAACAGAAACGCTGGTCGGAACTGCAGAAGGACTTCATGAACAATATGACACATGAGTTTAAAACCCCTATTTCAAGCATTGGCCTGGCAGCAAATGTGATCAGCGATCCGGAAGTAATTCATCAGCCCGAAAGGTTACAGGTCTATGGCACCATCATCAGTGAGCAGAACACCCGCCTGAACCAGCTTGTCGACAAGGTGCTTGAAACCGCGAAGCTGGAAACATCCAACATCCACATCTCACCCGAACGGATTAACCTGACTGAGCTCGTTGAATCGGTCACCGGAAGCTTCAGAAACAGTTTGCCGAAAGAAACAGTATTTTCTATAAAACAAACCGGAACACCAGTTGCTGTTTCGGCTGACGTGGTTCACCTGACCAATGTGATATACAACCTCACCGATAATGCAATAAAATATGGCCCCGAAAAACCGGCAATCGAAATCTCGATCCAATATAAAAACAAGGTAGTTCTATTGCATTTTAGCGACAATGGGCCGGGCATTCCCAAACAATACGGGAAAAAGATTTTTCAGAAGTTTTTCCGTATTCAGGCCGGCAATCTCCAGGCGGCTAAAGGTTTCGGACTTGGACTCTATTATGTTGGCATTATCTGCAAATGCCATGGCTGGAGTATCTCGCTTGAGACCCATGCCCCTTCACCGGCTTGTTTTGTAATTAAAATGCCGGTTAAAAACCACACTGATTAGACGATGATTAAAGCACGCATTTTATATGTTGAAGATGACGAGACCCTCTCGTTCATCACCAAAGATAACCTCGAACTGTTGGGTTACTCGATCAGCCATTGCAGCACCGGAGCCGAAGCGCTGAGGCTGATGCAGAAAGAGACCTTTGATCTTTGTCTGCTCGACGTGATGTTGCCTGATCTCGACGGATTCGCACTGGCTCAGAGCATCAGGGCCGGGAATACCGAAATCCCCATCCTATTTCTCACCGCCCGCACCGCCCGTGAAGACCGGTTGACAGGCTTGCGTCTCGGGGCCGACGACTACATCACCAAACCTTTCGGTATAGAAGAACTGGTGCTGAAAATCGAGGTATTCCTCAGGCGAAGGAACATCGTGGTTGACAAGGCAAAGTGTACCACACTCACCATAGGCCGACTGGTCATTGATCGTGACAACCAAATCCTGTATGACGGAGAGAACAAAACGTCGCTTACCTTTCGCGAATGTGCACTGCTCTCCTTCCTGGCCGAAAATCAGGAGCAGGTGGTAAAGCGTGAAGAGATCCTGCAAAAGGTGTGGGGTAACGACCACTTCTTCTCCAGTCGAAGTCTCGATGTCTTTATCTCAAGGCTCAGGTCAATTCTCAAGGCCGACCCTGACCTGCGGATCGAAAGTATCCACAATGTAGGTTACCGGTTAAAGGGGAAAATGTAAAAGGCTACCTCAAACAATATCGAGGCAGCCCTTATTTAGTTAACCTACGGTTATCTTGAAATCAAAGCTCTTTGGGTAGTTAAACCTTTTGCAGTGCGCACCTGCACCAGGTACAGACCAGGTTCAAAGCTGCCGGTATTTATTTTATACTGTTCGCTTCCGTCAGTTACAGTTGCGTTGTAAACCTCCTGTCCGAGGACATTGCTCATCCTTATCCCGAGAATTGTTTCGTCAGTTTGCACAAACATCATGTCGTTTGCAGGATTTGGAAACAGATTTACTGAGATGGATTCATCATTATTGGCAACAGAAGTTCCCCCGGATTTTTTGAATAAGGTGATATTCGGGTAATATCCTACATCATAGCCATAGGTGGGGGGGCTCATAGGGTCAAAAGGCCCTCCGTCTGTTTCAGCAGCACGTGAACGGTTTCTGTCCGGATCGTTTGAATTCATAAAGACCGGTCCAAAAATATACCCGACATCATAGCTTTTGTTCGAGTAAATTACAAGGTTTCCACCGTGATATTTGTATGGATTATCCAGCGTAATGAGAGTCTGGTTGTGGCCTTTGTTGAAACTAACCATACCATAGAATACTGTGGAAAATATCGACGGATCAATCCAGTCCCCGTTAAGTTGCGCCTGAGATGTTTCACCCATTAAAACCTGAATCTGCACATCCTGCAAATCATTATCAAATTGATTATTATACAGAATAGCTGTGATTGAATCACCAATCGTACCAACTTCTTCAGGATAATACATGGTTTGTGTAATGCTGAACATACTGAAGAAATTGTATGGGATGGATTCTACCGGTAATACACCAGAACCAATTGAAACAGGTACAATATTGTCGGGTTGAACCGTAACATTCAGGTTTTCTGACTGGTTGTTTTCAGGTTTTTCGTCCCCGGCAAATTCAATGTATGCATAGATGAAGCTATTTCCGGTTTCTCCTGTAGCAGGTGTCCACGGCAGCTGATATACCTTTTTCTCGGCAAAAGCGATGGATTCACCTGCTAATGTTGCCAGTTCGGTTCCTCCCTCTTTCATCAGTTTAACGGTATAATTGGCTTGCGATAATTTGCCGCCATTGGTTACTTCAACAGAATAGGCAGATTCTGTACCGACAACAGGAACAGCCATTCCTGTAAAATTAGTGCAGATTAGGTCATTATTTACCACTGTTTCGATGCTGATATCATCGATAAGCCACCAGTTAATGGCATTGGAGTTTCCTTCGTAACGGAAGGCAAACTTCATTTCAGTTGCGCCTGCCGGAACGTTGAAGTAGTATTTAAATTCATTCTGTGGGATGTTCATTGTACCAAGGGGTTGTTCCCAGAGTACCTCCCAATTTGTGCCACCATCAAAAGTGATATCCAATCCGATTATTTCGCCCCAATCCATCTGGTAATTGATGAGATATTGTTTGTACTTAAGCATAAGAGCGGTCTGACCATCCACGTTAACCGGTGCGGATATAAGTCGGCTGGTGCCTGAGGCCATGCTATAGCCAAGGGCTAACTCGGGTGCTTCACCCCCTGCCATTTGGGAACTGTTCACCGACCATGGTGGTGCCTGAATAGCATCAAGAACCCAGCCAGGAGGAATCTGGCCTGTCGGATAATTGAAACCCTCGCTATAAATAGTGTTTTGCCCTGAAACAGTAATGTTTATGAGCGCAAAAACCGTGATTAGTAACGAAGTGAATAAGGGTATAATCAACTTTTTCATGAAGTAGAGATTAAATGATATAATGGCGACAAAGTAAACCCAAATTAAAACACCATGCAATTGGTGCTGAATGCTATTTTCTGATAAACAACCATAGGTGCCAGTACTTATTATCAGTTTAGTGTCAGCGCCTATTAATTATCAGCAACAGTGATATTTCTTTCATTTACAACACATTACACCTACATTGGATATTGAAACCACTGAAAAAATACCAACATCAATTCCCGGTAAATGAGCTGGTCAATTAGTGGATAGGGATAACTCCCTCCTCCTTGTTACCCAAAGGCAATCTATAAAGTTATCAAGATAAAAAGAGTAAAGAACATTTATATTATTTATATTTATAACGATAGCACGCCTTTTAATTACAGGGTTGTTGCCAGAAAACAACATATTACTGATAGTGAGCGAATAATAAAAGGCAGATACTACAAGTTAGAAATTTGTCCCTGGGGTGATCAAATGAAGCACTATGGTCTGGTAGGTTGTCTACTTGTCGGCCCAGGCGTTGGTATTGAGATATCGGAGGAAGGCCAGCATCCTGATATCTTTTATTCTTTCGATTTAAAAGGGTTATATTATGTTGGCGGGGATGGCGATCCATTAAGAACGGAAGATCTATAATTATTTTTAGACTGGACGTTAAATCTTCCGGCTTTAGCAGTTGAATAAGGTAAAAACAGGGCGTATATTACAGCTATCTTCACGTAATAATAGCCGATAAAACCATCTATTTTAATCGTTTTACTGCTTTCAGGACAGGCTCGCGTAACCGGCTAAACACCTCCTCGGGTGTTCCTGTAGCATCGGCATGGATAACCTGATTCTGCTCGCTGTAATAATCAAGGACAGGCAAAGTGCGGGTTTCATGCTCTTCGAGCCGCGCTACAATAGTAGCTGCACTGCCATCGTATGGCATCCGGGCAGTTGTACGGCTACGTGCATCAAGACGTCTTACCAGCTCCAGATGTGGTACCTGAAGGTTCACCACTGCCGAGATGGCACTTCCCTGTTTACGGAGCAGTCCGTCGAGGATATAGGCCTGAACAAGGGTGCGGGGATATCCCTTAAAGATGTATCCATTATTGTTCCCCTCTTCCTCTCGCAGCTTCTTCTCGATGAGCCGTATGACGATTTCGTCGGGAACGAGCAAGCCATTTTGCAGGTAGCGATCAAGTTCTTTACCGGTTTGGGAGCCTGATCTGCGCTCTTCCTGCAGCAATTCGCCGGTAGAGATAATACTCAGGCGCAGTTCCTCGGCCAGGAGCCGGGCCTGCGTTGCCCGCCCTGAGCCAGGGAATCCGAAAAGGATGAGGTTGATGCGTCGTCGGCTTAGTTCAGCCTCCATCTGAGTATTAATTCGTTCGAAGACATCGCTGGTGGTACCCATACCGCTGATGTGGGTGACGATACCCGAACTTTCATAAAACTCAAGCAGGGGTAACGTTTTCTTGTGATATTCTTCGAGGCGGCGTTGGATTACCTGTTCGTTATCGTCGGCACGGTTCTGTTCCCTGGCCCGCTGTAAAAGCCTGCGGGTACACTCCTCGTCGGCGACATCAAGGATAAAAATACGGGTGAGGCTGCTCTGCAAACGGGTAAGCAGGCCATCGAGAATGTAGGCCTGCACATATGTCCGGGGAAACCCGTCGAAGAGGAATCCATCGCCACGGGCTTCCGCGCGAATGAAGTTACCAATGATCTGAACGATGATCTCATCATCTACCAGGCCCCCTGATTCGATTATGGAACGAGCCTTCATGCCCAATACTGTTCCCTGCTTGATTTCGTTGCGCAACACCTCCCCTGTTGAGATGTAATTGAGGTTATAGTGCTGCATGAGCAGCTCCGACTGGGTTCCCTTACCGGCTCCCGGAGGACCGAAAAGAATAAGGTTGAGCATGGCTGAACAATTTATTGTTTCACAAAACGACGGGTAACGCGGTACGATTTACCGCTCAGGGTAACAAAGTAGATTCCCTGCCTATACTCCGACACATCAAGGTTACGGCAACTGCCAAGAGACGATTTCAGAACTGCCCGGCCATCGCTGTCGGAAATAAGAACAGGTGTATTGTCAGGCATGTCGGCTGTCACAGAAATAACCCCGGTTGCTGGGACAGGGCAAATGGACAGGGAATGATTACTACCTGTTGTGATAACGCCCATCGATGCGGGCAATTTCACCTCGTAGAGCCATCCCCCTTGCCCTCCTGAACCCTCTTCCGTCATGTATAGTTTGTCCGGAGTGATATATCCGATGGCTTCATTCTGCCCGGGAAGCGTTGAGAAGGTATATTCTGTAATGGTTCCCTCAAAGAATCTGTCATCCGGAAAATCTTTAAAAGAGATCAACCGGTTATGTGTCAGCAATACCAATTCATCTTTAATTCGATTATAGTCAGCCGAAGTAATTCGGTCAATTTCGGAATTGGTACCAACGACAAAAGTATCTTCAGGCAACAGTGAATAACTACCGGGTTGATCATCCATTTTGTACATCTTGGTAACGCCGGTAAAGGGAAAGCCTCTGTTTTTGGTGAACAGATAGAGCGATCCATCGCGCCAGGCGATAGCTTCTACATCAAAATTCCGTTCGGAAGCAGCAGGAGGAAAGGCTGTCTGATCGGCAAAGCTAACGGTAAGTATTTCAGCTGTAACCGTATTCCCTGTAATATTTCCGGGATCGGGAATCTTATAAATAGCCAGGTCGTTACGCTGGTTATTGTTGTTACCCAGGTCTGCAATGAAGATGTTGCCATCTTCATCAACAGCCAGGTCTTCCCAGTCGGTGTTGGGGACATTGGCAACCGTAAGGGTTCTCTTAAGCTGTCCCAGTGTATCGAAGCCGTAAAGCACGTTGTCGTTTCCTGAATCTTCATGCGACCAGATGAGGTTACTGCCAGAGATGGCGATACCGCTGCTCTCGAGTATTTCAAGTGGCAGTCGGGTAATCTGCCGGGGAGCAACATTTTGGTTTTGGGCAATTCCAAATAATGCCAATGACATACAAAGGAAAAACGTTACGATGATCCTCATTCTATTAAAATTTTTCGATTTCTCTGATTCCTTTTCTGTTCAATATGACGCGGTAACGACGGAGCTGTGTTTCTCCATCGTGGATTAATTGAACTACCATGTTGATATAATATATCCGCTCGCTTTTCACGATCTGGTATCCGGTCTCCTGATCGGGATAGTAAAGGGGAACGATGGGATTATCCATTTTCTGCACATAGTTCATTACGTTGAGCCTGATGATGTCGTTCATGCCGGCGGTAGGATATTTGCTGCAAAGATCAAGGCTCTGCCGGTTCAGGCTTACAAGCTTCCTGTACAGGATGATTTTTTCTGTATCGAACCTGTTGTTGGCTTCAAGGATGGCAGAACGGTCGCGTACCTTCATAACGTTTGAAGGGACTTTCTCGTTTGGGATAAAGTCCATGGCCTCCTTGATAAAGCCTATCTCCTGGTTGTTAAGAGCCATCTCTGTTTTATGATCGAAATAACGGCTGCCAAGTTTGTGGGCAAAATAATAACGCGATAGTTCCTTGATCCGGTCTTTAAGCATGTAGCTGATCACGAGAGCCACGAAAAAGGGCATTGTAAAGTTTCCATAGGTCTGCTGAAATGAGAAGGCAATGGTGGTGGCAAAAATCATTGAGATGCCTGCGGCCAGGCTAAAATAGATTTGTTCCACCAGCACACCATCGCGTTTCTTTTTGCCTTTCAGGAAGAGCTCGCTTTCGGCATATTTTTTCAGCAGGTTAAACCTGAAGATAAGCTCACGGTTACGTGTGAAATCATCCTTTTCGATTACCGGGTAACCCTTCTCCCTCTTGTACTTTATTTCACAGTCGATAAGTTGAAGCAGGCCGGATTGAAATGTTTTTTTCCCAAATGATTTATTCTCCTTCAGGGCACTAAACAATTTGAAGGTATGTTGCTCGACGAGGTTACTCATAAACTCATCGCCAAACAGGAAATAGTTCAATAAATCTTTGCCGACGGTCGGGGTATTGATGATCCGGCGCAGGCCGCGGTAACGTTCGGTAATGGATTTTATATTGCTGCAGTATGATTCAACCAGAAAGGCGGCATCATCGGGTATGTTGTTACTGATGATATGAGCTATTTCATCTCTGAGCGAACTCTTGAGAATTGAGAGAAACATCTTGATGTGATACTCATATTCCCCAATTTTAGTGCGGGAAGGGTCAGATGCCATGGCTTCAAAAGAACTGGTCAGTTGAAGGATGGGCGACTGGTCGCCTGAAGCAATATCACGTAACAGGTACACCGGGGTCACCAGCCTTATATTCGACTTAATGTCGCGATAGAAATTCTCTTTCGTGTAGGTATTCCTGTTTATATCGAGTCCCGATGGGATAAAAATCCAGGTATTTACCGCGAATTCACTTACCTTTAGTTTTCTTCGGGCAATGAATCTCAGTTTCATCTCAACCGAGAACTTATCGTGGATTTTCACAAATTCTTCAATCATACAATGTTTGTCTTTCGGCCTTTTTCAGCAAAGGGAGGTTTAAGGGTCAGCGTTCAGGTGTCATCCGACGCCAGACAATGAACAACAACAAAGAACTCTGACCATTGATACAGGCACATCCTGGAACCATGAATGCAATTAAAAAAACACTCCATCCGGAGTAATGCCCAACAGCCTGAACCATGTCTCTCCTGCAAAGATATTCAAAACCCAGGCGATCACCATCATGGCAAATCCGAACCGAAAGGTATCAGAGATGCTGTATTGGTCTGTTTCATAGAGAAGCGCAGCGGGTTTGCTATTAAACGGGAGCACATACACATGCTCAATCATGAAGGCTACAGGCAATGCCAGGCTGATGACCGTAAATCCGAATCGTTGTGCCACACCAATGGCGATGGGGATGAATATCATGGCTCGCATGGTTTTCGACTGGAAGAACAAGGCACTGAATATCATTACACCGGTCAGTAAAAGATAGAGTCGCCAGAAAGGGGTCTGCTGGCCAATTCCCAAATGGTCAAAAAAAGCATTCACACTCAAAGCAGGAAGATCGGTTGCCGAAAAACCCGCACCCAGAGTATAGGCACCCGCCGAGAATAGCATCAGGTGCCAGGGGACATCAACATCATTCCATTTGAGGATTCCGATGCGTGGCAACAAGGCCACGATAGCCCCCAGAAAAGCGACGGCTGTTGCACTGATGCCATGCCATCTGTCGGTTGACCACAAAACCAGAATGGCGACAAAAATGATAATGGATTTAATTTCCAGAAAACCAATGGGCCCAAGTTTGGTATTTTCTTCTTTCAGACGGACCATGCCCCCCTCAATTTGTGGTAACCGCTCTTCGGGTTTCAGGGGGAAGAACACCTTCATCGCAAGGAGATAGCCAATCAGCATAAGGCCAATAGAGACGGGAAACATAGCCATCAGCCAATCGGAAAAGAAAACAGATGAGCCCGTAGCTCCAACAATTAAAGAGACTGCCAGCAAGTTAGCTCCCGAACCCGTCATAAAGCCACTGGCGCCAATATTGATGTAAAGCAGGTTCTGCAACACGATACTGCGGCCAAAATTATTGCGGCTTCCACCACTACGGGCACCATAGATAGCTGCCATCACCATGAAGATAGGCAAAAGAATGGCTGCCTTGGCGGTTGTTGCTGAGATAAAGGCCGACAAAACAACATTGATAACAATAAAGCTCAAAAAGATGGTAGAGGCATTTTTTCCAAACCTGATGATAAACCAGAGGGCGAAACGTTTGGCAATACCTGTTACCACCAACATACTGGCCAATACAAACGACATGATGTTAAGCCACATTACTTCATGACCCAACTGGGCGTAGGCTTGCTTTTCGGGCAATACCCCTGTTAGCACCAGACTGATAATCAGTATCAACGATGTGAGATAGTTCGGTATAGCTTCTGTGATCCAAAGAATAATCGCGGCGACAAAGATGGCCAGCATCCAGGCATTGTTTCTGGCAAACATCTCAGGACCCACTTTATCGAAGGCTTTTCGTGCAGATTCAGAAAGCACCTCCGGATCGATATGATCAAGAAAGGGGAGCTTGATAACGAAGGCAAACAACAGGAAAAGCAAAAGTGCCAATGGTGGACCTAAAATGGCCATCCATTTCTCCCCTTTTCCCTTTTCACGCTTTGGGAGTTTTTCGATCCGGTAATTATTCATATCAAGCGGATCGTAAGCTGCAGACTGGCGGGTGTTGCTCATGTTTTTCTTCGAATCGTAAAACTATTTGTAAAATTTCTGTTCAATAATAAACATTTAGAGTTCAATGTTTAGGGCTTAGTGTTGGCATTATAAAATTGAACAACTAAACGCTAAACGCTGAACACTAAATATTGGTTTCGGTCAGATTTACCATTTGGTGAATGGATTCTTCATGAGCATGGAATTGAAGTAGCGGGGGTCTCCGGTAACTTCATTACCAAGCCATGAAGGTTTCGCGAACGATTCTTCCTCATCCGACAATTCGATCTCTGCGACGGTTAAGCCCAGATTGTCGCCATAGAATTCATCCACTTCATAAGTATGAGGACCTGCCTGAACAAGAAAGCGGGTCTTGTCGATGACTCCCGGTTCGCAAATGGTCAGTAACTCTTCTACTTCCTTCACCGGAATCTCTTTCTCCCATTCATACCGACTGGCGCCTGAGGCACTTCCGATTCCTTTAATAGTAATGAAACCTTTTTCGCCTTTGATGCGCACCCGGACTGTACGTTCGGGAACCGAGGACAAATAACCCTGAGTAATCCGGGTTTGTTTGTGAGCCAGTGCCTTAAAATCACCTGTCACCAAAAATTTACGCTCTATTTCCTGTGCCATTTGTTATTCGTTTGCAAGGGGTTTATCTATCATTCCAATGATTCGCTTAATAGCCTGAAGATAGTTGATATTTTCAACACCTTCGAGACCGATGGCGGTAACCGTCTTTTTAATATCCGCTATTTCTGTTGATTCGGAGTTGATGGTCATCACTTTAGCTCCATTTATCAGGACGGCCCCATATTCGCAGATAGTATCGTTCACCATATAGCCAAACCGTTGCTTGTGCACACGAACGGCCTGAAGGTCGGGATGATTTCTCACCATTTCCATAAACTCATCATAGGTATAAAGCTCCCTTGTGAAGTTGGGTATAGTAACCTGAAAAGCCGGAAAGACTTCATCGCGGAGCATGGCTACAGCCATCGGAAACTCTCCTTTCATCAGCGGATTCCATTGCTCGAGGCCATCAAGATTCTGAACAAATGTCTTGATGTCCATCTTGCCATCCCTGATTTTTGTGTTGTTGATGTCGTTCGTGCGTGAAACAATATAGATCTCGTCAGAACTACGTTCCCACACTTTTTCAGGGACAGCAGCCGAAAGACGTGCCATCCGGTGAGCAGCCTTATCGAAACACTGCCCAAAGGTTCTGAATTCAAAGCGCGGTTTGGAGATCTGACCAATCTCAAGATTTTCTTTACTCATATTTTTCCTTATGTTTAAATTGTTAAACGAACTGAATTATTCACACCCGGCCTTTACCGGGTGTGAATACTCCAATTGATTTTATTTGAGTTTGGGTAGCGTGGCAGCGTTGTTGTTAGATGTGCCACGAGTAATTTCGGTGAAGGTGAAGAAGGTATCAGATCCATCCGGTTTACGACCGTACGACTGACCATCAACCATTGCAGTGAAGGTTACGTCATCAATTACTGTTGAGTTGGCATCTTCAAGCCAGACTTCCTCACCATTGCTACTTAAACCAAATCCACTTGCAACGGTATCATCGGTAACGATGACAAAGAATCCACCGGCAGGAATAACTGTACCTGCAGGGAATTCTTTTTTTGGCTTACTGCCAGACAGTCCGCCACTATCATAGATTTTATAACCACTCAGGTTCACATCAACTGTTGAACCATTGTAGATTTCGATCCAATCGGGGTCAGCGTCTGTTCCTTTTGAAAAGATTTCGTTCATTTTGATTATGATCTCGGTTGGAGGGGCGGTATTATCATTGGCAGCACCAGGTGTCGGTACATAAAGGATCTGCCAGTTATTGGCTCCATCCGGATAGCGGCCATAAGATTGTCCATCTTCGAGAGCAGGGAATATAACTGAATCTGCCAGTGTTCCATCACCTTTTTCCAACCAGATAGTCTCTCCATTGCCACTCAGTCCGAAGTTTGATTCACCTTCACCATCAACTACGATTACCAAAAACGAACCTGGAGTCAGGATTGTTCCTGTGGGGAACTGCAATTTGGGCTTGGTTCCTGCCTGTCCGCCGCTGTCATAAATTTTATAGGCACCGAGATCTACATCGGTTGTGCCGGCATTGTATAACTCAACCCAGTCGGGGTTAGTGCTATCTCCCTTTGAGTAAAGTTCATTGATTTTTATCTTCTCTGGTGCTACACCAGGTGAGTTGGAGGTTCCTCGGGTGATGGTATTGAGTAGTTGTAAATTATCGGAACCATCGGGATAACAACCAAAGCTCTGTGTATCCTCCATGGCTGAAACAGTAATATTATCAACTACTTCAGCATTCACGTTGGCCAGCCAGAGTTCTTCACCTGTGCTGCTGACACCGAACCCACTTTCGGTACCATCGTCAACAACGATGACAAGGAATCCACGGGCAGCAATGACAGAACCAGTAGGAAACTCTTTTTTAGGTTTGGCCCCTGATTCACCACCTGAGTCGTAAATCTTATAGCCGCTAATGTCGACCTGACTATCAGAATTGTTATAAATCTCAACCCAGTCGGGGGCATCGGGGACACCCCTTGAGTAAACTTCGTTGATCAACACGGCATCAGTTACAACAGGAGTGGGTGTTACTTCAACTTTTTCGTCTTTCACGCAACCGGCGAGCAGACTGACGGCAAAAGCCATCAAAAGAAACAGGTTATTACGTTTCATATTTATGAGTATTTTCATGATTAAAAGTCAATTTCAAATCGTACGCTGAACATGCTGTAATCTTCTCCGGCATCTCCGTCGGCTTCAACCACATCTTTCGGATTGGTGGTGAGGTTCCCGGCGGCATCATGGCCAACATAGAGTTTTCCCTTGCCATTGGCATAACGGTCATGGTTCAGGTAAGCATAGTTGAGCATGATCTTCACATTATCGTTCACGTGGAAATTCAGACCGGCGGTATAACCTTCACCTGCACCACCCATGATTCCTTCCGGGCGGCTATTCAGATCAATGTAATCATACCTGAGGGCCAACTCGATGTCGCCCCATTTCTTTCCTCTGGCTGGCTGGGTAAATTCTCCTTCCCCAGTATTATAGCGGTATTGGCCTCCAAAAATCAGGCAGCTTCCAAAGACATAGAACCCGTTGAATTTCTCTGTTTCAAGGTCGAAACGGCGTTCTACATTAGCCATGATGTATTCGCCCTGTACACGGAAATTTCTATAGTAAGCAGCCAATTCCAACCCACCCAGCAAGGTGTGGTGTACGTTGGTAATATCATCGGTGTCGAGGTATTTCTTACGGTTGATGGAGGTCAGCGAACGAGTGCTATAACGCACGGCATCGATCACTTCACTGCTTGACAAGGGAGTCCTGTAAGAAGCGCTGGCACCAATGTGCAAGCCATAAATTTTACTTTGATAAAAAGGCATTCCAACGATTTTTCCTGTGAAGGAATATCCTTCGTCTACGCCGTAATCCTTGTTGTTGTCCTTTGAGAAGGTACGTTCTTCAGCGCCTCCGATATCCTGAAAATGAATGCCGCCGATAGCCAGGAACCAGTTTTTCTGATAATTTGCAGCAAACCCGATGTGGCGTGATGGTGCAAAGGTAGCGACCACATTCGGACGTTCGATGAATGTAAGATAACGGGAAGTGGTGGTTGATTCCATGGAGAAGCCTTCCTTGAAGTTTCCGCCCTTGAGTTCAAGACCATTTAAAAAGTCGTACTTCATGTAGGCATCTTTCAGTTCAAGCTCAGAGTTGGAGAAATCGAGGTCCACTTCGCCATACCAATTCCTGGTCAGGTTGGCTTTCATGGCAAAACGGGCACGCCTGATAGAGGTTCCGTTGCCAATAGGGTTGTAGGTGTCGCCAAGAAATACAGCACCATCGACCTGTACGCGCGTATCGAACCAGACCTTGTATTCCTTGTTCTTACTCTCAAGGACAAGAATTCCCCCCTGACGTTCAGCTTCAAGAGGAAGTTTTGACACTTCCACTCCATACTGATTAATTCTGACGGCCGTGTCGACATGCTCCTGAGCCTGGACAGGCCTAATGAGCGAGGTGACGCCCATCAACACCAAAACAGATAGTAAATAGTTAAACTTTTTCATAAAATAGAATTAAAGGTTGTTTATAAATAAATTCAGGTTTTCACCTTGTTGAATGTTTAGCCGTTTACGAAGCCGATACCTCGCGGTCTCAGCGCTTTTAGGCGATATGTTTAGCAGGGCGGCAATCTCCTTCGTTGACAAATTAAGTCGCAGAAGTGTGGCAAGCCGTTTCTCCTGATCAGTAAGCCCTGGAAATACGGCATCGAGCTTAGCCTGAAAATCCTTATGAATCTGTTCAACCTGACCGTTGAAGGTTTCCATGTCGCGATTGAATGTCATCCGCTGACTGATGGCTGTGGTCAGATTCTGCATTCCATCAAGTACCGGCCGATCGGTGGTCATCTGCTGTAATGCTGCCACCTGTTCATTAATCTTCACAAGGAATGACCGTTGATCTTCGATGCTTAAGGCCAGGTTGATCAGTTCCTGACGTTTGGTCTCAAGCCTGCTGTTTAATATCTTGTTCTCTAGCTGAACGGTTTGAACCTCTAGTTCGCTGAGACTTTTCTGTGCCGTGAAGTAATGGTTTTGCTGTGTCAGCAGTTCATTTTCAGTCTGCATTCTCAAGCGCTGCTGATGCCATAAATACCATATAAGCCCAAGGATAACCAACACCATCAAAACGAGCATTGCAGGCCATATCAGGTTGAAATGTCCGCTTGGCGTTAAAGTGCCTGCAGCAGTATTTTCCGGCGATAAGGGAATGATAGTATGGGTTGTGACCTGAAGCCGAAATACATTCTGGACAAAGAAAAGAAGAAACCATGTGAACAATCCTGCAACAATGGGGGTAGCTACCCATCCCAGGGCAATACCTCCCAGTACTTTGGGTTTTATCTCACGAGCGCCCTTGATAAGTCCGATTCCAAGAACAGATCCTACTACAACCTGCGTGCTTGATACAGGAACCAATGGTATGGCAGGAAGCCCCGATGCGGTCAAAAGGTTTGAAAGTGAGGTTGAAGAAAACAAAAACAGAACGAGAGCCTGAGATAGCACCACCACGATGGCTGCCTCAGGCGTCAGCGAGAGAATTCCTTCCCCTACAGTATTCATGACCCGTTCGCTGTATGTATAAATTCCCACCGCGATAGCCATCCCGCCCAGCAGAAAAAGCAACTGAGCCCCATCGAGAGAAAAGATACCAAAGTCAAGCACAACATCAGGGGCTGAAGGGACAAAGACCCCCATCACGTTAGCAATGTTATTGGCACCAAGACTATAGGCACCGAATGCCCCTACAAAAATCAATGACAACCTGATGTAGGTGTCGAGTTTAATCACATGAATGGAAAGCCGGCGGAGCCACCAACGCATCAACAGATAGAGTAAGGCTGCAAACACCATCCCAAGGATAGGCCCGGTAACCCAGCTGACCAGAATGGTGGTTAAAACATGATAATTGGTTTCATTTCCAGTAAAGAATGACCAGCCTATGATTGCACCCACCACCGCCTGACCTGTAGAGACAGGCAGCCCCCTCTTCGTCATGAGATAAACTGAGAAAGCAGCGCAGAGCGATACTGTAAAGGCACCTGCCAGAGCATCAACCTCACTCAAATCTGAAAGGGTATTGGCAGCCCCTCTTCCCTGAAAAACGGCACCGATGATAACAAAAATGCTTGCAATGGTCGCTGCTTTCTTAAAGGTGAGCATACGCGATCCCACTGCAGAGCCAAATACATTCGCCGCATCATTTGCACCGAGTGACCAGCCTAAAAACAAGCCGCTTGTTATGGAGAAGAGGAAAAGCATCGTCACTGAGAATATCAGACTGTCCGTTTTATGGCCATAATAGAAAGGGTATCGGCCACCTTCTGGGCAGCGTCTGAAAGGGTTTCAATATGCAAGGTGAAATAGCGCAGATGAAATTTTTCACTCAACTTCATCTGGGGCATGTCGTGAAATACCCTCCGCTTAATCGAATCGGCCAGTTTATCGGTCTCCTTCTCATAAAGGTAGACCCGGTGAAGCTGCTCCTTTACTATTTCAGGATTCTTAAACCAGGCCCGCGAAGCGGGAATAACTGACTCGATTGCTGAGGCCGATAGTTCGGTCAGCTTAACAAAGTCGGCATTTAACTCTGCCGGGATATACGGAACCTCCACATCAAACTGAAACAGATTGGTCTTGGCCAGATTAATGATTGCATCAAGCTCTTCAAACAACCGGAGGATATCTCCCCTGAGTTGAGGCATGAGTGACTGAGTATATAATATTGTCTCCAGTTTCCGTTTCAATATATCAGCTTCTGTTTCAAGCTGAGATAGCGTTCGCAGGTTATCGGCAAATTTATCAGAATTGTTGTACAGATAGTTGTAGACCCCCTCTTTGAATATGAGGGCTCCCTGATCAATTGTGTTGAGGAATTTATCGATGAGTTCGATCGACTGATTGGCGTGTTTAAAAAGAAACATGGTTATTCAATTGTTCGTTCAACATTCTGTTTCACAAACATAATAAATTAATCTTTATATGAAAGTGAAAAATCTTGAATAATGAAAAATCTTTGTAGTGGCTCATAATTAAGTTAAATAATTGTTCTTTAACTAATAAAATTCTAAATGTAGTGTTTAACTTATTTCAGTTAAAAAATTTTCGATTATGATGTGGGGGTTTTGTTGGGGTATATTTAACCTGAAAACCCGGAATAACGATCCAATAAAAACACTACTGACGCTCTTTATAAACCTTTATTAGGGAAAACTCATTTCATTCCTATCTTTGCAGTAGGGAAAATTAATATAATCCAGTCTATGAGAAAATTGTTAGTTTTTGTTTTATTATCAGCAATAATTTCTTGCCTCAGCGCACAGAATATCTACCATGCTGATCGTTCTGCCACCGATGTTTCCATATCGGCAAATTTAATCTATAATCAGGCTGCCTATAGCCTTTGGGTTGCCAATGAAGCACCCGATCACGGAGCCCGTC
Organism: Bacteroidetes bacterium GWE2_42_24; assembly: GCA_001768515.1. Taxonomy (GTDB): domain Bacteria; phylum Bacteroidota; class Bacteroidia; order Bacteroidales; family TTA-H9; genus GWE2-42-24. The sequence goes on along the minus strand of MEOA01000001.1, from coordinate 450,740 downwards.
TTCTGGCTGAAAATCCCTGGTCGAATGAAAAGGAAGTCGTTCTCTTCGATCTCTCGGGAAATAGTGCCTCTGAAGTTGTACAACAGGTCGGAGATCTGGGATCTGTGATATGTACCGATCCCGATTATTTGCTGGTAAGCCTTAATGCCGACAACGTGGTCACATTACGCAATGAAGTAAAAGCCCCCATGGTGAGGCTTAAATGTGGCGTTTCTGCCGGTCTTCGGGATGAACTTCCCCCCGTCGATACAAATCAATTGGTTTATGAAATAGTCGCAAAAGTCGATACTCAGAACATCATCGCAACGATCGCGCGACTGCAGGCTTTCACCACACGCAAGGCAACGACTGATTCAGCCGTTGCTGCCGCTGAATGGATCAGACAGCAATTCGAGAATATGGGGTACACCGTCGAATTGCAGGAGTTCACTATGGGAAATACAGCCTCCTCCCCGAATGTCCTCGCTACCAAAACCGGCACCACATATCCTGAAAAGGTTGTCATCATTGGAGGCCATTATGATAGTTATACATGGTCAGATGAGGCACCCGGTGCCGATGACAATGCCTCCGGAACCGCGGGTGTGATTGAAGCTGCCAGAATATTGGCCGATTATCCTACTGAATGCACCATCATCTTCTGTGCCTTCTCTGGCGAAGAGTATGGTCTCTATGGTTCGGCGGCCTTTGCTAGTCGTTGCAAACAACAAAATATGAATATTCTAGGCTATTTTAACCTCGATATGATAGGTTATCGCAACCCTGGTGATGCCATCCATACCGACATGATATTCCCTCCTTCTGCAAAACCTTTGGCCGACTATTACCAGGGAATTGCCGCCATTTTCGTTCCCGGACTGGTTGTGTCTGAAGGATTCATGATTAGTGGCGACAGCGACCATACTTCCTTCAATAACAACGGGTATATGGGTATCTTCCCTTTCGAGGATGATCAGAACCATAGTCCATACATTCATACGGTAGACGATGTGTTAGGTCTTAGTGTCAACAGTGCAGAGATGGCAGGAATGCTTACTCAGGCCTCGCTGGCCGGTGTAGGTTCTCTCGGAGGTGTCTTTTCCTATGTTGGCCTCGAAGAAAATAACGGGGGACTGATCAGTTCCATTATTCCCAATCCTGCCAGGGCTCAGGTGCGGATCATCGTGCTGGGATTTCAGACAGGGCAGGTTGTTGATTTACTTTCTGCAGATGGCAGACGTGTCCTCAGCATGGCATTACCTCCGGATGGTCTGATAGCCATTGACAGGCTTCCGGCAGGTGTCTACATTGTAAAGGTTAGCGATGGCATTCGTTCTGCCATCAGCAAACTGATAATAAACTAAACAAATTCGCTTTCTGAAATGCAAAGGGATGGTTCGGTACCAAGACCAAACCATCCCTTCTAACAACAGCGGACCATATACTATAACTCAAGCTTTTTTACTATTGACTGCCTGCCTCTGGAGATTCGCAGATAAAGTTCATCACTGGGGCGCTCAGGCAAAGCAATGCGGTTATCATACCGGCCATTGCTCTTACGCAGTGATTCATCATGAATCAGAGAACCCTGATCATCAAATAACTGTATTGTCAACGCCCCTTCTCCCGGAGCATCAAATCGAAGGGCAAGTTGTTGTTTCCTTCGCAGGAAGCTAGCCTCGAGATTTTCGACACCCATTGGTACCACTTTTCGACCTGGCTTCAAATCAGTCCGTTTCAACCGACTGATCTCATCCGCCGTAAGATCCGATAACCTTGCTGACCCCCGGTCATTCGAATTAAAGGCAAAATTATCGCTCATGAGGGGTTCGGCTTCTCCCCTTCTCCCTGCTCTGCGCTGGACATTATACCTGAAGGGCTGATGCGGGTTCCCGTCTCTGGTTCCGTAAAAGTGGTACTGACGGGTTGAGTCGGTGAGAATTGTGTCACCACCCATCCCGTCGCTCTTAACAGTAATCTGACCATTGTCGTCAACAATCGTATAGACCATTTTTTCATTCCCTTCCAGCATGACTGTGTCACTGCCCCCACGGAGCACCATAACTTTTCTGATTTTCTTGCAAGATTTACCTGCCAGACTGTCGGGCTTTTCAATGTATACCCAAACCCCCATGTGGCCGGGGTTCCCCCGAAAAAATTGCTTCTGGCATGGAGCATCGCCGTCTCCTTCATAGAAATCACCCTGAAAGTCAAACTCCGGCATCGCTGGCATATTTTGAAACTGCTCGGAGAGTTCTTCAAAATCGGGCATGTGCTCATTCAGGTCTTCAAAAAAAACGCCATCAGAAATCATGGAAAGATCAGGCGCAAAAAAAGCGAAACCCTCATCACCAGGTTGAAGGTCGGCCAGATAATCGGTAAGCGAATCCATACGCTGACCAATGTCGGACATCCTTCGTTGAAAGCGTTGGTACATGCTATCTTTCATTGCATCCTTCGACGGCATATCATTGGGATGCTGTGCAGAAAGGATCAACGGAGCCGTTAAGAAAACGATTGTGACGGTGCAGGCTGCAATGCCTGAAAACAGAGTAAATTTGGGAAAAAGAGTCTTCATGGTGGTAAACGGATTTGTTTATAATGCAAAACTATCACTATCAGGGCTCCGGAAAGGTTAAAAGCTGGTTAAAACTGGTTAACATTGGGTTAAAGTTACGTCAGAGGATTGCTAGTTTTCATACTTTTGTCTCATGAACAAACGTCTCATACGAATCGTCATCCTGTTTACCGGAATTTCACTGGTTGGCATCGTCGGGTTGCAGTTTCTGTGGATTCGCAACGCGCTGCGACTCCGTGAAGAACAATTCGATCGTGATGTGACACAGGCCCTGCAGGAAACTGTTCGTCAGATGGCTGAAAACCAGGAAATGTACCTGCTCCGCGACCGCATGAAATGGTTCGCCGGGATGGATTCTTTGATGAGCAAACCAACGGTACAACAGGAAAAAAACAATAAAATAGTCAAGCACGTTGTGAAAAAGCCTGCCAAACCTCTTACTCCCTATCAGCGGTACCTGCAGGCCATTAAAGAACAACGGCGTCAGGATTCGCTTCGAAGGATCGCGATGAGGCAAGTCAGGCAGGATACAATCAGTTTCACCTATTACATTAATGGCCAGCGGATGACCGTCAATACTCCTGTGCCGGATTTGAATGTTTTCAGCCAATCGTTCAATATCCAGTTTTATGGTAATGAAGAAGAGATGCCCTCCCCTGGTTTCCCTCCCGATGATTTCTTTTCAGATTTCTTTCAGGGACAAACATCTCTGCGTGGAGATCAGCAATTTGGGGAAAGGACCGGTTCAAGAGGCCAACGCCAACCCAAACGTGATCGTGAAAAAGATTCTTTACAACAAGTGCTGACCAACTTAAAACAAAAGTTTGAAAGCCAGAATGAAGCCCTGGCCCGCATGATGCATGAGATCAAAAACCTTCAGCAGCCATTGACTCTTCAACTGGATATCCCTGGTACCCGCGACATGCTGGCTCACAACCTCCAGTCCCGAAACATCGAATTGCCATTTGAGTACGCCCTCATCACCGGAAAAAATGATACCCTTAACCAATCTGAGGCCTTTCATCTGACCTCTCCTCAGAAAAGCTACCAAACCAACCTTTTCCCCGAACGGTTTCTACAGACCGGCGATCGGTTAGCCCTCTTTTTTCCCGGACGTAAACGTCATATTCTGGGGCAGATGGGATTCATGCTGGCAGGCTCTCTGGGTTTCACCCTATTAATCGTCTCTGCTTTTATTTCTACGGTGCTAATCATTCTCAGGCAAAAGAAAATATCGGAAATTAAAAGCGACTTCATTAACAACATGACTCATGAGTTTAAAACTCCTATCGCCACGATCTCCCTCGCTACCGATGCCATCGTAAATCCACGGGTGCTGTCGGATGGTGAACGGGTAAGATACTATACCGGTGTCATCAGGGAAGAAAACCGAAGGATGAATAACCAGGTAGAAAGCATCCTCAAAATGGCACTCCTCGAGAAAAAAGATTTCGGACTACGGCTGGAACAGCAAGATGTCCATGAACTTATTTCGCGTGCTATAGAACATGTAAGCCTCCAAATCGAAAAACGGGGAGGTTCCATTACCTTTGACCCCAAGGCAACCGAAACGGAGGCAAAGCTTGATGAGATCCATTTCATCAATGTGATGTATAACCTCCTCGACAATGCCAACAAATACTCACCTGAGATTCCCAAAATTGATGTCTCCACCTACAATGAGGGTAACTATATCTTCATTGATGTATCGGACAATGGGATGGGAATGGATCGTGAGACACAACAGCATGTTTTTGAAAAATTCTACCGGAAATCAACAGGAAACATTCACAATGTGAAAGGTTTTGGCCTCGGGCTCAGCTATGTGAAAGCCATTGCCGAAGCCACCGGAGGAAGCGTAAGTGTTAAGAGTGAACCCGAAAAGGGCAGTTGTTTTACCATTAAAATTCCCGTAAGCCATGAATAACTATAATCCAAGTGTTTTTTTAGTTGAAGACGACCTCAACTTCGGCGCAATTCTAAAGTCATACCTGGAATTACAGGACTTTCAGGTTACCTGGGTAGATGATGGCCGCCATGCTCTGCCGGTCTTTCTCAAAGGCCAGTTCGACATTTGTATCCTCGACGTTATGTTACCCCATGTAGATGGGTTTACCATCGCCAGGGAAATCAGAAAAACACATCAGGCGATTCCGCTCATATTTCTAACTGCCAAGACGCTAAAAGCCGACATCGTTCAGGGATTCCAGTCGGGTGCTGATGATTATATCACCAAACCGTTTGATTCGGAAGTGCTGTTGTTTAAAATCCGTGCCATTCTTAAACGTAATACCGAAACAATGAACCGGCAAAAACAACAGGAATTCATTATTGGTTCGTATAAGTTCAACGCGCATTTACGTACAATTACCCACGGTTCGGAATCAAAAAGAATCTCACCGAAAGAATCTGATTTGCTCAGGCTACTCTGTGTTGAAATGAACAATGTGTTGCCGCGCGAATTGGCACTCAGAACGATCTGGGGCGACGACAACTACTTCACCACACGCTCAATGGATGTATTCGTCAGCAAACTTCGCAAGTACCTGGCCGACGATCCGGGCATCGAAATCGAAAACATCCACGGAACAGGCTACAGGCTAATGGTAAAAGAGGGTTAGATTCAAGATTGTCTGTACACCGCCCCCTTTACTAAGTTGCTCACTTCGTTGTGACTCAAAGTTATTGCGGCCACGGGTCTTCTATCAGAAAACACCAAGAATTATCCTCATATGCGTGCGCTAAAGGCTCCTTCTACCATCGGGTTACTTGCACCGGATGTAGTTCATAATGCCGGGAAATCTCTGAATTATTATAATCCCTTTGATCGCATCAAGGGCGACCTCAGCTTAAATAGCTGAACTGAATTTCTGTCTGATCTTTTTCAATGAACTAAAATTACAAATTTTAATTCTTCTGCTCTGTTATTTTGACCACCTCAGTTACCCGGTGGTATGATTTATTGGGATTATTATAATTACGTCCTTTCATAGTAAAGACGATTCGAATATATATTTGTGAAACTGTGCCAGCCTTAACTGATTGTTTTTATGTCACCCCTTCGGGGTTTCGGCTGCATTACCATTTTTTGTTCTATAATAATTGCATCCCTTCGGGATTGTGGTTCTTTTCATTCATTTTATAATCATTCCATCCCTTCGGGATTGTGGTTATCAATCTTTTGAAATTCAGACGCTATTAACGAAAAGAAAGCTATAAACAAATTCCATTGCCATTGAATATTATTTGGCGGTTTGCGATGGGAAACAGCTATTTGTTCAAAAAAAATTCCTGCGGCCAAAAAAAAAGAGACTTTATAAACTGACCCTGTACTATATATTTTAAGGTATATTCTACTCAAGTTCGATTGGATTATAAGGCCAACTATAATCAGGAGGCCATGGTACGACTTTTCCATTTTTAAAAGTACAGAAGTCAATCCCATGTGATTTATAATAAGCTACCGGATTTTTATATATCTTCCGCATAAAACTCATCAATTCCTCTCTTGTTGTCGTCTGATAATCTATATCAAATTTTTTTATTAATTTTCCATTTCTTAATTTGTGCAATGAGGTGCACTTCACTGCATAATCGCCGGTAGAGTCCTTTATTTCAAGGATTAATCCAGGCAAACCACAAAATTTGTATGGCCCATCATTAATAGGAATAAGGGGTGCAAACCATGCTTCGAAAATCCGACCTCTGAAGGCCATAGTTGCCTTTACGCAGGAATATGTTAGAATCTCTTTACGCTCATTTGTAATTTTCCAATTGAAATTAATCATTGGCTCTTCGTAAAGATATACCGGATCTGGATCATCAGCACGCTCCGTAACTATTATTTGCTGCAAATTTTTGTTTTTAAAAATTTCAACTTTGGGAATAAGTGCTGTTAATGACGGATAATTGCTGTCTCTTTTTAAAAGAACAGTATAAATAGAATCAGCCAAATAAATACGTTGACTGTAGGTTTTGGAAAATTTCCGTCCAATCAATAACACTATATGGTCGGTCTCCAATTTTTTTCTATTCAGGGGATCGTTTACAATATCAACATCGTAAGTCACCATGAATTGAGCTGTATCAAGTACATGAAACCTGTCAATCGGGATTAGCTTTATGCTTTGAGAAAGGGTAACACAATTAAAAAAAAGAATGTTAATTAATAGAGCAAAAATTATCCTTAACATTTATAATTTGTTTGTCAGAAGAAGCAAGGATTGTTTTACTATTTGTTATTTATAAACTTAAAACCAAAACATCCTTGCTTTACTTCAGATGGTTAATAATTTATACACTAAATTCGCTGGTATGAATAGCAGAAAATCTACTTGTCGTAGGTAATGGTTATTATTGGATCACACTTGGTCGCTAATCCTCCGGAAATATTTGCATTCAGATTGTCGGAAACAGAAGATCCCCCATTATTGGCATAACAACAACCACATGAGCAAGTAACGGATTCACCTCCCGCAACAGCGTTCATCTGTTCTTTAGAGAGTTGACCCTGATTAAGATTATTTAATTTTATTGAATTCATATTGTTAAAATTTTATTGAATGAATAAAAACCCAATAGTAATGTGTAAAATCAACTTTCAGGCACTACTGCCTTTTGCCTTTGCCGGCAACACTACCTATACCTGCAAAGGCTTTTTAGCTCAGGTTGGTCTTGCACAGATACCAGATGTTGTTTCTTATCAACGAAGTATGATTTAAAACTATACTATGCATTTTATGGTATATTCTATTCAAGTTCGATTGGGTTAAATGGCAAACTGAAATCCTGAGGTGCTTCAACCAATCGCCCATTCTTGCTAATCCATGTTGATATGCCTTTCGATTTATTGAATTCTGTAATATTTCTGTATTTTCTATGAAGGAAAAGACTCAATTTCTCACGAGTAGTTTCTGTATATGGCCAATTGCGGATTTTTACAGGTTCTTTGATATTATGTGCTTTAATGGTAATGCATGAAAAATAAAATTGCATTTGAGAATCTTTAATTTCAAGGATTAAGCCAGGTAAACCACCAAACTTATATGGCCCCTCGTGTATGTGTATATCCGGCGCAAACCATGCCTCATATTTCCTCCCTCTAAATGTACAGGTAGCCCGCTGGCAGGAATGTTGCCTGATCATCTTCTTTTCGTGTTGAATTGTCCAGCTTATTGCAGGATATGGCTCTGAATAACGAAATATAGTTTCATCTGAACGGTAGGTGACCGTGATGTTTTTTGTTTTATTATCCTTAATAACTTCATGCAAATCAGCTCCTTTAGGAATGGCGAGCATATTAACAGCACCTTGTTCTTCCAGAACAGTATTGATGCTATCATTCCCGAAAAGTAGTGTACTGTAATATTTGGAATAGCGATCCCCAATTTGTAATACCTGCTGATCAACTAGTTTTTCGGAAGGGTTTAATGTATCTTCTACGTATTCAACTTTATAAAAAATTTCAAACCTTGCAGAATCAATGATGGTGAAGTTATTTTCAAAATATAGATGTTGACCAATAGAAATACTATTAATAAGTATCATTGGAACGAAGATACAGGCAGTTTTTTGAGGTATTGATCCCATAAGCTTATCGCTTTGTCAGAATCCGGAAGCCAGTACTGGCTTCCGGATTATGTGATTAATAAATATAAATTATGTCATCATTACATTTTGTCCAAAGACCACCATTATAATTTGCAGTCATATTCTCAGCAATACTGGATCCACCGCTTGCGACATAGCAGCAACCACATGAGCATACAGGGTCGGTATTTCCGCCTCTGATCTCCCTCATCCGGTCTTTAGGAAGATCGTGTGTTTTCAACTTATTTAATTTCAATGAATTCATATTGTTAAAATTTTATTGAATGAATATAAAACCACTTGTAGTGTATAAAATCCACCGTCAGACATTACTGCCTTTTCGCCTTTGCCGGCAACACTACCAAACCGGCAAAGGCTTTTTTGCTCAGGATGGTCTTACACAGGTACCAGATATAGTTTCTGTTCTGTGACATATCAATAAAGTTTAAATTGTGCTTTCAGTATCACAGCAGCAGGGCGTATCGTGTATTCTGAATAGTAGCTGTTCATGCTGCTGTAGTATGAATACACATAGTTCTTGGTGTTCAACACGTTTGACCAATCAAGCGAGAATCGGACATGCTTCCATGAATAGGTGAGTCCTGCATCAATAAGATAGAAGTTTTGCCTTCGGTCGCTGTTTTGGGTAGAATAGTATTCGAAAGATGCGCTCAAAAACAGCGCTGGGCTGAAGATGATATCAACACTTGCCGCATCAATGAAATTGGAGATCGCGGCAAGTTGTTCTCCCTGTCCCGTGTTTCCTGTTACGTGGCTCCAACTGCATTTGTTGGCAATGAGTATGGCGTTGGTTAGGGCCATTGAACCGGTGAGGTTGGCATTCAGGCCGCGGCTTTCGTACTGTATGAGTTTCCCCTGGCGAAGTTGTGGGGTACTTCCAATACCCAAAGAACCTTCAAAGTTGAACGAGAGTTTCTTCCAGTCAAAACCCTTGCTTGCCCTACCGGTAAGCGAAAGGTAATTGCCATTGTTGGGCATTTCCACCAAAGTGGTCTTCATTACCGATCCCACAAACTCTTGTGCATACATTACCTCACCGTTATAACAATTATAATTGAATTCGAGGCTTGTAAACAAAAACTGCATGATGTCTTTATACGCCAATTTTAAAATAGCATTGCTGCCATAAGAATCGGATAGTTTGCTTTCGTATCGGTTCAGAGTACGGTAATTCTGCACAACATAGCCCGAATAAAGAGTATTAAGGTCGGGATTCCGGTTATAGTAAAACCATGAACCCGACAACTCCCATCGGGTGGTAAAGCTGTAACGCAACCGCACGAAAGGTTGAAAGAGCAATGTATGTCGGTGCGAATCCTCCCCAGTACCGGCATCAGAGAGCGATATAAACTGATGCTGCAAGGGGGTTGACAGTTCGGCGTTAAAATCTCTGCGCTGATAGGTGATATTAATGGAGACACCTGCTTTAGAACGAAGCCAATCAAGTTCATTGGCCAGCGAATCGCCCGGGATCTGAATAAGTTCCTCTCCTGACAGCGATTTTAACAGGTGAGTCTTGAGCGATTGTTGTTGTAACGAAAAAAAGAAGGCCGGATGAATGCGTATTGAATTCCAGACTACCGACGACAGAAACATCAGGCTGTTACGTGTCTCGAATGAATTCATCACTACATCCTGGTTAACGGCTGCATATGGAAGGCTGTCGTTAAGCACATCGCTGAATACCCCTGGCGTCACCTGTAATTGGCCTGGCTGTGATTGAAACCATGTGCGGGAATTCAATTCTGTTCCCCACCTTCCTTTGTCCTTTCCTCTTCTCACCCAATGAATGGAGTTTACAGCCCTTAACGTGTTAAGTTTATAGGTTTGTTCAAGGGTGTTGTTATTAAAAACTGATCCTGTTGTATTCTGCCAGTCACCTGATAAGTTGACAAATGATCTGAGATAATTGAGGGAACCATTGCGCATAAGCCCGAAGTCACAGTCGAGTTTATCTACATTGGCTTCTGATGCCATCAGCTCACTGATGGAAAGTGTATCGGCTCCCGGGAGAATAAACGTCGTCTTCGTGCGACTATTCCTGTTTTCGGTGTCGCGCATCCCGTTCAGCGTAAAAGAGAACTCTGTACTGTCTTTCAATTTATAAAGGGTGCTGACCGATACTCCATGCGTGTTGTTAAAATAATACCGCTGCTTAGGAATATCGGGGGGAGAAGGTGCAACCATATACGCCAGGGGAGCCGAATTGCCCGTATTCTCTTCAGTAAACGACTGAAGTTCACCCGACAAATCTTCGCCTGTATTGTTTGTTTTATACATGGCGAGGTGCTGCCGGGTTTTACCAAAGAACATTCCTGTAATTCCTTCGTTCCACAGAAAACCGTTATCGTATCCCCCGCCTGTGTTGGCCATGAAACTATATATTCCTTTGGCACCCTCCTTCAATTTCAGATTGATTGCCGCGTCATCAGAAAAAGCAACATCCTGAAGGGCATTGATGGGTTGATGGTTCTCAAACACCTGTACAGTAGCAATATCGGAAGCCGAAACATTATTGGTAGCAACCCCATACCTCCCCTGGAGCATATCCATGTTTTCGATATAAAACTTTTTAATTGCCTTCCCTCTGTACTTAATCTGGCCGCTCTCCTCCACCTCTATTCCCGGCATCTTCCTCAGCACATCAGCAATCACTATATCAGTAGTATCGCGAAAGGCATCAACAATATAATTGACTGTATCGCGCCCACCCCATATTTTTTCCGATTTCACTGTAAACTCTTTTAAGTTTATCGCGCCTTCGCTTATCGTGAAATCTAATCTCTGACTTTTGTTGAAAATTCTCTTAATCTGCCTTTGAACATTAAAACCATAAACCGTAAGCAACAATTCCGGCTGCTTCCCATCATAACGGATGGTGTAATCGCCTCCGACATTGCTGAAATTATAGGCCACTATCGTGCTGTCAGTTGGCAGCATCAACATCACCGAGGCATCAGCAACAGGCTTTCCCCTGATATCGGTAATTTTGCCATTAATAACAGTCTGGCTCGCCGCTTCAGAGGCTATCAACATAACCACAACTATTGGGATGAGTTTTCTTAGCCAGGTTTTTCTCATGTTAAAAAAGATTTCAAGTCATGTGTTGCAGAAAGAAATTGCAAAACCGCAGGGTAAATGTTTCACATTTTCATAAAACCATCTTTAAATCAGTAATGTTAGATCATTTCCGGGATTAATTCTCAAAGTTACACCATTAAAACGAAGATATTAAACAATGTAGTACATCCAATCAGGAAAAACTTCGTAGTGATAACCAAAACTTAGTATGAGCACATTCGGATCATCTTATAAAAGTTGATGGCTGCCCGTTGCCAATTATATCACGGCTTAATACTACCTAAGACTCCTATTTCAAATGCTTTAAACAACTCTCAGGAGGGAGCCTTAAACTCCGGCTACCATCGCGGGTTACCTGCCCCGGCTGAAGTTCATAATGTTGAAATTATCTCTGAAATGGTTTTAATGCCTTTGATCGCTTCAAGGGCAATCTTAGCTTTAAATGCTGAACTGAATTCCCGTCTGATCTTTCTCAGCGGCATAAAATAATAAACTTTAATTAACTGCCCAGGTTTCTTAGACCACCTCATAACTACAACATCCCAAATGTTTTGCAGTCATATGCCAGTTTTACATGCTTTTTTGCTTTTTCTTTGATACAAAAATTTACCTTTGACATCATTGATTCATAGACTTAATTTCTTCAATAAATTTTTGATTGGGTTTAAGATAACCAGATTCACGATACCCAAATTTTTCTTTTACTTGTTTGACCGCAACTACAGGAAAGATTTCTTCGTTTTTCGCAATACCAAGGAAACGACACTCTTTTTCAAAATATTTATCAAGATTATAATCTTTCCAAGACTCTATTGAAACACATATTTTGTTTGTTCTGCAAGACTCGATCTTATTATGAGATTGGTCTTCAAACCATGTATCACAACTTACGTTTTTACATTTTATGCTTTCAATCCTACTTGCTTTATTCACTGTGGCACCCCATAAGTCATATGTATAGCCACTAATTACACCAGCAATTACATCTCCATTATGAATCCCTATTCGGACTTCAAACCTTTCCTCTTCCTGAATATCATCGCTTTGCATGTAATTGCGAATTTCTAAAGCAGCTAATACAGTTTCAATTAGGTTGGAATTCCTGCTAATGGGTACACCACCTGCACACATAAAAGAGTCCCCAATTGTTTTAATCTTTGTTAGGTTATGTGCTTCACATATTAAGTTAAATTTTGAAAAATGTTTTTCAAGTGTCTCGAAAAGTCGGTTTTTAGAGCTATCTGATTCCTCATTAGCTCTGGTTTTTTCAGTAAAACCCACAAAATCAACAAACATTATTGTTACATTTTTATGATAATTTGGTGGGTACTTCTTTTCTTTTAGAATTATGTTGGCAACATTTTTTGGCATTATACCTTCAAGGATATTTTTCAGCTTTGCATTAGTTCTTGAATTGTTAATTGTTATGCCAATGTACTCTGATAAAGTTTTCAATATGTCTATTTGAAATTGACTAAATGCGTCTGTTTCTGTGCTTTGTATGGATATTACTCCTAATGAATTTTTATCTCCGTCTAATAATGGAATAAATACTAATGTATTGGTATCGTCTCCACCACTTGGTGGTTTTCTTTTTTCATTATCAATCCCATACTTCTCATAATGATTCTTGTAATCATTTCTCCAATCCCTATAGTGTATGAATTTTTTTTCATTAAAACAACAAATGGCAGGTCGATGTTTATCCTCAGTAGAATATGTATTTGTCATGTTCATTCTTTCATTATTATCAAATACTTTCTCGCCGTTTTCTATTACCCATAAATCTAAAGCATCAATTGTAGTTTCGCTTTTGAGATATATGTTTAAACCAAATGTTTTCGTGTTAGCAGCACATACCATTTTTTTTACATCATCATATATACTTTTAGTAAACAGAAACATATCGGGAATATCAAGATTTGCAGTTATTGATTTACCTATTTCAGTTAAATCTTCGAGAAGTTCCCGTTGTTTTTCAATATTTCTTCTTTTTACGGAGATAATTGCAGCACCAAGGTATTCTGAAAAAAATTTGAACTGATTTCGTTGCAAGTCAGTAAATTGATCGGGATGGGTTGATTGAGCTGAAATTACTCCCCACAGTTTTTTCTGATTAGAATCTTTAATTGGCAAATATAGAACTGTATGAAACGAATCATCACCGACAACTGGATTTCCTAACTGTATTGAGCCATGATTTTTAAAGTTCTGTATCCAATTGCCTTCATAAAGTTCTTCTTTACTATTAAAGCAAATGACAGCCGGACGGGATGTATCATTTAAATCATAAATTTTTTGACTTTCAAATGCATTTTTTTCAAATGCAAATATTTCCAAACATTCCTCATCTTCATTTAGTAAGCAAATAGAAAAATGAAATTCAGATGGTTCAATCTTAAATAAATTCTTTGCTAAATCTACACCGATTGTTGTAACAATTACATTGCTTAATTCTCCTGAAGCTGCATAGTCTTTCAAAAAATTATTACCAAGATCTCCAAATAATTTATGAGTTTCTATCAATATGTCCTTTTCTTTATTCTCCTTTTCGATGGTGTAAATATCTTCGAACGATGAAGATATTGCCATGAGAATGTTAAAATCAAAATCAGTAAAAGCAAATTCTTTCTCGCTTTGTATAGAAAGGACACCAAATGGAGAAGATTTATTGCTTTTTTCAAATAACGGACAGTAAATAATAGATTGTGAGTCTATTCCTTGTCCTTCATCGGCATCAAAATAGGCTAAATTGTAATCAATATATTCATCTTTATGATTAATAAAAACAGGCTTACTGTTTTTAATACACCATATTCCTGGATAATTATTTTGATCTGACATAAACTGGTGTCTGAATATAATTTTTTGATGACCTACATCCTTTGAGATGGTCTTGTCTTCTGGAATAATGCTTTTCCCCAGTTTTTCCTCAACCACCATGTTTAGTAGAAATTGATCTTTATTTATTGGTTCAACAAAACCAATTGCAACGCAATCTGTTTCATCTTTTAAATTGTTAATAACATTTTTAAATATCTCTAATAGTTTTATCTCTTTGATATGTTTTAACTGTCTGGTTTCTTTTACATTATCCATCTCTAAGTCTTGTTCTAAAATAGCATTTGAAATATTGTATGATACTTTACTAATTGACCTATAAAGAGATTGATGAAATTTATGTTGTGAAATAAATGGAGAGGTGAATCCTCCAAGAAGTTTCATGACTTCTACATGCTCTTTGTTAAATGCATTTTTTTGTTCACTTTGTACAGCAATGTAACCAAGTTTTTCGCTGCAAATTTGAAGACGATAATAGATATGAGATTGATAAGAGAATCCATGTTTTGCCTTAATAGTGTGTTTTGATTTTGGAAATAACAATTTGTAATCCTTATTTCGGTAATCTGTTGTTATAATAATCTTATGACTATCATCTTCAAAACAAAGAACCCCTGGGCGTTCTTCTCCCATTTTGAATTTTGAAATATGAAACTCTTCAATACTTTTATCAACGTTCGATATTCGTCTTTCATAGCTATTTGACAGTAATAATTTAGGGTCTTTTATTTCGTCAGGTATCGCAATAATAAAAGCATTTACGTTCCAACCAAAGTCATCTTTTAATAGAAAAAAAAGCTTTTGAACAATTATGCGGATATCTTTCTCATTTGAAAAAATACCCGAAAGCTTAATAATTAAATCATAATTCTCTTTCATTTTTTTCATTATTTAGTTTTGAACTTTCATTTTAGTCAGATTTTTTTTGTAATGTCTTATTTGGTGTGATATGTGTATAAATCATTGTAGTTTTTACACTGCTATGTCCAGGCAGTTCCTGAATATATCGCGGTTCGGGTACTCCCTTTGACTGTGGCCGCGGGTACTGAAGTTCTTCCGGTTCAAGCTTTGCCTCTTGCCCCGCCCCTCGGCCAATCCCACAATCATTTACCATCCCCTTCCTTTTGGAAAGAGTAACGTCCCATTCTGGTTTTCCGCCACGGTAATCAATAGGTTCTATCCTGGTGTCTGTGGTGAGGGCTGTCATTTTATAACGCTGTTTACAAAAAGCTGAGGGCAAACCGGTGGGGCAAAAATAAACTTTTTGAGATAACATCACAATTTTTGAATTATTTTTTTTACTATCCGTGATTTACCGTAAGGTGTTTCTTTATCAGCCTGTAAGGGTTTGGATGACATTGGCGCATTGCAAAATATTTTAAAGATTGGCTTATCTGCCAGCACCGCTCCAAACCTTCATTGCTTCTATCGATCCACGTATTATTATTTCTATTTTATAGCTTCGCCACGTCAGTAACAGCATAATTGTACTAACATTTTGGTTGAGAGGTCGGTAAGAACAAAAACGCGTGCAGGGCTTTTCGCTGAAACAAGTTTTTTATCTCATCCGGGCGACTACTCCTTTTCAGGGTCAGGACACCTGATGAAAAGTCTGACGGTCGGTGAACTACCGGCACTCTGTTGGTGCCAAAAGTAAAAAACTTTTTTAAATATGATACAAAAATGAATAATTTTTTTTACAGGTTAACTACCTGACAGGCTGTATCATCAGGCTGGTCTGCATTTCCGGCGTTTCATTTTTTTTCGTTCATTTTTCTTCGGGGACTAACAATTTTACCGGGTGCCGCTTACCCTTAACTATCGCGATGTTTATTGATACACGCTAAAACATGAATACCTTGATTTCCTTTTAGTAACGTCAATTGTCCGGCTTTATTAGTTGATTGAATTCGTTTATCCAAACTTCTCAAAACAGGTCTTTGCAATTGTACCGGAAAACGTTATCCAATCCTTGTTTTCTATTTTATGGAGGTAATTCCAGATAATAGACGCGTCTTGATACTGGATTTAAGCGCCAATTTGAAAAAAAATTAAACTTTTTGAATAATTTTATTGTAACACAATGTCACTAAATCATGTTTTTTAATTATTTGAAAATGTGTTGTTTGCAAGTCTATTTTACCCCTGAGTCGCATCAAAGATTGGCCAAAGTTAGGGCAAAGTTGGGTTTTTCTTATGTATCGCCTATGGCTGTTGTAACTATGGTGTAAAATTTATATGTAGAAAGAATAGTTATGTAAAATTTCTGGCACAGTTTTAGTGGTAGCCATTTAATAGCATTTTTCACCACGGGAATGATCATGCAAAAACCCCTGCCGGTTATCCGATGATTTCTTTGGCAATTTTACACCAATCACTGGATGTCATACCATTACACTTTCAGAGGCATATTTTTGCAATCGCCATGGCAGCCAACCGGGAACCGGGCCGGCAATGATGATTGAAACTTATTGTTATCTGAAAATAACGATCCGCTCGGGTAATTCTCCCGGCCTCGCTTCAGGATCGTGAAGAGAGCCCGTCGGCAGTAGTTCCGGGAGTCAAACCGACTTATTTGTTGGACACCAAGAAACCTGCTCGTGCGGAATGACAGGGGGACCGCTCCCTGCAATCACAGGTGGGTAGTAAAGGAAGGATCGTGCGCAGGGATTGCCGGATGGGGTCCCCTATAACTAACCAATCCATCTTCATTAATCAACGAAGCTTTTTCTGGCATGGCTGCATGCTATGTGGGTGTCAGGTGCCTGAAACCAATTGGCAGTTTTTGTTGAAAATAGCCCCAAAACCCACATTATTCTACAACATCGCGAAACTTTTTAAACGGCTGATAAACAGGGGCCAAATATATCATCGCTTCGAACTGGTTTCGAAGTGGCTTCGAAGCGGTTTCGTGGGGGCTTCGTGTTGGTTTCGTATTTCCACGAACCGGCAACGAAGCAGTCACGAATGAGCCACAACTTTGGTGAATCTTAGGTGTCAAAATGCTTCTATTCTGAAATCGGGGAGGAGCTCATCTGTGGCATGGGTGTTGACCGGACAGCCCATTCAAGTAGGAGTCGCTGTGGCAGCAATCGTGTTGCTTGCAGTATTCCTTGATTGTTCCGGCAATGAGCCGGTTATTTTTCTTAAGCCCGTTGAACTATTGGAGGCTTCGTTTTGACAGAAAGGATTTACATCCCGTTACCTTCTGTCTTCCCGGATTGGGTGGCCTGACGGGCTTTAAACAGGATGTTTTCGCGCCGTTGCTTACAACCCGTGTTTGGATTTTATCAGCGAGGGGCTGTAGAAAGAGTCGGGTTTGACACCGGTTGGCCCGACAAGGGCCTGGAACATGGAAAGTACTATATGAAACATGTTCTCATTTTCATTGAGACATGGGTATTCTGCATCTTACCTTCTAAACCCTGATGTACGATTTATCAGCGACAGAAGCCATTATTGCAAAGACTTAAGAAATGGTTGTTTAAGTATGATACGGAGGCCGGTCGTCTGGTGTTAATCCGGGAGCCATTGTTTAGTTTAACCAATACTACATTGCTGCTTTGGGGTTAACCAGACTGATCGCTTACACACGACGTCTCCGGTTGTAGCCCTTCTCATCAAATGGTTGCAATTCCTCGATAAACAATAATTCCAGTTGCCTCACTTCTTTCAGATAGTCAACATTTTCGGTATCATCCTGTTTGATCTCACTCAGAATTTCATAAGCAAAATGCTCTTCGCCAAGCTCTTTCCAGTCGTTCTGTAGTTCTTCGTTAGGATGTACACCCATCTTCAACTGAAATTTGTGCCTGTTCCAAATGGCTACCAGGTCGAGACTTCCTTCAACATAGATTTTACCATTGACCATATTCCTGATTTGGAATACGCCCATCTTAAATTTCATCTCTTTATAGATGTCCTTTAGTTCTTTTTTAGTTTTCACGGCGACATGTATTAAGCTAACCGGTTTAATTGTATTGCAGCTTCACTTCTACCCCCTGGTCAGTATCTTCGTAAATGTTGATACATTAATTAGCGATTAGCTGCACCTATATCAAAGTTTCGATCTGAAGGTTGGCCTGATGGCTGAATGTTTGCCAGTCGGCGGGTGACAGGCGGTTCAGGTAGAAAAGGAGTATCCCGGCGGTGAGGTTGTTGGCCATTTGCTTCTTCATGGCCACGATTTCGGGCGTAAGATTGCCCTGATCCATTATGTGCTGCCAGTCGGCTTCGCACAGCGAATCCAGAAATCCGTAAATCTGATCGGCAGTAACCCTGCTGTCGCTGATATCGGTTAGTTTTTCGATGAAGAAAAGCTGGAAGATGCCGGGGTATTCGGTAAAGTATTCCATATAGCCCTTCAGGACGGCCTTCAGGTGTTCCTTTCCCGGAGGTATTCCGGCAGCCTGCTGTTCAATTCCCGAGCGGCATTCGTCCTGAAAGTCGCTTACGCAAATGAATATCAGTTGCCTCACATCACGAAAATAGTTGTAGAGCGTGGCAAATGAATAGCCGGCTACATCGGCAATACTGCGGACACTGATTCCTTTGACTCCTTCAGAACGCAATATGTTTTTAGTGGCCTCGATGAAGTAGCCGCGCATGCGTTGCTCCTGTATTTGCTTTTTATCCATGATATATTTTTAACGGTGCAAATATATTGAACATTGTTCAGAATACAAAACAATGTTCACTAATTTTTAATTTCATTCACGGCACGGGCCGTGAAGTCATTTGTTTTCAGGGAGGTGACACCATAGCATGATGGAGGCCGGCAGTTGGAAAGAGAGAAAGATGTCAGAGAATTACAAACTCCATCGCACAGGGAGAGCCCGGGGCCGGAAGATTCAGCAGAAGGCCATCCAGTCGCATGATTCTTCGTAATTGTCAGCAGGGGCGACTAACGTATGCGATTGGTAGGAACTGACCAGGGTAGAAACTTCATGCCTGATCGTTTCCAGGCAGGAGTTAATCATGTCACTTCGATAGCCCTTGTGACCCAATTCCTCCACGAGATTTGCAGAGATAACCCTTGAAATGATTTTTCCCAGATCGACAAGGCGGCGCTGCGATAGCCTGATATCGGGAGAAAAGTTAAGGAGCGATTTAAAACGATCAGCCACCAGCCTGGTCAATTCATAGCCCTTCAGGAACTCTGTGAGGTTGTTTATTTTGCGTTTTGCCATCTTCTTCAGGATCATCTCCGAGATTTGGGTATAGAGCATCTCGTTCGATCCTTCGAAGATCTGGAAGGGACGCGAATCAATGATCCCGCGCGAGGCTACGGACTCTGCTTTATAACCATTGGCGCCGGAAAGTTGTGTTACGATTTGTGCGGCCTCCTGCATCAGGTCGGTGATATAGGCTTTAAAGCTGTTGGCTTCGATAGCAGCACCCGCCACATTGTGCTCAATACCGCTGACGGCAGCACTTCTCAGACACATGGCCGAGCTGATGGTAAAGGCACTTTGAATTTTAGAGATCGCATACTGAATCTGATCAAGCGACCATAACGACTTTCCCCCCACGAACCTTGACTTGCAGTGGTTGGTTGCTTCATCGAGCATCCGCCTGATAAATCCGACGCCCATTCCCGGAAACTGGAAACGACTTCGGTGAAGCAGGTCCATCATCAGCTTCAGGCCGGTGGTTTCGGGTTTTAGTTTGAATTGTTCCGGGATGGTAACATCGATGATGTTTTTTCCATAAGGGATGGGATAGAGGCCAATGTTATTGTAGTATTCCTCAACATGGATGTGTTGTTCGGGTTTTGTCACATCGCAGATAAAGAACCCGAGATCTCTTCCCAGATCGCCTGTATCAGGTTTATTCCGGGCGGTAATCAGCCAGTAGTCGGCCATACCGGTCAGACCCTGCCAGTGTTTGACGCCTGATATATGGTAATTGGTTTCGGATTTCACGCTGACGGTTTGCATGTTCAGGGCATCACTGCCAAAGTCGGGTTCAGTAATCATGAGACCCCCCATGTGCTGGCGGGTCAGAAAGCGGTCGAAAACCTCCTGCTTCACTTCTTCCCGGGCGTATTTAGCCACAGGTTCGATGAACAGTGCAAGGTTAATTCCAAATGTAAGCGATAAGGGCAGCGATTCATAAGAGGCAGCCTCCAGCAGTCCCAGGCACTCCTTCACATTGGCACCCCTTCCGCCAAATCGGGCAGGGATGGCTACCGAGAGCGGGTTGGCGGACATAATTTCACGCAGGACAAGTGCGGGGAACCCCCGGCGCTGTATGAATTGTTCGATGTGGTCTCTTTCGTGGAAGACGCTGTTCAGGGTCTTTTTAAAAGCACCAATAAAGGTTTGAAATGACTGCGTACTATCGAATCCGGGTATTGGCATCGGGTATTTCTTGAAGGATTTGAGGGCAAATGCTGTATTTGAAGGCAAACATTTGCGGGATTAGAGAACCGAAGAACGGGACATTGCCGCCGTGGCAGCTAATTAAGGTGACAAATTGCAGTTACTCAATCATAATACAAATCATCTGATGATAAGGCATTAGAATGTTTTTAAGTAAAAAACCTGCCAACAAAAGAAACAGTAAGATTTTCAAATATTTGCACATAGTGGCACCAAAATCAATAACAATGAGAAGCTGATTTTGTTGATTTTGTGGGTAAGATTCCTGATAACCATTGGTGAGGACAGCGCAGGTTAACCAATTTCATTTTCAACATTCCATTCAACCCGTTGTTAATAAGGGTACAAATTTTAAAGCTAAGCTCAATATGCATAAACATACTTCCAACTTAATCAACGCCATTGTCCTCGTGGTTTTAGGTCTGTGGGGATACCTGGCTTCTGAGACGCCATCCATGACAGCCCTGATACCCGTGGCAGCCG
The DNA here is from genome assembly GCA_001768515.1 of Bacteroidetes bacterium GWE2_42_24. GTDB lineage: Bacteria > Bacteroidota > Bacteroidia > Bacteroidales > TTA-H9 > GWE2-42-24. Next base: position 429,785 of record MEOA01000001.1, on the reverse strand, counting down.
GGTTGATTCTTGCCGCCCTGCACAAAGGGGTAAGCAGCGAAAACAAGCTTCAGGCACACATTGCCGTAGTGCTCACCCTGCTGGTGTTTATTGGTTTGATTAAACCCCTGCTTGGGGGTATAGACCGGGGGCAGGCAGGTTCAATCGTCAGGGTTGCCGTGATGATGTTAACTTCGATGGTGTCGATGATTTGCTTTGTAAAGAGCTTTATCGATGCCCGCCGGAGTCGTCGATAGATAATATCATTTTTGTCATCTTGCAGGTCTGGGTGAAGAGAACCAGCCCTCCTTTGTTATTTTCCCTGAAATTGAGAGAACAACGAGAAGCCGGTGACTTTTGTTGAAAAGAAGCCGTTCCGGGAACCTGGATACAGGGATGAAAGCACTACCATGATTCCTTTTTGCAGAATCGGGAAGTCAGGCAATTACAGCAATAGTTATTCACATTTTCATTCCTCTTCAGGAAGAAAAAAAATCCCCCCGCGACGCGGGGGGATTGAACCGGTTGCATGAACTTCCGGCAATGGTTTAAACGATCCGGTTTACTGGATCACAATTTTACGGGCGTCGGAAATGCCGTTGCCTGTCATCTGCATAAAATAAAGTCCTTTGGGAAGGCCGGAAAGGTTGACCGAACGGGTTGTTCCGTCCCAGTCGAACTGGTGTACCAGTTTACCCGACAGATTATACAGGAAAATTTTTGCCTTATCCACTTTAACATTTCCAGTCAGCGATATCTCGATCATCCCCCGGGTGGGGTTAGGATTGGCGTTAAAGGCCGATATCCTGGCGATGGCGGGTTTCTCTTCACCTACCACAACAATGGGGCTATTGGCGTAAGAAACGATGTGGGAGGCAACGATCAGGTGGGGATTAAATCCGTCGCTGCAGTCGGAGCACGTGACCCCCGATACGCAATCCGGATGGTTGGGATGGCACAGGTCAACATAGTTTTCAAAGAACTTGTACTGAAGATGGATATTCCCATTCGCAACGAACTGTGACATATCGAAATCAAACCAACGGGCAATGGCACCGGGGCACCAGCCTGCACGGTCGTAGTACCATGTACCGTTTTGTGGCTGACAACCGTCAGGATTAGGATTGCAATCCTGCCAGTTAACCTGATCGAAGGTTTTGGTTCCATTGACCCAAATGGTATGGGTGGCATTGTAGAACTCGGCAGCATTGTTGGTATTAAGATCGCCCCAGCCGTGGCCTGTAGAGACGAGCTTAAGCTTTGCAGCAAGCGCGTTAGCAGGGAATTCATAGTCAACCTGCTCAACGGGTTGCAGGTTGGCATAATCACCAAACTGATAGGTATCGTACCAGATCTTTTGCATAAAGCTGTACTTGTAGGGAGGGGTACCAGCCTTATAGGTAATATCGAGGTCGTAGATATAGCCATTGTCGAGGGTTTCGCAGTTCACCCGGAAGTCGATTTTTCCGTGCAGCACCATGGCATAGTCGGTTAAATTGATGGTGTGTGAACAGGCTTTACCATAGGGGGTGATGTAGCGGATAATTTCATACCATTCACCATCATGTCCGCGGGCTTCAATCCATGCGACACGGTCCCATTCACCACAACCAGCCGAAGGGCATGAAACGGTGAGGGTGGCCAGAATGGTGTCGAAAGCGGCCATGAAGGAAGGCAATTCGGCTGTGACAATCGTGTGGTTGATGTTGGTGTTGATTAACACATCCTGAACAGCAGGCACATACATATCCTCTGCTGTTGGAACAATGTTAATACTTACAGTTTTAGATGCGAGGGCACCGTAGTTGTTGGAGCATTGTACTTCCATCAGGTAACTGCCATAGGCGGGCGGGGTCCACCAACCGGTATAGTGGTCGTTCCAATAAGAACGGGCAGCAATGGTCTGTCCGTCAATAATAAATTTAACGTTCGAAACCGAGAAAAGCTCGGGATAGGTGATTGAAGAGATGGCTGCCAGTTCAAGAGGGGCGAGCGAACTCATGTAAACATCACCGGCAAGCGGGTGCCGGATATCAATTTCGGGTACATGCAGCGTAGGGCTTAAAGCCATGAAGCTTTGCCTGACGGGTGTAGCCGGGTCGTATTGCCCACCACCGGGTTGCGTGGCTTCAACGATCACCTTTCCTGTATCGCCGGTGAGGGTTATAAGATTACCATTAATGGTGGCCGGCCCTGAAATGATTGCAAAGCTGACGGGCAACCCCGAAGTAGCAGTGGCCTCAATGGTGAAAGGTTCGGCCGTAGTCAGCTTGTTCGGGATTGGAGGGAACGAGATGGCCTGAAAGGAAGGATCGAGGGTGCCAAGGAAGTTTGATGAATTTCCGGTCATGGCAAAGTTGAGCAGATCACCATCGCGGACAGGTGACTGGATTTCGGAAATAAGTTTCGTGATCGCGGTATTGTTACCACCGGGAACCCCTTGATTGAATTTATAGTACAACTGCAGATCAGCCTCTGTTCCGGTGAGCTCATTTTGCATCATGTCCTGGATTTCGGCTTGCGTGAGTCCTTTGTTCCATACAGATACTTCATCGGCACGGCCACCGAAATAGAACTCATAACTCCCGACAGGCGATTTACCAATGGCAAAAGGGACAGAAGCATCAGTCAGGACACCTGAGCAGGCTGCACTGCCTTTAACATTACCATTTACATAGAGGGTCAGCGTAGTTCCATTGTACACCAGTGCCAGGTGTTGCCATACCTGAGGGATAATGGTGTTGGCAGGACCAACATACTCATGGAATCCGGTGCTGCTGATGTAGCGGCACTCAAGTTTTCCGTCACCGATCTGAATCATATAGAATTCAGTGCTACCGCCTCTGAATCCCATCATTCCCTGACCATAGGAAAGGTCATCGGAGAAAAACCAACCGGCCATTGAGACGCCTGCTGTCGAGTTTAAAACATAAGATTCAGCGTTGGGAACGGATACCCAGTCGTCAACACGGTCGAAATGGAGATACTGGTTACTCTGTGAGCTTACCGGAAGGTTCAGCGACAGAAGAAGTACCACCAGCAGGAATTGAAATTTGTAAATAATTCTGTTCATAATGGTCTGTATTAAATTAAAAGAAGAGGTTTAACGATTTAAAAAAAATGAATGTTTGCATCCTGTTTTGTTTATGGAATCCACCACATTTTAACGTCAGGAGAGTCACCTCCCTGGCGGCTGCGGGCATCTGACCATGCCGCTGTGTTGTACTGGTTTTCAGAAGGAGGATAAGGCATTCTGTAATGCGCGATGGGATTACCTTCACGAGGCAGCAGCGACACTCTTCTGGCGAGTGCATAAGCTTCCCAGGGCTGACGGAAAGCATCAAGCCACCGCTGGGTATAGAGGAATTTCAGTTTTTCTTCATCCGTCTGAGCATTCCATGAGCCAAATACATTAAGCACCGAGGAGGCATTCAGTTGTTGGGGTATGGGTAACATCTCGTCGAAACTGAGTCCCGATAATGGCAGCCGCGAGTTGTGGGCTGTTTTTAACCACCACTCTACAGAAGCGTTGATTCCGTTCATGTATTCAATATCAGCCATATCGCGGTCCATTCCTACGCCAATGCCTCTGAAATAAGCTTCGGCTTTGATGAAATGAACTTCGGCACCAGTCATGAGGATGATTGGCATGAAATTTTCATCGCGGATCAGAAAATAATTGAAGATGGAATAATTACAATTTTCGCCCTTGATGGAGAAATTACCCGCATCATCACGGTGTTCACCATAGGGCACGCCGCCAGCGGAAGGGGTTGTGGCATCAGGCACCTGAGGGAACGCTTTCCATTGATTATCTCCATCGGTTTCAAAGAAGATGTAGGCACGTGGATCAAAGATTCCGCTTCCATCTAAATTGTCGTTTGCGGATAGCTGATGCCAGATATTCGATCCCATCCGCAATCCGTTGTGCTCGCGGAACGACCAGTTCAGGCTTTCGTTTTTAAATCCCGAGATGGAAGGCCAGATACAGGCAGCTTCCAGAACAGGGCTTGTGAAATCATAACCCAATAATACCGGTTCGTTGTTTTCGATGATCTCACGGATGATTTCACCGCTCAACTCAGGTTCTTTCTCCGACATTCGCATGGCATAGCGAAGGCGGAGCGAATTGGCGAATTTTCGCCAAACAGTGACATCGCCAAGGAAAAGCCTGTCAAATTGCTTGAATGAAGTAAAAGGTTCGGCTGTAGAGGCGGTATCATCGATGATGGCGGCAGCAGTTTTCAAATCCCCGAGCAGCGCGATGTATATGTCGCGTTGGGTATCATACTCAGGATGGAGCATCTCAAGGTTCTGAAAGCCATAACCAGCCTTAGAGAAAGGGATGTCACCGAACAAGTCGGTCATTTTAAAGGTTTTGTATGCCACAATAATTTTAAGCATCGCCCGCATGTTGTTGACCCCGGGAGTGGCAGGATAGGCAGCAAAGCGTTTTTCGAGTTCCCTGACGGCAGGTAAGGTGTTGTAGTATTTTTTCCACATTTCCTCGGTTCCGATGGTATAATTGCCCCAGGCTTCCTTGGTGAGGGCAGCCGACTGTGCCTGTTTGTAAAGAATCTCGTTGTTGATATAGAATTGCTCATTCCCTGAGAGTACGAGCGACTCAATGATCCCGTTAAACAGCGCGCCGTCGCCTGTAGTTGTAAACCCGTGGGGATCGGTATTGATTTCCTCAAAATCCTTGTTACAGGCTGTTAATGATATAACTAACAAGCTGGCGGCAAAGATATTCCGAATAATTTTCATGGTGGCTTTATTTCTTGATATGATCGAAGTGGCAGTATTCTTTTTCATGATGATTTCAATTAGAAGGTTGCACTTAAACCAAACATAAATGATCTTGTTCCGGGATAGGAGGCCCATTCAAAGCCCTGAGCATTACCCGAACCCATGATTCCTTCGGGATTGATGTTATCGGGAATGGTCGTGTAGAAGTAGAAGAGATCGCGCCCGGTAATCGACAATCTAAGGTTTTGGATGAATTTCAGTTTGTGGATCAAACTTTGCGGCAGGGTGTACGAGATGGAGATCTCGCGCATCTTGATCCATGTGTTTTCAACAATACCGGGGGTTGAAACAAATTTACCCCAGCCACCGGCATTGGGCATGTATTTGTAGAGATAATTTACCACAGTGGTATTCGGTGTTCCATCGGCGTGGACGCCTTCGAGAATAACGCCGACATTGCGGACATTTCCTTCGGGGTCGGTATAGGGTAATCCCCCGCCTTCACGTTCAAGAAGGGTCTCGGGGCTTTGGCCTGTCTGCAGACCGATAACATACGAACCACAATAGATGTCGCCACCAATTTTAGCGTCAACCAGGGTGCTTACCGTGAAATTTTTGTAAGTAAAATTGGTTGTAAAATTGGTTGTAAAATCAGGCGAAGCATTGCCTATGGGTACACGTGTATCGGTGATCTCGTACTTGGTGCCCTCATCGTTGACAATGCGGTTGCCATTGGCATCGTACACATAGTCATAGCCTACAATAGTCCCGTAGTCGCTGCCTTCCTGCAGTACTATAGCCGGGCCGTTGAGGCCCCAGATGTCGGCCAGCAGATAGGTGTCGGAATAATCACCAAGGCTGATAATTTTATTTCTGTTCAGCGAGAAGTTGAGCCCGGTGCGGAGCACGATGTTGCGGGTCTGGATTGGTACGGCATTGATGGTAATTTCCAGACCGCGGTTCGATAAGACACCCTCATTGATTTTGATATTAGCGGAACCTGAACTCTCGGGTACAGGAAGGTTTAGTATCTGATCGAAGGAGTATTTGTAGTAATAAACGAAATCGAGGTCAATTCTGTTATCAAACAGTCCAAGATTAAATCCACCTTCATAGGCATTTACCCTTTGTGGCTTCAGGGCGATGGGTGGTATTTCACCGGGGAAGGTAGCCGTTTGCTGTCCGCCGAACAGGCCAATTGTATAATAGAATTTTGTTCTATACGGATCAGTACCTGAAGCTGTCTGAGCAACACCTCCCTTGATCTTCAAAAAATTAAGCCATGGAATTTTTTCCTGAACCTTAAAAGCTTCGCTGGCGATGAAGCTGAGCGAGATAGAAGGATAGAAGAAAGAGTTATTGTCGGAGGGCAGTGTCGATGACCAGTCGTTACGACCAGTAATATCGGCAAAGAGGTAGTTTTTCCACCCAAGATTCAGGAATGCATATACAGAGTTGACCCTTTGTTTGCTGATTTTTTCCTGAGCAACCACATCTTCTGCCAGATCACCCATTTGTGATACAATGGTATTTCCTTGATCGTCAGTTGTGTAAACGGTCTCAGTATAATTGAAAAAGGTGTACATATTAGGATAATACCATGTACCTGAATGGCCATAGATGTAATAATAGTTCTGATCATAACGGTTAGCTCCGGTAGTGAGACGAACATTCAGATCAGTTCCGAAGATGTTTTCGCGATTTGCAGTGATGATGAGGTCGAAGTTATCGGAGTAATTTTTAGAAAGGCTGTTCGAATAACTGCCATTCTGCAGGCCAAGATAATCGGTTGGCTTAGTTCGGTTCTCATATTGCTCCATACTGAAGTCACGTCCTATGCGCCCTGTAATATTGATCCATGGTGTAACATCGTAGGTGAGCGAGAGTGCTCCGGTATACTTGTCACGGTTGAGGGTCGTGTTGTTGTTGTAATAATTCCACCAGATATAGTTATCAACATAAGGGAAAACATCCTGGTAACCTTCAAGTGAGTTGCGGGAACCATCGGCAAGCTGGTAGTTCTCTCTGTCAAGTCCCTTGTAGCTTCTTCCCCATCCGTACAACAGCCCTTTATTAATTGAATTGGCATCCTCTCCGATTACCGGGCTGTTAAGTCTGTTATACTTAACATAGGTGAGCGTAACATCGGCTTTTAGCTTTTCCGAGACCTTCATGTTGGCGCCAAGGTTGATGGTGGTGCGGTCGAAGTTGCTGTTTGATATAATCGGGGTGTTATCCTGACGTGTCAGTGAGACACGCAGTGTTCCTTTATCGCTTCCGGCATTGGCTTCGATGTTGTGGGTGACGGTATGCCCGTCGCTGAAGGGGGCCTTTAAGTTATCGGGCTGCGCTGAATAAGGTCGCATTTCGCCATCCCACCATTTGATCATTTGTCCTTCCATTTTTGGGCCCCATGAGGCGGATGAACCATAGTAGCCAAATTCAGCGGAGGTTGTTGAGGTTGTCCCTTGCTGATTGATCACAAGGTGGTCGTTACCATAAGGAAGATAGGTTGGGGTTCCGGATTCATCAAGCGGAAATGTTGGCTCAAGTAGAGTGATCGGGCCTCCGCTTCCGTACACATTCTGAACATCGCGGTAACGATATGGATGGACGATTTTATAGTCGAGGTTATAGGTTATTCCAACCCCGTTTTGTTTTTTACCCCGTTTTGTGGTAATCAGAATGACACCGTTGGCACCACGGGAGCCATAAAGGGCAGCGGCAGCGCCTCCCTTCAGCACGGTATAATCTTCAATATCATAAGCATTCAGGTCGGCAATACCATTCCCCCAATCGATACCACGGCCGATGTCCTCGAGCCCGGGGGTGTTATCCATGGGCACATTGTCGACCACGATGAGGGGTTGATTGTTTCCATTAAGATTGTTGTTACCGCGGATGGTGACACGGGTGGAGCCCCCTTCCACACCATCGTTGTTTGAGACGAGTACACCTGCCGATTTGCCGGTAATGGCACTCAGAACGTTGGCCGAACCTGCTCTTACCAGATCGGTGGTACTAATTTTTTCGGTCGAGTAGCCTATTTCCCTTTGCTGGCGTTTAACCCCGAGGGCTGTAACGACTACTCCTCCCAGCTCTACCCCTTTGGTAACGAGGACAACATCGAGTTTACGCTGGTCTTGAATAACAATCTCTTGATTTTCAAAACCCATAAAACTGAAAATTAAAGTTTGTCCTTTTTCAACATCGAGGTTGTACATGCCATTGAGATCGGAAATAGTACCCCTGATGCTCTCTTTGATTTTAATAGTGACACCGGGCAATGGATTTCCGTCTTCGGCAGATGTTACTTTGCCACTCAGGCTTACCTGTTGGGCAACGGCCCCCATACTGAAGACCAATACTAAGACACAGATTTGTAATTGTTTGATCATACTACACTATGATTTCGGTAAAAATAATCATGCTGTCAGTCTACCCTCTGGTTCTGGTTGATAATTTAGTACTGTTAAAAAAACACTTAAACGTTTTAGTTTTTAATTAATACACTCACTATCAAATAAAATGGCTAAGGGTTGGTCCAGCAGAATGACTCTGCAAGATATAAAAAAAAGTTTCACGGGGAATGCAAGTTTTTTTTTATGCAATCATAATGCGCCTTGCAGGCAATATAATACACTTTCCTGGTAAGAAAAACCGGGATGCCTCTTCTCCTGAAAGCATGCAGTTGCATAATAAAAGGGGAGTATAGTCAGGTTAGTCCGGATTTGCCGGGTTTTCACGGATCAAACTCTGATGTAAATCTTTTTGTGGTCCATCAACAAGGCAATTAACCAGCAGAACATCATCACGCTCAGCGCGAACAGCAGAGATCCCAATGGTCCGGAGACAATTGACTGGAACACTTCGATACTTAGAAAGTCGTAGAGATTTTTACCGGAAGGAGTCCTTACCATCCAGAAGACGGTTAGCATGAGTTCCGAGATAAGGTATATCACGAGCGGGTTCTTCCCGAAGATTACGAAGAAACCCGGCCAACAGGCTTTATGTGAATTCTTCAGTTCAAGCAGATAAAACAGGACTGCCATAATCATGATGTCGAGTCCTGAAGTAAGCAATACAAACGAACTGCTCCAGAGCTTTTTGTTGAAAGGGAAGAAGGGTTGCCAACAATAAGCTGCGAATAACAATACGACAGCTGTTAGCATCAGCCTGGCCACTGTTTCATAATTTTTCCCGTTTTTCTGTATGAATTCGCCGGTCCAATAACCAATCAGCAGGTTGATAAGGGCAGGAAGGGTACTGAGCATGCCTTCGGGATCGAATGGAATCCCTTCGCCATGCCATAAATGGCCCGGGCCGAAAAGCCAAAGGTCGAGCTTTGACACCGCGTTTCCTGTAAGGCTGAGCGGCGCTTCAGCATCGCCGGCGATTAAAAGCAGCGCCCAATAAAATAAGAGGAGGGCAACTCCAAGGATTGTCAGCAATCGCCGGGGAATATACAATACAAGCAAGGCACCCATCCCGTAGCATAAAGCCAGCCGTTGTAAAACCCCGGGGATTCTGGTTCCGGAGAAGGGTGCCTCGATGAAGTTTCCTGCGGCATCGATTCGGAAGAAGGGGAACCAATACATGAGATATCCCAGTAAAAAAATGACAGACGTTCGCCAAATCACCTTTCTTAAGACCGTAAGGTTCCCTTCGGCTACATACTTCCTGAGCGAAAAACTCATCGCACTGCCAATGGCAAACAGAAAGGAAGGAAAAACCAGATCAGTTGGCGTGAACCCATTCCATGCGGCGTGAACCAGTGGTGCAAAAGAGTGTGCACCACTACCCGGAGAATTAACGATGATCATAAAGCCAATGGTCAGGCCGCGGAATACATCCAGTGACAGGAACCGTTGATTTAACTCGGACATTTATCCATTTGTATGAAGACAAATTTATGTTTAATTCTGAAACAGGAAAAAGATTTCATCAGCTATAGTTCAATAAGTATATGCTGCTCCCGGAATGGGTAGCGTACGCTTGCAGAGATCCCGGCATAACTGTTTATTGCATCCCGCTCAATGCAAAAAAGAGGAGCAGGATACATCCTGCTCCTCTGATGAGGTGTCTATAAACAATCAATTATTTTGTTATTTCATGCCTACCTGGCTCATCATAAACCTCCACATAAATTCCTGATCATCAATCTGGTGTTGTGTAGATTTTCCCGAACCATGCCCGCTGTTGTAATCGATGTAAAGCAATACGGGGTCAATCTGACCGGGGTTGTTCTGAAGGGCGGCAGCCATCTTCTTGGCATGACAAGGGTCAACACGCACATCATTAGCACCGGCAGTTATCATTGTAGTGGGTATGTTCACGCCGAGCCGGATGTTGTGATAAGGGCTGTAGGTGAAAATATACCTGAAGTCTTCCTCTTTATCAGGATCACCATATTCCGGAATCCAATAACGGGCGATGAGGAATTTGTGGAACCTTACCATGTCGAGTAACGGCACAGCACAGATGCATGCTTTGTAAAGGTCGGGTCGCTGGGTAATGATGGCTCCCATGAGCAACCCGCCATTGCTCCCACCCCTGATAACGAGCTTCTGAGGATTGGTGTATTTCTGTTCAATGAGGTATTCGGTGGCAGCGATGAAATCATCGAAAGTATTCTGTTTTTTGTGCAGCATTCCGTTCTTGTGCCAGTTTTCCCCATATTCATTTCCTCCACGGAGACCTGCAATGGCATATACACCTCCACGGTTTACCCATGAGGCAGCCATTCCGATAAATGATGGTGATTCGCCAATGTTGAATCCACCGTAACCAGTAAGCAGGGCAGGATTATTTCCATCGAGGGTTATGTCCTTGCGGTGCATCAGCAGTAATGGCACACGTGTACCATCTTTCGAATTGTAGAATACCACCTTGCCGGTAATATTTTTAGTATCGATGGGGGTCTCCATCTCATAGTAGAGCTCCCATTTGAAAGTTTTAGGATCTGCTTTATAAATCCGGAAGGGGAAAGTAAATGATTCGAGGCCTAAGTATAACGTATTGCTTTCACGGTGGAAGTTAACATACGATACATTGGCAACCTCGGGAAGTTCCAGAAAACGGAGAAAGTGGCCATTGAGGTCGTAGAGTCCGAGTCTGCTCTGGATGTCTTTTTTATCCATCACGATGAGGTTGTCATTGGTTACGGCATAATCCTCAATCACGGTCTCCTGTTCGGGGACAAGGGTCTTCCAGTGGGCAAATTCAGGTGTGGCTTTATCGGTAACCATGATTTTCTGGTTAGGGGCTCCATGGTTGGTCAGGAAATAAATTTTATCTCCAATGGCTTCCGGATTAGCCTGATACTCTTTACTGGAATAAATCACCTTCATCTCATCGAAGGTTCCTGCTTTTCTGTAACTGATGGTGGTACTGTAGAAATCGCCTTCAGATTTAAAGGTCAGGTCACTGAACCGGGAGTCCCAGATACCTGCCACATCTTTTGCATCGGAAGGAGCAAACAGGAAACGGGCATCCTTCAGATCTTTTCCGAGGGTATGCCAATAAGTCCGCGGTGGTTCTTGTTTGTCAACCATCTCTTTGGTTCTGATGGTGACATAAGCATGTTTTCCATCCTTGGCGAAATTAAAGCCATAGATTCCATCAATGGGTTTATAAAGTTGTTTCCCGGTTTTGGTATCAAGGATAAAAAAAGTGAGGATTTCTGCGCCTGCTTTTTGGAGGCCAATAGCCACCACCGAAGCATCTTCGGTATAACTGCTTCCACCAATTGCTGATTTGCCGGAAGGATCAATGGCAACGGGATCGAAAATCAGCACTTCTTTTCCGTTGAGCCGGGTATAGAGTTTACTCTGTGCTTCGCCTTTCTTCTTGCGATTGAAGAACTGCCGGTTGCCCTGCATAAAGTCGGGGCCGGTATAATCACGATCGATTACCGCCGTGATCTCTTCCCGCAGTCCTTTTACAGCAGGACAACCGGCATTCACGAATGCAACGGTGGCATCATGCTGGGATTTTGTCCAGTCGATGACTTCCTGTTCTTTTCCATTTTCGAGCCAACGGTAGTTATCGGTAAATTTTTGACCGAAGAGGGTGTCGGTAACCGGCCGGGCCGGTGTAGGAGGAGGGGTATAGATATTTTGTGCTTCCATTGATGTAGTAAACAACATTGAGAGGACAAAGGTTACCGAAATATTAAGTTTGGTTGTTTTCATGGGGTGGGTTTTAGAAATAAAAGCGGGGGCCACCTCCATTTACCTGAGGTGGCCTTTCCCGCTGTATTATTGACTACCAGATTGAAGCGCGGCTCTCAAGGGGAATGAAAAGCCGTTCTGTGGCTTTTACAGGGAACGCTTCATAAAATTCAGGAATGTTGAAGACGGCACGATTTACACGCGATTCTCCGGGGGCGTGAACATCTTCCTTGATATCACGGGCAAGTTTTTTATCGCGGACATTTTCACGCCAGATGGTTGCATAAGACAGGAAAAAGCGTTGAACCGGAGTGAACCCATCAATCTTCTCTTCAGTACCTGTCAGCACTTTTTTAAATGCATTCATTGAAACCGTCAGACCTCCGTTGTCGGCGATGTTCTCACCCAGCGTGACCTGGCCATTCAGGTGGAGTGAATCGAGCATCACATAGTTATCCCACTGCTCTATTAACACACTGGTGCGATCGACAAACTGCCCGGCATCGGTTGGCTTCCACCAGTCGGTAAGATTGCCTTTCAGATCGTACTTACGTCCCTGATCATCAAAGCCATGGGTCATCTCATGACCAATTACTACACCAATGGCTCCGTAATTAACAGCATCATCACCATCCTGATAGAAGAAGGGGGGTTGTAAGATTGCGGCAGGAAACACGATTTCGTTTTTCGATGGCACATAACCGGCGTTAACGGTTTGAGGGGTCATAACCCATTCAGCCTTATCGACTGGTTTGCCAACCTTGGCAATATCGCGTCTGAATTCAAATGCATTTGCATTCCAAATATTGTTGATGTAGGATTCACGACTGATATCGAGGGTCGAATAATCGATCCATTTATCGGGATAGCCAACCTTTACCTGCATGGCAGCCAACTTTTCAAGGGCTTTCTGTTTGGTGGAATCGCCCATCCATGCTAACCCGGAAATCCTTTCAGCCAGTGATTTCTTCAGGTTTCCTACCAGATCAGTAATACGTTGTTTTGCTTCAGGGGGGAAGTAGCGGGCTACATAAACCTTCCCAATGGCTTCTCCAAGCGAACCACTTGTAGAATTGAGGACCCTTTTCCAGCGGGGCTGCATTTCTTTCTGGCCAGAAAGGAATACGTTATAGAAGTTGTGGGTCTCGACATAGAGGGTATCGTTGAGATAAGCACTGTTGGTTTGTATGATGTTGTATCGCAGGAAAGACTGCCATGTAGCAGCAGGAACTTCTTTCAGAAGTTTACTGACACCCTCAATGAATTTTGGTTGGTGTACATTTACTTCAGTGAGATTTTTCAATCCAATGGCATCAAAATAGGTATCCCAGTCAAAGTTGGGCGCCAGTTTTTTCAAATCAGTAACAGCCATCTTGTTATAGTTGGCCTCGGGATCCCTGCGTTCTAACAGTGTCATGGATACTCTTGCAAATTTGGTCTCCAGTTCAAGTATGGCTTCGGCTTCTTTGGCTGCTTCAGCTTTATCATCACCAGCGAACATGAGCATTTTAGCAACATATTTCACGTATTCGGCTCTGATCTCTTTCATCTGGTTATCATCTACCGTGTAGTATTCAACCTCCGGCAGACCAAGGCCGCCCTGATAAAGGTTAAGGATCACCTGCCCGCTGTTTTTCACGTCGGCCATGGCAAACGGGATGAAAGTGGTGTAAACGCCACGGATGTTGAGATCGGCAAGGAAACGGGCAAAGCGATCGGGTGTAGTAAGGGTGGCGACTTTGTCGAGGTCAGCTTTTAAGGGAGTTATACCGGCTTTATCGCGGGCAACGGAATCCATACCAGAGGCATAAAAGTCACCAATCTTTTGGGCTTCGGTTCCTTTCTCTGATTTTCCGTCGGCAACTTCAAGCACAAGTGTTTTAAGCATCTCGCGATTGCGTTCTGCAAGTTCTGTAAAAGCACCATAATCGGCATACTGGTCGGGAACCGGGTTTTTCTTCAGCCAGTTTCCATTCACATACCGGTAAAAATCGTCACCGGGATTTACACTCAGATCCATGTTGGCCGTGTCGATGGCCTTCACCGAAGCATGTTGGTTGTTTTTTTGGCTGCAACCTGCCATGAGCAGCACAGCCAGCGAGAGGGGAATAATTTTACGCATAGACGACTTGTTTAAAGAGTTTGCTGCCCTTCTCTATAAAATCGAGCCAAAACTGTCAAAACGTTAATTGCTTGTGTGTTAAATAAATTTCGCCTGTTGTCATTAATTGGTAATGGTGTTGGAAAATGCACAGCGTGTGTTCGGGGGCGAACATAATAGTACAGAACAGTGAATACAAAATAACAGCGAAAAACGACAAAAATGGCAATACTGAATCGCACGACCGCTATATTTAAAAACTAAGAATCGCGTTTGAGTTGGATATTAATGCCTGGATTTTGAATCTGAAAGTAACCAATCGGCTTTCTGTACGTCCACCCGACTATGACTATCTTTGCAAAAATCAATTCGCCGAAATCATGATAAAGAATGGCCTTCTGCTCCTCCTGCTTGTTAGTTGCGTGTTCTGTGGCACTGTAAAAGGACAAACTGGTATCCGGGGAATCATCACCTCCGGACAAGGCGAGCCATTGCCTTATGCCACTGTGTATGTGGTGGAGAAAAAATCGGGGACGGTAACCAATGAACAGGGGATGTTTGATTTTCCGCTGTCTCCCGGTATGTATCATGTCAACTTTCAGTTTCTTGGACGCACAACCGAAAAGCAGATTATTACCGTAGGCTCAGGCTATGAAAATATTACTGTTAATCTGCTCCCCCAGGCCGTGCAGTTACCTGTTTTTACAGTCACCACCTCAAGCGAGGACCCGGCCTATGCAATCATGCGGAAAGCGATCGCCTCGGCCCGTTACTACAGGATGTTGGTGAAAAGTTATGAAGCCACCATTTACATCAAGGGTTTTGGTGAGATAAAAATACCGAAACTTGTACGTACTCTGGCGTCTCAGCAACCACTCGACACCGTGGAGTATTTTTTATCGGAAACGGTTAGCCGCAATTACTACGAATACCCCAACACCTATCGCCAGGAGGTGCTCTCAGCAAGATCAAACAACCAGGATACAGGGCGTGTTGAGATAAATCAGTTTATTGGTGCCAACATCTATGAGCCGATGTTTGCAGGGGTGGTTTCGCCGCTCAGTCCCTCTGCATTTGGGTTTTACCGGTTTAAGCTCGTTAACAGTTTTCTGGAGGGACAGAACGAGATCAGCCAGATCAGGGTCATTCCGAGAAGCCGGGGCGCCAATGTGTTCGAAGGCGACATCTATATTGTTGAAGGGAGCTGGTCGGTATACAGCTTTACCCTGAAGACCTGGTCGCAGGGTTTTGAGATCAACATCAACCAGATGTTTGCACCAGTCAGCTCAAAAGTTTGGTTTCCGGTAAGCCATCGCTACGATATGAACGGGAGTTTCTTCGGTGTGGGAATGAAGTTTCAGTATCTGGCTTCACTCAGCGACTATCGGGTAACCATTAACGATACCCTGTCATATGACCGTCTTGTGCTTATCGACGAAAAGACCGAACGTGATTATGCCCAGGCAGTGGCAGAAGAAAAGGAGCGACTGAAACAAAAGCAATCCGACACATCCGGAACCCTAACCCCCCCACCCCAGAAGTTCACATTGAAGGAGTTCAGGAAAGTGATGAAAAAAATGGAGCGCGAATCGAAGAAGAAAGAGAAGGAGCCTGAGGTCATTCTGGATTACACCCAGAATATTGATACAATGGCATTTAAACGCGATGCAGCCTTCTGGGATTCATTGCGCCCCATCCCCTTAACAAATCTTGAGAAGCGGCCGGGACTAGGCAAGAAGATTGACAGCGTGGAGGCGGTGAAAAAAAGTGATACTGCACATATCGGTGGAAAGTTTGGCAAGGTGGCAAGTGGCCTCTTGTTTGGAAATCGCTACAAGATCAGTAAGAACTGGTGGATTCGGAATGGCTCACCCTTCGAGCAACTCAATTTTAACACCGTGGAGGGGCTCAACTTCACCATTCCCATCGAACTGACCCGATATGGGCGAGACCGTTTCAGGCTGAAAGGCGATTTAAGGTATGGGTTCGTCAGCCGGGCTTTTTATGGTCGCGGTGAGATTACCTGGCGCTATCAAAAAGATTCATGGCGTCGCAATGAAATCAGCCTCAGGGGCGGAAACTATGTGGAACAGTTCAATCCGGATGAACCGGTTCATCCGTTTATTAATACGTTCTATTCGCTCCTGTGGATGGACAATTACATGAAGATTTACGAGAAGACTTTTGGCGGAATCAATGGTACCGCGCAACTGACCTCCCGGATGAAGCTCACAGGGGGCGTGGAGTGGTCGCGTCGTTCACCACTTGAAAACACGACCGATTATACCTGGGTGTCGCGCACAGGACGGGGTTATACACCGAATGCACCTGTATCGATTGAATTACCCGATACCCGGTTTGCGCAACATGAAGCCTTCATGCTGAATGCAGGACTGAGTTATCGTCCCGGACTAAGGTTCAGGCGCAACAATGGCAAACTTTGGCCTGTGATGGAATCGTATCCTGAGCTTACACTTAATTACACCGGGGCATTGGGTCATCTGACGGGAACCGATGTTGACTTTCACCGTTTGGAAGCAGGCATTCATCACTTGAGTAAAGGTGCCCGTGGTGTATTTGAAATGAAACTGTCAGGCGGAACTACCTTCCATGATGGCGCGATTTCTTTCACCGATTTCAAACATTTTAATGGCAACCTGACTGCCATAACCATTAAAGGACCAATGGAAGGCTACCGGTTGTTGGATTATTATCGCTTCAGCACTCAGGGATCCTGGGTAAGTGCCATGACGACGGTCAGGATGAACCGGTTCCTGTTGTCGCGCATCTTCTGGCTTAATGTGGCAGGCATACGGGAAAGTCTCAGTGTAAACTACCTTCGTACCGAACACGCCCCTAATTATACCGAGGTTGGCTATGGTCTCGAAAACATCCTGCACATGATTAAGGTGGAAGCTTTCACCGCCTGGGAAGACGATGGTTACAAGGCCTTCGGAATCAGAGTGGGTATCTCCGTGGGAAACACAATCAGCATTGGCGGTGATTAACAGGTGAATAATTAGTTGATAATAATTTTCCGACGCAGGTAGCACAATTTGAAACGGTATTTAGAGCTTCCATGGTTCTTTATGCTTTTTGAACGTTTCATTGGATGTTAGCTTTATCCTTCGTTTTATTACAGCGTGCCTGGCTCGTATAATATGGGCACTTTATAGGCGTTTGATTCTTTCAGTTGCACAGAAAAGAGGAAATAGATTTCAGCGACATAACTACCGGTAAGAGATCAGACCGCTGACAGGCGTCAGAAAAAGCCTACAACCGCCAGCCGTATTTTTTTCTACCTTTGCGGTGCTATGCATTCGTATCAGCTCAAATACAAGATCAAGGTCAATCGCGCCTGCCTCTGCCTCAGGTAGGCTGCCCGGGACTTCATTCCCCATCCTTTTTTAATACTCAGATTGTCACCCCTTCCGGGAGGTGACTCTTCCTGTTTACGCTGTATTTACCATTCAAAAAAATCATTCTACATTCATGAAAACATATACAATCGGTTCCGATAAACTTACCTTCAACAGCCTGTTTAATATTCTGAACGATAGGCAAACGGTGAAGCTTTCGGCAGAATCCATTCACCGTATCGCTGCCTGCCGCGACTATCTAGACCAGAAGATGGCAGGTCAGGATGATCCCATCTATGGAATCAACACGGGCTTTGGTTCGCTTTGTAACCACCGGATTTCACGTGAAGACCTTTCGCAGTTGCAGACTAACCTGGTGATGTCGCATGCCTGTGGTATGGGTGAAGAGGCCCCTGCCGATGTGGTCAGGCTGATGCTCATCCTGAAAACCCGCTCCCTGTCGTATGGCCATAGCGGAGTACAGGTCGACACGGTGCAGCGTCTGCTCGACTTTTATAATCACGATGTGCTACCCATCGTCTATGAACAGGGTTCACTGGGTGCCTCAGGCGATCTGGCACCACTTGCTCATCTCTCGCTTCCTTTGCTTGGACTGGGTGAAGTGCGCGTGAAGGGCGAAAAGATGGATGCCGCGAAAGCCCTCAGCCTGATGGGATGGAAGCCCCTGGTTCTTCAGTCAAAAGAAGGACTGGCCCTGCTCAATGGAACCCAGTTCATGAGCGCTTATGGCGTGTACAGCCTCATCAGATCGTTCAGACTCTCTATCCTAAGCGACATAATCGGCGCCCTCTCGCTCGATGCCTTCGATGGACGCCCCGAACCATTTAATCACCTGCTACATCAGATCAGAGGTCATCAGGGACAGATCAATACAGCCAGGAGGTTCCGCGAACTGCTCGAAGGTTCGGAACTCATCAACCGCCCAAAAGAACATGTACAGGATCCCTACTCTTTCCGTTGCATTCCACAAGTGCACGGCGCTGTGAAAGATACGATTAACCATGCAGCAAAGGTATTCTCGGCCGAGATCAATGCCGTAACCGATAATCCCACCATCTTTATTGAGGAGGATTTGATCATCAGTGGCGGAAACTTCCATGGGGAACCTATCGCCTTAGTCATGGATTTCATGGCCATTGCCTTATCCGAACTGGGTAATATCAGCGAGCGGCGAACTTACCAACTCATTGCCGGGAAACGTGGATTACCCGGTTTCCTGGTCGCCAAACCCGGTTTAAACTCAGGCTTCATGATTCCGCAGTATGCGGCTGCCAGCATCGTGAGTCAAAACAAACAATTGAGCACACCTGCTTCTGTTGATTCGATCGAGTCATCACAGGGACAGGAAGACCATGTGAGCATGGGGGCAAATGCTGCGACCAAGCTTCTGCGGGTTGTCAACAATCTTGAGAAGATTCTAGCCATTGAACTGATGAATGCAGCTCAGGCCCTCGAATTCAGGCGTCCTGCCCGCTCTTCGGCCTTCATTGAGCACTTTGTGGCCGATTATCGCAAGGAAGTTCCCTTCGTTGAGAACGACAGAATCATGTTCACCGACATGGTGACAACTGCTGCCTTCCTGCGGCAGGTGGCGCTGAATGTTCCCGATTCACTGGTGCCGGGAATTTAATGGTTGCGCGGGCATCTGGTTGTTGAGCCGTCAGGGAAAGTCATTGTCTCTGATGCTTTGACATTTGATTTTGTCTGATGAACCGCCAACAGATGATTCTCCTGACAAAGCAATGTAATCTGATATAGAGCCATCCGGTAGTTTAATGAAAATTGGGCATATCGGGTGGCTTTGTTATTTATCCTGTTTTAACCTTTTAAATTTCAGAAACTCCTGACCTGGTCTTTAAATATCAGAGTAATGTGGCTCCAAAAGAGCAATTACAAAAGTCGTGCCAAAATTTTTATATAGTTATGATTTCTTCATATAAAATATACTCCATAATTACTACAGCAATAGGCGATTCATAAGAAAAACATAACTTTGGCCTAACTTTGGCCTAACTTTGGGGTAAAGCGGAGTTACAAATAACATGTAATCAATTGTTTAAAATATTGATTTACGTGATTATTATTACATAAAAAAAGTAAAAAAAAGTTGATTTTTTTTAAAAGAGGGTGAAATCAGATGTGACAACATGCATGTAAAATGGAAAATGGTTGAAAATTTGGAAGGGATACGAGCGCAAATTTGCCACTGAGGTCAGGGGAGATAGATTGCATCGGGTCAGGTTGGTTAATAAGTTAGTTTTACATGAGTACGTAAGATTTGTTTTTCAGTGGCACGCACCGCCAGGAAGTTAATTCGCGGTAAAGAAACAGCCATTGCTGCACCGTGTTTCAGCAGGATTTCCTGCATTTCACGAATTGTTTTACGTGCAAACTCGCGTAATTCTGTGGATGTTTCCTTTTTATCCAAGAATTTCACGAATTTGACGAATTGATTTCGCGCACTTCTGTGGACGTTTCTTTTTTATCCACGAATTTCTTCTTTGTCCTTATTCGTGTTAATTCTTGTAATTCGTGGACAACTCCGGTAGCCTTGGCCTCCCCAATAGATAACGACGCTGTGGCCATTATTTGTGCCCAATTGAAGGATTACGAAACCGAAATACCAGGCACTAACCTCAGGCTACTTTATAAAACCGTGACAATTGATTCTTCGCCAGGTCAGGAGATCTGAGTTTAATGAAAATTGAGCATATCGGGTGGCTTTGTTCTTCAACCTGTTTTAACCTTATAACTTTGTAACTTTTTAGCGATTAGATCTTCTAAGGGTTAGTAATCATCATCATACAATTGCTATATGAAACAGGCTTTCGTTTTGTTTATCCGACAGTTCCGCAAGCATCCGGTTTTTCACCTCATCAGTATCGGTGGACTCGCCCTGGGGGTTGGTATCTTCACCCTCATCATGCTCTATGTGAAAAAGGAATTTGATCACGACAGGGATGTCACAGACAGAAACAGAATGTATCGTCTTGAATTTGGCGATTGGTGCGTAGTACCGCCTGCTCTTGGATCCTATATGACCAACCGCTACAGTGGCGTCGAAAAAACCGGGAGGTTTTATTTTGATCAAAATGCCGATGTATTCTGCAACGACAAGCACTACCGTATAGGGTGTTTCGCCTGTGTTGATTCTGTGGTTCCGGGGATGTTCAGCCTGAAATTCATCCGTGGCAACAGAGCCACTGCCCTGTCAGATCCTGCCTCAGTGGTGCTGACAGCCTCGACGGCAAGTATGCTGTTTGGTGACGATGATCCTATCGGGCAGACTATTAAGACGCGACGGGGGGTGCTGGTAAAAGTGACGGCTGTGGTTGCCGATCCCGATGATATACACCTCAGGTTTGATGCACTGCTCTCTATTAAAATCCTGAAACAATGGTTTGGCTCCGATTATCTCGACAGCTTTCACGCTTCAAATTTCCCTACATATTTTACGCTTGCAGAGGGAACTGATCCTGCCGCGACAGAGATCGCCATGTCGCTCGACCTGAAGAAAAATATTTACAACGATGATCCTGAGGAGAACATAGGCATACACCTGAGGCCACTCAACGACATCTATTTTTTTAATACCGCCCAATATGAAACCGGTGCCAGACATGGGAATAAAGAGGTAACACTGGTTCTGGCAGCCGTAGGTGTGATGATTCTGTTACTGGCGGTGATCAACTTCGTAAATATGGCCACAGCCGAAGCACTTGGACGTGCACGCGAAACGGGACTGCGTAAAATACTCGGTGCTCCACGGGCAGTTTTACTCAGTCAGTACATTGCAGAATCTTTCTTCATCAGCCTCTTCGCCGTAGTAAGCGGGATGATAATTGCCTGGCTGATGTTACCTGTCTTCAACCTTATCGCTGGATCGGCTGTACAATTGAAAATCCCCTTTTACCTGATGCTGGCAGCGCCATTGATATTGTGTTTTCTGTCGGGTCTGACTCCTGCCCTTGTACTGGCCTCCTTTAGCCCGGTTCAGGCAATGCGTGGAGCCCTGGCCAGAGGCAGGCGCGCTATGCTGCTGCGTACATCCCTGGTAGTCTTTCAGTTTGCTATTTCTATTGCATTAATTACAGGAACCGTTATCATCGGACGTCAATTCTATTATCTGCAACACCGTAACATGGGTTTCCGTCGCGATGGGGTGCTGCATTTTCAGCTCAAGGGTGAAGTTTGGAAACACAAGGATGAGCTGCGCAACAGACTAAAGCAGGAACCGATGATTGAGGAAGCAAGCTTTTCGCAAGGGGTTCCGGGATCGATGTTCAATACCGAGACCCATACCATCAATAACCGGGAGATCCCGTTCCGCATCATGGGCATCGACCCGTGGTTTATTGAAACGATGGGAATGAAGATAGTTGATGGAAGAAATTTCGATGAACAAAACCAGGCCGACAGGAATGGACGGATTATTTTGAATCAGGCAGCCGTTAAAGCAATCGGATGGAGCAATGCCATCGGGCAGAAGTTCTCGAAGAAGGAAGGGGGTTGGGTACTCAAGTCAGCCAATCCCGAGGTGATCGGAGTGGTGGGCGATTTTCAGTTCGATAAGCTCAACGAGCCGGTCAGGCCGTTGGTCTTTGTATGGAATGATCAGTCGATACAATGGGTGAGTGTACGTTATGACGCCCGTAACGAAAAGGCCGTAATCGGACAGGTAGAAAAGATATGGAAGGAATGGGAACAGGGGTTCCCACTTGACTATAAGATTGTCGGGCAAATTCAGCAGGAATCCCTTCAAACCGAGGCACGCCTTTCCGATGTCTTTCTTGCAATGGCGGCAATGGCGCTGGTGATAGCTGCCCTGGGGCAATTGGGGATGGCCGGATACGTGACCCGCAAACGACGGCGTGAACTGGCCATACGAAAGGTGAACGGTGCCGGTGAGGCTTCACTCCTCGTGTTGCTCTATCGTGGCTTCGCGCGTTGGGTATTGGTAGCTGCCGTGGTGGCTGTCCCGCTAACCATCCCCCTTGCCTGGCGCTGGCTCGACAGCTTCCCCTTCCATGTAACTGTAGGCTGGATTGCTCCTTTGGTCGCCTTACTCCTGACTTTGCTCGTTAGCATGCTTACTGTCACGTGGCATGGTGTGAAGGCTGTTACAGCCAACCCGGCAGACGTTTTAAGATGGGAATAATTTAAGGATTGGCTGCACTACGGCAATTATGCATGGCTGATGTTTCTTTATAAGAAGGCGAAGGCTTAAAGCAGCATTTAGAATCGGACTTACTTAGGCTTTGGCATTGGCTGGTGCGGGATGTTGGTGGTGCGATTATTACACGGAGAGCCACAGAGAAGCACGGAGAGCCACAGAGTGGATAAATTTCTCCTCTGTGTAACTCTGTGTAATTCAGGTAAGGCTTGGATATAAACTCGTGATAACCATAGGAAGACATTGACTGGCTGGCGCGAGATGTTGGTTGGCGTGATAATGACACGAAGAACCACTGAACAAAAAGAACCAAAACCCCGAAGGGGTGGCATTATTACAGAACAACATTATCAACAGAACCAAAAACCCCGAAGGGGTGACATCTTATCGTAGAACATTGGTTTTGGCTTTGGCTACCGATAGCTATCTGCGTTTTTTTAGCAGGGAGTCATTTTAGTGATTTGTTGCTTTTTAGAAGGGGAGTGTGGACTTCTTCATGTATATAATCAGACGATTCATAACCTGAAGCAAAGTCTTAATGAGCCGGGCCGAGTGTAAACGTTTGAAAAATGTATCTTTGCCGGCTTAAAATGTGAGTCAATGACCCCTCCCTTCGCCTATGCCGGTGAATCGGCCGCTTTGGCTACCGCTGTTTTCTGGACTGTTACTGCCCTGTCGTTCGAGATGGCAACCAGGCGTATTGGTTCGCTGGCGGTAAATTTTCTTCGGCTTTTCATCGCCTTTTTCATCTTGCTGCTCTTTACCTGGATTTACCGGGGAACTCCGTTACCGTTCGATGCTTCGGTGCATAACTGGGGATGGCTGATCTTATCGGGGCTGGTGGGTTTTGTTTTTGGTGACTACTGTCTTTTCCGCAGTTATGCCTTACTATCGGCACGGGTGGCGATGCTGATCATGACACTGGTGCCGCCTATTACTGCTTTTATAGGATGGCTCGTGTTGGGTGAAACGATGGGATGGCTTCACCTGGGTGGGATGACACTCACCGTTGGAGGTATTGCCATGGCTATTCTGGCGCGTAATAGCAGCAACAATAAGCTGGCGTTAAATTATCCCCTTAAGGGGCTTCTTTTTGCGTTGGGGGGTGCAGCAGGTCAGGCGGTAGGGCTTGTGATCAGCAAGTACGGGATGGGCGATTACGACCCGTTTGCTGCAAGCCATATCCGCATAATGGCAGGCATGGTTGGCTTTGGGCTTATCGTGGCAGGTTTCCGCAAAACAAATCTTGTTACAGCAGCATTGCATGATCGCAAAGCGATGAAGGGGGTTCTGCTGGGCTCTGTTTTCGGCCCTTTTCTTGGCGTAAGTTTTTCACTATTATCGGTACAATATACTTCTACCGGCATTGCTTCCACATTAATGGCCATTGTCCCGGTGCTGATCATTGCACCATCAGTAATATTTATGGGTCAGAAGATTACCCTGCGTGAAGTGATTGGTGCTGTAGTGAGTGTCATCGGTGTGGTCTTATTCTTTCTCTAGCCGGAAGCGAAAGAACCACGCCTCATCCTGACTAAAAAACAATGGCCGGCCTTTATAAGGCCGGCCATTTGCATTGTATAGCGTTACGGATTCACTATTCTTCAGTATCCTGTTCTTCGTAAGCCTTGAGCAGTGCAGTCTGAACATCGGGCGGTACCTGGGCGTATTCGGCAAATTTGAGCGAATACATGGCACGGCCACTGGTGATTGAGCTCAGGGAAGTGGAATAGCGGTTCATTTCAGCAAGCGGAACACGAGCTTTGATCTTCTGATAATTTCCTTCGCTGTCCATTCCCATGATCATGGCACGGCGGCCCTGAAGGTCGGTCATCACATCGCCCATCTTATCTTCGGGCATGATTACTTCAACATCATAGATAGGCTCCAGAATCTTGGGACCAGCATTTTTGAAAGCCTCTCTGAAGGCATTACGTCCTGCGAGCTTGAAGGAGATTTCGTTTGAATCGACAGGGTGCATTTTACCATCATAGATGTTAACCACGATGTCGCGGGCATAAGAGCCGGTAAGCGGACCCTGCTCAATTTTTTCCATGATACCCTTCAGGATGGCGGGAATAAAACGGGCATCGATGGCACCACCAACGATACAGTTATTCAGCACGAGTTTGCCGCCCCAGTCAAGTTCATGAACATCGGAACCACGTACAGGGAATTCGGTCTGGTTAGACATTCCTTCATTGTAAGGCTGGATCATCATGTGAACTTCACCAAACTGACCTGAACCGCCAGATTGTTTTTTATGACGATACATGGACTTGGCCGACTTTGTGATGGTTTCACGGTAAGGGATGCGCGGTGCGATGAAGTCGATGGCAATCTTGTGGACATTCTCGATGAGCCATTTGGCAATATTGAGATGTAATTCACCCTGACCACCGATGATCAACTGACGCAGCTCTTTCGATTGTTCGACCGTCAGAGTAGGATCTACACGGTGCATTTCGTGGAACAGTGTGCCGATTTTTTCGTCATCGCTGGCGTTTTTGGCTTTAACAGCCATGGTGATTTTAGGATTGGGATAAACGATCGGCTCGATGCGGTCATCGGCATTCCTGGGAGAATTGAGGGTATGATTGGTCTTGACGCTTTTCAGCTTGATGGCAGCAGCAATATCTCCGGCGACTACCTTGTCGAGTTTTACGCGGTTCTTTCCTGCTACAGCAAAGAGCTGTGAAAGACGCTCTTTGGATGAATTTTGTGAATTGACCATATCCATGGCTTCTGCAATTTCACCGGCAAAGACTTTGAAGAAGCTGATTTCACCAATGTGCTGCTCAATAGAGGTCTTGAACACGAGCGCACTTGCAGGATCAGAGGCCTTGCATGAAAGTTCCTTTCCTTCGGTGGTCTTAACCGGGGCTACTTCATCGGGAGCAGGAACGGTATTGCAGATAAACTGCATCAGACGATTGACGCCCATATCGGCTTTCGCGTTAACACAGAAAACCGGGAAAACACCACGGGTGGTAAGACCGATCTTCAGGCCACGGCTCATTTCTTCTTCAGTCAAAGAGCCGTTTTCGAAGAATTTCTCCATGAGTTCTTCATCGTTGGCGGCAAGTTCTTCAACCAGTTTGGCATAGAGGTCATCGGCTTTACTCTTTTCACCGGCGGGGATGTCAAGCACTTCAGCTTTACCACCACCGTTTTTAAACTTCAGCATCTTCATCTGAAGAAGGTCAATCACAGAATCGAAACTAACACCTTCATTCACGGGATACTGACATACCGTAACACCACCGCCAAATGACTGGTGTAACTGACGAACGGTTTCATCGAAATTAGAATTCTCATGCTCAAGATGGTTTACAACGAAAATTACCGGCATCTCATACCTGGTTGCATTGCGCCATGTGATCTCTGTACCAACCTCTACACCGTTCTGAGCATTAACAACCATCAATGCGGTATCAGCTACCTTAAAGGCTGCAACCACCTCACCAACAAAATCATCGAAGCCAGGGCAATCGATCATGTTGATCTTCTTTCCTTCATATTCGGCATATAAAACTGTGGAATAGACCGAGTTTTGACGCTCAAGCTCTATTTCACGATAGTCAGAAACGGTATTTTTGTCTTCGATCGTACCTCTTCGGGTGATCACGCCGCCTTCGAATAGCATCGATTCGGCGAGGGTGGTTTTTCCGGTTTTAGCGCCTCCAACGAGTGCGATATTGCGGATTTCTTTCGTCTGATAAACCTTCATTTGACTTTAAATTATTTACATTGAAAAAATTACGCGATAAGGGGGCAAATTTAGGAAAAAGGGTGGAAATATAACATGTTTCAGATAAAAATTTGAATGATAGTTTGTTGGATCGTATCCCGGCTTACAGCCCTAAACTTTATCAGGGGGTCAATCATGTTAAATATATAGGGTTTAGTTCTTTATCGCAGGCAATATCATTTCGACGGACAGAATGGAATAACACTCCCCGATCTGATGAATCAGCAGAAATGATAAACCGTGGCGCTACAATGTCGCCTGGCAATTCAGTAAATTGATGTCTTTTTGCCTGCCTCTCTTTCGCTCAATCCCGTTCAACACCCCACCAGAATCATTGGTCAGCAATCTGAACTGACCACGGAGAGATTAAAGGCCGGAAAGCTATGAAAAGTGTTGTTTTATGCTTCTATTTCTTTCACCAGATCCTCGTACCATTTTTCGCCATAAGCTCTGATCAGAGGTTCCTTGAGGAATCGGTAGAGGGGAATTCCTTCATTCCGGCCTCTTTTTAGTGCCGGCTTACAAATATGCCATTTGTGATAGTTGATTCCGTCATTTTCCTTCAACTTCTGGATGCGTACAGGGTAGAGGTGACATGATACAGGTTTCCTGAAAGTGCTCTTCCCTTCCAGCCAGGCCTTCTCGATCGCGCAAAGGGCAGTTTCCCCTTCGAAATAAACAAATGCGCATTCACGCCCTTCAACCAGCGGGGTCACGAAATTGCCTGCTGCATCATAGTCAAACACACCGTAACGGGTCACTTCGGCACGCCCCTTTTCGGTCATGTAGGGCATTACACTCTCCAGGCAATCTTCCAACAGGCCGATCTCGTTCTCGGCAACCGGTGCCCCGGCATCACCCTCTACGCAACATGCACCATGGCATTGCGAGAGATCACAGGCAAAATGGATGGTTCCCAGTTCATCGGAAACCAGGCAATTGTCAACAATTTTCATCAGGCATAAATTTGAGCGCAAAGGTAGCAGTTTCCCGCCGGCTGTTAACTATCGGCTATTGGCTATCTGAGAAGGTCTTGCTCTTAACGGAAAACAATGAAGGGTATCAGTACCACCGCCTTATTGTTTACAAACCCCTATCCGGCCGGTCTTCAAATGAATTTTTCAACGCTGCATCAGCATAAGTATCAGATGGGCGGCACTCCATGAGAAGTGGGGAGCGTTTTGTCCCTGTGTTGTCAGGGGATTATAATTTTCAAATAGCGGAGTCCCTTTTTCTGTAATGCCGTTTTGCGCGGTGAGCAGTTGATGCAGGAGTTCATCGGCAGTTGTGCTGATTCCGTAACGTCGCAGCCCGGCCAGGGCAAAGCCGGCCTGATCAAGCCAGACGGGTCCGCGCCAGTATCCTTTATCCGGAGCGAAACCTGCCGCCCTAACCGCGAGGGTCGGGAAAGGCATCAGCGTGTGGAAGAGCGTAGGGTCAGTGATAATATTCGCTGTCGAGCTGGCCTGAAGGCTATCCGGTACGCCCGCCCACAGTGGAATCCACCCTTCAGTACCGGCTACCCCGATAAACCGACCTTGCCCGGCGTATCTGTCAGCATAAAAGCCTTCCGTCTTATCCCAGAGCACCTCATTGATCAGCGTACGAAGTTTACCGGCTTCGGTTCTCAACGTTGCAGCATCATCATTTCTCCCGGCTGCTTCGCACAACCGGGCCAGGTATAGTTTCTCAGCATAGAGATAACCATTCAGGTCGGGCGATTCCTGTGTCATACACCATGCATGGTCGCCTGAAGGAACCAGTTCAGCATGATCAAACCGTGCGGCATTATCCATGCCACTTTCCCATTTGGCAGCCTCCAGGGTATTATCGGCAGAGCCCCATGAACAGAGGCCATTCTGATCGGCATCCCGGTACCTGAACCACCAGGCATGATAACGGAGTAGCGCGGGAAGCATCTCCTTCACGAATGCAACATCTGAAGTTGCATCATAAATTTCGTTTACAGCCCATCCCGAAAGAGGCGGCTTCGTGTTGCGGAAGTTATCGCCGGAAGGGTCAGCGTAAATCACATCGGGCACCATGCCTGATGTGTCCTGGCGGCTAAACATAAGCCTTACCTGCGATTCTGCCAGAGCAGGATTAAACCATGCGCATGCAGCAGCCTGTTTCCAGCTATCCCATGCCCAGAAGCCATAAAAGCCCTTGTAGAATGAAGAGGGGAATATGCCATCATGGGTAAGCGCTCCCATCTTTGCCCGCCAGTTGGTGGTGAGTGTCTGAATACTTTTCACTATTATCCCGGGGGCAGCTGCCGAGTCGGGTGATGACTTCAGATTCTTAAAAGCGGCTTGTAAATAACCCTTCCAACGAACCATGTTTTTATCGAATACAGCATCCGGATTCCCGAGTACCTCATTAACAGAAGACAGTCCCAGTGAGACCTCACCGGAATCATTGAAAGAGCTTACTGCCACGATGTAGGTAGCAAATCCTTTGGGCGTTAATGTCAAGGGTTTGTTCTTCAGCGAGAAAACGGAATCATTAACCGTTTCCACCTCTGCTCCTGCAGTGGTGCGCAGGCTGATCACGCGTGATCCGGACTTATCTGTAAGCCGGAGGCCATCATCAAGTATTTTTGCTTTTAACGTGTTGGCGAACAACCGTCCTTTCCACACCGGAATGACCTTTTCGGATTCAGGTCCCGGGTTAATCAGGATAACCCTGGTGAGTGCCGTGCTTGCCGACGCGAACACCAGTTCTGAGCGCATCAGAATGTTTCCGAACTTCATGCTTTGCTCCAGACGTCCCGGGAATCCATGGGCTTCGAAACCGACAGGCCTGATCACTGTCTTTCCCGTGATGTCGGTAAGGGTAAATTGAATCAGGCCGTCGGATATCCAGCCGGGCTGACCATTCATAAGCCATGGGCCGGTGAACGCCCCATAACATTCGGGATGGTCTTCAGATGGTACTCCGAACCCAAACCATGCTCCCATATCACTCATGAAGGCACCCGGCTGATCGAATGCCGAAGATGGGGTATAATTCATGTTGAGCTCATCGGGCCATGCAGCCGGATTAGGCTGTGCTGACAGACAGCCGGGCAAGAGGGCGAAAATTGTGTAGAGCGTGAATTTGTTCAAACCAAACATAAGCGTCATTTTTAACCAATTGGGATGTCGGCAGTCGGGTAACTCTGTCGGGTAAAGGCTACTTTACGGGTGAGTGCCATACCGAGCGTAAGGGTTCCAACCCTTCCAATAAACATTGACATGATGAGAATTAACCGCCCTGAATCACTCATCTGTGCTGTGATGCCAGTGGAGAGCCCTACCGTTGCAAAGGCCGAAATCTCTTCAAAAAGAATACTCACAAAGTTGACATCAGGTTCAGTAAATGTTAACAGAAATGCCGACAGCATGATGACCGCCATGCTGTAGAAGGCTAACGCATAAGCTTTGTCAAGCGTGTCGAAAGAGATGTTTCGCCTGAACATCGTGAGGTATTTTTCTCCTCTCAATGTTGCTACCGACGAACGCATCAACACAGCGAATGTGGTGGTTTTAATTCCCCCGGCAGTAGAGCCGGGTGATCCGCCCACATACATCAGAAACATGAAGAAAACAATAATCGAGGTAGGCAGTAACGACAGATCGACTGAATTGAAGCCGGCAGTGCGGCTCACTACCGACTGGAAAAAAGCCGCCAGTATCTTACGTCCCCACGAGAGCCCCTGAATGGCTTCGTTGTGGGGAGCAATCAGAAATACAAACATCCCGGCCAGGATCAGGATGCCGGAGGTGAGTAATACCACTTTTGAGGATGTCGCGATGCGGCGCCAGGGATGTTTTATCCTGAAGAGGATACTTCGGGGTGAAAAAACATCCTGAATGACAAGAAATCCCAAACCACCAAAAATAATCAGCAAGGCAATGATGATGTGCGAAACCCAGGCTTTCCCTATGATTTCTCCGGCAAGGTTGTCGGTAAACAAAGAAAATCCGGCATTATTAAATGCCGAAATAGAATGGAAAATTGCGTAGAAAAACTGCCGCCCTGAGGACAAATCGACAAAGTAATCTCTCCACGACAGGTAGATTAACAGCGTACCAACCCCCTCAATCATAAAACTGTACATCACAATCCGCCGCAACAGGCTGTGCGTATCGGCCAGTTTATCTGTGCTAAGAAGATCTTTCATCAGCGACTGGTACTTAAGCCCCCCCAGATTACGGTAGAAACTGGTAAAGAATGTGGCAAATGAAATGATGTTGATGCCACCCAACTGAATAAGCAGCAAGATAATAAATTGCCCCCGCATGGTGAAGAAAGAGGCTGTATCGACTACAATAAGCCCTGTTACACAACAGGCACTCGTCGAAGTAAACAACGAGTCCAGAAAGCGTATCCCCCCGGTAACGGTCATACGCGGCATCATCAAAAGAAGCGTCCCGGTTATAATTAAAAAGACAAACGAAATAGTGAGCAATCCTGCCGGACCTATATGAATTCGATCGAGCCTTGATGCTAGCCGGGCCATTTCTACCAGGAGAATCACGAGAAAGTACACCTGAATGAAGAGGACATACACCGAAGGAAGGAGCGGTAATCCAAGCCTGATAAACGTCGTGTCGATCAGGTTGTGACCATAAAAAATCCTCAGCAATACTGAAATGGCCACCACGAGCATCAGAAACCCTTCAAACCAGGTGCGTCGCAGATATTTGAGGGGATGAAGTTCGGTCAATGAACTCAACACATACTTCACAAGGTAGAATCCCATTGTGACGTGTATGGTGGTCATCGCTATTTTCTCGGTGAGCGGTGTACTATAAAAACCAAAAGTATAAATTACGGCCGATACACCTGCCAATCCAACCGGAAGACTGCACCAGCGCATGAGGAGGGTGATGACTTCCCTGCGTTCATAAAGCCACAACAGGAAAAACTCTCTGATCTGAAGATATAACTCCCTCAGCATAGCCGGTTAGGTGTTTATATCGATAAATCGCTGAATGTCGGCCTGTGTGCCGAAGAGAACCAGATGGTCGGTCTCGAGGATTACCGTCTTTGATTCCGGAACCCCGACAACGTGGTATTTAAGTTTCTGGCCTTTTATTGAGTTTTTGGTATCTTCCATTTTTAGTGTCACAAGACTTAGCCTGTAACGGTCGCGCATATCCAGATCACCGATGGTCCGGCCCACTACTTTAGGTGGTGTAAGCACTTCTGCAATGCGGTAATTGTCGGGAAGCTGAAGATACGAAACAAGTGTTGGCAAGAGGAGCCGTTCCGCTACTACCGAGCCCACCTCTTCTTCGGGCATGAGAATTTCACTAACCCCCAGTTTTTCAAGAATCAACCGCTGGTTTTTGCCTGCTGCCCGTGCCATGATTCGTTTCACACCAAGTTCCATACATTGGGCAACAACCAACAGACGCTGTTCAAAATCCTGCCCGATAGCAACTACCACTGCATCAAACTTGTCAATTTCCTGTGCTTTGAGCGCCTTCCTGTCTGTGGCGTCAAGGGTTACACAAAAAGCTACATCATCGGCTATGCTTTCGATGGTGGCGATGTGGCTGTCGATGGCCAAAACCTCTGCTCCTTTGCGGGTCAGGCTTCGGGCAATGGCTCCTCCAAAATCACCAATACCGATGACTGCTATTCTCTTTGTTTCCATGGTCAGCATTATTTACATCGCAAAGGTAGATGAAAAACCACTGGCTAATGCAAAAACCAACACGAAGATAGTTCGTCACACCCGGGCTGATGACAATTCATGTTTTATTGAAATCAGTTCTATAATAATGCCACCCCTTCGGGGTTGTGGTTCTTTTTGTTCAATGGTTCTACGTGTAATAATCGCACCACCAACATCTTGTGCCTGCCAATGCCAAAGTCATTGTCCACACCAAACCCAAAGCCTCCCGAAAGCCTTCGGGGACTATTAGCCGTCCTGCCTATTTCAACCTCAGGCCTTTCCAAAGTCTTCGGGGACCTCCACGGCAACCACTTCGCCTGTCACGCATACCTGGCCATTGGCGATCAAACGGGCTTCCACGATTACTTTGCGGCTCTTTACCTCTTTTATGATACCCCGTACTTCAAGTTCGGGACCCAGGGGGGTTGCTTTCTTGTAGTTTACGTGTAAGGATGCCGTGACGCAACGGGGCGCATTAAATTCTGTAATGTGTATTCCCCGTTCACGGGCCAATGCCAGCGCGGCCGAGCCGGTGCCATGGCAATCGATGATGGAAGCCAGCAATCCGCCATATACGAAACCTTCGATAGCTGTGTGATGTGGTCCGGGTGTAAAGCGTGTAACGGTCTCTTCACCATCCCAGAATGTTTTTAATTGCAGACCGTTCTCGTTTAAGCGACCGCAACCATGACAGTGCGCGAAATGATCGGGGTAATAATCCTGAATGCCTTTCATCTGAAAATATTTCAGGTACTAACAACCCGCGATGATGTTTGTTTATACGGACCAACATGGCAGCCATCGTATCGCCGCTATAAGTCTTTGCTGCATGTTGCCGCTGCTACGCGGCCCCGGTTGTGATGCGCGAACTTCTTACCGCCGGGGAATGATGATCAGTGAATTGGCAACCTTTCTTTCGTTGTGCTGACTTTTGCCCCGGCCCTTTCCCGGATGACTTACCAGTTTGTTTTCCGGCAAAGCGCCAATCCACATGGTTGCAGAACTCCCTCCGTCAAAATTCAGCGCACCGACGCAACCAAACAACGACATCATCTTCTGGAGTTCCGGCATGGTGAACCCTTGCGACAGGGGCGCATTTCCGCTTACGGTTAATAGAATCATCCGGTGACCGGCCGTGATTCCAACTGCCGTTCTCCCGTAACGCCGTGTATTGAAGCTTTGATCACTGATTGGCAGCAACTTCCCGTCTATCAGTAACGGTGGCCCTGCCGAAATGATGGTGCTGTATTGCACAGCGCTTTTCCAGCCATCAGGCGGACACAGGATAATTTTTATTTCCTGACCATCTGAAACAAGTGCAGCATCATCGAGTTGATCGAGAAACCAGCGGGGAGGAAGGTTATAACGTGTGGTGTCGGTAATCACTCCGTCGACTTTAGTGAAGCAAACCGATCCTCCTTCAACTGTATGGAAGAAGTTACCATTCACAGCAGCCACAGCTCCCGATTCCTTTGCAAAAGTGCTGAGGGTCTTTAATTCTTCGCGGCCACTCACCAACCTGAGGGCATATCGTTCGGGATCAACTTCCAGCACATTGATGCATTGACTGACACCCCACAGTGTATCACCCTCCAAACTGTACCATGTCAATCCGGGTGATAACTGCCGTTGGATAAAGCCGGCAGGCGCCTGGCAAAAACACAGGGATTCTATGACCAATACGAATACCGGCAACAGAAAACATCTGATTCTATTCATGCAATTGAATGTTTAAACTGCATCACGATCGGGTAAAGGCAACTGTTCCTGCCTGCAGATTTCCTCCAGAACACCAACCGACCATGGCTGATCATAATTGAAAAGTACACCGTAAGGCAGCTTTATCAAACGGATTAACAACCGGGTCTCCTGATCGGTGCCATTATCTGCTATTGCCGCTAATGAGGTCCAGTCAACATTGGCCAGTTTCAAGGCAATAAACGCCACCGCGTTGTTTTCTGTCATCGAGATTTGCCCGAGGCCCATGCTTAGTATTTCACTACGTGCCCTGTTGATATGCTTTTCGCCGAAATCGTTCAATACCTGTAAATACTTTTCGAAGAGGATATATTCATTCAGCAGGAAGACGATTTCGTTCAACGTAAGCGCCTTCCAGAACTCAACAGGGTGATGCTGGCAGATAAACCGCCCAATCATAAAAGCACCCGCCGAGTAGCCTTGTAAATATTGTCGCCGACAGATTGGAATGATCGTTTTAAAGAACAGGATTCGTCGTGAGATAGTCAGCAGATTGTAAAGGTTGTGTTGCTCAAGATGTGTCCCAAGCTGGCTCTTCAGTATCTGCTGTACGTAGTAGGTAGTGTGGCTGTCAAACCATGCATTCACAAACTTTTGTGCCTTCTCGGGTTTCTTGTCCAAATCGTTTCTGATCAGTCGGGTCAGATCCGAGAGCTTCGTGATCTCCCCGTATTCAATTGAATCGACAATTGCCTGATAAGCCTTGTAGGCTTTCGACATGTTTATGAATACTTTCTCCTCTTTGGCTTCGAGCTCCAGTTTCTGCCCCTCGAGGTACTTTTGAAAACGGGCAGCCTTGAAGGTTGCTTTCCCTGCAAACAAGGTTCTTTGTTTGCTTGAAATGGTTATCCAGTCGCCTTCTCTGAGTACATGTCCCTGCTCGTTGATAAGCGTATTGTCGCGCAAAACAATATTATTGTTTTCGAGGTTGATTAAGGCCGGAATTCCATAACCCAGACACGCTGTTACAACGTGAATGGCCGCAGGTGTAAGGCTCAGGATGGCATCTACCTCGCTCATCACCATTCGGTCGGTAGGGCAATAGGTTGACTTACAATAACAGATTCTGTCGCCGCCCCGCTTGGCTTCTATCGCTCTTGCTGAGGAGAAGAATAGTCTGGCTGAGACAGCCGTTCGTGGAAGGATGGAGATGCCGTGACTGAAGAATTGAAGTTTGTTGAATGAATCGTCGTCAATTCTTTCCGAGAATATCTGCCGCAGGTGGTAGGGCATGATCAGTTTTACCACCCGCTCTTTGTTGATAATTTTGTTCTGATAAAGGTCGATGGTCGACAGAAGGGTTGCCCTGCCGGTCATTTCTGAATTGTCAAGTTGCAGAATGGCAAACAGGTGTTTCTTTTCCGACGACTCCACGGCGAATTCTACAGTGGCTGCCGACTTCAATTTTTTCTCCAGCAGGTGGGCGTAGGGTGAAAAATGATAAACCCCGGGGAATTGTTCTTTTATGGTATCGCGGTGAAAGAATTCGGTGTCCTCGGTTTTAATGAGGCCTGTCATGATATCCTCGCCAAAGATGTTGTTAAAACTCTCGATCTGCATGCCCAGCCCCGTTCTTGAATGCCGGCTGTACAACACCCCGGGATGGGAATCGTCGTCACGCACTGTCCATACCATCTTTTG
This sequence comes from Bacteroidetes bacterium GWE2_42_24, assembly GCA_001768515.1. Taxonomy (GTDB): domain Bacteria; phylum Bacteroidota; class Bacteroidia; order Bacteroidales; family TTA-H9; genus GWE2-42-24. Next base: position 394,413 of record MEOA01000001.1, on the reverse strand, counting down.
CAGTATCAATGCCGGTCTGGCTCTTTCTCCTTTCTGAAAAGTGTAGATCAGATCCTGGTTGTCGGCATAGAATGAAGCCGCCGCCTTCACGAAGAAAGAGAACTGATAAAAGGCATCCGTCAGAATGGCCGGCTCCTTTTCTGATATTTTTTGATGGTAGTAACCGATCTTATCCCTGAGGCTTTCCCGGGTTCCTGCAGCCTCATGCAGGGGGGCTGTGGCGTTGCAGTGATCGTTTCCGTTGCAAAGCACCGAGAAGATTGTCTTGAGGTTGTTGTAGTAGATTTTCTCAGCAACCACGTCTCCATATATTTTCTTTAATCCGTGAAATACTTCATCGGTAACCCCGACATTCAGGTAGGTGGGCATCAATCCCGGGAGGTATTCAGGTAATGCACAGCGCACGGCGAATATGAGGGGATTCTCAGGGTTTCCCAGCCTGTCGGAGGTAAGCAGTTCAAGGTTGTAGATGGCACTGATCAGGTGCTTCTGCCGCTTCGGGGGCGATAGCTTGTAGCTCTTGGTCGTCAGAATGCAGAAGTCGGGGACGGGAAATCCTTCCTGCGTCAAACCAATCAGGTTGGCTCCTTTATGGCTGACAAATTTCACGCTGTATTGCTTCGTTGTGACGGAAGGAACAACAAACTTGTTTTCAATCAACCCCATCGACATCTTCATCCGCCTGAAATTTCCACGGTAAGCCTGACGCCCGGCTTCAAGATAATCAATCGATTTTCTGTTGCCTTCCTGCTCTCTGATCAGATGCATCAGATACTGCCTTCCTTCCTTACCCGGCATGTTAAACAGCAGGTGTGCATCGATGTAGCCGGTCACCAGTAGGCAGGGACTCTTCTGACCTGCAACATGGTATTCAATTTCCGGGGGACCATATCCCGGTAATTCGGCCGACGCATCAGTCGTCTTCCCGAAATTGTCGCAAAAATAGTTCGTGCACCGATAGTTGGGATAGTTTGCACGTAATGCAAAATCAGTTATTTCGGATTTCATCCTGGAATTATGTTTACAGTGGCCGACATCCTTTGTACGGTACACTGTTCAAAAGGTTGTCGGTTATCCTCCTTTTCAGGCGACATCTGATGCTGACTGCCGGCGTCGCGAACACCCGGCCGGGGGGGAAGCACACATCCCCCGGGACGCCAATAGCGGGTCTGTAAAAGTATCTCCCTTAAGGATCCCTGCCGACAACATGTTTCGTCACCTGAAGCGTGAAACAGCCTTCCTTTTACCTATTCATATTTGAGGGCATCGACGGGATTTGTTCGCGCGGCAGAAAACACCCGGTGCCAGATGGTGAGCATGGCCACGATTATGGTGATCAAAAGCGCAACAACCAGCATGATTGGCGAGATTCCTGTCCGGTAGGCGAAGCCGTCGAGCAGGTTCCGTGCCAGGAACCATGCCACCGGCGCTGCAACAATCCCTCCTGCCAATACCAGCCTGATGTATTGCGACAGCAATAACCTGCTGATGCTCTCGTAGCTGCCTCCTAAAACCCGCCTGATTCCGATTTCCCGGATACGTTGTTCCATCATGAGACTCGAAAGTCCATATAGCCCGAGACAGGAGATGATTACCGACAGCACGGCGAAGAAAAGAAACAATTGCATGGTCCGGTTTTCATTGGCATACCATCCCTTAATTCTTTCACTCGCAAACTCGGGTTCGAAGGGAGCCGAAGGGAAAAACTCATTCCACACCGTCTCAATATGCTGCATGACCGCTGAATTGGCGATGGTATCCTGCCCGGGGTTTCGAAGCTTTACAACCAGCGTCCCTGTCTCTTCAATCCGGCACAGGAAGATGGCCGGTTCGATTTTCCAGTGGATTGAATAGTAGTTATAATCGCGGATGACACCAATAACTACAGGCCTTAAGGTGCTATCTTCGGTGAAGCTTTTAATTCGCTTCCCGATAGGATCAGTCCAGCCAAGGGCTTCAACCGCGGCCTGATTGACTATCACACTGAGACTTGAATCCAGGGTGAAGTCACGACTGAAATTTCTTCCTTCAACAACCGGAATCCCCATCATCGGGAAGAAGTCTTCGTCGATGAAGCAATACCTGACCATCAGTTTGCTTTTGGCCGAATCGTCGATCATAACCGGCCCCTGACTACCCGCGGCTCCGTTTATATCGGCAGCCGCTGCTACAGCTTCAACACCCGGATTTTGAAGCAAACGTGCCTTCATTTGCGGGATAAACTTCTGCGGATTCGGTTCCCGGTGATGCAAGGCTACCACGCCATTGTAGTTAATGCCAAGATCTTTCTTCATGGCAAACTGGTATTGCGACCACGCCACGATAACCATGAACACCATTCCGGTAGTCACGGCATACTGGAAGGCTATTAATGAACGGCTCAGGTAACCGGCCGATTTTCCCCGGTTGCTCCCAACCCCTTTTAGAACAGCAATCGGCTTATAACGTGATAAATAAAACGCCGGATAGCCGCCTGAGATGATGCTTACAAGCATAACGGCACCTGCCAGAAGAGGAAACAGCCAGGGATTATCGAACAGGCTAAGCTGCAGGTTCATGATGGAATTAAATGTTGGCATAAGCAGTTCAACCAACATCACAGCCAGCCCTGCTGAGATTACAGCAAAAAGGATGGCCTCTCCCAGTAACTGGGCGAACAGATCATAGGATGTAGCCCCAAGCACTTTTCTTACCCCCACTTCACGCGACCGTTTTACTGCACGGGCAAGCGACATGTTGATGAAGTTTACGCAGGCAGTGATCAGCACCAGCACACCAACGATAAGGAACAGATAAACAGTTGTGGAATTGCCGTTTTGGCTGGTAATCTGAAATTTGATATGCCCTGAATCAAGATAGACTTCATCGAGCGGCTGCAGGTAGAATTTTATGTCGGGTTCCTTGCCATCCTCCTTCAGTGTCCGCTTCCGCAAGGCTTCGTTCATGCCAGCCTCTACTGCGGCCTGCTGATCAGATGAGTTTAGTTTTACATAAGTCCCGAGCGAGTTGTTTCCCCAATGTTTCAGGTATTCAAAACGGGGATCATTGTCAAGCGATGAAAAGGAAACAAGTGCCCTGATCTTTAGATGGCTCTCTCCCTCCATCTCTTTCATGACGCCTGTAATCGCATACGATCCGCCGTCGATGATGAGGGTTTGTCCAAGAACATTCCTGTCGCGGTTAAAGAGTCTTGATGCTTGTTTTTCGGTAACTATAATCGAGAAAGGATGCCTGAGTGCTGTCTCAGGGTTCCCTTCCAGCAGGGTGAAGCCAAAGAAGGAAAGGGCGTTGGAGTCGGCATACCAGAAGTTGCGGGCATTAAACTGCTTCGGAACCGCGTTGGAATCGCTTCCCTGTCCGGCAATCGAGATGAGATTGAAATACCAGCATGGCATGATCCTTACGGCATCGGTCACCTGCGGGAGTTCTGCTTTCATTGAAGCGGCCAGCGGACCCATCGTAACTGCCACATGTTGCTCACCGACACCGGGCTCGTTCTGTATTTGTACAGGCCGGAACACCCGCTCGTGGTCAGCCAGATTCTTGTCGAACGATAATTGGTTAATAACATAGAGCCCAATCAGCGTTACAGCGGTAAAACCTACCGTCAGCCCGATCAGGTTGATGATCGAGTATGATTTCTGACTAATAAGCCGGCGAATTAAGACACGGAATTCTATTGACTGGATCATGAGATGGTCGGGTGCTGAGTAAAAAATTGTCAGATATGTATAGCCTGTTGTGTTTCCGAAACCGGCGGCCTGATCCCGGTTGGCGGTGACCTCAGGCCTTGCAGGGTCGGGTTTTAGCCTGTTGCTGCGCGAGGCGGGCAGTGATCAGGTTACATCACCCGTTCCCGGATGTTTTCGTTGATGATCTGTCCATCGAACAGACGTACTACCCGCTGGGCAAATTCAGCATCACGTTGCGAGTGGGTTACCATGATGATGGTGGTCCCTTTCTGATTCAAACCATCCAGCAGGTTCATCACCTCTTCGCCATGCGCCGAATCAAGGTTCCCCGTAGGTTCATCGGCCAGTATCATCTTGGGTCGGGCAACCACTGCACGGGCTACTGCAACACGCTGCTGCTGACCTCCCGAGAGCTGAAGCGGAAAATGTTTCTTACGATGTATGATGTTCATCTGTTCAAGTACCTCTTCTACCCGTTTCTTTCTTTCCGAAGTACTCATCCCCAGATAAATAAGCGGAAGCTCTACATTTTCAAACACGTTCAGTTCGTCTATCAGGTTGAAATTTTGAAACACAAACCCAATGTTCTCTTTCCTGAGACGGGCACGTTGTTTTTCCGAAAACTTCGACACCTCATGGCCGGTGAAGAAATACTCACCTGAGGAAGGGTTGTCAAGTAAACCCAGGATATTCAACAAGGTGGATTTCCCGCAACCCGAAGGACCCATGATGGCAACAAATTCGCCTGGCTTAACCTCGAGGGTTACCTGATTGAGCGCCGTAGTTTCTACCTCATCGGTGCGAAATACTTTATTAAGATTGACTGTTCTTATCATCGCTAAAACTGTTAAAAATGTGTATTATTTAAAAATCAATTTTTCTTTCTTTCCAAAGGACTCGTACGAAGAGACAATTACTTTTTCACCTTCTTCAAGTCCTTCGAGCACTTCATAGAAGTTGGTGTTCTGACGACCAATACGGATCGGGCGTTTTACCGCGTAGCTACCCGACGGATCTACCACGTATATCCAGTTTCCGCCCGTTTCCTGGAAAAAGCCTCCGCGACGGACAATCAGCGCATCGGCAGCAGAACTGAACTGAAGCCTGAGCTGCACCGTCTGCCCGCGCTTTATCTGCTGGGGAGAAATACTGTCAAAGGTCAGATCAACCTGAAATGACCCGTTGGTCACGTTGGTATATATCTTCGAGATGCTCAACCGGAATGTTTTGCCGGTAAAATCAAATTCTGCCGGCTGACCTACAAAAACCTTTGAAACGTACCGTTCATCTATGTTGGCCCTCAGCTTGAAGCCATCCTGAATGTCGATCTGACCGAGGTGTTCTCCCGATGATTTGGTTTCACCAATCTCGACACTGAACGACGATAACTTTCCATCGGCCGGGGCCCTGATGGTCATGTTTTCGATGTTCTGTTGCAACAATGAAAGGTTGTTGCCCATACGCGTCATTGAACTCTCAATCTGGCGTTTCTGGTCAACGGTTGAAGTAGAATCCAGCCGCATGAGGTCGAGGCTGATCGTTAATTGCTTGCGCGTGTTTTTGTAATCTCTGGTGGCATCTTCAAACTCCTTGTCTGAAATCAGCTTCTCTTCATGAAAGCCTACCTTACGCCGGTAATCCCGCTCAACACCATCCAACTGGTACTCAAGCTGAACAATTTCCTTCTGCCTGACGAATTTGTTCTGTTCGAGCGATATCTTGGAATTCTGAAGATTGTTGATGGCATCGTACATGCGCGTTTCCTGATCCATGTAGCTGAGCTCCATCGAAGGATTGTGAAGCTTCAGAATCGGATCACCAGTTTTCAGAATCGCTCCGTCTTCAACAAACAGTTTCTCAACCACACCGCCCTGCATGGCATCGATGTACACGGTGGTACGGGGATATACCACCCCGTCAACGGGAATAAATTCCTGGAATTTGTTGAGTTTTACCTCTGCAATGGTAATCTGGTTGCGATCGATGTACAACCGGCTCCGGTTGTCACGAAAAATGGTCAACCAGGCAATAAAAAAAACAAATAGCACACCGGCAACGATATAACCGATCTTTTGGGGAGTCCACTTCTTTTTTTCGATGATACGATCCATGTTCTGCAAAATTTATCCCTTTCACCCCAACTTTGTGCCACGAAATTTATTCTTTTGCAAAACAACAGTTTAACAGTTTTTCACATTTAACTGGTTGTTCGGTTCTGTTTCATTGGGGTGTACGGTTGCGGACATTTCAACGACGTTCCTTCAATGGTTTAGTTATATATTTGATACCTGTTATCGTGTTCCGGAGAAATTTGACGTTAACATTTAGCCATCGACTATCGCCTTAAGGTTGTCATCGGCATCAGAACCTGTTTGCCCTAATCCGACCCCGGGTCTTAAAGTATTTTATATTGAACCATACACGCTAAACGCCTGACATTAAACAACCAGGATGCCGGACTATGGGAGTGAAGTTTTAAACTCGCTGTAACGTTCCGGGAAGGTCTGACCGTGAACACCACCCAGTGCCTGAAATTGCTCGTTGATCTTAGTCAGCCGGTCTTCCGGTGAGGGGTGTGTACTCAGGAAGGTGGGTGTTTGGCTCTGCCCTTCAAGTTTGGTGAAAAAGTCGCCAAGACCTGGTGAATCATAAGCTGTGGGATACAGGTATTTGACCGCGTATTCATCCGCTTCATACTCATTGCTCCGGCTGAAAGCCAGGGTTCCCAGCCCATTGGCCAGATCGGCTACCATCTGCTCGAGGGTGGAGGCGTTATTTCCAAGCAAAATGCTTAACAGAACTTGAATTCCGTAAGCTTTGGTCATTTGATCGGTGCTGTGACGACGATCGGCATGAGCCATTTCGTGCGCCATTACACCTGCAAATTGTGCCTCGTTATCGAGCAGTTTGATCAGCCCGGTATAAAAGTACATGTCGCCGCCGGGAACGCAGAAGGCGTTCACTACCGAATCATTTTTGATGATTCTGCACCGCCAGCCAAACCGTTGCGCGTAAAACACTTTTCCCGAAGCCAGGATGGTGTTCCTGATGCGGTAGAGGTGCGAATATGCCAAAGTGTTCGTTGCTGAGTCGAGGAGAGGATACTCCGCGGGATTGGCAAGGATCTCGGCGTCTACCTGTTTGCCCAGCTCGATATCATCATCAACCGAGAAGACATTTATTGTAGTATCGTCGCTGTTCTCTGAACAACCGGCCAAACCTCCTGCCATGATAACCAACAGCAGGGCGTTGAAAACAAATGCGCGTCTAAACATGGCTCTGTACTTTATTAGGATGTGTAAAGATACAAAATCCAGGCAAATCTCATTGATGATACATTTTGATTTATAATCAGCCCTGCGACTTATTGGCCAACCATTTATTCCGTGGCCTTATACCCATGACCGCGCGGTGCTGCACTCCGGCTATTTTACACGATCAATCCATATTTACGGCAAACAATAAAGTCGCCTTGATTCATTGAGCTATTGCCGATGGACTCTCTTCCCGACCGCCGGGCTAAACCATGATTTCTACCTGAGCAAAGCGGTATTTACTGGTGACTTCAAGCTTCAATCCTTATTGCCACGCCTGTTCCCGGTTGGACACGCCGGCAATTACATGGGTTTGCTTCAGGCGTTGTAGAGGCATTCGATTAAATGCCTGCTATTAATTAAATTGTGGGAGAAATAACTGAAAAACCGGAAGGAATTTTTAAGTAATCATTCCCGTTAAAAACGGCTACAGAATTGCTTTTACTAAAATCGTGCCAAATATTTTACATAGTTAATTTTCCTATATATAAAATTTACTCCATAGTTACTACAGCCGTAGGCGATACATAAGAAAAACCCGACTTTGACCTAACTTTGGTATAACTTTGGGGTAACTCAGGGGTAAAATCGGATTACAACAAGCGAATAATCAGCTAATTAAAAATTAGGATTTTGTGACAAAACCGTACAGAAAAATCTTGAAAAAAGTTGAATTTTTTTTTGATGAGGGGGAAATCAGACGTAAAATCTTGTCCTAAAAATAGAATATCGTTTGAATAATGGAAAGCAAGAAAGCCGAAAATCTGTTTTTGAATTCTTGTGAGGCAGATGGCATTGGTGGAGGTTGGCTACCGGTTAGTCTTAGCAAACGCAGTAGTGCCAGATAGCACAGCCTGTCAGTGAGTTAATCCGTGAAAAAAAATATCCAATTTTGTTATATATTTTAAAAGATTTTCTACATTTGGCATCAATTGAGTGTCGGTTGTTCACCTACCGTCAGAACAGCACATCGGGTGCTCCACCCCTGAGAGAGGGGGGACAGCCCGGGGAAGTGGAAAATAAGCCATTTTTCGGCGCAAAGTCCTGCACGCGTTTTTGCTCATACCGCCCTCACGACCAAAATGTTAGTACAATTATGCTGTAACTGACCTGGCGAAGCTGTGGAGGGTGGGGTAGTGAGCTTTTGGAATGGATTGGGGTAAGATGATATGAAAGAGATGCGAAAGCGCAAATGTCCCTTGGACCATTAAAGTCATACTACGAGCCGATTAGTGTATTCTTTTAACTGTAGTGATTCTTTCTGTGTAATATGAATCGGTTGAATAAATTGAGTATTTTTGACAGGGTCGTTTACCTTAAGGTGATTGAATATAAGTTATCAGATAAATGGCAGTAAAGTGGTGAATGAATTAGAGAAAATCATGTACTATTGATTGAAAAGGAACATTCTGATGTTTTTTCCCGGCAAATCGTTAACGATGCTGAGAGAATTCTACCAATTATGGCTCATGGAGGATTGGTTGTCCGGGAGGTAGAGGTCAACTTTCAGAACGATGAAAAAAGCCAGACCAAAGCTTTCAGATAATTATTAATCCCTATGACACGCTACAGTTACTTATTTACGGAAAACCGCCCTAAATATGATGATATCTGCCCAATTTGGGCGTATATCAACAACTTTGTGGATATATATACGAGTTATGCGTTCATGCAAAAAGACCGATACAACATAGACAAACCGATGAAAATCCAACACACAAATAGCACATTTGCAAGCTCTAACACACAAGCTGATTCTTCAGCTTGCAAAAGAGCTATTTTTTGCCCTCACACCCAAAAGACAATGCAACTATGAAAATTATAAATATTTCAATCGAGAACTACAGAAATCTAAATGCTGTCAAAATTGATTTTGATTCTACCTGTAATTTTATAGTTGGCGAGAATAATCTCGGAAAATCAAACACATTAAATCTTTTAAATACCATATTTTCAAAGAGAGCATTCTGGATAGATGATTTTAGTGATAAATCTCTGCCTATTAATATAGAGATAGGTTTACAATTAGTAAATGAAGAGATTGGTCATTTTGAGGACTTATTTGACTTAGATGATTATTCTAAAATTAACATAGTGTGTAAGCAAATTACTCCTGATGAAAACATTGAATTTTATCATAAGGAGACAGAAACATATATTTCAGCATCATTGATGAGATGCTTGAATTTTATATTCTATGATTCTTTAAGAAATCCGATTGCCGAGATTAATTTTGACAAAGGTCGCGGGGTTGGCAGATTTCTTACAAACATTGTAAAAGGTTATTTAAACAATAAAGAATTAAAAACAGAGAATCTTATCGATAGTGGTGAGATGGAAGGATTAATATCTGATTTGAATTCAAAGCTTATTAAAATAAAAGCTTTTAAAGATTATGATGTTTCAGCGAGCGTAGAAAACGAAATTGAAAATTTGATACCTAAATTAATATCACTTAAAGATGGAAAAGGTGAAGCCTTATCAAAAAGCGGATATGGTGTTCAATTTTTATTATTAGTCACACTTTCTATACTTGATAAATTACAAACTATTACAGAACAACGTGGTGAACGTGGCATTTTTGAAAATGAAGAAAATGGAGAAAAGTCAATTTCAATGGTGCTAGGGCTTGATGAACCTGAGATACATCTTCATCCATATATGCAGCGTTCATTAATTAAATACTTAAATAAGGTAATCAGCAATAAAAATGAGGACTTTACAAAACTAATAAAGGAACTTTTTAATATTGATAAATTTATCGGACAAATCATAATAGCAACTCACTCGCCTAGCATCATATTAAATGATTATAAACAGATAATTAGACTCTTTAAGAAAGACGAAAAAATTGAGATTGTATCTGGTAGTAAATTAGCGCTTGGAGAACAACTAGATAAACATTTATTTCTTCACTTTCCATTTATAAAAGAAGCCTTTTTTGCTCGTTGTGCAATATTTGTTGAAGGTGATTCTGAGTTTGGTAGTTTCCCATTTTTTGGAGAAAAGGCAGATATTGATTTCGATGATTTTGGAATTACAGTAATTCAGGCTGGTGGTGATTCGGTACCACAACTTATACAAATTGCTGAAAAATTTGGGATACCATGTATTGGTATTAATGATAATGATGGAAATACTAGTCCAAGTGGAATACATAATCTACTAAAAACAAACGAGCGCGATTTTGAGGCAGAGCTAATGTTTTTAATAGATAATGGTAAAGAATCAACATTAGAGGCAATCGTTTGTGAATATGATTCTTTAAAATTAGAAAGGGAATTAGATGCTAAAGCCGTAAATAAACGTGCCTTTAGCAAGTATGACTATTTGCCTGCAGCAATTGATTTTAAGCTAAAGTTATCGGGAATTGACAAAAATAATATCCCTCATTTAAAAGCATTCTATTCAACTTGGTTTTCAATTAATAAATCACAACCTCTTGGTCGATTAATTGGTCTCACTTTAAAGCTTGAAGAAATTCCTCAAGTTTACAAAGATTTAATTGCTAAAGCTAAAGACATAGCAACTAACTGATGGATAAAGCACTAGAAACAATAAAAGCACGCATAATTGAAAAGCATCAGGGAGATAAAAAGCAACTTGAAGTTATTTTCTCCCCTGAAAAAAGATTATTAGTGGAAGCTCCAGCAGGTTATGGCAAAACTCATACAATGGTTAGCCGAATAGCATTTATGATTGCAAGTAGTCAAATACCTTCTCCCAAAAGGTTACTAGCCTTAACTTTCAGTGTTAACGCTGCCTATAAAATTAAAAAAGATGTCAGTCGTAATATTCCCGCAATTCTTGAGGGTATTGGGAAAGAGATAAATATTAAGGATAAATCGTATGTGTCAAATTACCATGGCTTTTGCCGTACTATTTTAAAAAAATACGGTCAAAAATTACACCCAGCATTGTTAAATTTAGACTCTTTGCAATCTATTGATGATGGTGACCCAAGTAATTTAATGCAAACATTTAAAGGTTTATCGCTCCAAGATGCTGAATTGTTGTCTGAATTTAACATCTCAGTCAAGAATATTCAAGGAAGTAAGTTAAATGAAAAAATCGATGAGTATAATAACATTGTTATTACAGAATTTTTGCCTAAAGGGGCAATACCTTATAATGCAATACTAACGCTTGTAATTAAATTATTTCAAAATTATCCAAACATTCTCACTTTCTACCAAAATTATTACACAACTATATTAGTTGATGAGTTTCAAGACACTAATATCCTTAGTTATTGGTTACTTCATTTTTTAATCATAGAAAAAACAAATGTTATTTTACTAGGAGATTCACTTCAAAGGATTTATGGTTTTATTGGCGCTATACCGAATTTGTTATCTAAAGCGGAAACTAAGTTCAAACTTAAAGTAATTAAGCTTGATAAGAATTATCGTTTTGCTTCTAATCCTAATATGTTGCAGCTTGATAAGATAATAAGGCAAAATGCACTGACTCCATTTTTAAATCCTGATTCATTAAATTCAAAAATTGAATTCTCTGTTTATGAAGACCAAAGCATTGAATCCCTCGAAGTTGTTCAGGCTTCTCTAAATACATTAAAAACTGAACCAGCAGCGAGTTTAGCTATTTTAGTTAAACAGCGCGGTCCAAACATAAATTTTATCATTGATACTTTCACGCATAATAAAATACTATTTTTTTATGGGTTATTTACTGATGAAGATGCCAGTTACATTAGCTTCAATCGTAAATGTCTTTTTGAATTTATTGAACTGATAAAAGTTAACAAAAGGGTGACCAAAAAACTTGGGAAAAAGCATGTTCTGAAAGTTCATAAGATTTTTAAAGATGATGATACTGCTTTGATTAAGGCATTATTTGAATTGCTCGATGTGTTTTGGCTTCGCATATTTATTGACTATACTTTTCTTTCTGATGAAGATAGAAGTAATTTAATTAAAGATACATTTGAACATAATGGCTTGAAACAATACATGGAATTTCTTGATTCTAAAATTATCATATCTACAGTTCATGCGGCAAAAGGACTTGAGTGGGACTATGTAATTCTTCCAGACATGGAGCAGGATTTGTTTCCAAACTGGATAGGGTTTTGTAAGAATTGCAAGAGTACGGCTGATTGTAATTTAATTGTTGATAAAAATAATGAATCACAATTTTTAGACGAGTTAAGTGTATTCTATGTTGCAGTTACAAGAGCAAGAAAAAAGGTTTCATTTACGGCAAGTAAAACTCAATTGACTAGAAATAATCCATGGCAAAAGAATGTAAGTTGTTTTATGAAATTACCAGGTATTGAATACGTATGAGTCAAGAGCTAGCCCTTCGCATTCAAGCACATTGTCTGGTCGCACAAGCTAACGCTCAACCAAAACCAGCCAAAGAGCTTGCTTGCCCTACACACAGTAAGACAGTAATAATTAATAAAGCACGAAACGCTAACAATGTATAAAAATAATAGCCGGTTCAGTAGTAAATTCAAGGGTTGTAGCCCGCTACAACTTTTGTGTAACTTGACAGGAAAGTGCCACGCAGTCGGCTACTATTCTTATACTAACCGTTATGCCTCATTTTAAAAAACGACAATGCAACACAATATAACCGCATTTGCAGACGAGTTTGGAAACAGCTCATTTGACTTTCAAACACAAGGAAGTCACTTTATCGTTGCGACTGTTATTTGCAAAAACGAGAATTTAGAGAAACTAAAAACAGACATTGACGAAATAAGAAGAAAGCACAATTTTCAAACGGGTGAAATGAAATCAAGTGGTGTTGGACCAAACCACGCAAGAAGAAAACGAATTTTAGAGGATATTGCCCAGCTTGACATTTCAATATATGCTGTTATAGTTGACAAGAGAAAACTATTTGGAAAAGGTTTCAGCATTAAAAAATCATTCTACAAATACTTAAATAATTTAGTTTATAAAGAACTATACAGGACATTTCCACGAATTGAACTTTATGTTGACGAACACGGAGGAAATGATTTTATGAGGGAGTTCAAAACTTACGTTGAAAAGCACCATGAGCGAAATCTTTTCTCTGGCTCTGACTTCAATATTCTTAACAGTAAACAAAGCTATTTCATACAATTAGCTGACTTCGTAGCAGGAACTTTAGGCTACATATTTGACGAATCAAAAAAATCTGAGAACAGTGATGAATTTGAGACAATATTAAAACCTAAAATCAGTAGCTTAAATTTCTTTCCAAAAGAATTTTCTTTCCAAGAATTCCAAGAAACAAATGTTGATGAAACCTTTGACCCTAAAATTGCGGAAGTTTGTTATCAGAGGGTTCATGACTTTATAGACAAAGAAACAGGACGCGACCAACAGAAAATTGATCAAATAAATTTTCTAAAGCTTCTTTTACTATTTCAAAGGGCAAGCATTAGAAATCGCTATGTTTCGACAAAAGAACTTTTCAATCACCTAAATCAAAGTAGACACGAAGGATTAAAAGAAGAATATTTCAGAACAAAAGTTGTTGGCAATCTTAGGGACAGAGGAGTTTTAATTGCATCAAGTCGTGACGGGTATAAAATACCTTCCTGTTCCAAAGACTTAGACAACTTTATTAATCACGGAAAAAGAATCGTTTTACCAATGTTAAATAGAATTAAAGAAGCAAGAGATACAATAAAATTAGCTACTGGCAACGAACTTGACATTTTAAACAAAGACACATTCAATGAACTTAAACACCTTCTTGATAAATAGCAAAGCGATATGATAAATACGTTAGAATATCAGATTTCAATAAGCAGAGAACTTGATACTATTAAAAATAGAGTAAGAAATTTAATTGGTGATGCTAATTGGGGAGAGGACGGAAGATATAAAGAAGAAATACTTAAAGACGTTTTAAAAACCAGGTTACCTAATAATCTATCTGTTGGGACAGGTTTTGTTTTAAATCAAATATCTCACAATGAAAATGTTGTTTCAAAGCAAATCGACATTTTGATTTATGACAATACTCAACCTACAATATTTAGTGAAGGTGACTTTGTAATTGTAACCCAAGATTGCGTTAAGGCTGTAATAGAAGTAAAATCACGTATACTATCTAATCGAACAAACAAAAATGGTTTATACAAGGTAGTAAAAAATTTCAGTTCCATAGATAGGTTTCCAAGACTATCAAGAACAGATAATAATCGAATATTTAGAGGGTTAATTTCATTTGATTTTCAAGGCAATATAAATTCATCCGTTATTGATGATTCGCTTAGACTCTCAAGAGGAATTATCAATCATTTTTCATTAGGTGGTAACATTTTCATTCGACATTGGTTGGACAGTGAAGGATTAAATCCTCCAATTGAAGCAGATTGTAATGCAGATTTTTATAACATTTATAAGTTAGACGATTTATCGCATTCTTACTTTATTTCTAATCTCATTCATATGACGACTTCGGCAGATTTGACTGACAGATATTTTATGGACTTCCCAATAGAGGGAACGAAAGAGACAAAACGAAATAGAACCGTTTGCCTTTTAAAAAACGAGGCATAATAAATAGGACTCTGAGCGGTCTGCAAGACCCGGCGATGCAGTACATATTGAACTATACCCCTTAACAGGCTATGTACTTACCGGCAGTTATTGATATAATTCAGAGGAAAATCGGCTGTTGTGGTTGAAGGTATTACTGAGTTTAAGGTAACTAATGTTATATAACTCTGATAGAATAGTGCTATAAATGAATGGTTTTGACCTTTTTTTAGTGACCTGATGGTTTAGTTTTTCCTCTCTGCGCGAAGCAGACGGCATTTTAGAAAGGCATTAAGCAATTGCATGGGGTTGGCTTTGGCTCAACTAATCGGGCGAGGGTATCCGGGGCAATAAGGTAACCGCCTTGCCCTTACACGCTGACAACGAACTATCTTAACCTTTCTCAGGAGCAGTCAGGTTTTTTCAATAATTGTGCTGTTAGGTCAAAAAGATTACTTTTGTCATATATGTTTATCCTTAGGTTGTTGTAAAGATAGTTACTAAATGCCCCATCGCCAAGCAGACATCAGGATAGCACCTATAGATCATTGTGGCACTAAACCCGATAGCGACGTTACACATTCTAACAGGATGGGATTTGTAAATGATAATTGGGTTAGCCAAGGGGTGAAGTGTTTGGGTCTGAACCAGGGCAACAATGCAGATGACCAGATACTAAGTGAGGGGCAAGAGGTAAAGCTTGAACCGGAAGCACATCAGTACCTGCGGGCACAGATAGCTGGAGTAGCCGATGCGCGATACATTCAGGAACTACCACGGCATAAAAGCATTAAAACCAATGAAATATATACCCACATGAGCGAAAAGAGCATACAAAGAATTGATACACCCCATGACGCTTAGTAATACTTTTAACAAACTATTGATTGCGGGAATAAAACACCATGAAGATGTTGTTATACGCTCAAATTGGGTGTATAGCTACGCATTTGGTGAAAATATAAACGAGTTAGCCGCAATTTAAGTAGCCCCAGCATGACATATGAACAGACTCGACAGACTAACCAGCATCCTCATTCAACTTCAGTCTAAGCGACTGACAACCGCCCGTGAAATAGCCTCACGATTTGAAGTTACGAACAGGACAATTTACAGAGATATTCAAACATTAAGACTTGCAGGTGTTCCAATTGGCGAAGAAGAGGGAAAGGGTTATTTTTTAGTTGAAGGTTATCGGTTGCCACCTGTAATGTTCACGATGGAAGAAGCAAGAGCTTTGGTGACCACAAGTAAAATCCTAAACTACCACACCGAAGATTCTCTTAAACAAAATTACGAATCAGCGCTTCTAAAAATAAAAGCTGTATTACCACCTGACAATAAAGACAAATTGGAATTTTTAGATTCAAGAATCGGGTTTCACAAACCCTGGGCACCGACAAGTTTGTATTTGGATACTATCCAGCATTCAATTACTGAAAGCGAAAAACTGATAATAAGATACCAGTCAAAAAAGGAAGAGGAATTAACTGAACGAACAATCAGACCTTATGCAGTTTACTTTAGTGGTGCTGTTTGGACAACCATAGCATTTTGTGAATTAAGACAAGAAATCAGAGAGTTTCGACTTGACAGAATTAATGTGCTTAAAACAACTCAAACTCATTTCAACCCCGACATGAGTTTCAGCATTGAACATTATCTGGAAGAACGTTCAAAAAAAATATTTTAGACCCCTGACAAAGGGCTGTCCTACGTGCCTTTTATCTTTGCGCCAAATTAAAACAGAAATGAAAAAATTAACAATTTTACTAATCGTCATTGCTTCACTCTTATCTAATGTAAGCATGATACAGGCACAAAAAAGGACGGAAACTAAACAAATCACCATCAGAGAAAAAAAAGTTGTAATCAGTTATATTCAACAAGGACAGGGCGACACAGCACTTCTCTTTTTACATGGTTGGTGTATTGACGGAAAATATTGGAAGAATCAGGTTGATTATTTTTCTAAAAATTACAATGTTTTCGCGATTGACCTGCCGGGCTTTGGCAAATCCGCTGCCGAAAGAACCAACTGGACAATTGAGGAATATGCTAATGATATAATAGCATTTATCGACACTATGAACCTTAAACATGTCGTAATCATCGGACATTCCATGTCAGGCGAAATCATGTTGCAAACAGCATTAACCAACAATCATAAAATAGTTGGCATTGTAGGTATCGACAATTTCAAATTAATTGACGTTGTATTTACGCCGGAACAATTGAAACAAATGAACGACTTCTTTCCAATGCTTGAAAAGGATTTTAAAAATTCGGCACCTGCCTATGCTGATTTGATGCTTTTTCACCCGACAACATCAAAGGAGGTGAAAGACAGGGTAAAAACAGATTTTGCAAACAGCGATTCCGTTATTGGCTATGAGACTCTTATGAAGCAAATGCAATACTCATATAACGATGCACAAAGATTGGAACAGCTTGATTACAAGTTGTATTTAATAAACAATGACGGTTTTCCAACAAACGAAACCGGACTGAAAAAACATTGTAAAAATGGTTTTCAAGTTGAAATTATCTCTGCAACCGGGCATTATCCGATGATAGAAAAACCGGCAGAATTTAATTTAATATTAGAAAAAGTGCTGAAAGGAATGAAATAAACTGCTGCTAATAAATAGTACTTAAACGCGCTGCCACGCCAACACTGAGGTGGTCTGAAAAAACCGGGCAGAAATTTTAATTCTATAATTTTCTGTGATATGAAAAAGATCAGACGGAAATTCGATTCAGGCTTTGTAGCTATGATTCCTTTGATCTGATCTAATATTATTTAACACATACTGGACATATATCAACGACTGCCGCTTTGGGACAGCATTTTTAAAGCTAAGAGCAAAACTGTACATATTACTCGTCACGAAGGAAGACTGTTTTAAATGGTATTAATGGGGTTTTTAGTAAACCCTGTAGTATTTCGTCCTGAGGCATTAACGCAACAACAAGGCTCAATTATCCGGGGAAACCTTTAAAAGACATATACATAGGATAATGACAGCGACACGTTAGAGCAAACACTTAATATTGAAGACGCGAAGATTCGGTGAAGTTTCTACCTTATTTTGAATTGCCCCTTAGTTCCTTCAAAATATATTCAATCTTTCTATTGTATTCACCAATTTTGAAATTATATTTATCCGTACCCTCTTCGATGCCCTTATACATCAGCTCATAGCTCTCTGCACGAATCTCAAAATACTTTTTAAGCCGGCTATTTCTCTCCCTTATGGGTTGTGGCAATTCCAAATTCTTAAAACTGTTGATTACATTTATATTCTCATTCCAATAGTAAATACCCCTTTCTCTAATTTCCTTCAGATACACCTCATCAGGAGTTCCTTTCGGCAGGCTAAAAATCTCAAGTGCCATGGCCTCCATTGCAAAAACCCTTTTCATTGCTGCTTCGTATTTGCCGAAGTCATTGGGTAGAGACCTGCAAACAGAAGTTGAAAACCAAAGAAGTAAAGCCGTTAATAAGCCAATTGTTGCATATTTTAGAGATGGGAATCCTGCTTTCTTTAAACTCGGAAAGTAAGCAAAACCTATTATAAGTCCGCACAAAAGGCCACCAATATGTGCAGCATTGTCAACATTATTCTCAGTCGTTAAGCCATATACAATGTTGTACAAAACAAATAAGAAAGTGCTCGCCAACAACCTTTTTTTAACTGTATCGGGCAGAAGGTTAGTGGTCAATAAAACAAGAAAGACACCATACATGCCAAAGATGGCTCCTGAAGCCCCGGCGCTTATGGTCATGTCATTCCACCATATGCTGGCTACACTACCCGTAATTCCGCAGAAAAGATAGGCAGCTAAAAACCTGGATTTACCGAGGTGAGGTTCTAAAATAAGCCCAATATAAAGAAGGGCAAACATATTTATCAGTAAGTGAAAAACTCCGAAGTGCAAAAAACATGAAGTAAGTAATCGCCAGTATTGGTCTTCAAGCGTCATTGGCCGGAAGTTAGCACCCCACCTTAATAATTCCTGTCCCTCGGGCTGCAGGAAATGAACACCCTTAATCATCATTAAGATGAAGATTAAAACATTCGAGGCGATCAACGCAGCTGTAATAAAATATCCCCGGCCTAAACTAAAACGCCCTACCAGACTGGCATCAGTTCCTTCTGTGACAACATGAGGGTTATCAGATACATTGTCCTCATTTGCAGAAAATTGTTCTCTTAGCACAGCCAGCCTGTTTTCAATTTCCTCTTCCGTAAGCCTTCTTTTAAAAGACCTAATAGCGGCAATGAGTGCGTTTACATTGTCTTGATTTTTATCCCAATCATAAAACTGAGCCCCCAGACATTCACTTTTAATGTCAGCGGTGCCATTTTCAACCCGAATACTGATTCTTTCCTTCCATGATTTCCATGAGAGTCTTGTGGTGGCTATAAAACCAGATTCATTGACATAACTTATAGTCCATTTCAGCATAAGTGCCGCTTCAAGAGCCAATACCAAAAAATGGTCCCTGTCAAGGTCGTTTTGTTTAAACTCTTCGACGTACACGGGTGAGAGTCCGAAAGCCATAATCGTTGGTTATATGTTTAGACTTCTGTTACTTTTGCGAATGTGATCGGAATCCGAAAAGGCAATGGTATGACCGCCTGCTGAATGTCACTTCATGTTCATATATACGATTAATCGCATCTCAAAAGTAGGGTTTTTTCAGTTTATTCCGCCTCTTTGTGTTTCTCCTTTGATAATTCATTGGAATACAATTAGGCTGACGACATCCATAGCCAGTTGTAATACATCATGGATTTCATCTCTGCTGCTATACCTCTTCTTCTGATGTGCCACATTCAGTCATGTTTGCCCTGTCCTGTTCCTTTCTTTTACCATTTTCCCGCTGTGATTAAATACTTTCCGAACGATTGTAGGGCCTGTATCTATTTGGTATTTAATACTTCTTGCTTCAGCTATGGCAAACCAACGTTACAATAATAATTATTTACAGGTACAAAGGATAAAAACAACCCGGTTGCTAAAGAAATGAAATACTATTCCGGACTGGTGCTTGTTTTTTCGGGTTTGGATGCTATTTGCCAGGCCTCAACAGGCGGAAGATCGTTACAGTTGCCCGCTCTCGAACTTTTCAATCATCTCGCCGGCAATACTTACATTCAGCGAATGTTTTGGAAGATTTCCCCTTGAAAACCAGTCAGCCGCCGCAATTTCTTTATGATCAATAGAAATTGGCTGATTTTCATCAGCCTCCGCGATATAGCCAACCATTAAAGAACCTGAAGGAGGCCAGGGTTGACTTTTATAATACCTGATATTTTTAATATCCAATCCCACCTCTTCTTTAACCTCACGTTTCAATGTCTCTTCGAGCGATTCCCCGACATCAACATACCCGGCAATCAATGAATACCAGTTATCGGGAAAATCTGAATTACGGGCGAGCAATATCTTATCATTACTCGTTATGGCTACAATGACCGCCGGTGAAATCTTCGGATAGACAATACTGTTGCACGCAGGACATTGTATGGCTCTTTCATCGGGTTTTTGTACTGTTGGTTTACCACATTTACCACAAAACCTGTTTTGTGAGTACCAGCTCATCAAATGGTACCCTGCAATACATATCCATCCTATTTCCCGTTGACCTATAGTTCTGAAAAAACTGATTTCCTTATAAACAAATGAGGGATCAACAGTAGCCGGATCATCCCAGATCAAAAAACAAGGCACCTCATTCAGCGTAAATAAAAATGTTGATTCCGGTTGATCCGGCATCCCCGGGAAGTCCTTACGCCGTGGTATCTCAAATACATTGCCACGTGCCTTCAATAAGAGGGCATTTCCATTAAAATGGAGGATGAAATCATTTTCATCGGCCACACAATTCGGGCGATATTGATTATTGAAGCGGTGAGGGAAAATTTCCTGAATCATGCTCTTTACTGATTAATTTCAGGTTCAAGGTATATTGATGTTTCAGCCCGCAAAGGTAACAGAATAACGAATTGTATAAGTATTATAATATCTCACCGGACAAACACAATCATTGGTCTAAGTCAGAATATTTGAAGTTTTACGTAAACTATTTTTAGGTTAATTGGCAGGATAACAGAGCATAATAATCAGGACGTATTTAAGCCAGGTATTTAGGTTTCGCTATTTTTTATGATGGTACCAAAGTAAGAGTGGAACTTAGCCACGGGCTTCTCAGGATGCCGGATATGCATTTTCGCAACGCTATGCCATCAGGGCGCAGCGATCAGGGTAGAGTTGGCAGATTGATACGCAGAGAATTATATGCGCATCGGGTCGATCAAAATAAAGCCTGCCAATAGCATAACCATCCCATGCAACACCCCGCGAAAGATCCTTCGAATAATTTGCACTGATCAGGAGGCACGGGTATAACAAATCATGGGCGAAACCCCGAACGCGATTATGCTTCGGCGTTTCGCCCATTTATTTATTTGCTGGTGGTGAAGAGAGATCACCAGTACACCGCCTAGAGCACGATATTCACGATTTTTCCGGGTACAACGATCATCTTCCGGGGTTGTTTCCCCTCAAGATATTTTAGCGTCTTTTCGTTGGCCAGAACGGCCTTTTCGATTCCGGCGGCAGGCAGGTCGATTGGCAAGGCCATGGTGAACCGCATCTTTCCATTAAAGCTGACAGGGTATTCGAAGATGCTTTCAACCAGGTATTTCTCATCGAATGATGGAAACCCCGCGAAGCTTACACTTCCATTGTTCCCCAGCAGTGACCATAGCTCTTCGGCGATATGGGGGGCAAAAGGTGAAAGCAAGGCTACCAGTGGCTCAAGTACGCACCGTTTATTGCATTTCAGATCGGTGAGTTCATTGGCACAGATCATGAAACTTGCTACACAGGTATTGAACGAGAACCGTTCTGTGTCCTCCTGAACCTTTTTAATGGTCTTATGAAGGGTTTTGAGTTCTGCATCGGTGGCAGGTTCATCGCTTACCAGAAAGTTGTTGTCGCGGTCGTGGAATAGTTTCCAAAACTTTCTGATGAATCGGAAGGTTCCTTCAATTCCCTTGGTATCCCAAGGCTTCGCCTGCTCCAGCGGGCCAAGAAACATTTCGTACAGGCGGAGGGTATCGGCACCATAACGTTCTACCAGATCATCGGGATTCTGAACGTTGTAGAGCGATTTTGACATCTTCTCCACCTCATGGCCGCAGTGATATTTACCATCCTCAAGAATGAATTCGGCATCAGACAGATCGGGCCGCCACCTGCGGAACTTTTCGGTGTCGAGTATATCATTGTCAACGATGCTTATGTCAACATGAATTTCCTGAACATCATACCTATCCTTTAAACCAAAAGAAACAAACTTGTTGGTTCCCGTCAAGCGGTAAACGAAACTCGACCTACCCTGAATCATTCCCTGATTGATGAGTTTCCTGAAGGGTTCCTGCTCAACAGCCATCCCTATATCATACAGAAATTTATTCCAGAAGCGGGCATAAATAAGATGACCTGTGGCATGCTCTGCTCCGCCGATATAAAGATCGACGCTACGCCAGTAGTTGACGGCCTCTTTTGAGAAGTAGGCGCCGGGATTGGCAGCATCCATATAGCGAAGGTAGTATCCGCTTGAACCGGCAAATCCGGGCATGGTGTTGGTCTCTAACGGGTATCCGTTATAGGTCCAGTTCTCAGCTCTGGCCAGCGGTGGTTCGCCTGAAGCAGTGGGAAGGTAGGCGTTCACATCAGGAAGCCTCAACGGCAATTCATTTTCGGGCAACATGTAAGGCATGCCGTCCTTGTAGTATACAGGGAAAGGCTCTCCCCAGTAACGCTGACGACTGAAAATAGCATCACGCAGACGGAAATTGATGGTTCCGCGTCCCAGACCCATTGTTTCGATGTGATCGATGGTGGCCCGCATGGCTTCTTTTACCTGCATTCCGGAAATGAAACCGGAATTGACCAGAATCCCTTCCTTCGAATCGTACGACTCAAGCCATGTGGCTGGATCAGAGGTTTCTTCGCCCTGACGGCAGACCACCTGCACGATGGGCAGGTTGAAATGGCGGGCAAACGCAAAATCGCGGCTATCGTGGCCGGGCACTGCCATGATGGCTCCTGTCCCATAGCCGGTAAGCACATAATCGGCTATGTAAATTGGTATCTCTTGTCCGGTGAGCGGATTTACTGCATACGATCCGGTAAACTGGCCACTAACCTGTTTCACTTCGGTCATGCGTTCACGCTCTGAACGGTTTTTGGTCCAGGCGAGGTAACTTTCTACAGCCTCCCTGTATTTGTCTTTTGTAAGCGAACCAACAAGGTCATGTTCGGGCGCCAGCACCATGAAGGTAACGCCGAAGAGGGTGTCAGGGCGGGTGGTGAAGACTTTGAGATTTTCATTGAGTCCGCTGATGGCAAAACTGACTTCGCAACCTTCGCTCCTACCTATCCAGTTCTTTTGTATCTCTTTCAGTGAGTCGCTCCATTCAACGGTTTCGAGTCCATCGAGAAGTCGTTGGGCATAGGCAGAGATACGTAGTGACCATTGGCGCATCAGTTTGCGTTCAACAGGATAACCTCCGCGAACGGATAATCCATTGCTCACCTCATCGTTGGCGAGTACAGTACCCAGTTCGACACACCAGTTTACCCATGAATCGCTGAGGTAGGCAATCCGGTAGTTCATCAAAATCTCCTGTTGTTGCTTTTCGGTCATGGCCATCCATTCAGCAGCAGTGAAAGGATCATGTGCATCAGAGGCGGCGTTGCTTCCAATGCTTCCATTGCTTTCGAAATATTTGATCAGCGCAGCAACAGGTTCAGCCTTATTGGTTGATTTGTCATACCAATGATTGAACAATTGGATAAAGGTCCATTGCGTCCATTTGTAATAGAAGGGATCACAAGTACGTACTTCGCGTTCCCAGTCGAACGAGAATCCGATTTTATCCATCTGCTCGCGGTAGCGCCCGATGTTTTTTGCGGTGGTGATTTCAGGATGGGTTCCTGTCTGGATAGCATATTGTTCGGCGGGAAGGCCGTAGGCATCGTAGCCCATGGGATGCAATACATTGAATCCCTGCAGACGTTTATAACGACTGACAATATCACTGGCGATATAGCCCAGCGGATGACCTACATGAAGTCCGGCGCCCGAAGGATAAGGAAACATGTCGAGTACATAATACTTGGGTTTCGACGACTGGTTGTCGGCCCTGAAGGTCTTATCTTCGCTCCACCGGCGCTGCCACTTAGGCTCTATCTCTCTGAAATTGTAGTCCATCAGTAAATTTATATAATCGGCGCAAAGGTAGCAAAAGAGGGGCAAATCACAAGATAGCACACGAACCAGCGATAAGTCAATTTGTACTACTTTTGCATGGGTGTCGCCCTTTTAAGACTTTCTTATACAAATTAATAAACCATGTTACGCCTGATTCGCAAAGCCGGATGCCTCGTAAGCGCACTTATCTCGATTGCCGGATTCCTGGTCCTGCTCTTTTTGTTTTTATTATTCTTCATCTCCCCCATCGCGCACTGGGGCATCGAGAAGTATTCACCCGATTTCACCGGGCGGCAGGTGATGCTGCGTGACATCCACATTGGTTTACTGAATGGAAAGGTCACCGTTGAAGGATTACGCATGATGGAACCCAATCAGGCAGATACTTTCGTCTATGCTGGTGATATGACCGTCAGGCTTAGCCTCCGAAAAGCATTGTCCGGCGACTATAGGGTTGATACAATCGGCATTGATACATTGGTAGCGCATATCGCCCAGCATGGTGATCATTTCAATTTTGACGATCTGCTGGCAAAATTTCTGGCACCCGATACGTCAGCCCATCCCGCTTCAACTGATACGGTCCATTATTCAACCGGGAAAATATCGGTACGTAACATCCGGCTGTTTTACAACAATAAATATCCATCTACTCAACTTGCACTGTCAGACGGGTATCTGTTAATTCAGAGACTGGCATGGAATGAGCCCCTGATCAAACTCACAACATCTGCTAAGATTGGGCAAAAAGGATTCGTTACGGCGGTAATGGAATACAACCAGTTGACGGCTGATTACGGCTTGAAGATTAAAGCCGATACAGTGAGCACTGCACCATTATTCCCCTATCTGGCAGAATTCCTTAACGCTACCCGTGCTGATGGTCTTTTCACAGTAAAAATGGAAATTAAGGGCAATTCAAATACACCAACGGCCATTGCCATAAGGGGAAATGTTGCCTTCGATCAGTTTGTTTTGACGGATAGTGAAGAGGAGAAGCAACTCGGCTGGAAAAGTTTTTCAATAGAAATTGATTCCGTAAACACGGCCAGCAATCTATACCGGTTCAACAACGTATTACTTAAGGAGCCCTACCTCCTGGTTACCCTCACCCGAAAGGGAAATAACCTGACAGATTTGATGAGGCAACCGACGCAACAGGTCGGTCAGTCTGCAAAGCTCGCGGGTGCAGAAGGAACAATGATGGAATACGCCAATCCCTTTATCATGATGGCGGCGATGATAGGGCAGATCGCGGAGCAGTACTCAAAAAACGAGTATGGAATGAAGAAATTTGCCATCGAGAACGGCACCATTGTTTACAATGATTTTCTCACAAACGAACAGTTTTCGGTGCTTTTTCAAAATTTTAATGCGCAGACAGCCAGTTTCAATGATGCCAGCCAATCGGTCAAATTTGACATCAACACCTTAATGAACAGGTATGGCAATGTTACTGCGCATCTTGCCGTGGATAATAAAAATTACAGGGATTTCGATCTTAAGCTGGCCATCAATAGCTTAACGATGAGCATTTTCAATCCGTACACCAGATATTATGTAGCCCATCCTTTCTGGCGCGGTGATATTAGTTTTACCAATACCCTTTCGGTGAAAGCAGGAAAATTAAACAGCAACAACAGGCTGATCATTAAACAAATAAAAGTGGGCGATAAAATAAAGAGCGACTCAGCCATTAACATTCCTGTAAAACTTGCCGTGGCTATTCTGCGCGACAGGCATGGGAACATTGATCTGGAAATTCCAATCGACGGAAGTCTTAACGATCCGAATTACCGTTGGGGAAGAGCCGTGCTGAAGGTCATTGGTAACCTGTTGGTGAAGGCTGTTACCGCCCCCTGGGATTTTCTTTCTAAAACCTTTGGGGGAAATCCGGATGACTTAAAGATGATCGAATTTGACCCGCTACAGGATTCGGTGACGAGGGCTCAAAGGCAAAACCTTGATGCCATAGGTAAGGTTTTAAAGGAAAAGCCCGATTTAATTCTCAAACTGCTCTTCCGCAACAATCTGAGCCTTGAGCGTGACGAGATTGCCGTTCGGAAGGCTTTATTGAAATGGAACCATGATTTGCAACAGAGTTCCGATTCATCTGTCAGGGTCGCAGCCGCGAAACTCAATTTATCAGATTTGTCGGTCAACGACACCCGATTCCAGTCATGGTTAACCTTTTCGACTGGCATTACCAGCCCGGCTATCGCCTTGCCCGAAAAATGTATGAAAGTGATCGGGGGAATACCCATTGCCGATGCCGAGATTGCACGGATTAATCAGGCACGTGACATAACTGTCAGACAATACCTGATGACAAGGTTCCAAATCCCCGATGATGCCATTCAGATCACTCACAGTACCGATGAAGGCCAGAACAGGAATACACCAAGGCCAACATACGATGCAACATTTGATACTCGTTGAGAGGTTGACTGCTGGCTGCTATATCTGTACGAGCAAGCCGCAGTCATTCCTGAATCAGAATCCGGAAATGAATTTTCCTTCAGATGTGGTGGCCGTTAACCCACCAATATGGTTTGGGCTGAGCCTTAGAATTCTCTCTTTTACAGGTAATTGAAGAAGCGACCACGAGCGGTCGGTAAGCTTACACCGGGCTATCAGTCCGTTGTCAGAAGTGGCATACAATACTCCATTCACCGATGCGATCGAATTAAACTTGCATTGGCCTGAGTGAAAGGCTTTGATCCAGGAGGCTCCCAGGTCATCTGATCGGTAAATAGTTCCCGAATAGCCAGTCATCCAGACAGTGTTTTCATCCGAGAAAACTACCGAGGTATAGAAATCGCCCCGCAAATCGAGTTGTACTGGTTCGGCTGAAAAGGGTCCGATTGTGGCAGCATAACCCCACCCTGCAATAAACGCCGATCCTATGGCATTCAAGGCAACACCTGCTATCTGGTGATCCATCTGCGTAAAATACCATGTGTAACCGAAGTCATTACACACATAACAAACCCCCTTCTTCGCATAGTCACCCCCAACCATGACGAGACGGTAGCCCATACAAGCCATGTCACGAAAAGCAGGGCGATCGAATTCATTGGTAGGAACATTGCTTCCCAGATCGACGACTTGCCAGTTTATGCCAGCGTCGGTTGATCGCCAGAGTTCAACATAATCACCACCGGCATACACCAGCGTATCGTTTACAAAACGCACGAAGTAAAAACACTTGGTAGAATGCGAAAGAACCACCTGCCAGGTCTTTCCATTATCGGTAGTCCGAAGAACTCGTCCATGTTCGTTTGGAATACCTCCGCAGGTGAGACCTATTCCCTGACTGTTAAAGTCGAGGCCACTGAGCCACTGGCCCGGCAATACTGTGCTGACGGCAGCATCCATCTGCACGACTTCATCTTTGGTACATGAAATAACCAGCAGCACCATGACAAACAAATACCACCAGCCCCTCATGATCAACCCAGTTTCATGTGGATGCGTGAGGCAAGAATATCAATGGCCACAGTGTTCTCTCCGCCCTGTGGAACAATGATGTCGGCATAGCGCTTGGATGGCTCAATAAACTGCAGGTGCATCGGCTTAACAAATTGCTCATAGTGATCAAGCACCTGATCGTAGGTTCTGCCACGCTCTATCAAATCTCTGCGAATGATGCGCGTAAGGCGGTCATCCGGATCGGCATCTACAAATACTTTGATGTTAAGCCGGCTCCTGATACAGGGATCGGTCATGATGAGAATTCCCTCGACGATAATCACTTTTCTGGGCTCAACAGGAATGGTTTCGGTCTGCCTGGCACATGTAAGATAACTATATACCGGCATGTCAATGGAATGCCCCCTGGCAAGCTCATCGAGGTGTTTAGCCATCAGGCTGAACTCTATAGACGAAGGATGGTCGAAATTAATCTTCGCCCGTTCTTCGGGAGACAAATGCCCATTATCTTTATAATATGCATCCTGCGAGATGATTGATACTGAGTTGGGAGGAAGGATTTCTACAATTCGCCTGACAACTGTCGTTTTACCAGAGCCGGATCCACCGGCAATTCCAATAACCAGCATAACAGATATATTTACACCAGCAAAGATAACCGAAAAGGGTTGAAACAAAAAGAAAAAGCCGGTAGCGTGAAACTAACCGGCTTTATCATATTTAGAAGAAGTAAACTGCCTAATAGAGGAAACTGAGCAAGATACCTGCGGCAACCGCACTGCCGATAACTCCGGCCACATTGGGTCCCATGGCGTGCATCAGCAAGTGATTGGTTTTGTCATATTCAAGCCCAACAACCTGAGAAACGCGGGCGCTGTCAGGCACAGCCGAAACGCCGGCATTTCCAATCAAAGGATTGATTTTGTTTCCCTCTTTCAGGAAAAGGTTTATAGCTTTGACGAACATAACGCCACCAAAGGTGGCCACGACGAATGATGCGGCCCCAAGTGCGAAGATACCCACTGATTTGGCTGTCAGAAACGTAGTTGCCTGCGTAGAGGCCCCTACAGTCAAACCTATCAGGATGGTTACGATATCGATTAAAGGCCCTTTTGCTGTATCGGCCAAACGTTTGGTGACGCCACTTTCTTTCAGCAGATTGCCAAAGAATAACATACCCAGCAACGGCAAACCTGTTGGTACGATAAAGCATGTAAGCAGCAGTCCGGCGATCGGGAATATTGCCTTTTCTCTTTTCGATACGGCTCTGGGGGGCCTCATACGGATAAGACGCTCTCTCTTGCTGGTGAGCAGCCGCATAATAGGTGGCTGGATTACCGGAACCAAAGCCATGTACGAATATGCAGAGATTGCAATAGCACCCATCAGGTCTGGTGCCAATTTGGAGGAAAGAAATATTGCAGTAGGTCCATCTGCACCACCAATTATACCAATGGCACCGGCTTCAGAAGGAGAGAAGCCAAGAGCCAGGGCCAGAGCATAAGCCCCGAAGATACCCAACTGAGCGGCTGCCCCAATGAGGATGAGTTTGGGATTTGAGATCAGGGCTGAGAAATCAGTCATGGCCCCAATGCCCAGAAAGATAAGTGGCGGATAAACTCCTTGCAATACGCCAAAATAGAGGTAGTTAAGCACACTTCCGCTTTCATAAATCCCAACCTTGAGGCCGGGAAAAAAGGCAATGTTACCTACCAGAATACCAAAACCAATTGGTACGAGCAACATTGGTTCATATTCCTTGGCGATGGCCAGGTAAATAAAGATCAGACCGATGGCGATCATGATCAGGTGTCCAACCGTCATGTTGGCAAAGGCAGTATATCCAAGAAACTGCCCCAGGTGATCGGTGATAAAACCGAGAAAACTTTGTTGTTCCATAGTTGGGTCCCGTCTATCTTATCCAATCGTGATCAGTACATCGCCTTCCATGACTGAATCACCTTTATGTTTCTTAATTGAAATAATGGTACCTGGTTTGTCGGCATCGATATTGTTTTCCATTTTCATGGCTTCCAACATCATCAGCCGTTGACCGATCTTCACGGTATCCCCTTCTTTCACATAGAGTTCGAGTACTACACCCGGTAGTGGAGCTTTAATGTTGCCTCCGCCTTTGGGACTATCAGGACTACTGGTCCGGGCCGATGAGGGGTGCAGGTCATTACTGGGAACAGAGATAGAACGAACCAGTTTTGGGGTTTTTGTTGTCTGAATTGACTTGTCAACCTCTACCTGATAAGTTGTTCCATTCACCTCCAGTTCAGCGATATTTTCTTCAATATTGAGGATATTTACCTCATACTGATTACCATTTATGGTGAATTTGAAATTCTTCATTGTATATTCGTTTAATACTGATTTTCTGAGGAAACTGTCTGATTTTTACCTTGAATTATTGAGCACACCATAAATTTTAGAACTCCATGGTGAGTATGTACGAGATACTTTACGGATGGTCAGCACGGTGTTTTCATGATCATGAAGCTGATTTCTATACAGGTGAAGAGCCATGGCTATGGCTGCATTTACTTCACCCGTATGCTCACCCGAACCGTCTGCCGGCTTTTCTGAAGCTACCACCTGTTTGCGTGCAGATAACCTGCGATAATCAATCGTATAGAGCTTAGCCACATTTTTAAAGAAAACATAGAGCAACGCGAGTGCTGAGAATACGACCGACATGGCAATAACAGCCATCCCTAGGCCGGAAGGATCAACCATTCCAAACTTTTCGGCAGATGTAATGACTGTTTTGGTGTTGTTATTGGCTCCCGGGGTCGACTTATCAAGAAAGCCCCATTCTGATCCTCCGTCAGTGATCCGGCCATAGGTCGTATCGGTTCGGTGCGTCTGATCCAGTTTTACAACATCAATCAGGGTACGGCCATTGGCATCAAACAACGCCACCAACTTTGAACTACTGAGATCAAAATTAAGATGCCTGATTCCTCGTGTCGAATGATCGTCGCCCCAGAAAACAAGATAATTCTGAGGAGCAATTTTGGTGGTGGGATCACCCTTAGCGATCTGATACATTGTAGGTTTTTCCAAATCGTTGGTCAGGTATAAACCACCCATATCCACTGTATTATAGGCTGAATTGAAAAACTCAATCCATGGACTGTGCTGTCCAAAATCATCAATGTAATTCGCCTGATTCATGACGAGGACTTCGTTGATGCGAAGATCCATCGTGCTTTGAGCTTTGACAGTTGTTGTAAGGCAGAATAAAACGCCGAAAAGCAATAACTGTATACTTAATTTTCCTTTAAAAAGCATAGGTAAATTGTTTAAAGCGGAATATTACTATGTTTCTTGGGAGGATTCACTTCTTTCTTGGTAGCCAGAGCCTGTAAGGCTCTGATCACACGGAAGCGCGTGTTACGTGGTTCAATCACATCATCAATAAAACCATATCTGGCTGCATTGTATGGATTAGCAAATTTTTCTTTGTATTCGGCCTCGGCTTTGAGAACATATTCTTCTCTTTCCTTCGGATCGGTGATTTCACTGAGTCTCTTACTGTGAAGAATTTCAATGGCTCCTTTGGGTCCCATCACGGCAATTTCGGCAGTTGGCCATGCATAATTGATATCACCACGCAGATGTTTTGAACTCATCACATCGTAGGCTCCACCATAGGCTTTGCGAAGAATAATGGTCACTTTAGGCACCGTGGCTTCACCATAGGCGAACAGTAGCTTGGCGCCATGTATAATTATGCCACCGTATTCCTGAGCTGTGCCGGGAAGGAAGCCGGGAACATCAACCAATGTGAGAAGCGGGATGTTAAACGCATCGCAGAAACGAACAAAACGGGCGGCTTTTCGCGAGGCGTTAATGTCGAGTACACCTGCCAGATAACTTGGCTGGTTAGCCACGATACCAACCGACATACCGTTGAAACGTGCGAAGCCGACATTGATGTTGGGCGCGTAATGGCGATGGATTTCAAGAAATTCACCATTATCAACAATAGCATGGATGATGTCTTTAACGTCGTATGGCTTATTCGGATTATCAGGTATAAAGTAATTCAACTGATCTTCGAGGCGGTCGATGGGATCATCGCAAGCTACGATAGGAGCTTCTTCAAGATTGTTCTGAGGAAGGTAACTCATCAGTTTTCGAATCAACATGATCCCTTCCTGCTCATCATCAGCAATCATATGCGAAACACCAGACTTGGAACCATGAACTACTGCACCACCCAGCTCTTCATCAGTTACTATCTCTCCGGTAACCGTTTTCACAACTTTTGGACCAGTCACAAACATGTAGCTTGTGTCTTTGCTCATGATGATGAAGTCGGTAAGGGCCGGGCTGTATACAGCACCACCTGCACAAGGACCAAAGATGGCAGAAATCTGAGGAATAACACCAGAGGCAAGAATGTTACGCTCAAAAATTTCAGCATAACCGGCAAGTGATTGAACACCTTCCTGAATTCGTGCACCTCCGCTGTCGTTGATTCCAATAAGGGGAGCTCCGACTTTCATTGCCTGATCCATTACCTTGCAGATCTTCTTGGCAAAAGACTCAGATAATGAACCTCCGAAAACAGTAAAATCCTGAGAGAATACATAGACTACCCGTCCGTCGATGGTTCCATGTCCGGTAACGACACCATCACTAAGGTATTCCTGTTTCTCAAGACCAAAATCGGTGCAACGATGTGTAACAAACATATCGTACTCTTCAAAGCTGCCTTCATCGAGCAGCAAAGCAATCCGTTCACGTGCGGTTAGCTTGTTCTTGCCATGCTGGGCGTCGATACGCTTTTGACCACCACCCAGTTGTGCCAGCTCGCGCTTGTCGAGCAATTCCTTAATTTTATCTTCGAATGCCATGATACTTATGATTTATTTTGATTTGTCCTCACAAAGTTCCGTTAAAACACTCATTGTCGATTTGGGGTGTAAAAAGGCAATGTGCAATCCTTCGGCGCCTTTTCGGGGGGTCTTGTCAATAAGCCTGACTCCTTTATCGGCTGCTTCGGCCAGCGCACCTTCAATCCCTTTTACAGCAAATGCCATGTGGTGAATCCCGGGACCTTTCTTTTCAATGAATGTACCAATTGGCCCTTCCGGATCGGTCGATTCGAGAAGTTCTATCTTTGTTTGCCCCACCATAAAGAAAGCTGTCTTCACCTTCTGATCTGCTACTTCTTCAATATTATAGCATTTCAGACCCAAAACGCCCTCGTAATAAGCAATAGCTTCTGTCAGATCGCTGACAGCAATACCTATATGCTCGATGTGTGTGATATTCATAAACTTATAAATTAGGGTGAATTTTTCGGCAAAGGTACTTTCATTTTCTCAAGTAAGAAATTATTTTGTTGGTTTTCAATTGTAATACAACATCATAAACCCTTTTAATTAAATGTTAACAATTGTTAATCAGTTGGTTATGACTTGTTTAGAAAATCGTTTAGATTGAGTATAAAATTTAGATGTTCTTTTAACACAAAGTACTATTGTTGTGTTTTATGACAGTTTACGCTGCCCTCATCTGTAATATTTTAAGACATATATCTATAAAGGACTACTTATCAGCTAATAAAATATAACCAACGGAAGCTTTCCGGGTTTTTGCAGGGCTTCAACCTGACATGGCAATTCCAAAACCCTGCTGAGTTTAATCATGAGCCAAAACTCTTAGCAAACTGTGGTAAAGCATCCAAAACCATGACTTTGTGTTTTCATCTTATGGTCGAAGTGGTACATTAAGGGCACACCCAGGCCTCCGGGCGATTACTTTTGGATAAATGATTCGGGAACATGAAACTGTTAATAGAATTCATGCAACACAGAACACAAGTCACAATAATTGTATCAATCCAGACTTTCAAATCCCATTCAAAATCAGAGCGTATCGCATCAGCCGGATGTAGTGCATTCCAGCTTTTATGCGGTTGATAAAATGTGTCATTTTTTAAGAAGGACCGTAGATGAAGCGTAGATGAAGCGTAGATGAAGCGTAGATGAAGCGTACGGTTAAGGTTGATCTTTGCTTGATTTTTGGTTGAAATGCGGTATAAGTTTTTTTAATACTCTATCATGTTATCCTAATATCATACCAAACCCGTATAAAATTCGGGGATGGATGAAAAAAAATGTCGAATCGTTAAGCTGAATATTTGGACAGAGGTAATGTAACCAGTGTAGAAGCTTAGCAGGCCAAGCCCAAAGGCTAAAGTCATTTTAGTGATTTGGCCCGGATAGCTATCGTCACGATGGTTATCGTCACAATGGTTTTGGGATCGGAGGATAACGTAAAAGCCCTTGTTAAAAGTTAAAAGAGGTTTCGGGAAGGGCGAAAAAAATACCCCGTTGCTGGTTAGTGCAACGGGGTAATATTATCAGGTCTTAAAAAAGTTAGAGCATCCTCAGGAAGCTGACTTCCTGTTCGGTGAGGTAACGCCAGCGACCCCGGCCAAGGGTCTTCTTGGTAAGACCGGCGTACATAACCCGGTCAAGTTTAACCACTTTGTAACCGAATTTTTCAAAGATACGGCGAACTACCCTATTCTGACCAGAGTGGATGGCAATGCCAATTTCGTGCTTATCTTCAGCGGCATAGGCGATATCGTCGATTTCAACCATTTCGTTTTCATCGTCAAATTTCACCCCATCGGCAATAGTATCAATGTCGGCATGGGTGAGCGGTTTGTCGAGTACCACATGATAGAGTTTACGGATGGTTCCTGATGGGTGCATCAGTTTCTTGGCCATCAGCCCATCGTTGGTGAAGAGTAAGAGACCAGTAGTGTTACGGTCAAGACGTCCTACAGGGTAGATACGTTCGCGGCAGGCTGATTCGACAAGATGCATCACCGTTTTTCTCTGCCCGGGATCTTCGGTGGTAGTAATATAGCCTTTGGGTTTGTTAAGTAAAACGTAGAATTTCTTTTCAAAGGCCAATGTTTCGTCACCATACTGAACGCGATCGCCTGGTTGAACCCGACTGCCCAGAGTTGTAACGATCACACCGTTAATCTTCACAGCTCCGGCTTCAATAAGCTTATCGGCTTCACGACGTGAGCAGATTCCTGCATAGGAAATGTACTTATTAAGACGAATCTCTCCCTCAATCTGAGGAGCGAATCCGGCTTCGGTACGACGTCTGTCATCATCCTGAAACGAGCGGGGTCTAAGCTGTTTTTTGGCGGGATTAAATGGTTGGGAACCTCTCTTTACCAAATTTGGTTTTCCACCATAGTTAGAGCGAGAGCCTCCGGGTCGTGATCCACCCTGATGTCCGTCATCTCTGCGGTAAGCTCCTCCCTGCCCGGATTGACGGGGGTCTGAAGTGCGACGGTCGCCATAGGGACGATCACCCTGCTTACGATCGCCATAGGGACGATCACCCTGCTTACGATCGCCATAGGGGCGATCACCCTGTTGACGGTCGCTGTGGGGGCGATTGCCCTGCTGACGATCGCCATAGGAACGATCACCGCCTGATGGGCGTGGTGTATAAGGTCGATCAGTATTATAACGATCGCTGTAATCGTTTTGATTCCGTTCAGGTAATGAAGGCCTTCTTGGCTCATAAACTGATGGTCCAAACTCATCCGAACGCGAATATCTGGCATTATCATCATCTGACCTGCGTTCAGTTGTACGCGGTTTAGCAGATCGATCATCATAGGCGGTTCGCTGTAGTTCAGGCTTTAGAGGTATCCTCTTTCGAGGTTTGCGCTTTTTGTCATCTCCGTTGTCGGAGTTTTCTTGGCCCGGCAATCCTCCCGATTGCTCTGACGACCCTGGGTTTTCGTAGTTGTCCATAAAAATGTTAAAACAAATAACGCTGCAAAGATAAGACGATTTCAATGAATAACAGACACTTTTGGTTTTAGAGCCAAAAAATTAACTTCCCTGGCAAGCCAAAACTAATAATTATCAACTATAATTTTCTTAACATTCTGAATTACAACCCCCATGCTTATTGGTATTAATTTTGGAGCCTTGATCAGTTTAACAAAACATTAACTACAGGAACGATCAGAACACCATATTTCAACAGTTTATGGGCTTTCCTGCAAAAGGGACCGGCGTGTATATCACAGTACCAAAGAATCCTTTCTTATGCACATTCAGTCATCCTGTGCCTGTCAATTCAAAAGGATTATCATCAGGGCAAATACTCCAAACAGAATATTTGTACTTTTGCAAACCCAAAAAATTGAACTTGAACTATTTGTTTCT
This sequence comes from Bacteroidetes bacterium GWE2_42_24, assembly GCA_001768515.1. Taxonomy (GTDB): domain Bacteria; phylum Bacteroidota; class Bacteroidia; order Bacteroidales; family TTA-H9; genus GWE2-42-24. Next base: position 358,938 of record MEOA01000001.1, on the reverse strand, counting down.
TTGCCTCGTTTGTGTATCCCTTTCGCTTGACCTTCTGCGAAGTTCATTTCTTTTTCCTGAAGGGAAATACCCTTCAGGATACAGATTACGCGAAGCGATGTGGAGAACCGTTGCTATGTGGTGTGGTGGTGTCATTGGCTGGTTGATAGGTTTCATTACACCCGACAATTTTTTGTTTCTCAATTTCTCCATCTTCATGTTTGTCGGTGTCAAAATGGTCTGGCAGGGAACGACAACCCTTCCGTCCGATACCAACTTCAATTTTTCAGCCGGAACCTCATTGATGCTTGCATCATCTGTCAATTCTTTTCTGTCGGGTATTGCTCTGGGTATCTCAGGTCAGCCTTTCTGGGCATCTGCCATCGTTCTGGGTATGATGTCAATTGCCATGCAAACTGCCAGCAAGAAGTTGGCAACAGGCAAACTTCCCCTGAGCAACCTTTTCCGGCCGGTTGTGTTTGGTGGAATAGCTATTATTGTTGTTAGTATTATACATTTTATACTTATTTAAACATGTTCTCTAAACGTATCTTCAGCCGTCTATTGGCCTCCGTGTTATTTACCATTATCACCGTTTCTCTTACTGTTGCGCAACCAACAGGCTACTATAACGGGACAGAAGGGCTTACCGGGACAGCCCTTAGAAGTGCTTTACACAACATCATTAAGAATCATAATTCGATCAGTTATAGTGCACTGTGGTCGGCATTTAACGACACAGACAAAAAGAGCAATGGTACGGTTTGGGATATGTATTCCGATATTCCCGGAGGCACCCCCCCATACCAGTACACCTTTGGAAGTGACCAGTGCGGAAACTACAACAGTGAAGGTGATTGTTACAACCGGGAGCATACGTGGCCCAAGAGCTGGTTTAACGACAACAGCCCCATGTATTCCGATCTTTTTCACCTTTACCCGACTGATGGTTATGTAAATGGGAAAAGGAGCAATTATCCTTACGGTGAGGTTGGTTCTTCTTCATGGACCTCACTCAACGGAAGCAAGTTAGGCAACAATAGCTACCCAGGAAACTCGGAAGAAGTTTTTGAACCTATTGATGCTTACAAAGGTGATCTGGCCCGCACCTATTTTTATATGTCGACCCGCTATTATGGTGAAGATGCGGGTTGGCAGAGTAATGGCATGGTAGATGGGGCTGACCTTAAAACATGGGCCCAGAATATGCTGATTGAATGGCACCAGAATGATCCGGTCAGTCAGAAAGAGATCGACCGCAATAATGCTGTGTATTCATATCAGAACAACAGGAACCCTTTTATAGATCATCCTGAATTTGCAGACAAAATCTGGGGTGATCCCGCCTCTTCAGTATCCACCCGTACCCGGCTTAGGGTTGATGTTTCGCCCAATCCCTGTACCAATACAGTTGAAATCACCGTTCCTAAAGTTCAGGCTACACTTCAGATCACTTTTTTCACTATAAATGGTCAGGTCGTCCTTCATCAGGAAATTGCAAATGAAAGTCAGGCAATCATTGATGTAAATGGTATAAATGCAGGACCCTATCTGATTGAAGTTGCAGCCGAAGACGGCATTTATCATGGAAAGCTGATTAAGAACCAATAGCCATGACAATGATACGAATTACCAAGATATTCAAATTTGAAACGGCTCATGCACTTGCCGGATATGACGGGCTATGCAAACATATCCATGGTCATTCCTATGAATTGCAGGTGACCATCAAAGGTGAACCAATTTCCGATCCCTCCTCCCCCAAGATGGGGATGGTCATGGACTTTGGCGACCTGAAACGATTAGTCCGGCAATTGATTGTTGATCGTTATGACCATGCATTGGTACTTGGAGAACAGAGCCGACACCTGATTCCGGAAAATAATGCCGATCTTTTTGGAAAGGTAATAATTGTTCCCTGGCAGCCTTCCAGCGAAGGTTTTCTGGTTGATTTTGCCCGGGTACTAAAAGCGAAACTTCCAATGGGTGTATCACTTCACCACTTACTCCTGCGGGAAACACCGACCTCATTTGCAGAATGGTATGCCGATGATAATCCCTGATGGGGTAATTCATGATACAGGCTTTTAAAGAAAGCCAACGACCTTTCCCTGCTGCCGGTTCGATGATTCAAAGAAAACGCTATACTCCTCGTTTTAGGGATAGGATGAATCACCTCCCACTGCCTTGAATTCACTTCAGGCAGCTTTGCATTAGGCTGGCGTCAAAAATTTGCTTTCTCTGTTCCTTGACTAGCCCCTTATCACTCAGCCCTCTTTTCTTCCTGTTTCACAGGTAACTCATCCTGATCATTGTCAGGGATTTGTGGAATAAGCCGCATCATGTCTTCGTCCTTCACAAGACTGATAAACCAGGGAGCGACTTTCGAGGAAGGCTTACATATTACAGAATCCTGAAAGACCTCGTCATTCAACCATCCTGGTGAACAAAACGTATTGATAACCATCAAAATCACGCTGACAATCAACGCTCCTTTAAAGACTCCAAAGGCTGCTCCCGCCATCTTGTTTGCCGGACCAAGTGCTGCTGCACTAAAAGCCTTCTCGAGCAATTTAGCCAACAGATGAATCCCGAGAACTACACCAAGAAAGGTTATCGCGAATGCTGCTGTCTTCAGATACATTCCGTTAAGGTTGAAGTTATCGGCAAGTAAATTACGGGCAAAACCCGAAAAGTAAAGCGCCACATATACTCCCGCCACAAGTCCGATCAGAGAGAGTATTGAAACAACAAAGCCGGAAGAAAAACCCTTCCATGCCGACCATAGGATGATAATACCTGCACCTATATCGAAATAATTCATCTGTTATTTCTTTTTAAGCCGCCTTGTTAATTCAGTAGAAAACAGGAATTGATTTAACTCCTCATTATCAGCGTCAAAAATATTAGTTTTATCACCGTACCACCAGAGCTTTCCTTCGTGAATAAAGTGTACATGATCGCCGATCTGAAGGACTGAATTCATGTCATGTGTATTAATGATAGTCGTGATATTGTACTCCCGGGTGATCTCCATAATCAGGTTGTCGATGAGGGTAGCCGTCTGCGGGTCAAGACCGGAATTGGGTTCATCGCAGAACAGAAAACGCGGGTTCAGAGAGATAGCCCGTGCAATGGCGACGCGCTTCACCATGCCTCCACTTAACTCTGATGGCATTAGTTTACCAGCCTCGCTCAGGTTAACACGTTCGAGACAGAAATCAACCCTCTTTTGTTTTTCACTTCTCGATTGCCTGGTGTACATATTCAGAGGGAACATCACATTTTCGATCACATTCATTGAATCGAACAGTGCGCCGCCCTGGAAAAGCATTCCGAGCTCCTGTCGGACAGGTCGTCTCTCTAAAGCTGTCATCTTTGAGAAAAGTCTGTTATTGTAATAAATCTCTCCCTCATCCACCTCCAGCAATCCAACCAGACATTTCATGAGAACAGTTTTACCGGAGCCGCTTCTGCCGATGATCAGGTTGGCCTTTCCAGGTTCAAAGGCTACCGAAATGTGATCGAGGACAACCCGGCCTGAAAACTGTTTGACGATGTTATCGGCTTTTATCATGTAAGTAACAATTGGGTTAAGATCAGGTTGAAGAGAATAATGAGGATACTGCTTCGGACCACAGCTGTCGTACTTGAACGGCCTACTTCAAGGGCCCCTCCGTTGATGATGTAACCCTGATAAGCCGATACTGTAGTAATGAGAAAGGCAAAGACAACTGTCTTAATCAATGCATAAAATAATGTAAAACTCTCGAAAGAAAGCCGTAGACCGGATACATAATCACCAGGGGTGAAAAGTGTAGTAAACAACGCAACAAAATAGCCACCCAACAGGCTCATTCCTATACTGAAGATAATGAGGACAGGATTGAACATCATCGCAGCAATCACTTTTGGCAGAATAAGAAAATTGGCAGAATTGATTCCCATCACCTCTAGTGCATCAATCTGTTCGGTTACCCTCATGGTTCCAATCTCTGAGGCAATACTGCCACCCACTTTTCCTGCAAGGATCAGACTGATAATGGTAGGAGAAAACTCAAGAATGACCGATTGTCGTGCCGTAAAGCCTACCATTGAAAGAGGAATCAGCGGACTGTCGATGTTGTAGGCAGTCTGTATGGTTACAACCATCCCCATAAATACAGAAATGATAGCGACAATCCCCAATGAATCAAAGCCAAGTTTCTGAATTTCGTTCACCAACTGACGCATAAACAGCGAATGACGGTCTGGGCGCATAAGCACCTGACGCATCAGCAATACATAACTTCCTATATGTTCAAAGACATTCATGCTTATGGTTTTTGATCATGCTAAATTAGTATAAATGTGCTAATCATCTTCAATCAGCCAAATGAGTGAAGTATTAACCAGTGAAACCGGGTATGGCAAATCAGGTACCCCGCACCCCGAAATCTTTCGTATTTTTGAACTCTCTTTCGAAAAGTGTCATCGTATGGAAAATTTTGTTGTTTCAGCCCGAAAATACCGCCCGGCAACCTTTAACAGTGTTGTTGGACAGCCCTCCATTACCTCCACCCTCAAAAATGCTATCCGGAGCAACCACATTGCTCAGGCGTTTTTGTTCACCGGTCCGCGTGGTGTTGGCAAGACCACCTGTGCCCGAATCCTTGCTAAGACCATCAACTGCCAGAATCTCACCACTGAAACGGAGGCTTGTAATGTTTGTGAATCGTGCAAGGCATTCAACAACAATGCTTCCTTTAACATCTATGAACTTGACGCAGCATCCAATAACTCTGTCGATTCAATGCGGAGTCTTATCGAGCAGGTTAGGATACCTCCACAGGCAGGGCGCTATAAAGTGTATATCATCGATGAGGTACACATGCTTTCGGCTCAGGCTTTCAATGCATTTCTGAAAACTCTTGAGGAACCGCCGTCATATGCTAAATTCATACTGGCAACGACCGAAAAGCATAAAATTCTTCCCACAATACTTTCACGTTGTCAGGCTTATGACTTTAAGCGAATTACGGTCGAAGATATCGTTCATCACCTGATTTGGGTGGCCTCACAGGAAGGAATCGATGCAGAACCCGATGCCCTCCACATCATTGCCCGTAAAGCAGATGGCGGCATGCGTGACTCTCTGTCTATCTTCGACCAGCTTGTTAGTTATACCGGCCAACACCTTACCTACCAGAAGGTGATCGAAAGTCTTAATGTGCTTGACCATGATTACTATTTCAGAGCGATTGACCTATTGCTGGCTGCCGATTCTGCCGGCATCATCATGTTGTTTAATCAAGTAGTAGAAAATGGTTTCGATGGACAACATTTCATCAACGGATTGTCAGATCACCTTCGTCAACTGATGCTTTCGCTTAACCCTGACACTGTAAAACTTATTGAAGCTGCCGCCGGCATCCGACAACAATTCGCGACTCAGGCTGCGCGATGCAACCTTATGTTTCTGCTACAGGCGCTCGATATCGCCAATCGTTGCGACATCGACTATCGCATATCCAACAGCAAGAGGTTACACATCGAGATTGCTCTGTTGAAGATGAGTCGTCTTGTAGTCGGCTCCCCCCCTCCCCTGACGGCTCAGCCCCTACCCACTCAATCGCTGCAATCACAAAATAATGCAACTCCGGTGCTTCAACAATCCATGCAGGCACCACAACCCCAGACTGCTATGCCTGTTCCTCCCGTTACTTCAGCACCAACTGCATCTGTAACGCCAACAGCCTTAGCTTCGTCACCCGTACCATCAAAAGCTGAATCAGTCACTACCCCTTCAACTGCTAAGCAAACAGGGGGCTCAGCCTTTGGTTTTAGCATTAAAGGAATAGGAGCCATCAAAGAATCTGCAGCAGAGGAGCCGGTCGTCACAATCCCAGAACTGCGCAACAGCTTTTCCCAAAAATTACTTGAGTCTGCCTGGAATGAAATTGTTGCCTCTACACCACACGATCCGGTAGTGTACTACCTTGCCATCAGTAGTTATACACCGGTACTCAGAGAGGACTTCGTCATAGAGCAACGTGTAGAAAACAAGATGATGGAAGAGGCGCTCATTGAGAAACGTCCGGAACTTTATACCTTGTTGCGTCAACGGCTCAACAACAATGTACTCCGGATTCAGGTAGTAGTCAGCCCCTCAGCGGAAAAGGCAAAGGTGTACACCCCAATGGAAAAATACAACCTGATGGCAGAAATCAATCCGGCACTCAATGAATTACGTACTCAACTGGATCTGGAGATTGAAGGATAAAAGATTAAAGGAATAAAACGACAAAATTCCTGACAATCTTAATTTCTTTCAGCGTGTTGATTTCGATGGAGTTCATGAAATCTCCGTGTTAATTCATCTGGCCGCTTTGCTTGGCTCAGTTAGTTCCATTTGGTTGTTATGATATTTGAAAATCCACACCAAATTTCTGATTTCACCGCTTCCAATACTTGTAGCTATTGATTATGAAAACACCTTAACTTTCAAAAACGACACACCTGAAATGCATATTACATCTATCAAAATTGTATAAGCGGCAGGTGATTAAGATTGGTTTATTTCTATAAAATGTTTTAAATCAAATATCCAGCAGCGTGAAACTCGCACCTTCATAACCAACAGATACACAAACCACGTTCCGTTAAATTTGCCAGTGTAACGGATATATCTGGATTTTACCAGCGTGGATCTATTTGCTCTCAGAAATCCATATCCATAAATTCCTTTTCGAAATACTTCAACATTTTAGCACATCTATGAAAAGATCCATTCGCGAAATACAGAAAACACGTATAACCATCACATTACAATATGGGTAATCTCTGACAAAATGAAGACAGTGGTCTGGTCTTTCGCATGGAGTAATACCCGCCTTTCGAATTGCCTTGTAAAATCTGGTTTCATTTAACTATACTTTAAGTTCTTAATAAGATCTATACCAAGCTCAATTGCTGGTGCTGAAATGGCATTGCAAAAAATACTGAAGATGATTTTGGCTATTTTTTTTACAAATATTAATGTCGAAAAAGTAAAAGTAGCCCCTCTAACCCCAGTTTTTTTTGTCAAGTAATCAATTAATAAAGTTTCCAAATAATAATATTTCCATAGTCCCTGTTGATCAGGGCTCAAAGCGCAATAATAAAACTACTTAGAAATTTTAATCTAAAGCTTTTAAAAGGTGACAAAATCACAAATGTGCTTTTAAGAGTTATTCATTTTGAGAATGACTGAACTGCTTTAATTACCGCCACAACTATCAATCTGAAGCAACCAGTTACCAGCTATTCGCCTGTTTTGTATCAAAGCCTTCTGAATAGTTCAATCAAACCAGACAAAGAACCGACTTTTTATGCTATTGTCTTCTTTTAGAATCCCAAGAAAACCTTAACCATCGTCAATGCCACCACGGCTACAATCACCCATCTTATAAAAGAAGCCCCTTGCTTAATGGCGAGCTGTGCCCCCAGCCAGCCACCTGAAAATGTGCCAATGGCCAGCACAATTCCGTACAACCAATTGACCTGATTGTGCCAAAGGAAGACAACCAGGGTGAAAGGGGAATAGAGAAAGGTAATGAATACTTTGAGGGCATTGGCTTTCACAAGCTCATAACCAGCCTGAATGACCAGTCCGGCCAGCAGGAAATAACCGATACCTACCTGCACAAAGCCACCATAAAAACCAATCGCCACAAAGGTGATCCATGTCCGCCATCCTGGCTTTTTGTATTGTTGCAAGGCGCTTTTGCCAATCCACTTTTCCGGGTCAACAAACATCAGTACTACCATCACCACCATGACACCAAGGAGCAGGTATTCAAACACCTGCTTATTGATGTCAGTCGCCATCCATGCCCCTCCCAGGGAGCCCACCAGGGCTGGCAGTGCATAATGCCAGCCTCGGGGAATATCGAGCATTTTACTGTCGCTAAACTTCTTAACACCTGCCAGACTTTGAAACAGAATGGCTACACGATTGGTACCATTGGCTATGTTGGCATCAAGACCAAAGAACATCAGCAACGACAACGAAATAATTGAGCCACCGCCCGATAGCGTATTGATGATTCCTACCACAATACCGGCAAGCCCTAAGATAATGAGTTGAAGTGTTAGTTCCATGGTTATCATTTAAATAGGTAAAGACCGAAACAAGGGTCCAAGATCGAATAAACCAAGCAATTGCCCGGCTGAAACCACAATCACCACCACAATCACCCAGCGCACAAATCCCGTTCCCCATTCCACAGCATAGCGAGCTGCAAACCATGCGCCCAATACGTTACCAACGGCATGGACCAGACCAAAGCCCCAGTCAGCCTGCCCTTTCCAAAGAAAGACCAGCAGTGTGAGCGGTGTATAGATAAAAACTATAAAGACTTTTAAAGCATTACTTCTGACGAGATCGTAGCCAAGTCCCATCACGGTTCCGATAATCAAGAAATACCCAACACCTACATGGATAAACCCACCATATATTCCGATCAGAAAAAAAAGGATGTAATGCCACCAGCGCGTTGGTGTAACACGATCCGTAACGCGGCCCTTAAGCCACAACTGAGGTTTGTAAAGGATAAAAAACAGCATGCCCAGCATCACAACAGCTATAATCTGTTTGAAAAGCTGCTCGTTGATTTCAACTGCAATCAGTGCCCCAAGCAGACTCCCGGCAACAACCGGAATACTGAGCATCACGCCCTGCCTTACATCGAGTTTCTTTTTCCGGAAGAAAGTAGCCGACGAGGTCATTGTTTGAAGGGTGGCTGCAATACGGTGTGTGCCGTTGGCTGTAATAGGGGGCAGACCAAGCATCATAAAGACCGAAAGCGAGATGATGGTTCCTCCGCCTGCCAGCGTGTTGATGAAGCCTACAAGCACTCCAGAGCCAATTAAAAGCACCACATCGAAGGTATTCATCGTGTCAGTTGTTGTAATTGTTGAGGCAGGATAAGCAGCCCAACCGACACCCCCCTCCAGACTTAATCCAACAATCATGAAGAGGTCTTAAAATCGGTTGCCAGATTAACTGGCATGCTCTGAATAATAAATCTACCATCGGGCTTGGGGATCATTCGTTTACCAGACACATTTCACTTGACGAGCTCCCTGATAGCGGCAGCGATGGAAAATGCATCCATGCCACATTCGTGGTAGAGTTCTCCGCGGGTTCCTTGTTCAACAAACCGATCGGGGACCCCTATCCGTTTTACAGTAGCCCGGTAGTCATTATCAGCCATGAATTCCAGTACCGCGCTTCCAAGTCCGCCAATGATAGTGCCGTCTTCAACAGTCAATACAATCGAATAATTCCTGAAAACCTCATGAAGCAGTTCTCCGTCAATAGGTTTCACAAAGCGCATATCATAATGGGCGGGATAGATCAAATCAACAGCTAACATTTCAATGGCTTCGGCTGCAATATTGCCGATGTGCCCGATAGAAAGCACAGCCACCGCTTTACCATCTTTTAGTTTACGTCCCTTTCCAATCTCCAACAATTTAAAAGGAGTATTCCAGTCAGGATTTACACCTCTTCCACGCGGGTAACGGATACTAAAGGGGCCAAAAGCCTTATATTGAGCCGTAAACATTAGATTACGAAGCTCTTCCTCATTCATGGGTGCCGATACAATCATGTTGGGAATTGAGCGGAAATAGGCCAGATCGTACACCCCATGATGGGTAGCACCATCCTCTCCTACCAAACCACCACGATCGAGACAGAAGACTACCGGCAGGTTTTGCAATGCAACATCATGGATTACCTGATCGTAAGCCCGCTGCATAAATGAGGAGTAAATATTGCAAAAAGGTATCTGCCCCTGAGCGGCCAAACCGGCCGAAAAGGTAACGGCATGTTGTTCGGCTATCCCGACATCGAAGGCTCGCCCTGGCATCACTTGCATCATCATGTTGAGCGAGCAGCCCGAAGGCATCGCAGGTGTAATCCCCACGACCCGCGGGTTGATTTTAGCCAGTTCTATAATGGTTTTCCCAAAAACGTTCTGGTATTTAGGTGGCAGGGCTACGGTGCATTTTTTCTCGATCAGTTCTCCTGTCACAATATCAAAAGCTCCTGGTGCATGGTAGGTGGTTGGATCCAGTTCAGCCTTCTCAAGCCCTTTACCCTTTTTTGTAATTACATGAAGAAGCTTAGGACCGGGAATGCGGCTCAGGTCGCGCAAGAGGCGGGTGAGTCTTACAACATCATGTCCATCGACAGGTCCGAAATAGCGTAATCCCAGTGCCTCGAAAAGGTTACTACGCTTGAGTAGAGTTCCCTTGATGGCGCCACCCAATTGTTTTACGATCGCTCTGGTATTCTGTCCATAGCGGGAGTTGCCCCCCAGTAGCTGCCATATTTTGTTGCGAACATTATTGTACGTACGCGAGGTTACCATGTTGGTAAGGTAATCTTTCAGGGCTCCTACATTACGATCGATGGCGATGCCGTTGTCGTTGAGGATAATCAACAGGTTTGCATTGGCTACCCCGGCATGATTCATGGCTTCGAAAGCCATTCCGGCTGTCATTGAGCCATCACCGATAACAGCAATGTGCTGACGGCGGCTGTCACCCTGAAGTTTGGCGGCTACTGCCATACCAAGAGCTGCTGAGATGGAAGTGGATGAATGGCCAACGCCGAAGGCATCATACTCGCTCTCCGACATCTTAGGAAACCCGCTGATGCCATGGTAGGTACGGTTTGTGTAGAACCGATCGCAACGACCAGTCAATATCTTGTGGGCATAGGCCTGATGACCAACATCCCAAATGAGCTTATCGTAGGGTGTATTGAATACATAATGAATGGCAACGGCCAATTCGACGGTACCAAGACTGGCACCAAGATGTCCGGGGTGAGTGGCAATTACTTCAATGATGAACCGACGCAATTCAGCGCAGAGTTGTTCAAGCTGACCTTCGTCCATCAGGCGTAGATCGGCAGGTGAGGTCACCTGCTTCAACAGTTTTCCGGGAATAACGGCCATGATTTCTTTTTATACCATGGCAAAGATAGGTGTTTGTTGGGAGGAACACGATGATCAGTTGAAACTCGCAGGCAATCAGATTTATTTATCTTATGATTGGTCATCGGACAAGTTGAATGAGAGCTCGGCAGTTATTGCCACTCACACCCTATCAGCCTTTCAGAATAGGGGCAATTCAAAAAATCATCGATTCTTGCCGTTAAAACCTTGCTAACAATAAAGACCCCCCGGAAATGAATCCGAAGGGCCTTGCAGGAGTATAAAGGGCTAACCGTTACCGGTTGGCTTTAACGAATTTACGCAAAAGCCTGCTGCCATCATTTCCCCTGAGAAGTAAGGTATAAACTCCTGTGGGGAGTCCTGTTGTTTCAACCTCTAACAAACTGTTTCCATTCACCACTACATATTTATTCATTACGACCTGTCCCATGGTGTTGATCAATGACAATTCGAAAGGGACAGGCAGCAGTGTGGTAACCTCAATTTTCGCGAGGTCTTCCACAGGGTTGGGATACACCTGACCAAAAGTGCTTTCCAGAATTCCGGCAGTACCGATCCCCATAACAGAAGTTCCGTCAAGTTTCAGATTCACTGTAGCAAATGGCTTTTCAGCCGAGAGGGTCAGGGTTACAGGGAGTGTGCTCACGCCATGAAGTTCGGCCCAGATGGTGTAGGTTCCATAAGCCAGAGCATTGAAATCAAACGACCCGGCAGCATCACTACGATCGAATACCAACGGATTGTTTTGCTGATCCAGCAGCATAATATTCACATCGTACATACCCGCTTTCAATCCATTGGCCATAATATTTCCATTGATTAGCGCATCACCCGGAATGATACCATTACAGGCCACAAGGTCGATATCATAAGCCAATGCAGCGGCACCAAGGGTAATCGCAGAAGCCTGCTCCCAGAAAATCACATTGCCATAATAGGTTGGCAGATAAGCCATCGTGTCGCCTGCTACACTATATGGCACGGCCAAAAGGTGATAGCTTCCGGGCATCACGCCTTCAAATCGGTAGACACCCATCGAATCAATGGCTGTTGTCTGGGCACCCCAGTTCCAGATACCACCCTGAGGCATCAGTAATACCACACCCGATACGGGAAGACTTCCTGCCCTGATGGTTCCCTGGATGGTTTGCACTAAAGCTGTGTCGCCGAGGAAAATCATGCTGGCTGAAGAAAACACGCAACCCCTGGTTGAAACTGTTGTGAGGGTTACTGTATAAAGTCCTCCGATTATATATGTATGGGCGACTTGGTTTCCGGTGGCAGTATATCCATCACCAAATTCCCATGTAAAGCTTGCGGTATCGCCGCTCACCATGGAACCATCAAAGGTAGCCGTCAGTCCGGATACCGATGCTGAAAAGACATTCTCACAACTATCTAAAATGGCATTTACGCTAACTTCATGGCAAACTGTGTCATAACACTGGGCCGTTGGATTAGAAATTGCCAGACAAACATGGTAAATACCAGGCTGTTGATATAAGTGTAATGGATTCTGCCCGGTGGAGGTTATTCCATCACCAAAATTCCATAACCATTCTGTTGAGTTTCCCAACGATTGGTCTGCAAACTGGATGTTGTTGCTTTGATTAAGGCTGTCGGCAGGATAATAATAGAACATAGCCCTGCATCCAGGTGCAGTATTACCGACCCATACCTGTCTGCAATAGTCGCTGAAACAGTTACTGTCAGCACCTGTTATGGATAGACATACCTGATAGCTTCCTTCATTGGGGAAGATGTGTAATGGATTCTGCTCGGTAGAGGTTGTTCCATCACCGAAGTCCCAATGCCAAAAAATCGGATTGCCGCTCGATTGATCCATGAACTGAAGCGTATTCGATACAAGTAGATTCAACGTGTCGGCTGGGAAGAATGTAAAGGTTGCCTGACATCCTCCGGCAGGATTGCCAACCCAGACCGGCAAACAGATATTGTCATAACAGGTGCTGTCAAGATTGTAAATTGTAAGGCAAACCATATATTCACCAAATTGCGCAAATTCATGAACAGGGTTCTGCTCATAAGATGTTGTGCCGTCACCAAAATTCCAAAACCATAGTTCAGGGCTACCGTAAGATTGATCAACAAACTGAATTGTATTTGACAAAAGCATATTAAGAGAATCGATCGGATAGTATCTGTATGAAGCCTGGCATCCTGATGGCTGGCTAACATTAACGAGTTGCGTTGAAGAAGAAGAACAACCACCGGCTGTTGCGATAACCAGCGTTACTATGTATTCGCCTGGCTGAGCATATACATGAACAGGATTTTGCTCTGTTGATGTAGTACCATCACCAAAGTTCCAAATCCAACTATTAGGGGACCCCTGAGAGGCATCCACAAACACGGTAGCATTGCTTGTCGAATCAGCGTAATAATAAAAAGAAGACTGGCACCCGAAAGGAATCGTATCACTACAAATGACAAAGTCAGAAGTGAGCGTCATGTTCCCGGGGCCAAAGGTTAGTTGTTGCACCTGAGCTGTTCCGTTACACTCAACAGTACTTACAACCAGTAATCCCTGGCCCTGTGAGCCGGATGTAACGGGTATCGTATCTATGTAGGCCCCGTTTGAGTTGGTGCTTACAGTATTGAAATAAAAAAAGTTGCCGGCCGAAGAGTCGGTCTGAATGACAACATCATGGTTGACGATGGGAGCTCCCGACAGGGCATGGGTTACGATGCCCGAAATCGTTAGTGTCTGAATCTGGGCCTGTACGCCACCTAACATAAGCAGCAGCATCAAAAATAGTACGACTCGGTTTCTCATAGCAATAGAATTTAAGTAAAACACTATATCTTTTAATTAAAGTTGTGACCGTTACTGGCCGGCAACATCATTAAAACACGATGAAAAGCCAAAGTTGCGTAACGCTTAAAAATATTCTACATTATCATTACCTTCCTGACAATCGGAACATTATCATCACTTCTCAACACGAGTCCATACAACCCGGCAGGAAGATTTGCTGTGTTCAGCCATAAATTGTTGCTTCCGGACTGAAGTTGTGCAACATGCTGGCATACTATCCGTCCCGACTGATCGGCTAAGGAAATGGTCAGGGTCATGTTGGTGGTAGTTACGATGTCAAAGAAAACCTTATCAGTTGCAGGGTTAGGATACGGCACGCTTACACCCGATATGCCTGAAGGGAGTTCATTATCAATTCCGTAATGAATGCCAGATACCGAAACGGTAAACACAACATACTGAGCTGTTGTTGTGTTGTTACCAATAGTCAGGAGGAAAGGGGTAACAGGCAGACCTGTTATTTCAGGGCGTACGACATAGGAGCCATTGAGCACCCCCTGAAAACTAAAGCTACCGTCGGAAGAGGTATAGACAGCCTGAACAAGTTGATGCTGCATGGTAAACAGATAAACAGGGATGCCAGACATTGCGGTGGTGCCGGATTCTTTCAGTCCTCCTTCCTGCTGAACCAGGCCATTGATGCTCCCATTGCCGGAGGTTGCCTCAGGAATTGGCACCAGATTTATATCGGCTCCACCTATCGGCTGATTCACCCCGAAGGTGGCGGCCTCCTCCCACAGTACAGTATTGCCACTATACGTTGGCAGAAATTGATCATAGAGCGCTGATCCCGGCATCAAAGATCCCTTCAGGAGGTAATTACCTGTTGGAACCGCATAGAACGCGAAGGCTCCCTGCGTCGTTACATAGGCTGAATCGGCCAGAACAGGAACACCGCCTGTCGACTCAAAAAGACGTACATCGATCTCATCGGCAGGAAATAAATTGGCCAGGACCTGACCAAATACCGTAAAATAGACCAAATCACCAACAGTGACCGATTGGCAGACTGTTGACAGGCATAACGAATCAGATGATATAACTGTCAGACAAACCTGATAGGTTCCGGCCTGTGTATAAATATGTTCAGGATGTTGCATGGAAGAGGTCTGTCCATCACCAAATTTCCAATTCCACAGATCAAAGGAACCAACAGAAGCATCACTGAAATGAACAGTCAGTTGATCTGACGGATCAATTTCCCATTGATAACGAGCCTCACAGGATTGCTGCCCCACCGTAAGCCAATGAGAGCTGACAGCCGTACATGTGTCCTCATTAATCGTTGTCAGGCTAACCAGATATGCTCCTCCTGCAACATAGAGATGACTGGCAGAGGCTCCTGTTCCCGAGGCCCCATCACCAAAATCCCATGAAAACGAAGTATAGCCTGCGCTACTTGCCCAGCCCGTAAAGGTTACCCCAAGGTCAACGGCCTGCGCGGTGAAGTCGTTGGTGCAGGGCTCAGCAGAATGGACAACAAGTGATTTGCATTCAGCATCTGAACAGCCATTTATTGGGTCACTGATGACGAGGCATACATTCCACTCCCCGGGAGAAAAGGTATGAATTGGTGAAAGCTCAGAGGATGTTGTTCCGTCACCAAAATCCCATAACAACAATGAATATGACCCAGTAGAGGTGTTAATAAACAAAAAGGTATCAGTACTCGTTGAGTCGGGCGACTGGCTATAGACATAAGAGGCATCACAGGATACAGGGAAGGAATCGCAGATCACCAGACTTACATGAGCAGATTCTCCGGGGCTAATAACGAAAGTTGTATCAACGGTTTGCTGATTACAGTCGGGTGTACTCACCGTCAGCAGCAAGATGGAATCGCTTACCTGTCCGGTGAATATAAAGTGACCTGCCGTGTCGGTATACACCAATTCATGTACATAAGGCCATACCCCATCCTGCGAAGCAATGGTGACAGGCCATGCTTCAACACCGTTCATCCCGAGGGTATGAACACTTCCGGTAATCGTAATGGACTGACCGAGGCTGACGAATGCAGAGAACAGGAATACCAGAATACTGAACAATCTGTTTTTCATAATCTAGGACTTTAAAATTTGTAAATAAGCGCAGTACGCCACTCTATAGACCATGGTTTACCTGTGGTGGCAGCCTTTTCGTACACTGAATTGAAATAATACTTTATATGGGGTTCCGTCTCAAGGTTCATCCTTCGGGAAAGGATAACCGTAACATTTATACCGAACAAAGCCTGCCAGTGGGTCGTTAACCTGCCTGGGGTTAATTGGTTGATGCTAATAATACGGTTATTTCTGTTATCAGGTTCCTCGTCCAATTGCCGCGTAGCAGTGAGTATCTGTAAAACAGGCCCTGCCCGAAAACCTAAAGAGAAACGGCCTGTCTCCATAATGTCGTAGCCAAGAATTAACGGTATCTGCAGGTAAGTATAACGCTTACGGATGCTGGAAACACTTATATCTTCGGCGGTGTCGAAAACCTGCCGTTCGCTGAAATACCATGAGGGGACAATCTTTCGTCCTTCGGGATCATAAGCAAATGCAACAGAATCGAGCTTTTGCATCACACCAAGATTCTCGTTATAGTGGTAAGCAAGCTCGGTAACACCAGTTGCAACCGAAAGGCTGATGCCTGTTCGTACCGTAAAGGGGCGTTTTCTCCATGCAATTTCAAGTCCCGCATTATGAACAAGTCTGTCGGTCTGATCAAGCGTGTTAAACATATACTCGGGGGTGTAATGCAGCCCAAGAGAGAATCCGGGCATCCAAATTTTCGTTTTGCGCGCCATAGCCTTTTCCGCCGGAATGGTATCGTCATTTCTTCTGACAGCAACATCCGGAACCGGTCTGATCTGTATGGATGTCAATATTACCGGCTGTTTAATTTGAGAGCATGGTTTAGTCTGTATAGTCTGAACCTGTGTGAGTCCTCTTCTCTGTTTACCGGCAATAACAACCATGGCGTTCTCCGGTTGCCGGCCTTCAGTACCAGATGCTTTAAGGCCATTGGACACTTCCGGCTGGGAGATGGGGGCCTCCAAACCTTCTGCTTCGACCTCCGGGCTGTTTTCCTTCGATTGGATAGCACTTACCTGATGGCATGCAACCACATCCTCCCCTGTCATCAAAAACGTCGACAAGGCTTCCTTTTTATCATTTCCGGCAGCCCCTCGTGATTGTTCTGTCCCACTTATTCCGGAAGGTGCAACTACAGGCTCTTCACTACCCGGCCAAAGTAGCACGATAAGCAACACCACCATGAAAAAACTACAAAGGCCAACCAGCCACCAGTTTCTATGCCTGAGGCGACGTAGCCGTATCATCTCTTTCTGCATAGCTCCGAGATGTATCCTCCTGACATCCTCTGCAGGTTCCACCTCCACAGTCCCGGCTGTACCATTAAGAAAATCGAAAAAAGAATCTTTAACTTCCATATACTGGTAAATATTCTTTGTTTGATATCAACATCATCATATTCTTTTTCAACAAGGCACGAGCCCTGAGTAACTGACTCTTCGAGTTGCTCTCGCTGCATCCGAGCAGTTCGGCAATCTCACGGTGTGAATACTTCTCAAACACATAGAGGTTGAGTACCGTACGATACCCCACCGGAAGTTCAACAATCAGACGATGAATCTCTTCGGGTGTAACCCCTGAAGGGTTTTCTTCTTCCTTTGCTTGTTTCTCAGCCTCTTGAGGAAGAATCTGTTCATTGATCAGAAGATTTTTTTCCCTGTTGCGCAGGTAATTGAGCGCCAGATTTACCACAATCCTCTTCATCCAGGCCACCAGCGATCCTTCACCCCGATACTCGAAACGTGACATATTTTGTAAGATTTTTATAAAAGCCTCCTGCAAAATATCTTCAGCATCGGATCGGGAAGTGACATACCGCAGGCCGGCACCCAACAAAAGTGGAGCATAACGATCGTAGAGTGTGGCCAATGCCCGGCCATCACCTTTGATGCAACGTTTGATTAACTCCTGCTCGTTTTTCATCGCATCGGCTCTGCATAAATAAACACAGTGATTTGCCGAAGTTGCATTTCCTTAAGAAATATTTCATCACCAACCTCAAAATGTCAGTAGCAAAACCAATAGCGAAACTAATTAATTCACCTCCCTGTTACCAGCAGATTATACATCTTTGCCGATAAAACCTGCTTTGCGGAGCAGAAAGAAGGAGAATGAAAGCACTACCCCGATAATTGCTGCAAGCGCCATCCCTTTTAACTGCACTGACCCGATAAAAAGGGTTGCACCACTCACCCCAACAACTAAAGTAATGGCTCCCAACACCATGTTGCTGTTCTTACTGAAATTGGTCTTCTGCTCCACAAACATCCTGAATCCCTGTATGGCAATCACACCATACAACAGCATGGTAATACCTCCCATCACGGGTGTGGGAATGGTTGAAATGGCCGCGGCCACCTTCCCGATACAGGAGAACAGCATGGCCAGCACGGCAGCTCCTCTGATTACCCAAACAGAATAAACACGAGTAATGGCCATCACGCCAATATTCTCACCATAAGTGGTATTGGGTGGTGATCCGGTAAAACCTGATATTACATTGCTTATCCCATCACCAAGCAGCGAACGATGTAATCCGGGTTCTTTCATCAGATCACTTCCCGTAACCTTACTCGTTACTACCAAATGGCTGATGTGCTCGGCAAATACAACAATACAGGCTGGTGCAATGACAACGATTGCCTTCAAATCATAAACAGGGGTCTGAAAACTTGGCAACTCAAACCATGAAGCACTCGCGATAGCAGCCGTGTTAATCATTCCCATCGACAACGCTAACAGATAACCGGTAACCACTGCCACAAGAATCGGTATCACCTGCAGAAAGCCCCTGAACATCACCGATCCAAAGATCCCGACGAGCAACGTGAACATCGAAACCATTACGACATCGGTTGATACAATGAAAGGAGCTACCACCTCACCTATGGCGGCAGGCCATGGAGCCAGCCCTGACTGTTGGGCGGCTACAGGTGCAAGCTCAAGTCCTATAATTGCGACCACAGAACCCATCACGGCCGGAGGCATCACTACATCTATCCACCGGATTCCGTACCTTTTCACTATCAGCGAAAGAATAATGAAAAATAATCCAAAAAAGATAAATCCGGATTGTGCATGGCGAAAACCGCCAATCGAGGAAATGATCAAGAGGGTTGGGGCGATAAAGGCAAAACTTGATCCCAGATAGGCAGGAATCCCTCCTTTGGTAATCCACGAATATATCAGGGTGCCAATCCCATTCATGAGCAGGGCGATGGCAGGGTTTACACCCAGCAGTATTGGAACAAGAATAGTGGCGCCAAACATGGCTGTAAGGTGCTGTAGACTCAGGGGCAAACTCTCCATGAAGGGCAATTTTTCATGAATCCCGATGGTGCGTCTTGTCATGTTATCCTCTTTTTGAATGAATAATCATTAGCAAATCGCTTTGATTATTATAGAATTATATCTCAGGCGTTGACTTTTGAAATTTACTGCGTATTTTTAACAGATAGAACAGGCTGATAAAAATATCTTTTCAAAGGTATTAAATATCAAAGTCTATAAAACCGTATGATGGCGTTCGTTCTTAGCCTGGCTTCATTTTTTAGCTTTCCGGGAAACTGATGTTCTTGTAAACAACAGCCCGCTGACCGGGAGTTTATCCTTTGAATCGAACACTTGTCAGGTACAATCAAATCTTAACGCGATGAAAACAAACATTGATCCTGTAAAAATCTCCGAGTTCAAATGTATGCGAGAACCTTTGTCGCTTGAGGCTGTTATCAGGGAATCAAACCGGTGCTTGTTGTGCCATGAGGCTCCATGCAGTGCAGGTTGTCCTGCCGGTACCGATCCGGGAAGATTTATCAGGCAGATCAGATTTTATAATTACAAGGGGGCTGCCCGTACCATCCGTAACAACAACATTCTGGGTGGTGTCTGCGCCTTCATTTGTCCTGTCGAGAAACTTTGTGAAAAGGAATGCAGCATCAAGGCTCTGGAAGATCCAATCAACATCAATGGCTTACAACGCTTCGTGGTGGAATATGGAAAGGCCTTTTCACTCGAGCCGATGAAGGTAAGTTCAAAAAACATGGGCCATGTCGCTATTATCGGCGCAGGGCCAGCAGGAATGAGTTGTGCCTCCTCACTTGCAACACTCGATTATGATGTTACGCTGTATGAACAGGAACAACAGGCCGGAGGCATCGCCAGGTATTACATCCCCGCGTTCAGGTTACCGGAAGAGACACTGAATGATGACATCACCAACCTTCTCAGTCAGGGCGTTAAAATCAGCCATGGAAAGAACCTGACCTATATAGGGACTATAACCGACTTGATGAAGCGTGGCTTCGATGCTGTATTTATCAGTACCGGCCTTTCAAAGCCCTTTCGGCTTGAATTGCTGGAAGGCTATATCAATGTTACCGACTATCTCTCATTCCTGCGCAATATCAGACATGACTTCACGGCCCCGGAGTTGAAGAATAAAAACATCGCCATCATCGGAGGGGGAAGCGTAGCCCTAGATGCAGCCGTATCAGCCAGCGCTGCAGGTGCTAGCCGGGTTTATCTTATTTCGCTCGAACATCTGAAAGAATTACCAGCTGATCAGGAAGAGATCAATCTGGCTCGATTAATGAACGTCATTTTTAAAGCAGGGTCACAGATTACAAGGGTCGTAGCTGAAGATAAACAAATAACAAGGCTTACTGGTATCGAAACCGACTGGAAAGAACCCGATAATTACCACCCATCGAATGCCAGGCAAATTCAAGGAACCGAATTCTCAATTAATGTTGATCTGGTAGTACAAGCCATCGGTACCTGTCCTGATGATAAAATCACACGCTTCGCGAGAGGTGTTGAAATAATGGGAAAAGGAACCATTGTGACTGGTTCTGATTTCAGTACCAATCTGCCTGGCGTATTTGCCGGTGGTGATGTTGTCAGCGGGGGAGCAACCATCGTACAGGCCGTCGGAGATGGAAAAAAGGCAGCCGAAAGTATCCATAACTATTTAAACAAAAGGAGAGCAAACCAATGAGCAAACCAAATCCATTACAGATTAATTTTTGTGGTGTACGGTTCGAAAACCCGTTCTGCCTTTCTTCATCACCGGTGGGCAACCACGCAGAGATGTGCGCCAGAGCCTATGACGCCGGATGGGGTGGTGTCGTGTACAAAACGCTGGGGCTGGAAAAGAGTTTCAGGGTAGTGATGCCTTCACCCCGTCTGAACGCATACAATTATGGTGATAAACGGGTTATAGGGCTTCAAAACACGGAACAGATTACCGACAGGCCTATTCGTGATAACCTGCGTGACCTTGCCTGGCTCAAAAAAAGCTACCCTAACAAGGTCCTGATTTCAAGTATCATGGGCTATGATGATGAGGACTGGGCAGAACTTGCCAAAATGTCGGAAGATGCAGGAGCCGATCTGGTTGAATTGAACTTCTCGTGCCCCCAGATGGCTCATAAGCACGCAGGCCATCGTGTAGGTCAGGATTTCCATGCAGTTGAGATGTTTACCCGTGTAGTTAAAAATGCTACCCGGTTGCCAGTCATCGCCAAGATGACCCCCAACATTACCGATATGGTTCCTGTGGCTCTGGCCGCTAAAGACGGAGGTGCCGATGCCATCTCAGCCATTAACACCATTAAGGCGATTACCAATATCGATCTTGACAGTTTTACCCCGATGCCAGACATCCATGGAAATTCTGCTGCCACTGGCTTTTCAGGTCCCGCTGTGAAACCAATTGCCATGCGCTTCGTGTCGGATCTGTATAATTCAAAACAACTCAATCTGCCTGTCAGTGCTATCGGAGGCATTGAAACCTGGATTGATGCCCTCCATTTTCTGTTATTGGGGGCAACAAACATACAGGTCACCACTGCAATCATGAGGTATGGTTATCGCATTGTGGAGGATATGATTGAGGGGCTCACCGATTTTATGAACGACCGCAACATCGGTTCGCTTGATGAGCTGATCGGACAAGCAGCACGTATGATTGTCGATCCTTCTGAATTTGATACACGCCACCAGGTGGTCGCTGTCGTTGATCCGGAAAAATGTATCGGTTGCGGCCAATGCTTCATCTCTTGCCGCGATGGTGCTAATCAGGCTATGAAATTCAATGCCGCTAAAAGAAAGGTGGAAGTTGATGAGACCCGTTGTGTAGGCTGCCTTTTGTGTAAACATGTTTGCCCGGTCTGGGACTGCATCTCCCATAAAGAAGTTGATACGTTGACAACCAGGCATGCGGCGATCTTTTAATATGCATGTGTCGTTGTTCAATTTTTATGAAATGGCGGCAAAGGATGGTTGATAATCTGCTATTTAACGAAATCTCACATATCCGTTGTTTCTCCGGATATCCGGAACCATCATCAAAGTGCCCAAATCAAAAGCGCCATGGTAAATCAATACCATGGCGCTTTCTTTTTATATGGTAAAATCTAGCATCCACAACTACCGCCGCAGGCACAACCACCGTGAGAGGCAACGATACTGCCTTCCATCTCCATTTCAATGGCTTCGGCTATCGACTTAAAGGCCACAATTATCTCATCGCGTACTTCAAGGTATTTCGCCTTAACTTGCTCGGGAGTACCCCTGAAACGCGCGGGATCTTCAAATCCCTTGTGAAGACGGTGACGTACCTTCCCGTTGAAAGTTGGACAGGTCTCTAAGGTGTCATCGCACACGCTCACCACGAAATCCCACTTCTCCTCAAGGTACTCCTCTACAGATACAGGCTTGTGCCCGCTAATGTCAATGCCAAGCTCTGCCATAACTTCTATGGCCATCGGATTCACTTCTTTTTCAGGAAAAGTGCCGGCCGAAAACACTTCAAGCGCTGGATTGTACCATTGAAGCCAGCCATGGGCCATTTGACTCCGGCAACTATTGCCGGTACATATAATCAATATTTTCATTTAAACATATCGGGTTAGGTTATACAAATCGCCTTCTTAAACGTCTGTTATGACATATTGTTCAGCGTATCAGCTCAACATTGGCAAGTCTTCGCTAACATTATGCAAAAGATTTAACACAGATCACCAGCCCGCAGCATTATCTTTGTCACTGATTTAATGATATCCTTCACTTCAAGGAATCCATCCTAAACCAATTCTAAAACTCATGACTACAAAATCTGATTCTCAAGAATGCTGCCCTCCTTTCGAATCCGATAAATGGCACGACCAATTGTTTGAATGGAGTGAAAAAACCTTTATCCGCGATACGGTTTGCACCTTTTTCTATATGCCGCTTAATTTCGGCGCGGTCATAAAGAAAATCTGTGCCAAAGCTGATCAGGCGGAAGCAAAAATACCCGACTGGCTCTGTCTTTCAGATCATACTTCCAAATGGAAGATGGACATCCTTCTGGCCGTCGATAAACCTGTTCCGGGTGCTGACAACTGCACACTTACAGGAAAATTCTATAGCAGGGTCTATGAAGGCCCCTTCAGGGATACAGGTAAATGGTGCGCCGACTTCAAGGAACAGGCCATAAACCGGAGATTGGAAATTGTAAAATGGTATATGTGGTATACAACATGCCCCAAATGTGCGAAAAAATATGGTAAAAACTACGTCGTTGTCGTGGGTCAGGTAAAGTAAATGATAACCATTCCCTTTAACCCGCGTCTGGTAATTACCGCTTCAGTTTGTATTATAATTTTTAAAATAAAGAGAACATGATTCATACTATTCTGGGTTCAGGTGGTGCTATAGGAACACCATTGGCCCGGGCTTTGACAGGCTATACAAAACAAATCAGATTGGTAGCCCGTAATCCACAAAAAGTCAATCCAACCGATGAACTGATGTCGGCCGATCTGACCGATCCTGCCGCCATCGACGGTGCCATCGAAGGGTCAACTGTCGTTTATGTGGTAATTGGCTTTAAATACAGCGCGAAAGCCTGGGCTCATACCTGGCCCCCTTTCATGGAATCGGTATTGGCTTCGTGCCGTAAACATAACGCCCGGCTTGTCTTCTTCGACAACGTCTATCTCTATGCAAAAGAGGCCATCCCGCACATGACCGAGCAATCGGTCATCAACCCTCCCAGCCGCAAAGGAAAAATCAGAGCCCTTTTGGTTTCAATGATCCAAAAGGCCAATGAACAGGGGCAACAGATACTCATCGCCCGTGCCCCTGACTTTTACGGACCGGGAAAGGTTTCAAGCACTCTCACCGAAACAGTGGTGAAGAACCTGCGGAAAGGAAAGAAAGCGATGTGGTTTGGAAACCCTGATGCCGTGCACCAGTTCATCTACACGCCTGATGCAGCCAGAGCAGTGGCCCTTTTGGGTAACACCCCCGAAGCTTTTGGTCAGGTATGGCATTTACCAACGCACCCGGCCCCCCTTACCATCAGGCAATGGACCACGCTGTTCGCCGGAGCATTTCAGACACCCGACCGGTTAACCGTCCTGCCCCCGTTCACGCTCAGGGTACTTGGATTATTTATACCCATAATGGCAGAGTTGTCGGAAATGAGCTATCAAAATGAACAGGATTACCGTTTCGACTGCACTAAATTTATCAAAGCCTTCCCAGAGTTCGTCATTACTACACCCCAAGAGGGGGTAAAGTCAATGGTTGACTGATCCATAGCCAGGACAGGTAGTTGAAACGAAGGCAAATAAAAACCCCGGAGTTATCGCGACTCCGGGGTTACGTACAAAATGAAGGTATGATAAAACGAAAACTTTACAATCAAAAAAAATCTTAACGGCCCTGCTCAGCACGTTTCTTCTCGGCCAGTTTCTTCAGAACATCCTCCTGTACAGCCTTGGTTACGGGCATATACTGATAGAATTCCATGCTGTAATTGGCACGTCCGCTCGACAGGTTACGCAATGAATTGGAATACCCGAACATTTCAACCAGGGGCACATAACCATTCAGCTTCTGCGACCCTTTACGATGACGACGCATCGATTCTACACGTCCGCGACGTTTGTTGAGGTTACCAACGATGTCGCCAATGTAATCATCAGGAGTGCTAACTTCTATCTTCATGACAGGCTCAAGTAACTGAGGATCGCCTTTCATGAAGGCCTGTTTGAAACACATCGAGGCACAAATCTGGAAGGCCATATCGGATGAGTCAACTGCGTGGAATGAACCATCAAGCAGCGTTACTTTCACATCTACCACGGGGAAGCCTGCCAAAACACCTGTTTCGAGGGTTTTGAGGATACCTTTGTTAACAGAAGTGATAAATTCAGCAGGTATAGCTCCACCCTTAATACGGTCGACAAACTCATACCCCTTTCCCGGGTTTGGTTCAACGCGCAGGATAGTATGGGCAAACTGACCCTTACCTCCCGATTGCTTCACATAACGGTGGTTGGCTTCACGTTCCGTCTGAATCGTTTCACGGTAGGCAACGGCAGGTTCTCCAACCACTACTTCAAGTCCGAATTCTGTCTTCAACCGGTCAACAATAATCTCAAGGTGAAGTTCACCCATTCCTGAAATCACCGTTTCTTCGGTTTCATCATCATAACGTATCTTGAATGAGGGATCCTCGCTGGTCAGTTTAGCCAAAGCTTCACCCAACTTACTCTGGTCTTTGCGGCTGCCGGGCAATATTTTCAATTCAACCACACTGGGTGGGATGTGAATCGATTCAAGATGGAGGGGGTGTTCGGGATCACACAGGGTATCACCGGTTTTAGTATATTTCATCCCGATCAGGGCAACAATTTCACCGGGACCTGCTACAGAAATGTCTTCACGTTCCTTCGCGTGAATACGCAGGATACGGCCAACACGTTCTGGTTTCCCTTTTGTGGTATTCATGATGCCCATACCGCTCTTCAATTCACCGGAATAAATCCTGATAAATGTTTGCTGACCTACATACGGATCGTGAATAAGCTTAAATGAAAGAGCTGAAAAAGGCTCTTTTGAGCTTGGTTTACGCGAACGGGTCTTCTCCGGATCGTCTACATCGAGACCTATCACAGCACCCTTATCAAGCGGTGATGGGAGGTAATCAACCACAGCGTCGAGAATAAGCTGAACACCTTTGTTTTTATAAGCTGCACCGCAGAAAACCGGAGTAATGCTCAGCTTGATGGTGGCCTCACGGGCTACCCTTTTCATCAATTCTGTGGGAACCTCCTTGTCGTCAAGAAAGAGTTCCATGATCTCTTCACTGAAATCAGAAAGAGCTTCTGCTATGGCAAGACGAGCCTCACGGGCTGGTTCAACCAGATCTGCAGGGATAGGTACCTCATACCGGGCTTCGTTGTTGAAATTATAGGCCTTTTGTTCTACAACATCCACCATACCAACGAAATCATCTTCAGCACCGATGGGCAACTGGAAGGCCAGCGCATGAGCATCAAGCTCTTTGTTCAACTGGCTCAGTACTTCATAGAAGTCGGCGCCCGTCCGGTCCATCTTGTTGACAAATGCCAGCCTGGGAACTTTATACCGGTCTGCCTGATTCCATACAGTTTCGCTTTGAGGCTGTACACCACTAACAGCGCAGAACAAGGCAATCATGCCATCGAGTACACGCAACGAACGTTCTACCTCGAGGGTGAAATCTACGTGTCCAGGAGTATCAATCAGGTTGATCTGGTGGTTATTCCACTGGCAGGTAATTGCAGCTGATGCGATGGTAATACCGCGCTCCTGCTCCTGCTTCATGAAGTCCATGGTGGCTTGTCCGTCGTGGACTTCGCCCAATTTACGGGTCACTCCTGCAAAAAACAGGATACGTTCCGTAACGGTGGTTTTACCGGCATCAATGTGCGCGGCAATTCCAATGTTTCTAAGATTTGTCAATGGCATACTATATCGTCACTTTATCGGCAGCAAAGGTGCGAAATCACCATTAACTGCATTTTAATTCCACATCAACAAATTGGAAGCTAAAAGGTTTTTCGGGTTAAGAAATTCATTTTCAACCTACAATTGATGTTTTCGCAAAAAGGGTGCAAAGGTAGCCTATTATTTGAATTTTATCGTACTCAAACAATAAATTTATTAAAACTATCTCTTTTGCGACTGGCGACCAGGACAATACATTTTCTTAATCATGCCTGATTGGGTTAACAACAGGTCTTTCGTGAACAGTCAGTTGCAAAGTATCGCTGCTCGTGCATCCCCATGAATCCTCTACTGCAATACTTACCTGACCTCCCGGTGGTAATCCGCTGGAAGTCCACGTCTGTCCATGAGTTCCATCATGCCAGGTATAGGATTTATACACTTCACCAACATTGAAAGTCACCTGGGTTCCCTCGCATACGGCAGTATCAGAACCGATCTCAACGGGAATGAAGTCGTGCAGTAAAATCTCGGTACGCTGAAGGTTGACACCGGCACAACCTACCTGATTCGACAGGTAGATGTATATATTCTCATCGCCTTCGGTTTGTGCATCATAAACCGGGATAATAGGAATAGTGACTGTAAGTTGGTTGGGAAGAAACATCACGCTATCGTTGATCAGATTATAGTCGACACCATTCGTTGCACTACCTGTTATGCTGTCGAATACCACCCACGAAGTTGCGGGGAGGGCAAAGGGGAGGGTGACCTTCAAATCGGCCTGGGTACATCCCTCTACGGCAAAAGGAGCCCCCCCTGGTGTGGAATAAACCGGCTCGAGTGCCACTCCCGGACTCGAAAAACTGCCAGCTTCAAGAAAAACGCCTGAATCATATACTTCGTCTCCACCGTCTGCAATGGCGATTTTCAAATGATAAGACTGGCAGGGAACAACAACAGCCATGGCTGTCAGAACAGTTGTATATCCGTCGTATTCTATGGGAGAGCCATATATGCAATTATCGACATAATACTGGCAATATTCACAAGGTCCGTTCCCTCTGCAATTGGGTGATCCTGCCGAATTGTTTCCATTATTTAAGGTATTGATTGATACTGGTACGGATGTTTTCGGGATGATCGCAATGTTAAATTTATCGTAAGTTCCGCCTGACGGATTTGGCCCTGTAATGAAAAAAGCAAACACATCATTTACCCCTCCATTAACAAAATCGTTGTATTCTTCAGAAGCAAATGAGTATCGAAAAGCGATTGTATCGTACATTGGAACAAAATCAAACTCCAAAATACAGGCA
This sequence comes from Bacteroidetes bacterium GWE2_42_24, assembly GCA_001768515.1. Lineage (GTDB taxonomy): Bacteria > Bacteroidota > Bacteroidia > Bacteroidales > TTA-H9 > GWE2-42-24. The sequence goes on along the minus strand of MEOA01000001.1, from coordinate 330,971 downwards.
TCCTCTGTAATAGTGCCGATGATTGCCCCAAGATCTAAATCACCACCATTGAGTGTAGGAATTCCGTCACCACCATTGTTGTTTGGTCCGATTGCGAGTAAGGCATCACCGGATGTAAGAAGTAAACCGCTGTCTATTCCTATCCCTGCCACAATGCCGTTGAAAAACTTCCCTGCCTGCCAAACTTCAGGGTTTTCAGTGGCTATTAAACCCACGCTGGTAACATTCGATACCACAACCCCTTGCCCTAGTAACATCTGCAGAAGTTCTTCTGCTCCATGGCCGGTTGTTACCTGCAATTGCCCCCTCCCCACCTGTACTATGGTGGTGGATAGAATAAATACGAGAACCATTCTTTGAAAAACGCTAAACATGGTTATTCCGGGTAATGAAATGGGGCAGGCATATCTAAAGAATAATCAAAGATACAACACATTGATTATGAAACACCATTTTCCCCCTGAGTTGCCTGTATCTATGAAAATATCTCGTTTTTAATCCGTCCGGCTCCCGTCTTTTTACCACCTTTAGCAAGAGATGACAAGCACTGTGAAAATTTGATGACCGAAACGGCTCAATCGTGTCGGATGGGAATCCCTGAAGGCTTTGGATGAATGGTCAACTGAAGAGTATCGCTGCTCGTGCATCCCCACGAATCCTCCACTACAACACTTACCTGACCTCCCGGTGGTAATGCGCTGGAAGTCCATGTCTGACCATTGGTTCCATCATGCCATGTAAAGGTTTTGTACGCTCCCCCTGCATCGAAAGTCACCTGAGTCCCCTGGCACACTGCGGTATCAGAACCGATTTCAACCGGGATGAAATCGTGCAACTTGATCTCGGTCCGCTGTACATTGACACTGGCACAACCCACCTGATTCGACAGGTAGATATAGATGTTCTCATCGCCTTCTGTTTGTGCATCATAAACGGGGACAATTGGAATAGTGGTGGTAATCTGGTTAGGAAGAAACATCACACTATCATTTATAAAATTATAGTCGACACCATTGGTGGCACTGCCAGTGATGCTATCGAACACAACCCACGAGGTGTCAAACAATGCGAACGGAAGGGTTATATCCAGATTGGCCTGAGTACACCCCTCTACTGCATAAGGATCACCACCAGGGGTGGTATAATTTGGTATTATTGCTACACCTGGGCTGGAGAAACTTCCTGCTTCGAGAAACACACCGGAATCTACATTCTCATCACCCTTATCCTCAATTGCCAGCTTGATATGGTACTGCTGACAGGGTACAACGATTAAGACTGCCGTTAAGACTACTGAATACCCATCATACTCGATAGATCGAGGAGATCCCGGTACATCACAATTATCAATAAAATATTCGCAATTTTTACAGGGACCATTAGCATGACATCCAGCACCATTATTCAGATTACCGATTTGAACTACCGAACTTCCTGTTGTGGTTGTTGGCAGAAGCGCTATATTATCTTTAAGATATTGACCACCAGAGGGATTTGGTCCTGTTACAAAAAAAGCAAATACATCAGAATAACCGAGATACTCATTATATTCATCTGAACCAAGGATATACCTAAATCGAAGTGTATCATAAAAAGGGACGAAATCAAACTCAAGAACACAGGCATCTTTGTTATTCGTAGTACCAAGTAATGCATTCAAATCATCATCACCCGGACCACCATTCTGAGAGGCTATCCCTGTTGAAGAGTTTGGACCAGCAGCAAGTAAGGCGCTCCCTGTTGTTAACAACACACCGCTGTCAATCCCCAATTGCATATAATTACCGTTATAAAACTTCCCGGCTTGCCAAACACCATTGCTGGCCTGAATACCCGTACCAGTTACATTTGAGACTTCTACACCTGTTCCAAGGAGCATCTGTAGTAATTCTTCGGCATTGTGTTCAGTAGTTATATGCAACTGCCCCCACCCCACCTTCCCGAAGGAGATAAGTAATAAGCATAAAATAAGTAACTTCCGGCTAAAGAAGGTCATGGTTTAAAAGTGATTGGTACCACAAAAGTAGTTATTTACACATTGGAAACTCAAATTTCAAAAAAATCGTCTGGGACAGACCGCCTTAGGGTTCAATTACCAAAATCTGGGTTGGGCGGGAAGGTCAAATCTGAGGGGCTCTTTCCAACTCTTCGTGATTACAATTGCAGATCATCGGCGTGCAATCCCTAAAACACAGTCACCCCGGCATTCGAGGTGCCGGGGTGACTGTGTTTTCCTTATTCCTGCAACAATAAGCTACTCTTTACGTGCCACACCCAGTGTATTCCAGTCACTGAGTATCCGTGTGGTCTCATAGAGATAGTTGTCGGTACGCAGGTTTTTCACCCAACGCTTCACGATTTCACGACGTCCGGTATCAGCAGAATTAAGATCGTTGGTAAGGGGGACGACCAGCAGAGGCATCACCACATCGTCGATCTTGCTGTAACGTTTGGCTGTCTTCTCGGCATTCTGCTTTTCAAGGCGGAAGCCGGCCATATCGAGCGGCATGAGGGTCCGGTCACGCTGCGCTTTCAACCTTAAAGCATTTTCATCCTGAAGCTTGAAGATGGTGTCGGCTGCCTGACGTTTAAGGCTGGAGGTATTGAGTTGTCCAAAGAGGGTTACATTGGGCAATGGCTGGTAAGGAGCCTTTTCGATCTCGGTCCAGGGCATTGGATGGTCAAGGTCGCGTTCACCAACATCAAGATGGGCATACATGTCAGGAAGGGCAATGTCGGGTGAGACGCCCTTGAGCTGCGTTGCTCCACCATTGATCCGGTAAAACTTCTGGATGGTAAGTTTCAGGGCCCCGAGGGGTTTTACATCGTCGTAACCACGAGCCATGTCATCGAGGTTAAAGAAACGCTGAACGGTTCCTTTTCCAAACGAAGTACTTCCCACGATAATGGCACGGTGATGGTCCTGCATGGCAGCCGCCAGAATTTCGGAAGCAGAAGCACTCAGAGGGTTGATCATAATGGCAAGTGGCCCGTCGTAAATGGCTCCGGGGGTGGGATCACCATAGACCTGAGGCTTTCCGAAACGAGCCTTTACCTGTACCACCGGGCCCTGGTCAATGAATAACCCGGCAATCTCGATGGCATCCTGAAGAGATCCGCCACCGTTGCCACGAAGGTCGAGCACGATGCCCGAAACACCTTGTTCTTTCAGCTTCAACACCTCTTTTTTCATGTCTTCCGATGAACTACGTCCATTCGGGTCTTCAAAGTTGGCATAGAACGACGGGAGGTAGATATAGCCCGTCTTTCTTCCAGTAATAGAATCAGTCACGACGGCAGATTTGGCGTATGTCTCTTCGATGATTACAAGATCACGGATGATTGAAATCTCCTTTTCTGCACCGTCGACTTTACGAACAGTAAGACGAACCTTGGTTCCTTTTTTTCCGCGTACCAGCCTGACGGCCTTATCGAGCCTCATGTCAACCACATCAACGGCTTCCTCATCACCCTGAGCTACTTTCACGATTTTATCATCAACTGCCAGTTCTCCTTGTTTCCAGGAGGGACTTCCCGGTACGATGTTAGCCACCGTGATGTAACCATCGCGCTGGGTAAGGGTAGCACCAATTCCCTGAAGCTGACCCGAAAAAGAGATATCAAAATCTTCTTTTTCTTTCGGGGGAAAATAACTGGAGTGGGGATCCAGAACGGCCATAAGGGCATTCATGTAATCGCTCATCTGATCAGCCCGTTCCAGCTTATTGAGCTCGTGGAACCAATCGTTGTAGCGTTTAGCAACCTTTTCACGGGCTTCCGCTTCCAGTTCAACCAGGGTCTTGGGATTGTCATCCTTCTTCTCGGGATCGAACTTTTTCTTTTCCTGTGCTTCAATGAGCGTTGCCAGGCGGGTGATCACTTCATATTTTAACGAAAGGCGCCATGATTCATACAGTTCCTTCTCGTCCTTCGGGAATGGACGTTTGTCAGGATCGAGTTCATAGCTCTCCTTCACATTAAAATCAAATGGTTTCTCCAAAATCTCGTTACAATATTTTTCGGCACGCTCAACGTTCTTAACATAGGCTTCCGATGAGGCATTAAAGAAATTAAAATCGTAATTCTTGAACTCATCATCAATGTCTGTTTCATATTTCCTCAGTGCGTCGATGTCTTCCTGAGTAAAAAAACGCTTGAAGACATCGGTTTGCTTAAAATATTCTGCAAACACCTCTTTCGAGAAATCATCATCAAATTTTTTAGGATCATAGTGAGCCTGCTCAATCAGTCGTTTCACGAGGTCGACCATCACAAGTTCCTTTTTTTGTTCGTTCACCTGAGTCTGGCCCGAACAACTGGTTACCTGAAGCAGCAATGCTGCGGCAACACTATAGCGAATGATACTTTTCAGCATATCTGGTAATTAGAGTTTTATTAACAACAACCGAGGACAGGAATGGTTAAATTATCCGTCAAAAGTAGGCCATTTATCAAAACAACGTAGCAAAAAAGGGTTAATTGCCATGTGAAAAAAGGTTAAGGATGTTGAAAGTGAGGACTGGGGTGTATGCTTCACCCCCTGATTGGGTTCCTGACAGATATTGGCCTGATGTAACCCTATCCGACTTTTCTTACCATATCATACTGTACTTTCTCTCCTATAAATCAGGCTTATAAGACATCATTTCTTTACCCATTTCCCTGATAAGTTCCCCCTGGATGTTAGAAAACACCCTCTTTGATCCATGAGTTATACCATAGTTATGTTTCATCCGGAGCTGCTTCCCGACCGCTTCGTTGCCGGTTCGTGGAAATACGAATCCCACACGAAGCCGCTTCGAAGCTACTTCGAACCGATAGTATGTTTGATCCATGTTTATCAAGGGTTTAAAAAATCGTGTTATGTTTTAGAATAATGTGGTTTTTGGGGTGCATTTCACAAAAAATTGACAATTCGTTTCATGCATCCGTCACCCCGATAGCTGGTGGCCAAACCAGAAAAAGCTTCGATGCGCAATGAAACAGGTTTCGCTAGTTAGTGTTATCTCCTCATGACAACTTTTGCACCCTTACTCGCTTCGGCTATAATAAAACATTCATCAGACCAAAAGGAACCCCTTTTCATCCAATTCCAGGTCGAATCTGCATAAGAAAACAGCGATGTATCTAACAGGTGCCATAGAATAATACCCGGCGGCCAAACTGATCCTCTTTCGACATCTTTACATGAATTCGAAAACAGATTTGCTATTCTCTATCTTCCGGAACTTCGACAATATTTCAGGATATAGGCATATGTATATGCCTGCTTTCACCTCTGCTTAAAAAAAATTTCAACTTTTTTTTCACTTTTTATGTTATCAAAAATCACAAAAAGCCATTTTTTAATCAATTGATTACACGTTATTTACAACTCCATTTTACCACTAAGTCATAACAAAGATAGGCCAAAGTTAGATCAATGATATCTTTTTCTTATGTATTGCCTATGGTTGTAGTAACGTTTGAGTATCTTATATATGAAGTTGATTTAACTATTTAAAATAATTGGCACAATTTTAGTGTTGACAATAACGCAGAGCATTTTACAAGGAGAATAATCGGTACAGAAACGCTGGAGATTACCACAGACTCCTCCAAAGATTTAACGGCGAACATAGAATTCTATACCTCCACAACACTGAAAGTCACCTCATGCAATCTCAAAGGTTTCAAAGGGAACAGCGCGAACAATTTAGGTACAGATCTACCAAATGATACCCTGTTCATGAGAGAAAACCCTGATATAACTTTAGCTTCGCGAAGAGTAACAGTCGGCAGAACCTCAAAGAATCATTCCGAAATCCTCCCAGGAAATTCTGTCGAAGTAATAATTATCGCACAGATCCCGATAGACCCAATCATATAAGAATTACACAATTGAGACCTCCTGTGAAGTATGTGCAGAATCTGTCGGAGAGCAAATTATGGGGAATAGCATAGCGGGTTGGCATTGCTGGTGGGGGCCTTTTCACCTTATTCGATACCAATCCAATCCAATTATGAATGTTCTATAACACACTGCTTTGAATTAATGACAGTCTGTTAACAGCAGGGGGTTAATCCGCAAAACAATAAGTAAAATTCGAGTTGAAGCTTTATAGCGACGAGCTAATCTTCGCGGAATTCCTCGTTATACAACTGCTTAAAGCTTTTAGGGGCTACTTTGGGTAATTCACGTCGTTCACCCCACAGTTTTCCGGCAAACTGACGGATGAGAAAATTTTTGGTAACGGGTCCGGCAATATCCATCATGTAACGGCTCATAAACATCCGTTTGGATACCATCATACCACGTTTCCAGGAAGTTGTTGAATAGCCTTCTTCTACCGCATCCTTTCTGTTTTGCAGCAACAGGTTGTGAAGTGGAATTTTAACGGGGCATACCTCTGTACATTTTCCACAGAGTGTCGAGGCAAAGCTCAGATGATTCCATTCCTCCAGACCACGCATGTGTGGTGTAATCACCGCACCGATGGGTCCACTGTAGGGTGTTCCGTAGGCATGACCACCAATGGAACGATAAATAGGGCAACCGTTCAGGCATGCACCACAACGGATACATGAGAGCGCATTGCGTTGTTGTTCTTTGGCCAGTAGTTTCGTGCGGCCATTATCGATCAGCACAACATACATATCGCCGGGACCATCGGGTTCACCATCAAATCTGGATCCGCTGATAATACTATTGTAGGCGGTCACCTGCTGACCGGTACCGTGGGTAGCCAGCAATGGCCAGAAGAGGTCGAGGTCTTCGATAGAAGGAATTATCTTCTCAATGCCGGCGATAACGATGTGCAGACGGGGGAAGGCAATCGACATCAACCCGTTGCCTTCATTTTCGGTGAGGGCAACCGATCCGGTATCTGCAATTAAAAAATTGGCTCCCGTAATACCACAATCGGCCTTTATAAATTTCTCACGTAGCAGTTTACGCACAAAGGCCGTAATCTCTTCAGGAGTGCTACCGACAGGCAATTCAAATTTCTTATTGAACAAAGCGGCAACATCCTCCTTCGACATATGCATGGCAGGCGTAAGAATGTGGTAAGGCTTATCGCCGGCCAATTGCACAATGTACTCACCCAGATCGGTCTCAAGCGATTCAATCTTGTTAGCTTTAAGGGCTTCATTCAGACCTATCTCCTCACTTACCATCGACTTTGACTTCACCACTGTACGAACGTCGTATTTCTTCATCACAGCGAGAATCTCGGTGATGGCCTCATCCGCATCATCAGCCCAGATGACCTTTCCGCCACGAGCAGTGAACTTGGCTTCAAATTCAATCAAATACTTGTCGAGGTCGTTAATGACGCGATACTTAATACTTGCGGCACGGGTTCGGGCCAGATCGAGGTTGGAGAACTGAAGCAGACCTTTTTTAACGGCCTGATTATATTTTGCAATGTTGTTGCTGAGTTTACGGCGATGATCCTTGTCGAAAGCCTTCTTTTCGGCATCACGAGTAAAGGCCTGGCTTATTTCATTCATGTGTGGGCTTTTTTCGATGAATAGACAGATCAGTGAACTGGAATTTTTTCAACTCTTCTCTGATGGCGTCCCCCTTCAAATGGGGTATCAAGAAAGGTTTTAACCATTTCGATTGCCTGATCAGTGGAAATGAAACGAGCACCCATGGCCAGCACATTAGCATTGTTGTGTTGTCTGGCAAGTGAGGCGAGTTCAGTTGAATGACAAAGGGCGCATCTGATGCCCTGGTGTTTGTTGGCCACCATGCTCACCCCTATTCCACTGCCACAAATAATAATACCGCGGTCAAAACGACCTTCCTCAATAGCATCAGAGAGCGGGTGAATCACATCAGGATAGTCCATGCTGGCCTCTGAATGGGTCCCAAAATCAACAGTCCGATAGCCGTGTTCTTCGAGCCATAGTTTTACACTTTCTTTCAATTTATAGCCTGCATGATCAGCTGCGAGTGCTAAAATTTTCGAATTTTGCATGGTTGTTGAAAAGTTTTTTGATCAACAAAGGTACAGATATTTTCCACCGTTATTTCATAGCTACCTGTTAACGATTTACGGAAACAATCATCTTTACTATGTTTTTCAGTTTACTCATTTTAAATTATTTAAAACTTATCAACAGCAATTTGTTCATAACGTCTCCGGGCTGTTAATAACCCGTTGATAACTTTTACTCCTTTGTTAATTGATTTCTGTTTAGCCGGAAGGCTTGTTGAAAACTCTGAAGTTTTCAGTTTTTGCTAACAACTTTTCAACAGAATTAAGAGGTGCTTAAACCTGAAAGTTATCAACAAACGATGTTATCAACCGTTGTTAATAACCTAAAAATAATATTGCTTTACAATCGTTTACATGACACAACACTGTTGATAACCTGTTAATAAAAACTGATAACTCAAAAAGTCAAGTATAGTCCAAAAAAGTTATCACCATTATTAACAGCCTTTGTTATTGATATTATTTTAAAAAGATAAAAAGAAAAAGAAATATGGAACAGACTTTAAACCTGAAACAGGCTATTCTCGATTTGAAACAGAAAAAGAATGCTATCATTCTGGCTCATTATTATCAAATACCTGAAATTCAGGATTTGGCTGATTTTATTGGCGATAGTCTGGCACTGTCTCAAAGAGCGTCACAGGTTGACAACGATGTCATTGTGTTTTGCGGGGTCCATTTTATGGCTGAAACAGCAAAGATACTGAATCCTGAAAAACTTGTTCTGCTTCCAGATTCAGCGGCAGGATGTTCGTTAGCCGATTCAGCACCTGTTAATGATTTCGCTGCTTTTAAGAGGCATTACCCCGATCATGTCGTCATAACATATATCAATTCAACTGCAGATGTTAAGGTATTGAGCGACGTAATATGTACCTCCGGCAATGCGGTTCAAATTGTAGAATCGTATCCGCGCGACCAGAAGATTATTTTCGCACCTGACCGGAATATGGGAGCATGGATCAACAAAATTACAGGCAGGGAGATGGTTTTGTGGAATGGCGCCTGTCATGTTCACGACATGTTAACTACCGAAGCTATTCTTAAACTCAGGCTTCAACATCCCGATGCTGCAGTCGTGGCTCATCCCGAGTGTAATGCGGCTGTGCTTAAACTAGCTGATTATATTGGCAGTACAAATGGCATGCTAAAATTTGTGAAAAGTGATCCTCATCAGAAATTTATTGTGGCCAGCGAAACCGGGATCCTTCACCAGATGCACAAGGATGCCCCTGAAAAGCAGTTTCTGGTGGTTTCTGCCAATGAAACATGTTCATGCAACGATTGCCCTTACATGAAGCTTAACACCCTTGAGAAGCTCTACAAATGCCTACTGAATGAAGCACCATCAATTGAACTTGATGATGAAATTATAGAAAAAGCAGCCATTCCAATTAACCGGATGTTGGCTGTCAGTCGTTCGGCCGGATTGATCTGATTTTGACGGTTTGAATGAAAGTATTACTTTTGCAGCCTGAAAAGCCACTTTAGCTCAGTTGGTAGAGCAGCGCATTCGTAATGCGCGGGTCGGGGGTTCGAGTCCCCTGAGTGGCTCAATAAACAAAAAAGGCAGTCATGAATTTTTTCATGACTGCCTTTTTTGTTTATACAACTGAATTTTAGAGATTTTTCTTAAAATAGTCTTCAATCTTCATGATCAAGTGGGTACGATCAGGACCACTTACATTGTGATCATGACCGGGATAAACAAAGTAGTCGAGAAGAATATCTTTTTCGATGCAAGTCTGTACAAAACTAAGGCTGTTTTGCCATACTACCACAGGATCAGATGTGCAATGGATAATCATTAGTCTGTCTTTCAGGTTACCTGCTTTTTCAATCAGACTTGCTTTTTTGTAACCATCGGCATTGGTCTGTGGTGTGTCCATATAACGTTCACCGTACATGACTTCATAATATTTCCAGTCGCAGACAGGTCCCCCAGCTACAGCAGCTTTGAATAAACCAGGGTTTTCAAGTAGCATGTTGACTGTCATAAAACCACCATAACTCCATCCATCAACACCGATTCTGGTAACATCTACGAAAGGTTGCTGTTTAAGAAAGTTGACACCTGTTAACTGATCCTTCATTTCAAGCGTACCACATTGCCTGTGGATTGCACTTTCGAAAGCAAAACCCCTGTTGGCTGATCCGCGGTTATCGAGGCTGAAAATCACATAACCTTGTTGGGCAAGGTAGTTGAGATAAATACCAGCACCATAAAGCCAACTATCGGTAATGAGTTGCAAATGAGGTCCACCATACACGTAAATAATTACCGGGTACTTTTTTGCCGGGTCGAAATCCGCGGGTTTAATCATTCTGCACCACAAGTCGGTTCCTTCATCATTTTTGAGTGTAAAGAGTGTGGTTTCGCCCAGTTTATATGTTGCCAGAGGATTGGCCGCCTCCAGCAGCATTTTTGATTTTCCCGATTTAACATCAGTGATTAATATTTTTAATGGTACATCCGTGCTGTTAAATTGATCGATGATGTATCTGCTATCATCACTTAGTTTAACTGTATGAGTACCATGGTCGGCTGAAAGGCGTCTGATAGTGCCCTTGTTGATATCGGCCGTGTAAATATTTTTTTGAAGCGGGCTTTCTTTGGTCGCGAGAAAGAAAACTTGTTCACCTTTCGGATCGAAACCGGCAACACTGGTAATCATCCATGAACCTGAAGTCACCTGCCCCAGAAGTTTACCATCAGTGTTGTAATGATACAGGTGATTGAATCCGTCGCGTTCACTCAGCCATAGAAATTCATTAGCTTTTGAGGGGATGAAATATAGCTGGTTCTCAGGTTCAACATACTTTTCCGACTTTTCTTCAAACAGCGTCATGACCAGTTCACCAGTGAGAGCATCGTATTTATTTAATCTCAGGTGATTCTGGTCTCTGTTGAGCAGTCCGATGTAGATGAATTTTTCGGAAGGATCCCATGTTACCGAGGTAAGGTATTGCGCGGCAGGTTCGCCAGTTTTCATGTAGATGGTCTGGTTGGACGAGAGGTTATAGATTCCGAGCGTAACTTCGTGCATGTTTTCACCGGCCATTGGATACTTCACCGGCTTTTCGGTGGCTATACGGGTGGTTATATCCACAATTGGGTAATCAGGAACCATTGTCTGATCCATACGATAGAAAGCCAGAAAATTTCCTTTTGGACTCCAGAAGGTTCCCTTGTCGATGCCAAATTCATTTCTGTGAACATTATTGGCACCATATACAATATCACTGTTTTTTTCGTCTGTAATGGGAATTTCTTTAGTCTCAACCGACAGATACAGGTTATTATCACGAGTAAAGGCGACCTTTTTTGTTAGAGGTTCAACATCGGTATTTTCTGCTTTATCAGGAATTGTATTGATAATTGAAGCGACACTTTTCAGTAGGTCAAAGCTTATGATTTTGTTTTCGCGGGTAAACGTTAACAAATTGTTTGAAATCCATTCTATTGAAGGAAATTTATTGGTTTGTTTAATGGATAGTTTCGTAAGAGCCACGTTGAGTTTGTCGAGTCTGAGGACTGTATCTGGTATAAGGGACGAAGCTTTCTGTTTTAACAATGATTGATTAGCAATCCAGCTAAAGGCCTGTTCACCGGGAACCCATTGGAGGTTCTGCAGTCCTTTGGCATAAATAGCCGGGTTTTGGTAAGCAGCATCGGCCGGGGTTAGTAATATAGTCTGAGAAATGACCTGAAGCTGAAATACCTGAACAAAAAAGAAAATGGCCAGATAGTAACGGTGGTGTAGAAAATTGCTCATGTTTTAAATCAATATAGATGAATGGTTTATAGCAATATTGATCTTTCACCTTGGTAATATAGTACCAGAGGTATATCTAGCGAAAGAGGCTATTGCTTTTAAATACTTTATGTGTCAGGTAAAATTATTTAATAGATATGCATCGCAACAGCATTAATGAAAAGATATTTATTTTTTTGGTTCTTCTGAAAACCTGATGCTTTGCAGAATAGCCTCAAGTTGAATCATGAAGTTACGTTTTTCTCCGTTAGGGTTATAAGCATAACCTTCAGCGGTCAGAATTTTATTTTGTTTCTTGTTGTATAAAGTATAAGTAATAAATGGTCCCCCCATGAAATCTTTTTTCATCATCCACAAGCCTCGTGTGATTGCGCGGTATCCTGTTTCTTTATCTTCTGACACTTCGCGGATGGGAGGGATCACATCTACAGAGGAAGCCATGTAGGATCCATCAGTTGGTCCTTTAATATAATTAAAGCCAATTGAATCGCGCTGCCGGATAATATGACTAAGTCCAAACTGTGCTGTATCGCGATAGGGAAGCTGGTAAAAGATAAGACCCAATTCAGTATCCTGTTTTTTGCGGTGAACGGCCTGCCTTAGCCATAAGAAGTCATTGGATTTAAGAGCAATACTGAAGCTACCGGGGATTAGGATATCGATGTTGAATTTTGATTTCAACAAAGCTTCTGCTTCTTTACCTGATGATATTTTATAAAGGTTTTGTGCACGCTCAAATTGGTTTTTTTTGAACAGCTCGTCAATGGCGGCCTTATATTGGCTGAAGGCGGACAGCAGTGCTGAATCTGAAGAAGCAATCAGCGTGATGATCACCTGAGGGGACGCCCATTGATTGCGTTTTACATCGATGGTGGGGGTAGTCACGGTTTTATCCGAGTGAAGAATTAGGATTGTACTGTGGGAGATATACAGTGGGTTGTTTTCAAATTTTTTGATAGAGGCATGTAAGAGGTCATATTGTGGTTCGGGTTGAGGCAGAGCATATACATATCTGTTGAAAAAGGCTTTCAATGAATCTCCTACCCTGCCCTGCCATTGTTCAGGGGTATCGGTTATAATCAGCAATTCTGAGGTACCTCCTGTAGCTTTTGAACCGGAAGTACCGATATTGTCGCATGAACTGAGAAATAGAACAATTAGTAGACATGCCAGTAAACTAAGATTCTTCTTCATTTTGATTTTGGATTTTATTGTATAATGGCAACGATAATTTTCTGACCGGCTTTTAACGCATTATCACTAGTGATGCTATTGATTTTTTTCAATTCGTCGACCGTCATTTTAGCGATTGACTGAGCGATTTTAAAAAGGGTATCACCTGATTTTACAGTGTAATACTCGAACTTTTGGTTCTCTTTCCGCAGAGGTTTAGCAGCAGCTTTTATAACGAGTCTCTGACCGATCCTTAGCGTCGATTTTTTAAGGTTGTTTATAGCCATCAATTCTTTGACAGTCATGTTCTGGTTCCTGGCAATCAGGCCTAGATTTTCTCCTTTCTTCACAACGTGGACGATATCTTCCGACTTTATCTTTTCTTCAGTGAATTTGATGTGGGCATTGGTGTCGGGTTTGATCTGATCTTTATCTGCAACTGCGATAGAAGTATCGCTTTTAGTTTGTGGCGTCTTAGGCGATGTATCAGTTTTGGTGACCACCTGTTTCTTTTCGGTGGTTTCAGCCGGATAGATTACAATTCGTTGACCTCGTTTCAAATAATTTTTCTTCAGGCCGTTCCATTTCTTAATATCGTTGACTTTGCAATGGTATTTATTGGCAATTTTTCCCAGCGTTTCGCCTTTCTTTACAATGTGGACGGTACGTTCTGTTGCCGATTTAATGGTTGCAAGCATTTTTTCACGTTCAAGACCCTGCTTGGTCATAAATTGATACAATGCCTTCTCGTTGTTGATAAAATCGGGGACCTTGTCTTTTGGAAGTCTAACGACATAGTTTTTATCGGGGGTTGCCGGAATAATTCCCTCTTTGTAGGCAGGGTTTAAAAATTTTACCTGGTCTAAGGGAATGTTCAGAAACTCGCTTATTTGGTTAAACGAAAGTGCATCTTTGACGAGGATGGTATCGATACCTCCAAAAAGGATCCCGGGGTTGAGAGGATATAGATTATGCTCGGTAGCATAATTCATTACATACGTTACAGCAATGAAGGCTGGGACATAACCTCTTGTTTCTCTGGGAAGGTAAGGCCAGACAGCCCAGTAGTTTTTAACACCGCCAGAACGTCTGATAGCCTTGTTAACATTACCTGCTCCGGAATTGTAGGCAGCCAACGCCAGCGACCAGTCACCATAAATGTCGTACAGGTCGCGCAGATGACGGCAGGCAGCGTCGGTGGCCTTGTATGGATCACTTCGGTCGTCGACCAATGATGTCGATTTCAACCCGTACATCTTGCCGGTATTATACATAAACTGCCATAACCCTCTTGCACCGGCTCTTGAGACCGCGGTTGGGTTTAATGCTGATTCTACGACAGCCAGGTATTTCAATTCCAATGGCATATTGTATTTATCGAGCATTTCTTCAAACATTGGAAAATAGATTGCAGCAAGACCAAGTGTACGACTTGTCAGGGCTCGTTTTCTGACAGCGTAGAGATCGATAAAATCCTTCACATGTTGATTGTACACCAAATCAAAAGGCGTGTTTCTGTCCAACTCGGCAATTCGAGCCGCTACTACTGAATCAGGGTAATTGGGTACCTCATCGAACGGGAATTGATATATATTAGAGATTTGTTCATTGGGTGAGAGATAATAGTCCTGAAAGAATTTCATGTTCGCCAAACTGTCAAGTGCGCGCACGATGGGCATATCAGGGTTCAGGTTTTGATAAAGTACACTTTGTGTAACAGGTTTGAATGCAGTTGTGTCGTCAATTCCCAGTGTATCGGGTCCCAGTTGTATGACCTCCTGTGCAATGCCTTTATTTGGAAATAAAATTACGGTGCCTATAGAGAGGAAGAGAGCTGACTGTTGAAGTTTTTTATGTAGATAGCCTGACATCTTATTTTTTCAGTTTTGTTATTAACATAATCGTTTTCAGAAGAATACTTTGAATTACCGTATGAAATGGGGCATATCGAAAGGAATTTCCATTGATATTTCCGTTAATCCGCCAATACAGCCTGTTTCAGTGTACCATGCTGATTGATGGATGAGTTTCCTGATCCCATTTTTTTCGATAGTGTAGACATTGCTTCCACCTTCAGTGAGTAATTTTCTGATAATTGAGGCGGAATGTGCATTGTGACAATCAAACAGGCTTTGCCCCTTCAGGTCGTCACCATATTTTGCAAAGACACTTTGGGCCTTTTGGTTCATGTATATAATCTCAGCCTTTTCGTTGCACACAGTAATGGCAGCAATGCTGTTCATTGACCATATCCCGTTATTATTATTCATCTTCTCTGGCATTTTCATTCTGCAAAGCTAAGTCTTTTTTAAGCCCTTGAGGGAAAATCAGACCAACGCAATTCGATTTCACAGTTTTATAACGCTGATTTCTTTATAGATATTTTCTACTTTTGCGATCATGCTGAAACCAGATTCTCCTGGGAGGAAGTCTTTAAGCGTTTATAATCACCTAATTGTCTGTTTATGAAAAAATTAGTGCATTTTTTGTTTTTATCTTCAATACTTATCTTCAGTCAGATTGTTGTTTTCGGACAGGAGGAAAAGATCATGCAGAGTTCCTTAACTCACTGGATGACGCCTGATGAGCTTCTTCGTAAGAATGAAATAGGAAAGGGTTTTGTACCTACCGCTCCTCCTGTATGGCCTGTCATTAGTGTAGCTGAATTTATGCCTGCTGAAGGGGTGCTGGTGCGATATCCTTTCGGAATACCTATGTCGTTGATTAAAGATTTATCTTTCAGGACACGAGTTACAACCATCGTTAAGAACAGCTCCCAGCAATCTACTGTAGCCGGTCAGTATAGCGCCAATGGTGTTAATGTTGCCAATTGCGATTATTTACTGGCCAATTCCGATAGTTACTGGACCCGCGATTATGGCCCATGGTATGTTATCGACTCCTCCTATGAAGTTGGTATTGTTGATTTTCCATATAACCGTCCAAGACCCAATGATGATGAGATAGCCAAATTGGTGGCGGGATATCAGGGAATTGAGTGGTATGGAATGGATGTTACCCACACAGGAGGAAACTACATGAGCAATGGAATGGGTCAGGCATCATCGACCGAGCTTGTTTATGAAGAAAATCAGGGTACATCTACTGCAACTATTGCTCAACGGATGCATGACTATCTTGGAATCGAGCAGTATTTAGTAAGACCTGACCCTAATAATACCTATATAGATCATATAGATTGCTGGGCTAAGTTCCTCGATGTCGATAAAATTCTTGTCAGGTCGGTGCCTACAAGTCATCCCCAGTACAGTTCCCTCGAAGAAGCTGCTGCTTTCTGGACATCAACTACCTCATCGTACGGCACACCCTATCAGGTTTTCAGGGTGAATACACCTAACGATGAACCCTACACTAATTCGTTGATTTTAAACAAAACGGTGTACCTGCCAATCAAAGGAACAGCAAACGATCAACCGGCAAAGGAGGCCTACGAAGCTGCCATGCCCGGTTATGAGGTGCTTACATACCTGCAGCTTGGCTCTGCTCCCTGGGAGAGTACCGATGCCCTTCACTGTCGTACCCATGAAATGGCCGATCGTGGTATGCTGCTCATCAGACATAATCCCATTTTGACCTCCAGACCTTCAGATGAAGATTATCAATTGCCCGCGGATATTGTAGCACTTAGCGATTCAGGGTTTTATGCCGATTCACTTTTTGTCAGGTACAGGGTAAACAATGGTAACTGGCAGCAAACTGGACTGATCTGGCAGCAAAAGCATCAATGGCTTGGTGTAATTCCACGTCAGGCAGAAGGATCAGTGATAGATTACTATATACATGCAGCCGACTCATCTGGCAGATCAGAGAATCACCCTTACATTGGTGCTCCCGACCCACATCGCTTTACTGTCGGTCCGGCCATTCATCCGCACATCCTGATAAACACTGTATCAATTGATACGTTTGCCTATCCCGGCAATGCAACGACTTCAAAAATTTCGATGACTAATACTGGCAGTGCTACCCTATCTTATACCCTGTCAGCCGACGAGGGTTGTACCTGGATGAATATTCCGGATCCTCAGGGTACCATCGGGGCAGGCAATACCGGCCTGGTTGATATAATATTTAATTCAGCCGGTCTGGTAAATGGTGTTTATCATACCTATTTGTATGTGGCTTCAAATGATCCCGACAAGCCAGCCGATTCAATTGCCATCACTTTTGCTGTTGGCGACCCTGCCGGTATTAATCAATTGCAGGCTGACGGGCTGAAACTTTGGATATCACCCAACCCGTTTACCAACTATATCAGATTAACAGTTGAATCAGACTTTGCCGAACAGGCTGCAATATCAGTTTTCACTACAGGAGGTCAACCTGTCTTTTCTTCAACAGTTGAACTTCATGAAGGAATTAATCAGATTAACTTGAACTCACGCGAGATTCTGTCGCTACGAGCCGGTATCTACCTGATGAACATCAGATCTGGTGATCAGGTTGTTTACAGGCGACTCGTTAAATTGGATTAGCATTGTCTCAGCAGACTAAAAATGAATAACTTTAGGCCGGAAAAATCCGGCCTTTTTTATGCGCACCAATTTCCTATTGTCATTGTTTCTTTTTATGCTCCCTTTTTGTGTATTTACCCAATCATCCGGAGTTGATACCCGAATTGACCAGATGCGTTACTGGATGCGTCTGGCAGCTGAGGGCAAGGTACCTTATAATCTTCCCCTTCCCGAAGCAAAAGCCACATTACGTCAGAATATTGAAACCCCATGGGGACAACTTTCTCCTGATATCCGTCTGGGTGACAAGAAGAGCACCCAGTCTGAAAACTCGATTACTGTCTTGCCAGGTGAACGTAATCAATTCCTGAGTAGTAATAATTCGAGTGACCAACCTGTTACCTGGCTTTTTGGTTCCGATGCCTTTGTTTCCAATGACGGTGGTGGATCCTGGAAAGGGAAAACAGAAGGTGCAGGAGGAGACAATAATGGAGACCCGGCGGTAGATTGCGATTTAGAGGGTCGTATGTTCTCGGGGCGTATCGCAAAAAACAGAGGACAGTCGGTGGCATGGAGTGATGACCGCGGGCATACCTGGCATGCTGTTCAAGTGGCTTCTCCAGTTTATTCGAGCGACATCTTCGACAAGAATCATTTATGTGTCGACCGATGCCCGTCGAGTCCTTTTGCCGGAAGGGTTTATGTGGCATGGAGTTATTTTGGTCAGGGATCCGATGATGGTCATGTATTTATCAGTTATTCGGCCGATCACGGCCTTTCCTGGTCTGAACCCGCAAAGATCAGTACAGCCTTATCCGGCATCTTTCTAAACCATGGCGTAAACCTGCGAACAGGCCCGGAAGGAAATATATATGCTGTATGGTCAATTTATGATAACTGGCCTGGAGACGAGTCGGGAATTGCTTTTGCGCGTTCAACAGATGGCGGTGTAACCTTTGAATCTGCCAAACGGATTGGACCGGTTATCAGAGGGAACCGTTACACGCTATCTCCAAAACAAATGCGGTTAAATGCTTTTCCCGTTCTTGCGGTTGATTGTTCCGACGGTCCCTATAATGGAACAATGACTGTTGTGTGGAGTAACAAAGGAATACCAGGCGAGAACATAGGTTCCAACTCTGATATATGGTCGATGAGATCATTAGACGGAGGGGAAACATGGACAACTCCCCTGCAGATCAGTCAGAATAATGCCCCGGCACCGCATACATCCTACTTTCCATGGATTTGCTGCGATGAAGCTACCGGGAACCAATATGTTGTTTACTACGACGACCGTAACACTGATACACTATCTTGCGAAACATGGGTGGCTGCCTCGTTCGATGGAGGTGCCTCATGGATGGAATTTCCGGTCAGTGATGTCGCCTTTACACCTCAACCAATCGTTGGAATGGCTGCCTCCTATTTTGGTGATTATATCGGAATTACTTCGCTGGGTGATTACGTATGCCCCGTTTGGACCGATAACCGTGACGGGATAGCAGCGAGTTGGTGCTCTCCTTTCAGGGCTGTTCCACCTGGAAGGATTACCGATGTTACCATCAGGAGATGGTGGCTCGAAGAACAGAAAGGTTCTTTTGGATCAGGAAAACTTCATGCCGCAGATACCTCCGTGTTGAGTGTTGTTTTGGTTAATACCGGACAGGTTCCCATCGGCAACTGTGCAGTTAGGCTAACAACCGACTCTCCCTTTCTAACCCCTGTTGAAAGCGTAAATATTTCAGGGCTCATTCAACCCGGAGATTCCCTTGAGGTCGACAGTATTGCTCTCCTTTATACTTTAGCCGAAGCGCCGGAGGATGCCGTTGCTGCCTGCATGCTATCTCTTCTTGCTGATGATACCATTCAGTTACAGGCTCTTTATCTGAGGATCGCCGCTCCCGATTTACTATTGGTTCAGGCTTCCCTGATGGAAGAATCAATTTTCACCAATGGAACCCCCGACCCTGGCGAAACATTTCAATTGTGGTTCACCGTCATTAATCAGGGATCAATTCCCTTTCCATCCGGTGAGGCTGTTTTCTCAGCTGAGCATACAGGGGTACATTTTTTGTCTGAATCACTCTCTGTCGGTCAGATTAATCCTGGCGATTCTGTAGTGCTTGTAACCACTTGCCAATGGCCTGCTGATGTTGTGACCGGCCAGCATGTGAGGATCTTGGTTTCAATGACCGGCCAACCTTTTGCCAGGCAACTTGCGAATATTCAAACAACATCGGCTCTTATGGAAGACTGGGAATCAGCTACCACAACTGGATTGCCATGGAGCATTACAACTGACCAACCCTGGTCGCTTGATTCGATTACTTCACATAGCGGAAGGTACAGCCTGCGTTCAGCCAGTCCACCTGATAATGGCCGATCGGTCTTATCGTTGAGTTATTTTGTAGCTAAGCCCGATACCGTAAGTTTTTGGATTAAGACTGAGAGCGAACAGCAATATGACGAGCTGACATTCAGGATTGGTAATACTGATATGGGCTCCTGGTCAGGACGGACCGAATGGCAACAGGTTGCTTTTCCTGTCGACAGCGGTTACCGGACCTTCACCTGGATATACAGCAAAGATATATTTAATGGTTTGTGGCGTGATTGTGCCTGGCTTGATGATATTCTGCTTCCAGGGATGGCAAGAGCATGGCTTTCACTGAACGATACAGTCATGTGCAATTCTGATTCTGCTATTATTCTGGAAGCTCTTGGTGGTTATTTTAACCGTTTACGCTGGTTCACATTGGGGGATGGTGCCTTTTCTCATTCACAGGGATTAAGTGTCTTATATGAGCCCGGAGTGGCCGATATTGCCATCGGAAGGGTTTCCCTTTATTGCAAAACGATAGGTAATCTGTCTCTGGTTTGTGATACGATGGCTTTATACATTCAGCGGCCTCCCATGAAAGCGCTGATAAGTGTGGATCCGGTGGCGTATTGCCCGAATGAAACTAATTTAATTACGCTTAAGGCTTCTCCCCTGCCCTTCCACCATATCAACTGGTACACCACTAACGAAATGTATCCTGTAGCGCAGGGTTTCAATACATCTGTTGCAGCTCCAGAAGAGTCTGCCATTATATCTGCCGTAATGGAGAATACCTGCGGCTTATCAGATACAGCATCGATAGCGATCACAGCCTTTCCTCTTCCCCGGCCTTGTCTGGGCTCCGATACCTCCATCTGCAGGGGTGCAAGTATCCTTTTAGACCCGGGTGAAGAATTCTCATCCTATTTATGGAATACAGGTGATGAGTCTCCAAAGGCAATGATATGGTACAACCAGTTGTTGAATGATGCTATCACTGTTTCTGTTTCAGTTGAAAATGAATTCGGGTGTAATGCCGCAGACTCGGTGGTGATCAGCCTGTCCGACTGTTATACAAATGATTTTTCACGATTTTTAATTATTCCGGAACACTTATCGGGCATTTTACTCATCAGGTGTAACGGTTGTATATCTCAGGCAGGAGGACAGTTGGAGGTATACAACAGCAAAGGGCAGCAATGTCTGGTGCATTCGCTCGATGGCATGACTGGAATTAGTACTGCAGTCCCCTTCAACAGTGAAGCGTCAGGAATCTACTTATTCAAAATGACTGATGCCAAAGGGAATACTATAACAGGAAAGTTTTTCTGGTAGGGTTGAAAAGTTATCTGCTGGAAAGGCCAAGTTCATTTTTCAGAGCCTGTATAAATTCATTAATTTGAACCAGTTGAACTTGCACTTTTAAGACATTTTCTTCGGTTATATCAGGCAGAGAAAGACCTAGTAAGATTCCCTTACGCAGGTTCTCTGCCTTTCTTAGTTTCAACTTTAATAGGGTTTCCTTAACCAGAAGGCTGATCTTGTCACTTTCGGTGGGTGTAGGCATACCCTTATCGGTTTCCCAGAGGGGACTTATCTCATAGAAATCGGCAGCCAGATGTGTAGCAATTACTCTGATTTCGTTGTCAGGATGGTTTATAAAATAGCGATCACAAGGGAGGTTTCCATTGGTCAATCCTTCTTTGATTTCGTCAAACATTTTCTGATAGACCTGGCTTTGAAATAAATATTCATCTGCATTGAGGTCATTGATGATAAATTCAGCTACCGGGTATTTTTCAACAGAAATCGCGTTGTCTTCATTGGCAGATTTGATTTCGAACGACATATTACCATAATTTACAAGCACTCTGATCAGGTTCTCCTCATGGATTAACAGCCGGTCAATTTCTTGTATTTCTTTTTCCTGCGGTTTAGTAATGCGCGTAGAATCTGAAAGAGCTTTTGCCTCTTCGTTCCCTTTTTTGAGATTTTTTCTGAGGATCTTGCTCAATTCCCATGTCAGGGTCTGTTCATCGACATCCATGATACGGCTACACTCTTTGAGATATTCACTTCTCAGGAGGGCATTTGGGGTAAGGGCTATCGATTCAAGCATTTCACCTGTCAGCGCAGCTCTTTTGATAGGATCACCCGATGCTTCATCAAGCAGCAGTTGGGTTTTAAACAGGATAAAATCGCGGGCATTTTCTGTAATAAACCTTTTTACTTCATCAGGATGATGTTTTCTGGCAAATGAATCCGGGTCTTCTCCATCGGGAAACAGTACGATGCGAACGGTCATATCGGCAGCCAATATCATATCAATACCTCTGAAAGAAGCTTTGATGCCGGCAGCATCTCCATCGTAAAGGATGGTGATGTGCTGGGTATATCGCCTGATCATACGGATCTGGTCGGTAGTCAGTGAGGTACCCGAAGAGGCTACCACGTTGTTTATTCCTGACTGATGAAGCGAGATTACGTCAGTATAGCCTTCAACCAGGCAGCAGTTATCGAGATCGGCAATGGCTTTACGCGCCTGAAAGAGGCCATAAAGGACGCTGCTTTTGTGATAGATATCTGATTCCGGACTGTTCAGGTACTTAGCCGTTGATTTGTCAGAGCCCAGAATTCTGGCCCCAAATCCGATCACCCTACCCGCGACATTATGAATTGGAAAGATTACCCTGCCGCGAAACCTATCGACCTGATAGTTTTCTTTAACGATAGTGAGGCCTGTTTTTTCGAGATACTCGAGCTTATAGCCATTTTCGATAGCCTGTTTTGTTAGAGCATCACGTGATTCCGGAGAGTATCCTAATCCAAACTTCTTTATAGTGTCGGTTCTGAATTCGCGTTCATTGAAGTACGAAAGTCCGATAGCTTGCCCTGCCCCGGTATCGAAAAGTTGCTTTTGAAACCATTCAGCTGCAAAGGTAGTTACCGCCATGAGGCTTTCGCGCTCATCGATCTGAGCCATCTCAGCAGCTGAGGGCTTCTCTTCTTCTACCTCAATCTTGTAACGTGAAGCGACATGCTTTACTGCCTCCGGATATGACAAGTGCTCATGTTGCATAATGAAACCAAAGACATTACCGGATACTCCGCAGCCAAAGCATTTATAGATACCTTTTGCAGGAGATACAGCGAATGAAGGGGTCTTCTCATTGTGAAACGGGCAATTGCCTATGAAGTTACCCCCCCTCTTTTTGAGGCTGACAAAATCACCAATTACCTCTTCAATCCGTGCAACGTCGAGTACTTTCTCTATAGTTTCGTGCCTGATCATTTTAATAGGTCGTGGGTATGCGAAAGTAAATAAAAAACGGGTCGTATCTCAAGGATACGACCCGCAGTTTTAAGTTCGTAAATGGTTCTAGAAGAATATCACGCGGTTATCTTCAATTGGAGTTTCTTTTTCCAGGATTTTGAAGAGGTTACTTGAAACACGCGAATTGAAACTATTTTCAAGTTGTTTCTTTTCAACACTCAGATTATCGCGGGCAGGGGCATCAGAAAACTGATCTACAACGACAACCATCGCGAAATTGGCTCCTTTGATCGGTTTACTGATTTCATGTGCATTCAACGAGAATATGGTTCCCAGAAGGGCCGGTTCGCGTCCAACCATTGGTACATTGAAAGAGAAGAAGGAGATATCGGTAATGGTATCCACCTTTGCCTGAAGCTTTGAAGAATAGTCTTCAATGGACTTGGCATTGATGTTTTTCATTTTTTCAACCAGTTTCTCGATTTTCTTTTCTTTTAAAACGGTAGGTTGAATCATTTCCTTCACCTGTTCGAAAGGAGCAATACCTTTCTTACGGATAGTTTTTACCACGGCAACAACAAAGTTTCCGTCAACGTCTTTTACTTCGGATACATTACCAACTTCAGTTTTTGGATCGAAGGCCCAGCGGATTACTTCACGGGGTGTTTTCATACCCGGGATCTGTTGATCCATTGGGTTGATGTATTCTTTTGTTCTTTTGTTCAGGCCTTGCTCTGTTACAGTTTTGTCAAATGATGCCAGATCGTGGTTTTGCCCGGCAAAAGTAGCAGCCTTTGCATAAATTGTCTGAATTGTAGCATTGCTTGGCGCAATGGAGCGCTTCAGGATAGCTACACGAACCTTCTCAATCGAAGCTGTTTTTCCGGTTACCTCGATCACGTGAAAACCAAACGGTGTTTCGATCTTAACCAATGAACCGACCGGGTTGTCTAACACTGCTTTGTTAAACTGTGCAACCATTTGCCCTTCTGCAAACCAGCCTATTTCTCCATTGTTTTTAGTTACCGAAGGATCGTTCGAGAATTTTATGGCCAGGGCAGTGAAGTTCTTTTTATCTTTCTTTAACACGGCAAGGAGACTGTCGGCTAAAGCAATGGCTTGCTCTTTTGAGCGCTTTACGGTTTCTGCAGCATTATAGGCACCTTTAAAAGAAATGAGGATATGGTTGGCTTTTAATGAATCGGGGCGTGACTGACGATCTACCAGACGGGCAATGTTGTATACATCGTTGTCGATCCATGGGCCCCCCATTGTACCGGTTGCCGAAGCGAACATCAGGCTGTCGATCTGAACAGGAAGTGTACCTTTTTTCATGAAGGTGCTATCATAGGGAATATCGGAATTGAAGTTGATGAAAGCGGGAAGGTCAGTCGTGGAATTCATTTCCTTGTAAAGGTTGTCCATTTCACGGGCCATACGGATCCTATCATCCTGTGAAGGAGCAACTTCGAATAATACATAGTCGATATCACGTGATTCCGTTTGGTCGTAAATATTAAGGTTTTTATCATAATAGGCCTTCAGATCCTTATCGGTCACTTTAACGGCACTGTCACCAATCATCGAGAAAGACTGCGAAACCATACGGAAGTTGGCTTTGGTGTTCTTCATCGCGAAATCTTTGTTCAATAGTGCCTTGGGCAGGTAGTAGCCTTTTCCAACCAGATTGTTATATTTCTGGGTCAAACGATCAGCCTTAATCATGACAATCAGGTTTTCCATCTGTTTCTGAACGGCTGGTTCACGTTGATCAACTGTCTGAAGGAAGTTCAGGAGCAGATTCCGGTCGAATTGCTGCGTTTCCGGATTGGTGAAGTTTTGAACAATAAACCTATGAGGAGTGGGGCCCTGAATCAGATCGGTTAACTCTTCTTCTGAAATTGACAATCCAAGGGCATCATATTGTTTATCCATGATCAGTTCGTTGACGATCTGATTCCATGTATTCTGTCTGACAGTATATGTTTCCTCCATCGTGAGGTTTTCTTTTCCCATGCCCTGTTTGGTGAGCACGGTGTTCTCCTCCACTTTTTGTTCGAAGACCTTGTAGGTAATCTCTTCTCCATCAATGTTTCCAATATTGGTCTGGGTCCTCATGTTTTTGAGTCCGATATCGCCGATAACAAAGGCACCGATAGCGACGCCAACCAGAGCTACAACATATCCAGAATGTTTGCGGATGTTTCCTAGTATTGCCATTTTAACATAAAATTTTTAACAGGCTGCAAATGTACACAGTTTGTTATAGTTAAAAAAATTTTTTTAGAAATTCAAAACGTTAAGACGCTAACCTTTCGATCGCAGATGATTTCGATGGCAGAGGTATGAAGTTCAAATTCTTTCATTTCTTTTCATCTTCTATCATTATTTCACCACTTATATGTTTGAGCGTCCGTCTCTTCATCGATTCGTCTGCTTCCAGTCCTCTGCCAAAAATTATCTTATCAGGACCGGTAATTTTTACATAAGCATCAGTGTAGATCATTCGTTTCGACTGATCCCAGATTAATTTTTCAGTATTGATACGTTCTCCCTTTTCAAGATTTACAATGACGACATCGCTGCGGACTTCAAGTAGTTTCGTCTTTGTAAAGCTTTTCCCATAACCGGCCCTGAGTGTTGAGGTGATACGTTTATTTCTGTCATAAAAGCGTGCATGCAAACCGATCGGAAATTCAATGTAGGGGTTCTCTCCTTCAAATGTTTCTAACATCTTACTCTTCAGAATAGTTGTTGTATAGCCCGAATCACTATAGATCATCTCAACGTTGCGGGCTGTTTCGCTTGGTATGCTGTCCTTTAAATTAAAGGCTTGAATAATACGGATATCATTTTTACATGAAAAGAGCATCGTCAGTCCGAGAAGACTGACGATGCCTGTATTAACCAGAAAGTGAATTGCTTTCATGGCAATCATTTTATTAACGAGCAGCTCTAATGGTGGTGGTTTCGTTAATCCAGCATTCCACCTTGTAGGTGTCGCCAACCTTTTTTCCGTTGAAGAAGATTGTTTCCTGTGTCGGGAAGGCAGCTGATGTGTTACCGATTCGTTTGTCGGCTGCCTCAGCTACTGAAGGGTCAAGTCGTTTGGCCTGGATGTATTTATCGACAGCAGCCCAGTAGGGAGCTTTTTTGCTGAGCTCATCATCGCCGCAGTCTTTTGCGCTGGCTGCATAAGCATCACCTATAAGAAGGAGAGGGTTGCCGTCAGATGGACGTAACTCCATGGCTTTTTGAGCATAAGAACGGCAGGCTGTATAGTTTTTTAAACTCAGATAAACAGATGCCAGTAAATAGGCGGAAGTGCTTTTCTTGTTGTTATCGGTCTGAAGTTCTAATGCATCTTTCAGGTAAGGAATAGCCTCAGCATATTTTTCCTCCTTCAGCAGCAGCCTTGCCATCATGTATGCTGAAACAGCATCGGGCTGAAGTTTATGAAGGTTTTGTGTTGCCTGAAAGAAAAGAGGAGTATCGGTACATTTTTTCTTATCTAAAATCTTCGTGATTTTTTGAAGCAGGGCAATATCTTCTGGTGTAGCTTTGAATTTGGCTTCATAGATTGCGGTCAGATCTTTACAGGTCGCGTACGGTTCGAATGTGAGTTCGACGTTGTTGCGGATGTTTTCCCAGTTTACACGCATTTTTTCATCCTGTGCATAAGTATTCAGGTTGGCATCGATTAGTTCACTTACCTGATCGTATACATCAACGATAGCGGATGAATCGGCTTTACCTTCTTTAACACGGTTTACCACGGCACGGAAGTAATAAACAATGACATCACCGGGCGTCGCGGCTCCTTCAAGTTCAATGCTGCGTTTAAGAATTTCAATAATCTGGTCGTTGGCTTCCGGTTTAACCTCATAGAGCATGACTCCTTTGCGACCAAGAATTGTTCCCTCCTGCGGTTCGAAGGTCTTGTAATGCCGGGGAAAATATTTGATTCGACCATCAAATACCATCATTAGGGTATCAACGAAGGCATCTTTCTTTTTAGCGTCCTTTTCATTATGGATTTTGTATTCCATAATTTTTATTCCATCAAGAAAGGTATTTTCCCGGGCTCTTGGACAGTTTTTTAACACCCAGCGCCAGTATGGAAGCGCATCCTTGTAATTCTGTTGCCTGTAAAATTCTTTATAAAGCGATAGATTAGTAATACAACTGACACTATCGGCTCCATATTTGGAGCCTTTGTCGGTTATTCCCTGATTCTGTGCATCAGACGTTGAAATCGTGGCAACCGCCATACCGATTCCAAGAATAAGGGTTTTAATACTTGTTTTCATTTTGTGTAGATATTTCAATAATAACTATAATAGCTATGTGAATAATACAAAGTTAATGCCATACTTTAAAATCCGATTTGTTAATCGTATTTCGGAACTACAAACCATCTTTCACTAATGGAGATACCTAAAGTAAACCGAAAGAAATTGTCTTTGATCAAATTCTGATCAGTGGTGCCACGGCTGCCGAATTCTCCGCCCAAGTTTATGGTTGTGGCCATCTTGCGCAGCGGAAGGCCGATGCCGAAACTGATGGCATATTCATCAATCCCCTGATTGCGTAGTTTCAGGTAGGTTTGTGCATAGCGAAAGCCTGCACGGTATCTTATCTTTTTCCAGTAACCTGAAATACTCCTGTTATCAGGAATGAACTCCAGTCCTGCTGCTACCCTGAATGAATTTCTCAATGAGTCGGTTTTGCCATAGAAGGTATAATCGCTCCAGTTGGAGAAACTGCCTTCGGCACTGAAGGTAAATTTATCCGGCTTTTCATAACCAATCCCAAACCCAAGGTTCATTGGAAGCTTTATCTTGCCTTTCAGATCCGAATTGTATATGATTGTATCATTCGAATACTCAGTCCCGTTGTCGAGTCCACCAAAGAGCGTTTCGACCAATTCTTCCGTAGAGGAACTAAGTTCTCTGGAATGTCCATAAACAACTCCCAGAGTTAATAGGTCTCCGTTTTTTAATGTTGGATGGTATTGAACGCCGACCGAGAAATTTATGTCACCGATTGATGTTGTGTTGGTTACACGGGTGTTGAGCGTATACACTGAATCGGGAAAATTGAGCATCCTAGAACGTTCCAGTTTACCAGAAAGATAGAAAATATTGAGTCCTACTGAGAAATTCTTTCCGAGTTTAAATCCGTTTCCAAAGAAATATTGGTTGAGACCCCCATCCCCTTCATAGATCCGAAGTGCTCGTCCCATGATGGGATCGGCCTGCATATCCTTTATACTATACCCGATAGAGCTATAGGGCATTATTCCAAAGCTTACCCGATACCATCGGGTAACCGGAAAACCAAGATACAGATGCGCTAAACCGGCACTGGAAGCGTTTTCAGTAGCCGATGTGGTGGTAAGCGTCGAAAAGTTTCCATACATTCCAGCTTCAACTGTAAAGGAAAGACTATCAAACGACGTGTAAGAGGCAGGATTTGAAGGATTAATCTGTGAAACTCCACGAAGTGCGTATCCTACCCCGCCCATTGCAGCTGTTCTTGAATTGGTTACCGGGACTAAGTCACCGATTCCAAAGTTAGAGTAGGGGCTGCTGGTTCCTGTCTGTCCGAATGAGGGCAACGCACCGCTAATCAGCAATATGCTGCCTAATACTCGTAACTTATGGTATAGATTCATTAAACCTTAAAATTAAGTTAAGTCCATCCAGGACTAAATTTGGGTGTGCAAAGATGCTATTTTTAAGTCGTTTATCAAAATAATTCAAATCACCGCCGGTCAGAATAACCTTTAATTCAACATATTTATCCCTATAACAATTTATAGTTCCATCAATTTCAGCAGCCATTCCATTAATTACACCACTTAGAATTGACTCTTCGGTTGTTCTGCCAGTCAGCAATCTGATCTCTTGATGGGAAATTAACGGAAGACGGCTGGTAAAAGTATGTAACGATTTAAATCGCATTCCCATACCCGGTGATATTGCTCCTCCCATAAATCCTCCTTCCTTTGATAGAAATTCATGTGTCAGGCAACTACCAGCCTGAAATACCAGAATATTTCCAGGACCATAATGATTCCATGCTGCTACTGCTCCTGCTAACCGGTCGGAACCCAATGTTTCGGGCGACTTGTATTGAATATCAAGAGGTACCTTTATATTTTGACTTAGATGGATTACTTTTCCTTGTGTTTCAAGCCATTTAACTATTGAGTCAGGTTCTTCTGCTACACTGCTGATAATTGTAGTAAAAGATGATGTCCCATTTACATAGGTATTTATAAAGTCTTCCAACCAACCAATCGTAAGTTCTTCATTTTGGGCGAAGGCCACCATGATTTCTTTTTCAAAAAGAGCCAGCTTAACCCTTGTATTCCCAATATCGATTACCAGGTTCATGTCATTTGTGAATAGAGTGCAAAGATAGCTGCTTCTCCGGCAATGTTTTCTTGTTTTCCAAGCCCGTTGGTTGATGAATTAATGGTTAGCAATTTATTTATGTATTTATTGGCAGGTTCAGACAATTACGCCATTGGATCGATAGGCCGTTGATTTTTGTGAATATGTTTCTGTTGGTGGCCATTTATCTTCATCGTTGTATTAACGATTCTTCAGGTCGACGTTTCCTCCTTTTAGTTTAACTTCTTTTTATCCGGATATGTGCTAAATATGGTTTTTGTATAGTTATTGTTTTCATTTGAAATGGATTTAAACAGGATTTTGGCCGGATTTTAAGCGAAAATTAAACATAGATTGACCTTAGACCTACGTTTAATCTACGTTTAATCTACGTTTAATCTACGGTTGATCTACGGTTGATCTACGGTTGATCTTAAAAAGTGAGATGGTTTTGAATCGCAACGCTGCACTTTTAAACTTAACCCTATATCCCGATTGCATCAGGCTGAATTTTTAAATTTGGGAATCTGTTCTGCTGATACAAGCAACAGAAGAAAAGATTTGCCTTCCAAACATGTTACTATACTCGTTTGTACAGTTTTTCATTTACTGATCCTTATGGGTGTGTAGGATCGCCTCTTTCTATCCGGGAATCATAGCACAAATGGGTAATACCGTATTTTACCGAAAGTCAGACTATGCCGTTGAATGGGCTTTAGCGGATCAAACTGAAAGGAAATGAGGGCTTTGTTATTTAAATCCAATGTGGTCTTTCATGCCTGAGCAAGCTAATGGATAGCATGGTAGCGGATTTTATGATCGGAATAATGATCAGGCGCTAAGAATGTGAAGTTTTCTGGTTGTAATTATTAATTAATAGAACCCGGTTGACTTTGTTAGTAACTAAAGATAGTTAGGGCGAGGTAATCTGTTGGCTTAAAAATGACGATTGTGGGTAAATTACAATGACTCTTTTCAGGATTACTGGGCACAATATGACATATAAATAGCTGAGGGATAATATTTATTAAAATATGCTCAAATATTTTTGGAACTTTAGCTGAAATGTTTTTATCTTTGCAGTCGCTAAAACCAACGGTGTTGTAGCTCAGTTGGTAGAGCAACGGACTGAAAATCCGTGTGTCACTGGTTCAATTCCAGTCAACACCACAAACCGGCCATTGGTCGGTTTTTTTATTTCAGTTGGTTTAGAAATTCAATAATACCTTCCAGATTGGTAACATAGTCGGCTCCGGCAAGTTGCAAAGCTGCCTCAGGCATTGTTGAGATGTGGGCACTTTTAGGGTCCTGGACAACCAGAAATCCCCCCATTTCCCGGAGCAATTTTGACCCTGATGCACCGTCAGCATTGGCACCGGTCATAATAACACCAAGAAGATTTCTTCCGTATGCTCTGGATGCGGTTTCGAACAGGACATCAATGCTTGGTCTGGCATAGCTTACTTTTTCATCTACTGTAAGGGAAATAGTTCTGTCTTCTTCGACGAGCATGTGATAGTTGGGAGGCGCCAGATAGGCATTAAATTCTTCAATGGATGTTTTATCGATGGCTTCGTTAACAGATACTGTTGTGAGCCTGTTGAGG
This sequence comes from Bacteroidetes bacterium GWE2_42_24, assembly GCA_001768515.1. Lineage (GTDB taxonomy): Bacteria > Bacteroidota > Bacteroidia > Bacteroidales > TTA-H9 > GWE2-42-24. Next base: position 299,955 of record MEOA01000001.1, on the reverse strand, counting down.
TGCTTCGGCAGATAGCTATCGGACGAAGGACTGATATGTTGTACAACTAAGATGGGAATTGAAAAGCCTGCACGCAGCCCTATGAATATTTTAGTAAGCGCCTCCACACCGCCCGCTGATGTTCCGATGACGATGGCTAATGGCTTATATATAGGAAAAGATTTTTGCTCAATCATAGTCACTATTAATTAATGGCGGTACTCTTTTCTATAGATTTTTTCATGCGCATCGATTACGCTAAACATTTCAAAATGTGTAGAATACTGAAGGTTCTCTTTCGATCCAAGGCATAGGATACCTCCGGGAGCCAGACTATCTAAAAAGAGTTTGATGACTTTGTCCTGAAGTTCACGGTTAAAATAGATCAGGACGTTACGGCAAATTATAAGATTTACTTCGGCAAATACACTATCAGTGACAAGATTATGATCAGCGAAGACGATATTTTTCTTTAATGAACTGTCGATAATGACGGAATTATAGTTAGCATCATAGTAGCTTGAAAAAGACTCCTTTCCACCTGATTTCTGATAATTGGTGGTATAATCCTTGATCTGGTCAATAGGGTAGATTCCTTCTTTAGCTATTTTTAAAACTTTGTGGTTAAAGTCAGTAGCATAGATCTGTGAACGGTTCAGAAGGCCTTCCTCCCTCATCAAAATGGCCATCGAATAGACTTCTTCGCCTGTTGAACAACCGGCATGCCATGTCTTGATGAATGGATAGGTCTTCAGGATGGGGATGACCTCTTTTCTTACTGCTGCATAAAAGCTGGGATCGCGATACATTTCCGTAACATTGATGCTGAGATCAAGCAGGATTTGTTGTACAAATGATGGGTCGTACAAGATGCGGTGCTGCATCTCACTAATGTTTTTGAAATTATTCAGGTTCATCCGGTGAAGAATTCTTCGTTTGATGTGAGCCTGGGAATAGTTTCTGAAATCGTAGTCATAACGCTGGAATAGCGCTTCAAGAAATAGGCGGATTTCTATGTTTTGAATTTCATTTATCTCTTCATTTATCATTTGACTTCATCGTTTTTTGACATTGCTCAATACCTCAGCCAGTTTATCAGGTTTGAAAGGCTTGGGAATAAAGCCATCCATTCCCGCACGACGGTACCTGTCCTGGTCTTCAATCATCGCATTGGCCGTCATAGCGATGATGGTAATTGGATGTAATTCATTGTGCGCTGTTTCTAGTTGTCTGATCACCTTTGTGGCTTCAATGCCATCCATCTCGGGCATTTGTATGTCCATAAGAATGGCATCGTAATCATTCTTTTTATACATAGCGACCGCCTGAATACCATCAATAGCGATGTCGTACTTACAGCCAAGCTTTTTTAAGGAGATGGAAGCTACTTTTTGATTAATCAGATTGTCCTCAGCCAGAAGAATTCTCAACTCTTTTATGTCAAGGTCGTTTATCTTCGAAAGGGTTCTATTTGCTGGTTCCAGTGCAGGTGTCTGCAAACGCGCAATTCTGAATGGAATACTGAAGAAGAAATCGCTTCCGACCCCTGGTTGACTTTTCACCCCTATCGAACCGTTCATCAGTTCACAAAGATTTTTAGAGATGGCAAGACCCAAACCTGTTCCGCCGTATTTGCGGGTAGTACTTGTTTCCCCCTGTGAAAAAAGCTTAAAGATATGATCGGTCCGTTCGGTTGGTATTCCTATCCCTGTATCAATTACATGGAATTTGAGTTTGATTGTGTCTCCCTCTTCGCTCAGCACCCTGCCTTCAATTTTGATGCTCCCTTTGGCTGTAAACTTGATGGCATTGCCTATGATATTGATGAAAATCTGGCGCACCCTGACCTGATCGCCTATAACGAACCGGGGAACATTGATCGAAAGGTGATGTGTCAGTTCTACCTGCTTCGATTCAAGGCGAGGTTTGAAGGTTTTAACAAGCTCATCTATCAGTTTAAGGATATCCATTTCCTTTTCTTCAAGTTCGATTTGACCCGATTCGATCTTTGAGAAATCGAGGATATCATTGATGATTGCCAGCAGGTAATCACCTGAGGTGCTGATGATGTCTACAATGTCGGTCTGTTCTTCGTTTAATGTAGTTTTTTTCAGGTGGTTGGTCATACCAATAATGCCGTTCAGGGGAGTCCTGATTTCATGGCTCATGTTGGCCAGAAACAAAGATTTTGATGTAGTGGCGGCTTCAGCTTTTTCTTTTTCGCGTTGAAATTGCAGGTTAGCCCGCTCAAGTTCTTCAGTACGTTGTTTTACCAGATCCTCCAGATGTACCCGATGCCGGTAGAGTTCCAGAAATACTTTTACTTTTCCTTTCAGTATCTCGGGGAGTATGGGTTTGACAATGAAGTCAACAGCACCTGCTTCAATGCCTTTGACAACATGAAATTCTTCTTTGTAGATAGCCGAAACATATATTATAGGCAGGTTTCGTGTCCGCTTTACCTGACGCATTAGTTTTACGGTCTCATAGCCGTCCATGTCCGGCATTTGTATGTCGATAATTGCCAAAGCAAAATCGTTTTCAAGACTTAATGCCAATGCCTCATTGCCCGACAAAGCCTTTATAAAATCAACCTCAAAATCTCCCAGAATGGCTTCAAGGGTAATCAGGTTTTGCTCCTTGTCATCAACGATTAGTATTTTAGATCTCTGATTCATAACAAACGCTTTTCCTATTTGTAAAGCCAAACCCTTAGCAATGATATCAATTTAGCTGTATCGACAGGTTTTACCAAATAATCATTGGCTCCGGCTGCTATACATTTTTCACGGTCGTCTTTCATTGCTTTAGCCGTCAATGCGATAATCGGTATGTGCTTTAGATCCTTGTTGGATCTAATTTGCCGCATGGCTTCATACCCATCCATCTCGGGCATCATGATATCCATTAATACGAGGCTAATATCGTCATTTTTACCGAGTTTTTCAAGTCCATCGATACCATTACGTCCGGCCATCACAACAAGTCCTTTTTCTTCGAGCACACTGCTAAGTGCAAATACGTTGCGCATATCGTCGTCAACGATAAGAATTTTTTTCCCTTTCAACACAGAATCCTTATCTGGGAGTGAATCGGGCATCTGTTGCCTATGATTTGCTTCCGATTTATGCGCTACCTGATGTAAGAATAAAGTTGTTTCAGCGACCAGACGTTCGGGTGACTTGACTCCTTTAATGATAATGCTGTCAGCATAACGTTTTAGTTTTTCTTCTTCTTCCCGCGATAAATCTTTCCCTGTATAAATGATGACCGGAATTTGTTTTAGTTTTTCGTTTGTTCTTATTTTCTCCAGTAGTTCAAACCCTGACATCATTTTCAATCCAAGATCGAGAATTATGCAGTCAACAATTTCACCCAGCAGGTATGCATAAGCTTCGCTTCCATCGGCTACTTCCTTGATTTCTACCCCGTCGGCTGTAGTTAGTTCTTTGATGCTATGACTCATCGCGGCGTCATCTTCAACTATCAGAAGCCGTTTTACTTGTCTGGAGATAATATCCTCAATCCGTTTGAACGACTGCGAAAGTTTTTCAAGACTAACTGGTTTTGTCAGGAATCCGATAGCGCCCAGCTTTAAGGCGTCTAACTGGTTATCGTTGGCGGTGATGAAGTGGACAGGTACCCTGGCTGTATCCGGATTGCTTTTTAGGCGACGCATGACCTCAAAACCATCAATACCGGGTAATCCTACATCGAGGATAATTGCGTCAGGCTTATAATAATCGGCATAATGAAGCCCTGTTTCTCCATCATGGGCAATGATGCACTGAAACCCTTTTTCGGTAGCCAGGGACTCTAGAACTGACGAAAAATTGTTATCGTCTTCAATAATGAGCAACGTGTTCAGCCCTTCTTTTTTAATCAGTACCGGACCGTTGCTGACAAAGGTTGTTGCAAATGGTTTTTCGTTCGTTTTTTCTGCATTGGAATTTGCCGTATCGCTTTGCGGGACAGAAATATCCCCTGTTGAAGAAGCCTTAACCGTATCAACAGATTCTCCAACAATCAGCATAAACTTGCTTCCTATTCCGGGTTTGCTGAATAGTTGTATTTCACCCCCGATGATCTCTGCAAAACTACGTGAGATAGTCAGTCCGAGACCGGTACCTCCATATTTTCGACTCGTTGTGCCATCAACCTGTTGGAAGGCTTCAAAGATCAGTTGCTGTTTTTCTGGAGGAATGCCGATTCCGGTATCCTCGATGGTGAAGCAGAACAACTTCTTATTTTTAAGATCATTGCGTTTAATTTTTACATCAGCCGGGATGTTCCCGAACCGGCAGGTCACCTTGCCGTGATCGGTGAATTTGATCGCGTTACTTATCAGATTCTTCATTATTTGGCCGAGTCTCTTCGCATCAGAGTGGATGGCGATTGGTTTTTTTGTATCGATGATGAATTCAAGGCCGATAGACTTTTCCGTTGCCATGGGTAGAAAGATCGAGCTGAGCATGTTAAAAGTATCAGCAATGTCCATTCGTTCAATCACAAGTTCAATTTTTCCGGATTCTACTTTTGATAAATCAAGAATATCGTTGATAAGAGAAAGCAGATCAGACCCGGAACTGTTGATTGTACGTGCAAATTCTATCTGTTTTGCTGAAAGGGTTTGGGCCTTGTTCTCGACCAATAACTGCGATAGAACCAGAATGGAGTTGAGGGGGGTACGGAGTTCATGCGACATATTGGCCAGGAATTCCGATTTGTATTTTGAGGTAATTTCGAGATCATTGGCCTTTCTGGTAACCTCTTCCTGCATCAATTCAAGTTCATCATTTTTGCGCATCACGGTGTCGCGCTCCTTTTCAAGGCTTCTCGACTTTTCTTCAAGTTCCTCATTCGTTACTCTTAGCTCCTCCTGTTGTGTTTGCAGGGTTTCTTCTGAAGCCTTTAGTGCTTGTGTCTGAGCTTCAAGTTCTTCGTTATTTTGCCTTAATTCTTCCTGTTGTACTTGCAATTTTTCGGTCTGATGCTGGGTTTGTGTCAACAGTTTTTGAATGCGGGTTCGTGAAATGGCCGAGAATATTGCCGAAGAGAGGATAGCCGCCGCTTGTTGGATGAACTCTTTCTCCTCAGGTGAAAATTTGCCCATGGAGGCCAATACCATAACTCCTGCGACCTCTTTGTCGAAAACAAGCGGTGACACCAGGAGGTGATTTGGAATCTCAGCATAGAGTCCTGAGTTGAAAATTGGAGCATTCTCTCTTATCCCGCTAAACTCAATCATCTTTTGTTCTACCACGGCCTGTCCGATCAAACCTTCACCTGGTTTTATTTCTGAAAAATTGCCGGTTCTGTCCACATAAGCATAGCTTGAGGTAAGGTGTAAGAGTTGGTGATCATCAGTCAGGTAGATAATGCCCATACGCGCATCGAGGTAACTGACGAAGTAGGTGAGGGTTTCATCCGTAATTTGTTTTAGGGCTTTATCACCACGAAGCAGATCGTTTAGACCCGCGATACCGTTTTTTTGCCATGTTTCTTTTTGTATGGCCTCCGATGAGGTCTTCAATGAATGGGTCATTTCATTGAGCGCGAGGCTTAGTTCATCCTTGTCAGAAAGCGGGGTAACGAGGTTATCATAGTTTCCTGTTGCAATCTGACGAGCGTGTTGCGTTATGTTTCTCAGAACCGCCAGCGTGTTGTTAATGGCTTGTCCAAGCCGTCCGATTTCATCTTTAGAGTCGATTTCGATGTGGCTGTTAAGATCGCCTTTGGCTAGTTCTTCAAAACTTGCTATAATGGAACGGATAGGGTTGCTGATGGAGGATGAGATAAGCAAACTGATTAGTAGTGTGACAGTTCCAAGTACAATAACGATTAATATAATGACAAGGTCGAGCAGCGAAACTACGTGAACATTAATTGCGTTAATTGAATCAGCAAATTGCTTCTCATAGCCGGTAACGATGCGAATGTCGTCGCTTAACTGTCTGATATTTTCAATACTGGGACTTATTAGGATGTTTTGCATCGATTTTTTGACCAGTATCTGGGCTTCGTATACTTTTTGTGCAACATTTGCTGCGTCGAACAATTCTGGGTTTTTAAACCAGAGCAGAAATTTCACTCTGTTAGCGGTAAGCTGTGCCAGAGTATAATCATCTCCCAGGGCTTCGTGGAAGGATGTGTAAACGGATTTTGTAAAGTTCTCAGAACTCATTTGGTAAGGTCTGGTAGCGATAGTGCTAAAAGCGAGCGCAAGCTCTTCTGAATAATCCATCTTCTGTCGTGCACTCACCAGATCGGTTGTATCGTGTGTAGTCAGGTATTTGTAAAAGTCCCTCACCGATGCATGAAAATTCACATTATGAATCCGGTGTCCCTTAAGGATAATTGAAACCACATTACTTGTTTGTACACAGTAATTTGCGGTATAGCCGACCAATAAAATGCTGAAGATCGAGATGAACGAAATCAGGTACAGTTTATGTCTTATTTTCAAATTTTTAATGAGATTCATGTCTGAGCTTTTTAATGGTTACTTCGTTGATTAACCGATATAATTCTTCCATTTTGAAGGGTTTGGTGATGTGGGCGTCCATTCCGTTTTCAATCGATTTTTCCCTATCCCCTTTCATAGCGTGGGCTGTAAGTGCGACAACAGGTATATGTGTACCGAGGGCTTCTTCGATCTTTCTTATCCTACGAGTCGCTTCATAGCCATCTAGCTCGGGCATTTGTACATCCATCAGAATCAGATCAAATGGTTCGTTGATGAATTTCTCAACGGCTTCGTTGCCATTTACTGCCTCGATTATGGTATAGCCCATTTTTTGAAGCATCCCTACTGCAATCTTGCGATTAATAGCTTGATCTTCAGCTAATAAAATTCGCAAAGATTGCATTTGGCCAGTGATCGCTTCATCTGTTGTATTTCGCTGTAATCCTGCCGCTTTAGAGCGGTGTAATTCAATTATCTTCTGGAGCTCCACCGAGACAAAGGGTTTACTCAAAGAGTACAGCTCTCTTGTCATTTGTTTTAATTTCAGCGGCACTACTGTTGGATCATCATCGGTTGCAACGACAACAGGGTCAGTTTTCATAAATTCTTTAAACAAATCATTTTCCAGTAAATCGTATGTGCCCGGTGTGTTGAAATCGATAATGGCCAGATGCGGAAATGTTCTGGAGCTGCCGACAAACATCTCTGGTGATGACAGTACGGTTTCGCAATTCCAGAAGGAGAGCTGATCGACAATTTGTTGATTGTTGTGGTCAGATTGGCCAATCAGGGCGGCTTTGCGAAGATATTCAGGTAATATCATCAGCCTTTCATTCTGATTAATGAATTGGAATGGCAGGGTGAAAAAGAACCGGCTACCCTTTTGGGGAACACTTTCAACTTTTATTGTCCCACCCATTTTGCTGACAAGTTTCTGACTAATGTAGAGCCCTAAACCAGTTCCTCCGAACTTCCTGGTTGTTGATATTTTGGCCTGCTTGTATTTATCGAATAGTATATCAGTTTTTTCATACTCGATGCCAATTCCTGTATCCACTACTGAGAAGAAAAAGTCGGCTGTACTGTCACCGGTTCGCTTAATACTGATGTCCAGAGAAACGGTTCCTATCGATGTAAATTTTACAGCATTGCTGAGTAAATTAATTAACACCTGTCGCAAGCGAACAGGATCGCCCACGATAATATCCGGAATTGCAGGGTCAACCCTTAGCTGTAGCTCAAGTTCTTTTTCGCGAGCCTTCACTGCGATGAGGCGTGTGGTTTTGAGGCAAACTTCACGAAGGCTGAATTTGATTAATTCTAATTCAAGTTTGTTAGCTTCAATTTTTGATAGATCAAGGATATCGTTAATAATTTCAAGCAGTGATTCTCCTGATTCTCTGATAGCATTTGCTCTGTCGCGTTGTAATTCCGACAAGTCATCCATTGTCATCAGATCGGCCATACCGATAATCCCGTTCAATGGTGTTCTGATTTCATGGCTCATGGTAGCCAGAAAGATACTTTTTGCCTGGGTCGCCTCCTCTGCAATTTGCTTAGCCCTTGCCAGCTCTTTAACAGTTTGCTCAAGTTTGGCAGTTGTCTGCTGAAGTGCATACCGATGGCGGAATAGTTCAATATATGCTCTTATTTTGCTGCGCAGTATCTCAATATCTAGTGGCTTATATAGGTAATCGACTGCCCCGGCGTCGTATCCTCTGAATATATGTTGTCTTTCTTTGCTGATTGCGGTGATAAAGATGATCGGAATCATTTTGGTTTTCTCACGGCTTCGCATAATTTCGGCAACTTCGAATCCATCCATTCCCGGCATTTGCACATCCATCAGTACAAGTGCTACATCGTGCTCCCATAGTATTGCCAACGCTTCGTTTCCATTTGTGGCCTTAATAAGTTTTAGATCTGGTGACTCCAGAATATTTTCTAGTGTAAGCAGGTTTTCCTGCCGGTCGTCAACCAGAAGAATTTTGAACAATTCCTGATCCATAGGTCATGTTTATAAAAGGGCGCTAAAGTACTGATAATTCATAAGGGCATGCCATTTAACACTCATTGTTAAAAGTTTTCCAGGAAGGATCATTTCGGGGTATTCGGTCGTATATTTGTAGAAGCTCATCAAAATAATCTGACATGCTATGAAAAACTGCTTACTATGCTTTATGATCTGTCTGCTTTTAATCTCTTGCTGTCATGAGCCGCCTGCTGGTATTCAACTTCTTGGTGATGCCAGTTTACAAATAGAGATCAACAAGGTAGAAATGGTACTCGAACGATACGTTATTGCCAGCGAAAAGCAGGATATAGACTTAATTCAAAATATCTGGGCGCCCGATAGCGATATTATAGTCTTTGGAACGGAGGGCTCAGAGCGGCTTACCGGATGGTCTCAAATTCAGGAAGCTTTTAATGACCAGTTTGCGCAATTGGAACAACCTTATTTGTCGGTTCGTGATCAGGTTGTTAATGTCAATTCCACGGGAACTACTGCCTGGTTTTCAGAAATAGTTAGCTATAGTTTCATTCGGGGAAATAAACCTTATAATCTGGAGGGGGTGAGATTTACAGGAGTACTTGAAAAGCGCGATAGTACTTGGTATATTGTTCAAAGCCATCTTTCACTTCCGGCAATCTCTGAGTAATGAGCTAATATTAACTTACGTAAAAACATCTACGGCATCAAAACTGATAATCAGTTCTGATGCCGTAGATGTTGTGACATATACTAAAAGTGATTATTCAGCCAATACGAGCACTTGATTGTGTAGCACTTCAAGTATTCCACCACCGATAGTGAAATATTGAGTTTGCTTATCGTTGTCAATTACTTTAATGCGACCCGCCTTGAGAGCACTGATCATTGGAGCGTGGTTTTCCAGTATCTCAAATGATCCGTCGAGACCGGGTAATTGAACCAGGGCGATGTTATCACCAGAAAATAACTGGCTATCAGGTCTTATAATCTGAAGTTTCATGGTTCCTTATGCTTTGGCCTGTTCAAGCATTTTCCGACCTTTTTCAATGGCTTCATCAATGGTTCCAACCAAGTTGAAAGCAGCTTCGGGATATTCATCTACTTCACCATCCATGATCATGTTGAATCCTTTGATAGTATCTTCAATTGAAACCATGGTACCGGGAGTACCGGTAAATTGTTCTGCAACATGGAACGGCTGGGAAAGGAAGCGCTGAACACGACGAGCTCTGTGAACAATGAGTTTATCATCTTCCGATAATTCATCCATGCCAAGAATTGCAATGATGTCTTGCAACTCTTTGTATCGCTGGAGGATGTTTTTTACACGCTGTGCCGTGTTGTAATGGTCTTCACCCACAACATCAGGCGAGAGAATGCGCGAAGTGGAATCAAGAGGATCGACGGCTGGATAGATACCCAATTCAGAGATCTTTCGCGAGAGTACTGTTGTGGCGTCAAGATGGGCAAAAGTGGTCGCAGGAGCCGGGTCTGTCAGGTCATCAGCTGGTACATAGACAGCCTGTACTGAAGTAATAGAACCTCTTTTGGTGGAGGTAATACGTTCCTGCATGATCCCCATTTCAGTGGCCAGTGTTGGCTGATAACCTACAGCCGAAGGCATACGCCCCAGAAGAGCTGAAACCTCAGAACCGGCTTGAGTGAATCGGAAAATATTATCAATGAAGAACAGGATATCACGTCCGCCACTCTTTTCATCACCATCACGGAAATATTCGGCCATTGTCAGACCCGAAAGGGCAACCCTTGCACGTGCTCCAGGTGGTTCGTTCATTTGTCCGAAAACCAGCGTGGCCTGCGATTTAGCAAGTTCGTCCATGTTGACCTTTGAAAGATCCCATCCTCCCTTTTCCATGCTTTCTAGGAATTCCTCACCATAACGGATAACACCTGATTCGATCATTTCGCGGAGCAGATCATTGCCCTCACGGGTACGTTCACCCACACCGGCAAAGACTGAAAGACCTGAATATTTTTTTGCGATGTTGTTGATAAGCTCCATGATGATCACTGTCTTACCAACGCCAGCACCACCAAAAAGGCCAATTTTACCCCCTTTTGCATAAGGTTCTATGAGGTCAATGACCTTGATACCGGTATACAGTACTTCTTTCTGAGTGGTCAGGTTTTCGAATTTTGGCGGATCACGGTGGATAGCATATCCATTGGCGTTATCTACAGCGGGTAAACCATCTATTGATTTACCGATTACATTAAAAAGACGGCCGTTTACTTTTTCGCCGATCGGCATTGTAATAGGGCTACCCGTTGATTCAACTTTCATTCCCCTCTGCAAACCATCTGTTGAATCCATTGCAATGGTTCTAACGGTGCGTTCGCCGATAAGTTGTTGACATTCAAGTGTTAGCTTTTCTCCGTTTTGACGGGTCACCTCAAGTGCTTCGTAAATATCGGGAAGAGTGGCGTCTTCCGAAAATGATACATCGATTACCGGACCGATGATCTGCGAGATGGTTCCAACTCGTTTTGATTGCATATTAAGACTGTATAATAGTACCTACAAACTTACGTGTTTTTTTTAAATGAAGTTTTGCGGTGCTTTAAATAACTACTATAATCGATTATAATAATCCTGGTAATTTTACGGGCTATTACTTGAGGCTCAAACAAGTTTATAGCGTGTTCGGATCAGTTTTTTTGAAAAACGACCGTTCAAAAAGCAAAAGGTACAATACACCTGTGGTGATTGATGCATCAGCTAAGTTAAATACTGGTCTGAAGAATTGAAATGGTTCACCTCCCCAAACGGGAAACCAGCTTGGAATTGTGGCTTGAATTATAGGGAAGTACAGCATATCAACCACTTTACCATGAAGGAAGCCGGCATAACCTCCGGCATCGGGCAGGAAGTTAGCCACCTGATAATAGGTGCTTTCGCTGAATAACAAACCATATACTGCGCTATCGATAATATTACCCAACGCACCTGCTAAAATTAATGATAATCCAAAGATGACACCCTTGCGCGTCTTTGAACGTGTGAGTATAAGCAGGTAATAACCGATAGCAGCAACAGCAATAATTCTGAAGATGCTTAATAATAGTTTACCCCAGGCTCCACCAAAGGCGAAACCAAAAGCCATTCCTTCATTTTCGGTAAAATGTATCAAAAACCATTGACCAAGAGCTTCGTATTCCTGACCAATAAACATATTTAGTTTAATCCATGCTTTCAGGCACTGATCAAGAATCAGTACTATGGATACAATAAGGGCTACTTTTTTCAAAACGCGTTTGCCTTTTCGTCGTGAGTCCGGCGTCTTACTTATCTTGATTCAACTTTGCATCCATGCTGAGCGTAGCATGCGGAACGATGCGCAGGCGTTCTTTGGGAATCAGCTTACCAGTTACCCGGCAAATCCCATAAGATTTGTTCTCAATCCGCATCAGAGCGTTTTCCAGCGATGCAATAAACTTATGCTGTCGTGCAGCCAGTTTACCGTTTTCTTCTTTCGACATTACCTGATAACCTTCTTCCAAAACCTTGAATGTTGGCGAAGTATCGCTTGTGCCGTTCTCTTCGGTATTTGTATAAGCTTCGGTAAGTAGTTTCAGGTCAAGGCGTGCTTTTTCAAGTTTATCAAGAATGATAAGCCTGAACTCTTCCAGTTCCTCGTCGGAGTATCTGGTTTTTCCTTTTGATTCTTGTTCTGACATAATAGGTCCTCCTAAAATTAATTTGTAGCCTGCGTTTTTTCGATTATCATCCACACTTTCAGGTCATCGGCAATTTCGGCTACTTGTCTTGCAGTTACTTCCGACAAGTCAATCATTACAATTTCATCCGCAAGTGTTTCGGAGCAAATATAGTTATAATTGGTATTGATAGCTGTTTTAATCTCTTCGTGAGGATGGATGAACAATCTGATGCGATCGGTAACCTCTAACCCGTTCTCTTTACGCAAATTCTGCACCCGATTTACAATGTCACGCGCAATTCCTTCAGCTTTTAGTTCAGGTGTCACAGTTACATCGAGTGCGATGGTTAGATTACCTTCGGTGCTGATAACCCAGCCAGGAATGTCTTCGGTTAATATTTCAACATCATCAAGGGAAATCGTTTGAACTTCACCCATCGAATGGATGGTAAAGAGTTCTCCTTGTTCGAGTCGTGAGATGGTGTTCTGATCCATCGAAGCCAAGGCTGCAGCCACATTTTTCATGTGTTTGCCCATTCTGGATCCCAGCTTCTTGAAGTCTGCTTTAATCTTCTTTATCAAAACACCTTCGGTATTGGTCAAAAATTCAATATCTTTAATATTCACTTCTGTCATAATAAGGCTCTTAATGGCAGAAATTTGATTTACAATTCGTTCGTTCTGGACAGGAATCATGATTCTGGCCAAAGGCTGCCTAACCCTGATAAAGACCTTTTTCCTTAGCGAAAGTACCATGGAACTAATTTTTTGCGCTAGTTGCATCCGCTGTTCCAATTCCGAATCAATTATTCCGGCATCACATTCTGGGAAGGTAGTAAGGTGTACTGATATTTTATTCTCTTTTCTGGTAACCTCGTTAAGATCAGTATATAATCGATCTGAAAAGAATGGAGCAATGGGAGCTGATAATTTAGCAACGGTAATCAGGCAGGTATAAAGCGTCTGATAGGCAGAGATCTTATCGGTAGAATAGTCACCTTTCCAGAATCTACGGCGTGATAGCCTGACATACCAGTTACTCAGATGTTCATCTACAAAACCGGCGATTAGCCTGCCAGCTCTGGTTGGTTCATAATCAGAATAACATCCATCGACCGATTTAATCAGTGTATTGAGTTCTGAAAGTATCCAACGGTCTATTTCTGATCGCTCGTTGGCAGGAATGTCTGCTTCTGAATAATTGAACTCGTCAATGTTAGCATATAAAGCGAAGAATGAATACGTGTTGTATAGGGTTCCGAAGAATTTCCGCTGTACTTCACCGATACCTGCTGCATCAAATTTCAGATTGTCCCAGGGCTGAGAATTGGTTATCATATACCAACGGGTAGCATCGGGGCCAAATTTGTCAAGTGTTTCGAAAGGATCAACAGCATTCCCGAGTCGTTTTGACATTTTATTCCCATTCTTATCAAGCACCAATCCGTTCGATATAACCGTTTTATAGGCTACTGAGCCAAAAACCATTGTAGCAATGGCATGTAGGGTAAAGAACCATCCGCGGGTTTGATCAACCCCTTCGGCAATAAAGTCAGCTGGGAAGAAGTCGGCCAGCTTTTCTTTGTTTTCGAACGGAAAATGGAACTGGGCATACGGCATGGCACCGCTATCAAACCACACGTCTATAAGGTCGGCTTCACGAACCATCTTTTTCCCTGACAAAGAAACAAGAAAGATATCATCTACTGTGGGACGATGCAAATCAAATGCTTCGTAGTTTTCTTTGGTCTGACTACCCGGCTTAAAGTTTTTCAGCGGGTTGTTCTGCATGAAACCGGCTTTTACCGATTTCTCGATCTGTTCATAGAGTTCAGATACTGAGCCGATGCAAATTTCCTCTACCCCATCTTCTGTCCGCCAAACAGGAAGGGGAGTCCCCCAATATCTGGAGCGAGAAAGATTCCAATCAACCAGATTCTCAAGCCAGTTACCAAATCTTCCGGTTCCGGTTGATTCGGGTTTCCAGTTAATCGTTTTATTGAGCCTTAGCATTTCTTCCCTGAAGGTGGTGGTCTTTATAAACCAACTATCAAGTGGGTAGTAAAGGATGGGCTTGTCCGTACGCCAGCAGTGGGGGTATGAGTGTTCGTATTTTTCTGTTTTGAAGGCTTTGTTTTCCTTTTTCAGCTTAACGATGATATCAACATCAACACTCTGGCTTGTTTTAGGGTCATAATCGGCAGCATATTCAGGCTTCACATAGACGCCTGCAAATTCACCCATTTCGGCAGTGAATCTCCCCTGTCTGTCAACCAGTGTGAGCGATCCAAGGTTATACTGACGTCCTACTTTAAAATCATCTGCCCCAAAGCTGGGAGCAATGTGTACAATGCCAGTTCCATCTTCCGTTGTGACAAAATCTCCACATACCACTCTGAAAGGATCACCTTCTTCTGGTTTTGCATAGGGGAGGAGTTGTTCATAACGTAAACCTTCAAGTTGTTTTCCCGTAAAATCACCATCAATCTCAAATGGTATGGCTTTCTGGCCAGCCTCATAATTAGCAAGCATGAGCTCAGCATTCTTTTCCGGAAAATACCGTCCGACCAGTTCTTTTGCGAGAATGACAGTGATCGGTTCAGAAGTGTAAGGATTAAAGGTTTTGACCTTAACATAATGCATGTTTTTTCCAACAGCTAACCCGGTGTTTGAAGGTAATGTCCACGGGGTGGTAGTCCATGCCAGCATATAAAGATCTCCATGCAGGTTGTTAAACAGCCATTGTGAGTCTTGATACCTGATAAGTTTGAACTGCGCTACCAGCGTATTGTCTTTTACCATTTTGTAACACCCGGGCTGGTTTAGTTCATGCGTTGAAAGCCCTGTACCTGCTGCAGGTGAGAATGGCTGAATCGTATAACCTTTGTAGAGAAGGCCTTTCTCGTATAGTTTCTTCAGGAGATACCAGACGGTTTCGATGTACTTGTTTTCAAAAGTAATGTAAGGATCAGAGAGGTCAACCCAATAACCCATGCGACGAGTAAGGTCATCCCACAAATCCTTGTATTTCATCACTTCTGTCCGGCATTGATTGTTATAGTCAGCCACAGAAATGGTTTTCCCAATATCTTCTTTTGTGATTCCTAATTTCTTTTCTACGCTGATTTCAACTGGCAAACCATGAGTATCCCATCCTGCTTTACGATTGACGAGATAACCTTTCTGCGTCTTATATCTACAGAAAATGTCTTTAATGGCGCGGGCCATCACATGGTGAATGCCGGGTATACCGTTGGCCGATGGTGGGCCTTCGTAGAAAATATAGGGTTTATGATTGGCCCTGTTCTCCAGACTTTTTTCAAATATATTTTCTCTGACCCAAAATTCATTGACCTGTCGGGCCACTTCGGGCAGATTAAGATTTCGATATTCTCTATATGGTTTTTCCATGTGACGAAAATTGGTTTTGCCAAAAAGTTGCAAAATTATAGAATTTCGGCCACATTTTCAGTAGCCCTGTAAGTTATGACTGTTTGAAAATCTGTGCAGACCTTGCTCAGTGTGCCCTTGATTCTACCTCGTTCAGAATTTTCTCAAGATTGGGTGCGTCTTTCAGATCTTTTGCCAAAGACTCCATCAACGCCTTGGGTGCGTTACGGATGTCCATTATCATCAGTGCATCCAGACAATTATTGAACATCGGATCAACGTTGAACCCGATTGTTTTGGTGTTCAACATACTGACATACTGCCTGACCAGGATAGGTGTCGTAAAGTTAGGATCAATGTCCTGGATATATTTATCAAGTTTGGCAAAATCGCCTTTGGTTACCTGAAGGAAGAGTTCTCTGTCAATTACTTTATGTAATTTGATTTCTGATTTTTCGCGGTTCTTTATATAACCAGCCAGATCATTCTGGTAATAATTGGCCGCGAGAAACTCAATGGTAAGGGCTTTTGCAATATTCGAAAAGCGCCCGCTGATGCTGACTGGTCCAATCAGATAACGGTACTCAAATTTTAAGAGCAGCACAAGCAAAGCCTTCCATAGCAGATAAAGAGGGGTAGCTTTTCTTTGGTATTCTTTCACAACAAATGAACGCCCAAGTTCCAGCGTTTCGTTGAGAACCGGTTTTAGCTTTTCATCCAGTTTAAACAAACTATGAATATAGAAACCTTCAAGTCCATACTTCGAAAGAATTTCGCGGCCCGGTCCTATCCGATATGCGCCCACTAACCTTTTGGCCTCCTCATCCCAAATGAAGAGTTGATAAAAATAGGCATCATATTTGTCGGTATCGAGTGCTTTATTAGTCCCTTCGCCTACTTCCCTGTAGGTGATTTCACGGCAACGGGCAATTTCCTGCATCATTTTGGGAATGAAGGAAGAAGGCGGTGCATAAACAGAGTAATTCTTAATACTGAAAAGGTAGTGTTCTTGCAGTGTGGCAATTTCGGCCATGAGAACTTCTATAGGTATGGCTTCAATAATCTTTTCTTCCGGTGTTAGGATTTGTGTATTCTGAATGTCTTTTTCATGATAGGGAATGCCCAAAGCATAAGTCTTATTCCGCAGGAAACGCGTATAATCTGATAATTGGCTAAAATCAGACTGTTCGGCTATATTGATTGGTGAACCTATCCTGATTTTTAAAGGTTTATTATGTTTATTTTGGAATTCTGCCGGTAGCCTGATGGTACGGAGCAGTGGATTTATCAAACCTAAGATATAGAACCAAAGAGAGTTTTTACCTTCAAAGTAGATCGGAATAACTGGTACATTCGCCCGTTGAACAATTTTCATGATTGAGGGCTGCCATTCTTTATCGGTTATCGTCTTCCATTTTTTTTGGTAGGCTGAAACTTCCCCTGCAGGAAAAATACAAAGCGGTTTGCCGTCAGATAGCTGACCTAAAGCCTCTTTAATACCTGAAAAACTTGACTTAGAATTTTTGTGACTTTCGAATGGATTAACTGGTATAAACCAACCTGATAAAGGAGCGATACGGCTTAGCAGGAAATTAGTTATAATTTTGAAATCCGGCCTGATGTTTAGCATTAATCTGGCAAGTATAACACCTTCCGGACCACCGAGAGGATGATTGGAAACAGTGATATAGGCTCCTGTTCGCGGAATTCGTTTTAAGTCTGTTTCACTCACTTCGTACTTAAACCCAAAATAATCAATGATGGTATTCAAGCCTTTTTCGGGCTCTGCATAATGAATTGTATCATAAAACGTATTAAGCCTGTCGATCTTAAGAATCCGCAATATTAAACGGGCTAAAGTCCGCCCGCCTAATTTGCGTAGAACCGGACTCGCCGATATAAGTTCTTCAGGTGTAACTAGCGCCATTCTTCAAACAGATTATTTTAAGCGACATATCAGGTTTAGAACCCCCAAATGATATGATTGTAGGGTGGCAAAGGTAAAAAAATTACTCATTGCTACTGCATCTATTCCCGACAGTGTGATGTTAGGATAAGCTTTCCAATATCGCTCGTGTTGGTTTTTCAGATAATTTTGCAAGCGGATTTACTTATGTCCCTTTTGCCAATTCATGGAAATTTATCAGAATCCGTCCTATTCCAATTTGCTTAACAAATTAGATCAATTTGTCAGGCGATATTATCAGGCTTCCATAATCCGGGGGGTTGTAGTTTCTGGTATTGGCTCTATTACTGTATGGTTCTTACTTTTTCTCATAGAATATTTTCTTTTCCTTCCTGGAAATTTTCGTTTTAGCTTTCTTCTTTTAGCTCTTCTTTTTCCTTTGTTCATGTTGGCTTTCCTCGTTTTGCCAGCGATATTATCAATGTGGAAAATCAAACGCGGTATTAGTCATAAACAGGCAGCTGAGTTAATTTCATTTCATTTTAAGGATATACAGGATCGTCTGGTCAACATACTTCAGCTTGGTTGGAATAATGATCGGGAAGCCGGTGATTCTTTGATTATCGCAGCAATTGAACAGAAGACCAGAGAAATTGATCCTTTTGATTTCAAACAAGTGGTTGATTTGCGCCCGCCACTTTGGCTGCTTCGCACTATGGTGGTCATTGTACTTCTTATAGCTGCCTCAGTCAGCCTCCGCCCAGGAATTATTACCCAATCGCCTGGGAGGGTTTTCAATTATAATGTTGCCTACGAACGACCTGCTCCGTTCTCTTTTGTCCTCTTGTCTGATTCTCTGGTCGTTTATCAAGGTAAAGACTTCACAATCACTGCTCTGGTTGAAGGAGAGGTTCTGCCAACTGAGGTTCACTTAGTTACCACGAGAGGTGAGTTCCTCATGAAAAAAACAGATAGGGCGGATGTTTTTCAATTTGTATTGAAAGAGCTGTTGATAGGCACAACATTTCACTTTATGGCAGCAGGAATTACATCAGAAGATTATGTGCTTAAAGTGAAGCAGCTTCCGGGGATCACTTCTTTTAAGGTTTCTATAACGTTTCCTGGTTACTTGAACCGTCTGCCTGAGGTTATTGAAGGAACCGGAGATGTTGTTGTGCCCGCTGGAAGTATTCTGGACTGGAATATTGGATTGAAAGGCGGAGGTATCATAGATTTCCGGTCAGGGTCAGAAAAGATTCTATATTCAAATAAATCTGTTTCAGTTGCTCATTTCAGAGTAACTGCTTTAACTTCTTTTAGATATACGATACTTCTGACTGACGACCAGAAATCTGTAATTGATTCGCTCACCTATACCTGTCAGGTGATTGCCGACCAGGCTCCGACAATACGTGTTGTCCAGGAAGGAGATACCACCACACCAGACCTGTTCTTTTTTAGCGGGATGATAGCTGATGATCATGGAATTTCAAAACTTGTCTTTTCGTTTGGAAAAGTTGAAAGTGATTCAGCACCCACTATGATTGATATTCATGTGACTCCTGGTATACTGTCTGCGTCTTTTTACTATAGTTTGCTGGTTGATACCCTTGGTCTTGTACCAGGGAAGAGTTACAATGCCTGGTTTACAGTTTTCGACAATAATTATACCACCGGACCTTCTTCGGCGCGATCAGCGATTTTCTTCCTGCGCAAGTTTACTCGTGAGGAGTTGTCAGAAATGAGTCGTGAAATGGCCACATCTTCCCTGGCTAGATTAAGGGATATAATGCAATCAAATGGGGCTCAGAAAAAGCAGTTAGATAACCTAGATTATAAGCTTGAAACTCAAAGAGAGGAGGAATGGAGCGACAGGGAAAAGATTAAGGAAGCCATTGAGGAACAGAAGAAGAGTTATGAATCCTTGCAGGAGTTAAAGAAAAAACTGAAGCAGGAATCAGAGTTGCGTAGTCGCATGTCAGATGCTTATCTCGACAAATTTTCACAAAAGGAGCAGGAGTTGATGGACTTGATGCGTCAGGTTCTGGATGAGAAGACGCTTGAGAAACTCCGTGAAATGCAGAAACTGATTGACAGTATTAGTCAACAAGAGTTGAAAGATCGCGTTCAGGACCTTAAAAGTTCATTGGAACAACTCGAGGACAACCTTGATCGTAACCTTGAGCTCTATAAAGAACTCGTACTTCAAAAGGAGATGTTCGAAAGCTCTGAGAAGTTAAAAAAGCTTAGTCAAAAGCAAATACAGGTCGCAGAAGAATCTGAAAAGATTGGCACTGATCCTAAAAACCAAATAGCTAAGCAAGCCGATATAAGGAAGGAATTTGAAGCACTCCAGTCTACATTCGATAGCCTGGACAGGCAGAATAGCGAATTGAAACGAGATTCATTATCTGATTCTTTTCGCGATAATGAGCAGAAGACCAATAATGAGCTTAAAAAAGCAGAGGAGAATTTAGCTAAAGGCCGTAACTCGCGAGCAAAAAAAAATCAAAATGAAGCTGCTGAAAAGATGCAATCTATGAGCAATGAACTCAATTCCATGCTTGAGGAAGAGGAGCAGGAATCACTTGAGGAGTCTATTGCAAGGTTGCGACTTATTCTGCAAAATGTTGTGGAGTCCTCTTTTCAGCAAGAACGTCTTTTAGGTCTTACGAGCCACATTGATCTTAATGATCCGGGTTACATTCAATTAGGTTCTGAGCAGCGAATGCTGATGGCTGGTCTTGAGGTCATGCATGATTCATTAAAAGAACTCAGTAAGCGTGAGAGTAGCATACCACCTTTTCTTTTTTCTTTATTTCGGCAAATAGATGAGACAATGCAATCATTACTCCGCCAGTTCGGAGATCGTAAGATATCGGCAATATTGATTGGACAACGAAGTGCCATGACCGACATTAATAATTTGGCTTTGCTTTTGAGTGAAGCAATGTCAAATTTGCAGCGTCAGTCAAATATGAACATGATGAGTTCAGGCAGTTGTAAAAATGCTAAACCCCGGAAGGGAAATAAGGGTAAGCCCAGCCTTAAAAGCCTTCGGCAGGCGCAGGAGCAACTTAACCAGCAACTTCAAAAAATGAATCAGATGGGTAAGAGTAACGGCAATAAAGGGGAGCAATCTCAGCAATCAGGTGAGCAGTTTTCGCGACTTGCCATGGAGCAAGCAATGATACGGCGTGAACTCGAATCTTATATGAAATCCGTTCAGGATGAAAGCGGATTGGCTGGAGAAGAGCTCAAAAAAATTACTAATGACATGGATAAAACAGAAAACGATCTGGTTTATAAAAAGCTGTCTAATTTTACACTTGAGCGACAAGAAAAAATTTTAACGAGACTTCTCGAATCGGAAAGAGCTGAACAAGAAAGAGAAAAAGAAGAACGACGCGAAAGCAAGACTGGAATTATTGATCAGGAGAGTAACCCTTTTCAGAAATTGAGGTATAACGAATCGAAGCGCAAAGGAGATGATGTTTTCCTTCGCGAAAAATTGAAATTTAATTCATTCTTTCATCGAAAAGTTATTCTATACGAACACAATACCGTAAAATAACCATGAACCTACCTTCCACTCTTACACTACGTAGTCAGTTGGCCGATCAGGTGTTACTTGAATCGTTTGTAGACGAAGTCTGTGAATATTATAATATCGGGAATACTTATTTTGGGCATATATTGCTATCGCTGACAGAAGCCTTTCAAAATGCGGTTGTTCATGGAAACCAAAATGACTCCTCAAAGAAAGTTACTATATCTTTACACCAAACCCGAAGGGGATTGAAGTTTTCTGTTTCAGATGAAGGAGCTGGTTTTGAACCTGACGCCATTCCTGATCCCACTAATCCTGAATCAGAAGAAGATACATCTGAAGGTCGTGGTTTGTTTACGATTGTTTCACTGGCTGATGAGGTGAGTTACAGCAACAACGGACGGATAATCCATATATCGTTTTATGTAAGTAGTATGAATCTTGAATTAAGTGAAAAGAGGGCCTCAGCTCTTGTAAATTACTTTAAACCAATCAATATTAAATCAGACAAAGAATCGTGATTACTTTTAATACGGATGATATTCGTTTTAGCCTTCCCGCTCGGCGAAAGGTTAGAAATTGGATGAAACAATCAATAGAGAATGAGATGAAGTTGCCGGGGTCGGTAAACTTCATTTTTGTTTCTGATGAAGTTTTGTTAAAAATGAATGTTCAATATCTTTCACATGATAGTATGACGGATGTGATTACCTTTGACTATACAGAAGGCTCATTGATCTCCGGTGATATTTTTATTAGTATACCAAGGGTTAGGGAAAATGCTGTTACCTTTGCAGTCCCGTTCATCGATGAGCTTCATCGGGTGATGATTCATGGTGTATTACACCTAATGGGATATAAGGATAAAACAAAATCGGCAAAAGCTATAATGAGTGAGAAAGAGAATTTTTACTTGTTAAACAGATGGTAATCAGGTAAATGAAAGCAATGTTTCACGTGAAACCTAATTAATGTTTGATTGTTATGATGTTATAGTGGTCGGAGCCGGTCATGCAGGATGTGAAGCGGCCCATGCGATTGGCACCCTTGGTTCGAGGGTGCTTTTGATTACTATGAATATGGGCGCTATGGGCCAGATGTCATGTAATCCCAGCATCGGTGGGATTGCCAAAGGGCAAATCGTTCGTGAAATTGATGCACTCGGGGGGATGTCTGGTGTTGTTGCTGATCATACTACGATTCAATTTCGCATGCTTAATAAATCGAAAGGTCCTGCTATGTGGAGCCCCAGGGCTCAGAATGATCGGGTGCTATTTTCTTTATATTGGCGTCAATTATTAGAAGGAAATCTGAATGTTGATTTTTTACAGGATACCGTTCTTGGTCTTGTCGTAAATAAAAATGGTATCTGTGGGGTAACAACCCAATTAGGATACACTATTCAAAGTAAAGCTGTCGTACTCACTAATGGAACTTTTCTTAATGGTGTAATTCATATTGGTACAAGGCAATTCTCTGGCGGGAGGATAGGGGAGGGTGCTGCTGTCGGCTTAACAGCCTCTCTGCGGGGTTTAGGATTCCATTCGGATCGGATGAAGACGGGAACTCCGGTAAGGGTTGATGGTCGAACAATAGATTTTGCTAAGCTTGAAGAACAAAAAGGAGATGAGAATCCGGGTAGGTTTTCATTTATTTCCACACCCCAACTGAAGCAACAGCGGAGTTGCTTTATTGCTTATACCTCAGAAGCCGTACATGATACTTTAAGGACAGGATTCGAGTTTTCTCCAATGTTTAGTGGCAGAATTCAAGGCATTGGTCCCCGATATTGCCCAAGTATTGAAGATAAGATTGAGCGGTTCTCTCATCGGACAAGACATCAGTTATTTGTTGAGCCGGAAGGATGGAATACTGTCGAGTACTACATAAATGGATTTTCAAGCTCTCTGCCCGATGATGTACAGGTGGCTGCCCTAAGGAAAGTTGTGGGATTTGAGAAAGCCAAAATATTTCGCCCGGGTTATGCAATAGAGTATGACTATTTTCCACCTGTACAATTGACATCTTCACTAGAGACAAAACTAGTTCCCCGCCTTTTCTTTGCAGGACAGATAAACGGAACAACTGGTTATGAAGAAGCTGCAGCACAGGGACTCCTTGCGGGTATCAATGCGCACCGGCGGATTAATGATCTGTATCCTCTTATTCTTAATCGTTCAGAAGCTTATATAGGTGTACTTATAGATGATTTGATTACAAAAGGTGTAGATGAGCCTTACCGGATGTTTACCTCGAGAGCTGAATACCGTACGCTTTTACGACAGGATAATGCTGATATTCGGCTTACACCTTTGGGCTATAAGATTAACCTTGCTTCTGCTGACCGGATGAGAAAGCTTGAAACCAAGATTAAAGCTATCGATACTGTTAATTTCTTTCTTAATCAAACATCCATTGAAGCTAGTGAGGTAAATAATTATCTTGCTTATAATGATTCTGCAACTGTAATACAGAAACAAAAATTAGCTTCTTTATTACTTAGACCACAGGTTTCATTGGAAGGCCTTGCATGGCTTGTCCCCAAGTTGAACCAATTACTTTTAAACTCTGGGGAATTAGCCGGTGAGGTCTCTGAAGAGGTTGAAATTCTGATAAAATATGCGGCCTATATTAGCAAAGAAAAGGAGCTGGCTGATAAGCTTAATCGTTATGAAAGTCTGGCTATTCCAATAGACATCGATTACCTGCCAATGGTCTCATTAAGTACTGAAGCCCGACAAAAGTTGAGCGTTCAACGTCCTGAGACAATCGGACAGGCAAGTCGAATTAGTGGAATCAATCCCTCTGACATTTCGGTGCTTTTGGTTTTTCTTGGCCGTTAATTGTTTCACGTGAAACGAATAGTTTGTATGTCTAAGATTCAATGTATTGCATGTGGTAATTCTGTCGATGTAGCAGGATTGAGTATTAAAGACTTTTATTACTCCGGAGATATGTTTTCCATTTCAACCTGCAGGCATTGCGGACTTCAGTCCACCCAACCAAAACCTTTGGCTGATAAGCTCGCCGGTTACTATGCTCCCGAGAAGTATATCTCGCATAATACCGGTAAAGGCGGTTTGTTCTTAAGGATATATCAGCTCGTTCAGAATGTCAATCTTTTTTTGAAATTGAGAGGCATAACTAATATGGGAACTCCCAAAGGGGCACTACTTGATATTGGATGTGGTAACGGTGCTGCCTTAAGGTATTTTAATCGAAAGGGGTGGCGGGGGAAGGGTGTTGAACCGGCTTCTGAAGCAAGAAGGCATGCCATTTCATCCGGACTTGAGGTATTTGAAGAGAATTTTCTGGATGAAGCTTCCGGAGCTTCTTTCGACCTGATTACTATGTGGCATGTTCTGGAACATGTATATGATGTTCCGGAACGATTGAAGCAGATACGGAGGCTGGTTAAATCCGATGGCCTCGTTGTGGTGGCATTACCAAACCCAGGGTCCTATGATGCACTTCATTATGGGGCTTATTGGGCCGCATGGGATGTGCCCCGCCACTTATATCATTTTTCGCAGAAGTCGGTTGAATTGCTGGCTATGAAGGCTGGTTTTGAGGTTACAGCTATTCGTCCAATGTGGTTTGATGCTTTTTATGTAGCCCTAACGAGCGAGAAATATAAGAAATCAGGTTATTTTGGCATTATAACCGCTCTTTTGATTGGCTTTTGGTCAAATTTTGTCTCCGGGAGAGGTAAGCAAGGAACATCCAGCCTGATTTATTATCTTCGGCCTCGTTGATATGTCTGGCAAGGGTACTGGCTAATTTTTTTGTACTTTTGATTTGAGAAAACATAGCCACGATGAGAAAGCTTACCAGCAGGAATTTGTCTCCGAAATATTTTTTTCTTCTCTTTCTTTGCGCCAACCTCGTTGGGCTTTTTGCATTATTATATCACAATCAATCAACCGGATTAGAAGCAACTGCGATCCGACTACAGCTTAATCTGAAGAGAGCGTCTGATGATCTTCATCAAACGGCTGTTCAGTTTGGCCATATGGCAACCCCGGAATTTGTGTCAGAGGCTGCCTTACTTGTGTCAAAGGATCAGATAGATGGATTTCGTTTATATCGAAACGATTCTTTGGTTAGCTGGAGCGATAACAGTGTTTGTTTTCCTATTCTTGATCATGGACATCTCAGTAACGGTTATGTGTCTGCGATCGGAGCAACAAGCTTATTCCTTGAGGTTGTAGAGAATTTTCCTAATAAACTATATCTGTTCAAGAAAGTGTACCATCAGTACCCGGTTGAAAATGGCTTCCTTCAGAATGGCTTTACGACGAAATTTCCTGACGGCAGAAACTTGTTGATTTGTAAGAATTCTGAGGGTGTAACTGTTCGGGTTGATGATAAAGTTTTGTTTTTCGTGTGTTTGAAGTTACCAAATTCTTTCTGGCATATAAATCAGTGGTTAATCCTCGTATGGCTTCTGCTACTTTCTGTTTCGCTGGTTTCGTTTTTGTTTAGTGTTAGTAAGAGACTTTTTTCACGGAAGACCAACAGAATGATTTGGGTAAAAATCCTTATTGTTCTTAGTGTCTGGTTGGCAGCTGGCTCCCTTCTTCATCTTCTTAATCCTTTATTGCTGGGTGACTTATTTAAACCACTGGTATTTGCATCGGGTAGGTTTAATCCTAACATGGCCGTTTTAACACTGAATATTGTTTTTCTGTTAATCTTGGCTTTGATGTGGCATCGTATTGAGTATAAGCTGAGTTTTACTTCAGCTATCAATAGATATGCTTTCATCGCATTGGTGGTCATGCTCATCGCTGGAGGCTTCCGGCTTATGATAGGTGGTTTTCAATTATTGATCCACCATTCAAACCTTCCGCTTGACACTAGTTCAATTCCGCTATTTAATGAGTACAGTATACTAATTTATGCGCTTCTGTTCCTTCTTTTTTTAGTATGGTTCTTACCCGCATTCTCATTGTTACGGACATTCGATCGCTTCTCGGTCATCCAACGTATTTATAGTTTGCTGGTATTAATCATACTGACCGGAACTCCTGGGGTTTTCTTGCATGAAAACCTGTTAACCCTTGTTGCAGAAATAGTTTGTGCCGCTCTTATCTATAGTATCATACTGTTTCGCAATAGCAGTCTGAAAATTTCTTTTATGATGCCTCTTCCTTCCCAATTGTTGATTTTAGGGGCAGCGGCTTTTTTGGCCTCAATTCTGGTTACTGACTCCTTAGGTCAAAAGGAATTGGCCTTCCGGCGCTCTATCGCTGAGAAGTATCTGCTTGATAATCAGGATCGCATCGCTGAACGTCATTTGTTAACCCTTGGATCTGTACTCCAGTCTGATACAATCCTGCGTAGGATGGCCGGCCAATTTGCCGACCAGATTCTTACGCAGGCCCGCCTTGACGAATACTTGCACACCCAATATTTCAGCGGTTATTTACGCCGATATACTTCTGTATTTACCTTTTGTCTTCCCGGAGATAATCTGATTGCTTCACAAATGGCGCAACCTGTTTCGTGTGAGAAATTTTTCAGAGAGAAGTCTTTTTCTTCGATCTCTGTTATCGATTCCTCTATGTTATGGTTTTTTGGTTATACCCCCGAACATAAAGGTTATCTTGGACGTTATGTGGTGCCTTTTAGTACGGGAGTGTTGAATATTTATGCTGAGTTAGTTCCGGTCGGTGTTTCACGTGGAATCGGGATGCCCGAAATTTCCGGACAGTTCTCCTCTTCGGCTGGAAGGGCATTACAACCATATTCCTATGCCCGTTACTGGGATGCTGACCTGATGAGTCATGCCGGTGCCTTTTCTTATTGGCGCCAACTCCCTCTGCCTCATAATAGTTTTCAGGGTGATACGCTTATCACCATGCAGAAATGGTCGCATCTTGTGATTAAAGCTCCGGGACAAGCTATTATAGTCATAAGTTTACCTACCCGTTCCTGGTTTACCTCTATTTCTTTATTTAGCTATGTGTTTTTGGGATTTAGTATGTTGTTGCTGTTAGGATTGTTGTTTGTTGGATTCTCATCAGGTCATAGTTTATTCTCAGGTTCTTTTAGAAATCGGTTTCAGGGAACGGTGTTTTTATTGATTTTCTTTTCTTTGGTTGCCATCGGAATCAGTTCCGTTTATTTTATTGTTAGTTTGAATGAGCGAAAGAATGAAAATGTGATTTCCGACAAAGCACATAGCATTCTCATAGAGCTGCAGCATCAATTACCTTACTTTAATAATATCCAGACTAACGATACTGCCTCTTTGGATAAAATGCTGGCAAAGTTCTCAGATGTTTTTTTTACTGATATCAATCTGTATAGTCCACAGGGTTATCTTATTGCAACCAGTCAGCCTAATGCTTTTGAGGCGGGAATACTAGCCCACTACATGGACGGTGATGCCCGCCGAATCTTGATTATTTCTAAAGAATCAAAACTTGTACATAAAGAAACGATTGGAAACCTGCAGTTTCTTTCGGCCTATCTTCCCTTTTCCAACTCTGGAAAGGAGGTTTTGGCCTTTATTAACCTGCCGTCCTTTTCCAGGCAGGAGGAACTGCAGGCCGAGATTGGTTCTTTTTTGATAGCCATTATTAATGTTTATGCCATCGTGCTATTGATTGCTGCAATTACTGGCCTTGTTGTGACAAGAGTTCTTACCCGACCCCTTCAGTTATTGGCTCATCATCTGTCTGCTGTGAAGATTGGGAGGTCCAACCGCAAAATTGAATGGCAAGGGTCCGACGAATTGGCAATTCTGATCAGCGAATATAACCGGATGCTTGATGAACTCGATTCTGGCGCAATAGAGATAAAAATCAGGGAACGTGAAGCAACATGGCGGGAAATGGCGCGACAGGTTGCTCATGAAATTAAAAACCCTCTCACGCCCCTGCAACTTAATGTTCAGTATCTTCAAAAGGCCTGGATAGAAGAAGCCCCTGACTTTGACCAACGGTTTAATCGATTTATTACTACCATGCAGGAGCAGATAGAGCGGTTGAATACCATCGCCACCGACTTTGGACAATTTGGCTCACTTCCGCAGCCCCGTTTTGCGCGAGTTGAATTATGTGGCATTCTAAGACGAATTTCATTATTATTTACTGATGACAATTCAAGAGTGACGTTTACGTCTGATTACGAAGTCTTTGATTTCGATAGTGATGAAGGCTTGTTGCAAGTCGTTTTTACAAATCTGGTTAAGAATTCAGTACAAGCTGTACCGCATGACCGAAAGGCAGAGATTTCAATAACCTTGTCGGTTTCTGAAAATGGTAATGTTGAAATACGGATAGCCGACAATGGAAAGGGAATACCGACAGGTGAATACCAAAAGATATTTACTCCCTACTTTACTACTAAATCGCAAGGAACTGGTATTGGCCTGCACCTTGTATATCAGATTATAAACACACTGCATGGAAAGGTCTGGTTTGTTTCGCAGGAGAATATCGGAACAGTTTTTTTCGTAAGTCTGCCGGCATCTGGTCAGCAGCATAAGAATGAAAACTTAAATTTGCCCAATATTTAAACTGTGAATCCACTCAAGAAGCTGGCAGGTCAGACTGCCATTTACGGCCTGCCCAGTATTCTGCTCAGAATTTTGGGGTATCTGCTTACGCCTCTTTACACAAGGGTTCTTGATACTCAGGAATACGGTTCATACGTGTACCTATATTCTGTAGTGGCATTCATGATTGTTGTCCTTACGTATGGCATGGAGACAGCATTTTTCAGGTTTTACAGCAAAGATGAAAATAATGAAAAGGTATATGCTACCTCTCTGATCTCGCTTTTATTTACCAGCGCAATTTTTGTGGTATTGATGTTGATCTATACCACACCAATTGCTCGTGCAATTGGTTATGAGGGGCGACCCGATTACATTCGTTACTTTTGTTTTATTCTGGCATTCGATGCCATTAGCGCGATTCCGTTTGCGAAACTCCGGGCACACAATAAAGCCAGACGATTTGCTGTGCTTCGGATGATCAACATTGTGATTAACATTGCGCTAAATCTGGTATTTCTGTTATTGATTCCTGCCATAATCTCTGGCAATGCTCCTGAAGGTTCTTGGTTCGTCAGCTTATTTCCAACCCAAAATCTGGTTCAGTATATTTTTATCAGTAATCTGGTTGCTAGCGCTGTTACCCTGTTACTGCTTATCCCGGAGATGAAGATCAGCTTTCATGCTTTTAGTCCACGGTTACTGGGTTCGATGTTAAAATATGCCCTTCCGTTGCTCATCGCGGGATTTGCCGGGATCATTAACGAGACCTTTGACCGGGTGCTGCTGAAGCATTTATTACCCGCTGATATTGCCGATTCGCAGGTCGGAATCTATGGTGCATGTTATAAGATTTCAATTCTGATCACGCTGTTTATTCAGGCCTACCGTTATGCGGCCGAACCATTCTTTTTCTCTCAGGCCGGACAGAAGGACGCAAAGCAGATTTATAGTCAGATGCTTACCTATTTTGTGTTGATTATTAGCATCATCTTTCTTGTGACAATGCTCTACCTTGATGTAATCATCCTGTTTATTGGTAAAGACTTCAGAGAAGGAAGACCGGTAATTTCGATCTTGATGCTTGCCAATATTTGTCTGGGCATATTTTATAACCTGAGTATCTGGTATAAGCTTACAAGCCAGACGCTTTATGGCGCACTGATGGCTGTTATTGGTGCTGTCATTACCGTTGTTCTTAATTTATGGATGATTCCCGATTATGGATACATGGGGTCAGCATGGGCTACACTTATTTGTTATTTTGTAATGATGGTCATCTCTTATCGTTTAGGTCAAAAGCATTTTCCCATCAGGTATAATCTCAGAAAGATTGCGTTTTACCTTGGTGGGGCCTTGGTGATATATTTTGTTTCAACCCTTTTCGATTCACAGCAAATCTCTGTCAGATTGCTGGTTGGGACAGCCCTTCTGGTCTTATATCTTACTGTTATAACGATTCTTGAATATGCCAACCTGAAACGGATTATCTCTTCCCGTTGAGAATGGAAAGGGAGCTCTGGTAAAATGATTAAATTTGCCCCTTATTCAAATAAATTTCTGTTGTGATGGAAGTCAGAATCGTTAATCATTCCTCAAATCCGCTTCCTGCCTATGAAACAGTGTCTTCGGCAGGTATGGATCTGCGTGCCAATCTTGATTCCAACTTAGTGCTTCAACCGCTCGAACGTAAACTTGTAAAAACCGGCCTTTTTATTGAACTACCGGAAGGCTATGAGGCACAGGTAAGACCACGTAGTGGGTTGGCTATCAAGCATGGCATTACGGTACTGAATTCTCCGGGAACAATTGATGCTGACTACCGTGGTGAAATAGCTGTCATATTGGTGAACCTTTCTGACCAACCGTTTACAATCCTGCATGGCGACAGGATTGCCCAAATGATAATTGCCCGACACGAGAAGGTGCAATGGTATCTGGCAGATCAGCTAGCGGAGTCACAGCGTGGAACCGGTGGTTTTGGACATACCGGATTGTGATTCTTTTCGTTTGATATACTAAAACCTGATTATGATAGCCCGATTTATAAAATTGCTCTTTGTTGTCAGTATATTACTGACCATAAATGTTGTACAGGCTCAAACTGATGAAGCTAATGCGAAGCCCCCAAAGGGAATCTCTGAAGCAGAACTGAAGGCCAATGCTGATGCCTTTGCAGCAGCCTATAAGTTTCTGCTGCTTGAGAACTATACGTCAGCCCAGAAAAATTTTGAAGAGATTGTTAATAAATACAAATGGGACGCTGCCTCACGGTACGAACTGGCCCGAATCTATGCCGGCACAGATAAGATACCTGAAGCGGTTGAATTGGCTGAGGGGGCTTACCAGCTTGATCCATCAAACAAATGGTACGGGGAATTACTCGGTAGTCTGTATGAACAGTCAGGACAGACGCCTAAACTGATTAAGCTGATCGAAAAGATGCTGCGTCAGGATCCCAACAATACGGCTGCTCTTGAAAAGATGGCAAGTGCATGGCTTAATAGTGGAAAACCTGCCAAAGCAATTGTTTACCTCAATAAAATTGAAGCACTCGAAGGTGTCAGTGAACCGCTTAGCCTTCAGAAACACAAGATTTATGCAGAGCAGCTTAAAAAGAAGAAGGAAGCGGCACGTGAATTGATTCATCTGGCTGATGCATTCCCCGAAGAGGATAAATACCTGATGATGCTGGCTGAATATTACGGTAAAAACAGCGATTATAAAGAAGCAGTTAAGGTATATGATCAATTGCTTGCACGGAATCCTGATAATGTGTATACCGCCATCTCGATGGCCGACATGTACAATAAAATGGGCGACAGGGAGAAGGTAAGGGAAACATTACACCAGGCCTTCGCCTCAAAAGAATTGGGCGCTGAACCCAAACTGCAGGTGTTTCTTACCCTCTATACTCCTGAGCAGATCTACACAACGGAAAAAGAAGCCGCTCTTGATCTCGTCAATATTTTGAATGCAACCCATCCGAACGATCCCAAGTTGTTAGCCATTAGAGGCGATCTTCTTTATAAATCAAAAAGAGAGGAGGAAGCCAGGACAAACCTGCTACAGAGCATAGCCATAGATAGTAGTCGCTATTTTGTTTGGGAGCAATTGATGTTTGTCATGTCGGCCATGAATGATACTTTAGGGCTTACAAGTTTCAGTTACCGTTGCCGCCAGCTTTTCCCTTTTCAACCGATTCCGTACTTTTTTGAAGGACTTATGAAAGCCCGCGCAGGGCAACATGCCGAAGCAGCCAGAATTTTCAGGGAAGGGAAAGCACTTGTGACGGACAATAATGCTCTTCTCGAACAGTTTGCGATGTTTCTCGGGGACACCTATCATGCCCTGAACCTTCCTGCCGAATCAGACTCTGCCTATGAGGAAACACTCAGATACAATCCTGAAAATATTTATGTCTTAAACAATTATGCATACTATCTTTCTGAAAGAGGTGTGCTGCTCGGGAAAGCTGAAAAAATGTCAGCAAAAGCTATAGCTGCAGAACCAAACAATGCCACGTACCTCGATACCTATGCATGGGTATTGTTTAAACTTGGACGGTATGAAGAAAGTCATTTCTGGATGAGTAAGACTTTGGCAGCAGAAGAAAAACCCGGCGCTACGCTCTATGATCATGCAGGCGATATCTTATTCAAACTCAATCGTGTGGATGAAGCCGTGCAAATGTGGCAGAAGGCACTTTTGATTAATGCCGCCTTGAAAGAGGTGGAACTTAAAATAAACCGCAGAAGCTTAAATGAATAAAGTCAGTTGCTGTCCCTTCTTGGCAGTTGTTGTTTTTCTGCTGCTGACAGTTGTTGCATGTAGCCCTGCCCGTAAGGCCATTCGGGAACCATTAAAGCAACAGGGAGCAGCTTTCCTGTATGAGCAACTTCAGAAGAACAAGCCTTCTTTTAGTACATTGTCTACCCGGGCTGCTTTGGATATCAGCTCATCGAAGACAGACATGAGCCTGAAGGTGCAGATTCGGATGCAAAAAGACAGCCTCATTTGGATGTCGTTTAGTCCTCTTCTTGGAATTGAAGTCGTCAGAATTGTATTGACTCCGGATAGCGTTAAATTTCTCGACAGGATTCACAAGAGCTATTTCTGCGGGAATTATTCCTTTTTTCAGGATTATTATAATGTTGGCTTTGATTATGATATGATCGAATCTGTCCTTCTGGGGGTAGATTTCAGGTGTTATGACCAAGGTGAAATGAAGGCAGGGATCGACAATCTGCTATACCGACTTTCAACCGCCAACCGACGTAAAATCCGCCGTTTCGTCAGGTCTCATTCTGATTCGGAGCGGATACTATTACAGGATGTCTGGCTCGACCCTCAGACATTCAGAATCCGACAGCTAAAACTGAAGGAGGCCAATCGCGATAGTAGACGATTACAGGCGGATTATGAGTCTTTTGTGACCCTCGAAAATCAGGATGTCGTACCTGAGGAGGTAAAGATTCAAATACATGCTGACGAAAACATTGAGCTTAAACTTAAGATGAACAAGATCAAGATCAATGACTCATTATCATTTCCTTTTGCGGTACCATCATCGTATCAGGCAATAAATTTTCATTGAGCGTTAATATATCACCATGGAAAGGTCTAAGAAAAATTCTGTAATTTTAACTTTATGCTGCCTGTTCACGCTTTTTGCGATGCAAGCAAGCACTCAGACCAACCGTGACCGGAAAAAACTCGAACAGGAGAAGATTAAGATTGAAGAAGAGATCAAGAGTCTGAAAAAGATGCTGGATGCCACCAGTACCAACCATATGGAGTCGATAGCACGGTTTCAGATTCTGACCAACACCATTAGCAAACGGCAGCAGCTGATCGAAAATATAAATAGCAATATCAAGGGCCTTGACGGTCAGATTAAAGTTCTTGTTAATGAAGTTAAACGCCTTTCTCGTGAGCATGAATCGCTCCGAAAAGACTATGCTCACATGATCAGGGCGGCCTATGCCAATCGCGGGCGCTATTCAAAAATAATGTTTCTGCTGGCTTCCAGCGATTTTAATCAGGCCTATCTACGCCTTCGCTATTATCAACAATACAGTGAGTTCAGAAAACGTCAGGCCCAACAAATCGAGACGACCCAGCACGTGTTAACTCAACGCAAATCCACGCTCGATTCCACCCGCGCAAGGCAACTTGAGGGGAGGCAGGAGCTGAGTAACGAGAAAACAAAACTTCAGCAAGAGCAAACCCAGCAGGATAAGTTGGTGAAATCGCTTGGTGCCAAGAAGACAAACCTTGAAAAAGACATTAAAAAGAAGCAGATTGCCGCTGAAAAGCTTAAAAAGACTATTGAAAAGGTCATTGCTGAGGAGATCAGGCTGGCTGCTGAACGGGCTAAAAAATCGAAGAGCGGTGAAAAAGCGAAACCTAAAACAGATGAGAAGTCTGGTGTGTTTGAACTTACACCGGCTGAGCAGACTTTGGCAAAGAATTTTACCGAAAACCGCGGGCGTCTTCCCTGGCCTGTTGAAAGAGGATATGTAGTCGAAGAATATGGTGAACATCCACATCCGGTGACACGTACCGTGAAAACCAAAAACAACGGCATCGACATTCTCAGCCCGGGTAATTCTTCGGCCAAAGCTATTTTCGAAGGTATTGTCAGCAGGGTAATTGAAGTACCTGGCTATAACCATGTGGTGATCATACGCCATGGCAGTTTCCTGTCGGTCTATTCAAACCTGTTGTCTGTGAATGTGAATGTGGATGAGAACGTATCGAAAGGATCAGTCATTGGTGTCATTGCCCCTGATGCCTCAGAGAAAAATTCGATGATCCATTTTGAGCTTTGGAGGGGCACTACGTCAGTTAATCCTTCCGAGTGGTTACTTCGCCGTTAAGTGATTAATTACGTGTTTTAAACCTTTACTCTTTCTCGTAGGTAAATACGAT
The DNA here is from genome assembly GCA_001768515.1 of Bacteroidetes bacterium GWE2_42_24. Taxonomy (GTDB): domain Bacteria; phylum Bacteroidota; class Bacteroidia; order Bacteroidales; family TTA-H9; genus GWE2-42-24. The sequence continues at coordinate 265,550 of MEOA01000001.1, read as the reverse complement.
CAATCCTTCTGGGGTGTGATGCGGGTTTTCAAGCTTAAGGCTTTCGTTTGCTGAGATGACCATCAGGGTATCTGTCTTCTTGTCTTCACTAAGTAAAATAATCTGACCCGTTGCAGCAGTGTAACTCCACGTTCCCTTCACGGAATGTCGCGATGATTCTGCCCTGAAGGCTCCGTTGCGTTCCAGGAGATAATAAATTGGAAACACGGCATCTTCGGGCAACTTAATCCGGTCGGCTCTTCCACCGAAGGGCGCCTCCCTGCGGGCAGCCGATAGCCGCCATTCTCCTGCCGGATCGTTTTTAGCATCCGAACCACAACGCCAGAGCAGTCCCGGTAACAGTATCAATATGATTGAAAAGATGTTTTTAAGCAGATTTTTACGGGATATTGTCATGGGAGAGGGGATCAGGTTTCAGCTATTTGTTTCTACAAAGGAACGGAATTTTTTACTTCCGAGGGTCTGCGTCTTGTTTTACTCCTTGCATTTGGTGCTCTTTCTTTCCTCCGAAGAAACATAGGATGAATAACTTTTCATATTGAAAGCTTACGGGTCGGAGTGCCTGGTTTTTAACAGCCCCAATTGGTAAGGATTGTTATCTGTTTTCTGAGACTGATGCCTCAGTCTAATATTTGAAGGAAGCCGTGCACAAGAATGACGCATTGTTGAGGCTTAAAATTTGGTTTTGGTAAATATTTGGAAAGAACTACTGGTCTATTTCTCGGCTGAAATTAGCGATTTGCTTTCTTTAGCTTCCTGGCCCAAGGGGTAGATTACAAAATCAGTCTGGTATTTGTGTGTTGTTTGCTTTTGGGTTAGCCATAAGCATTGAATTAAGTGCGGGTTATACCATAGTCAGGCTTCATTCGGAACCGCTTTTTGGTTGCTTCGTTGTTGGTTCGTGAAAATTCGAAGCCCCCACGAAGCCCCTTCGAAGCTACTTCGAAGCGATGATATGTTTGACTTCTGTTTGACAACAGCTTATGAATTTGCGTTATGTTTTAGAATAATGTGGTTTTTTGTGAACTTTTTATTTCCGACCGACAGATAATTTGGCGCAGTTATCCACCACCTGGCATCAGACCGAACTAAGAAAGGCTTTGTTGATTTTTAAAATATGATTCTAACCGGAGTTGTGAGAAATATTCTGATAGCCAAATTCTGAATAGCCGGAATACTTTAGTCATAATCTGCATACCAGAAGCACGCGATTTAACCCGCCATGTCAGTAGATACCTGGTCATCTGACAAGTAAAATGCATTTTTTACCAGCAAATCCCGGCGGAACCTATACAAAAAAGTCAATATATTAACTCTCCATTGCTATCGACATAATCTTACGGCTGATGTTGCCTAATCATCGATTTTTAATTGGTCGCGTAAACCTGACCATAGCCAACTTCCCCTCAGGAAATCAGAAACAGATTTTGGTTTCTCGTACTTTCCGGATTATATTTAATTTCCCAAATCATGGATGTGTTTTTAATTTGGGTTCATCCCTTGTTTAAGAAAATTTCAACTTTTTTTAATTTTTTTGTGTGAATATAATCACAAAAAACCTGCTTTTTAAACAATTGATTACGTGTTATTTGCAACTCCATTTTGCCCCAAAGTCGTATCAAATTCATACAAAAGTTAGGGCAAAGTTATCTTTTTCTTATGTATCGCTTATGGTTGTAGTAACGTTTGAGTATCTTATATATGATAGAGTTGTAACTATGTGTATTTCTTGGCGCAAAATTTGTGATGGCCATTCGACAGCATGTTTCTCCATGGATAGGATCAGATCAGGATCCCTGCCTGTTAATCGAAGGCTTATCCAATTATCAAAAACGGTCATAGAATACTATGCCCCTTCAACCCTGGAAGCCATCCGGTATGATGACCATTGCGGCCGCACTGGAAGTGGTTAATTAATTATAATTGGAACAACTATTTACCTGATCATAAACATAGTTTTAAGAGAGAACCCGGATATGGGTTTTGACTCATGAAGAGATTCAGACGGCAGAACTTCAACGAATCATTTCAAAATCATCGCTGGAAACTCAATCAAAGCTATATCTTCAACACTGCTTCCGTTAGAACCTAAAATATAGCTTCATCAGTTATAGTCGTCTTCTGAAAACAATCAATGCTCCCGATCCATCCTTATTCTTTTCTCCCGTAATTGTATTGATATGCTAGTCAGATACTCAAATCCGTTTTGTCATCTTTTACCGACTTAATACTCAATACAATTTGGCTCTGTTTGAAATGATTACCAGAGGATAGCTGATACTTCATTGTCTTTCTATGAGTTAGAATTATCAGTTTAATTTAGGACGATCAGGATCATTATTTTTTTCTTAAAAAAAGTTTGATAATTAATTTTTGGTTTTATATTTGCCGTCTGGTTTAACTACACAGTTAAATCAAAAGGATAAACCAAATAATTACTTGTAGGATGAAATTAACTGATTCTACCACTGAGAGTTCGATACTCGAGGCCGCAAAACATGTCTTTGTTTTCAAGGGATTTGAGGGGGCCAGGATGCAGGAGATTGCCGATGAAGCTGGTATCAACAAAGCCTTGCTGCATTATTATTTCAGGAGTAAGGATAAACTATTTGAGGCCGTATTTATCGATGCATTTGTAAAGTTTGTCCCGACCATACTGATAACGCTGAATTCGAACAGTCCCTTGTTCCGGAAGATTGAGGTTTTTGTTGACCATTACATAGAGCTATTGTCAAAGAATCCGTTTATACCGGGATTTATTCTGCATGAATTGAGTCGCAACAGCGAACGGTTGAGTAAGATAATGCGGACGGTAGGGTTGAATCCTGACCCGTTTTCTGAGCAGGTATTAGCAGAGATAAGTGCAGGAAGCATCAATCCGATTGACCCGCGTGAATTGATTGTTAATTTACTCGCACTTTGTATTTTCCCATTTGTGGGAAAGCCGATTCTGAAGATAGTACTTTTTAAAAATAATGAAGAGGAGTACGCGGAATTTCTTAATAAACGCAAGCAAGCGGCTGCCCAATTTATTATCAACTCCATCAAAAAAGCGTGAGATGAAACGTTTTGTAATTTATATTTCCGTCCTATTGATCCTTCCCTTCAGTATCGGGAGAACAATAGCCCAACCGGCTGGTTTAACCCTTGATTCCTGTTATAAGGCTGCCAGAATTGTATTCCCGGGAATAGCTCAGCTATCCGCACTTGCGGAGATGCACAGGTTGGCGCTCGAGAATATCAGAGTTACCTATCTTCCCAAGAGCACTTTTACCGCTTCAGCGAGTTACCAGTCCGATGTGACTTCGATTGATATCAACCTGCCCATGGTTTCAATTCCCAAGATGTCGAAAGACTCATACAAAGCATATTTAGATGTTAATCAGCTTATCTATGACGGGGGAGCCACCAAGGCACGACGAGAGGGGCAGTTGATTCAGCATGAGGTTGATAATCTCCAGGTTGAGTCTGATTTTTATAAGGTGAAGGAGCTTGTAAACGATTTGTTCTTTTCTGTATTGATGGGGTCTAAAATGCAGGAGCAACTCGAACTTGGGTTGTCCAATCTGAAGGCTCGCAGGCATATTGCTGTTTCGGCTGTAGAGAATGGTGTACTCGTCTCAGCCCAACTGGAACTGATAGACGTGGAAATTATTACTCAGCAGCAAAGGTTGGTTGATGTGGAGCATGCCATTGACGGGGCGCTTCAGATGTTGTCGGTGTGGATAGGACAACCTCTCTCACGTGAAAGTCGTTTGGAGGTAAGTTCGCCTCCTGTATCAACAGGTATCAGGCAGAATTTACGGCCGGAACAGGCGCTCTTCGGTTTGCAGCAAAAGCGACTGGAGGAAATGAGTAATCAGACGGATGCGCGTACTCTGCCGGTAATTAGTGGCTATGGTCAGGCCGGTTATGGCCGTCCGGGTCTGAATATGTTGTTGAATGAATTCGATTCCTGGTATCTGGTGGGGCTTAGGTTTCAATGGAATTTCTGGGATTGGAAGCAAACGACGCGTGACAGGACACAGCTAAGATTGCAGGAAGACATTATCAGTGCTCAGAAGAAGGCGTATGACCAGAGGACTCAGGCACAGATAGTTGCTGTTGAGACCGATATTACCAGGATTGGTGAATTGCTAAAGCTTGACGGGCAGATTATTTTGTCCAGAGAAAAAATCAGACTGACGGCTGTTTCCCAATTTGATAATGGCGCACTCGAGGCATCCGATCTTGTTGCCCGCACGAATGAAGAGACACAAGCCAGGATTAATTATGAGATTCACAAATTGCAACTTATACAGAACCAGATAAAGTATTTAACAATTCTGGGTCAACAATAAAAAACAAACAAGATGAAAAATTCAGGATATATAGCTTGTATTTTACTGCTGGCGGCCTGCGGGAAAGGTGAAAAACCAGCCGATGCCTTTGGAAATTTTGAGGCTCAGGAATATACCGTGAGCGCGGAATCGAATGGGAAAGTAGTCATCTGTGAAACCACTGAAGGGATGTCTTTTGATTCGGGCAGCAGGCTTGCCCTGATTGATACCATCGATTTTAGCCTGCGCAAGTTGCAACTTATAAGCCAGCGGGCTGCAATTATAGCAAAAGCATCCTCCCTTGAAGCACAGAAAAATGTTTATGAGCAGCAAATAGTAAACCTACGCAAGGATAAAGTGAGGTTCGAGAAGATGTCGATGGATGGAGCTGCCACCCAAAAGCAACTTGACGATATCGATGGAGCCATCAGTCTGGCCTACAGGCAGAAAGAGGCTATCGAAGCACAGTTTGCCTCCATTACAGCAGAAACTTCGGCTGTGACCAGCCAGATAGACCAGGTTTCGGAGTCGGTAAGGAGGTGCAATGTAGTTTCACCGGTCGAAGGAACTATTCTTGAGGCTTATGTTAAACAAGGTGAATTTGTTAACATTGGAAAGCCACTTTTTAAAATAGCCAAACTGGAGGAGCTTGATCTGAGGGTTTATTTCTCAGGTGATCAGTTAGCCGCGATTAAAGTTGGTCAGGAGGTGAAAGTCTACATTGATGGTGATAGCACCAAAAGCCAACTTACCGGAAAAATTTCATGGATTTCATCTGAAGCTGAATTCACACCAAAGATCATTCAGACCCGAAAGGAGAGGGTGAATTTGGTTTATGCCGTGAAAGTGCATGTAGAAAACGATGGAAGGCTGAAGATAGGGATGCCCGGAGAGGTGAGGTTATAATCGAAGGCAGATGATACAGATTTCCAATATCGAAAAACGTTTTGGCGAGGTGACCGCCCTTAATAAGGTCTCATTGTCGGTGCCACGTGGAGAACTCTTTGGGTTAATTGGTCCTGACGGAGCTGGTAAGACAACCCTCTTCAGAATAATTTCTTCATTGATGATTCCCGATGCAGGTGAAGCGAAGGTTGCCGGCCTTGACGTGGTGAAAGATTATGTTGCAATCAGGCGGCTGGTAGGCTATATGCCGGGACGATTTTCGCTTTATCAGGATCTCTCGGTGCTCGAAAACCTCTCGTTCTTTGCCTCAATCTTCAAGACAACCATCGATGAGAATTATGACCTTATCAGGGATATCTATGTCCAGATAGAACCGTTTAAACATCGCCCGGCCGGAAAGCTTTCCGGCGGCATGAAACAAAAGCTGGCTCTTTGCTGTGCTTTGGTTCACAAGCCAGAGTTATTAATTTTGGACGAACCTACCACCGGAGTTGATGCCGTTTCACGTATTGAGTTTTGGGATATCCTTCGGCGTTTAAAAGACCTGGGAATCACCATAATTGTTTCGACGCCCTACATGGACGAAGCCTCGCTATGTGAGCGAATTGCCCTGATTCAGGAGGGGCGCCTGATGAGTATCGATACCCCGGAGGTTGTCGCCGGATCGTTTCCACATTCACTTTTCGCAGTCAAAACCAACAACTTTTTTTTACTGCTCAATCACTTGAGGGAGTGGAAAGAAGCCTTGTCGGCCTATTCGTTTGGCGAGTATGTTCATTTTACTCCGGGTACAGAACAAATCACGGAAAGAGCAATTTGCGATTTTCTGAAAGAGAAGGGGCATACGGAGATACAAGTTAATAAGACGAAGCCGACGGTTGAAGATAGTTTTATGTCTTTGATGTTGAAGAAACAAAATCAAAATGCCAGCTAGTCAAAATAAGATTATCGTTGTCGAAAATCTGGTGAAAAAGTTTGGAAACTTCATTGCCAACGACCATCTTTCCTTCGATGTTTCGAAGGGAGAGATTTTTGGTTTTCTGGGTGCTAATGGCGCGGGTAAGACCACTGCCATGAAGATTTTGTGTGGGTTAAGCCATCCGACTTCAGGGAAGGTGACTGTAGCCGGTTATGATATATACACGCAGACAGAAAAGATAAAACGGAGTATCGGCTATATGTCGCAAAAGTTTTCTCTTTATGAGGACCTCACAGTATACGAAAATTTTAGGTTTTATGGCGGTATATACGGCTTGAGCCGTTCCGAGATTCACAGTCAGACCGAAATATTGCTGTCACAGCTTGACCTGTCGGATTACAAGAACCGGGTGATCAAGACGCTTCCGTTGGGCTGGAAGCAAAAACTTGCTTTTTCGGTCGCCATCATTCACAAGCCAGCCATCGTTTTTCTTGATGAGCCTACGGGAGGGGTAGATCCGATAACCAGAAGGCAATTCTGGGACCTGATTTATAAGAATGCCTATCAAGGACTCACGGTTTTTATAACAACCCACTATATGGATGAGGCAGAGTATTGTAACCGGCTTTCCATCATGGTTGATGGGAAGATTAAAGCGTTGGATACGCCAGCTGCATTGAAGAATCGGTTTGGATGTGCCACTATGCAGGAAGTTTTTCTAGAACTGGCCAGAAATTAATTCCATAAGGGATGAAAGCATTTATAAAAAAAGAGCTATTCCATATATTCCGTGATTATCGCACCATGCTGATTCTGTTTGGAATGCCGGTGGTTCAGGTGTTGATTTTCGGATATGCTATCACTAATGAGATTAAGGATGCGAAAGTGGCCATTCTGGATCAGTCGGGTGATGTTCTCAGTAGCCGGTTTGTATCGAAGCTTACGGCCTCTGGTTACTTTGAAGTAGATCGTACCCTCGACCATCCATCGCAAATCGAGCCCGCCTTTCGTGAAGGTCGTGTAAAGCAGGTAATTGTTATCCCTTCAGGATTTGGTACTGATTTTGGACTCCAAAAACAGGTGACCATACAGATTCTGGGAGATGCTTCTGACCCCAATACAGCCAACATGTTAAAGACCTATACGATGGCAATTCTGAATGACTTTCAGATGCAGGAATTGGGAAAGCAGTCCCTTCCGGTAGATGTTAAGGTTGAACCACTCATGTTCTATAATCCTGAACTAAAAGGAGTTTATATGTTTGTTCCCGGGACCATGGCCATTATATTAATGCTTGTTTCAGCCATGATGACTTCCATCAGTATTGCACGTGAAAAAGAGCTCGGGACCATGGAAGTACTGTTGGTATCTCCGCTTCGTCCATGGCAGATCATCATAGGCAAGGTTATCCCATACGTGGCGCTCTCATTTATCAATGCGCTACTGATTTTGTCGCTGGGATGGTTTGTTTTCGGTGTACCCATCATCGGGAGTAAAGGATTCCTTTTGATTGAAGTGTTATTATTTATTATCATGTCACTTTCGTTGGGGATCTTTATCTCAACCATTAGCCCCACGCAGCAGGTTGCAATGTTGCTGTCAATGTTTGCCCTTATGCTTCCCACCATTCTGTTGTCGGGGTTTATCTTTCCGGTTGAGAATATGCCCACGGTACTGCAATGGCTTAGTAATCTCATGCCGTCCAGATGGTTTATTATCATTGTACGCGATATTATGCTGAAGGGATCAGGGATAGCTTATCTCTGGAAAGAGACCATGATCATCTTTGGCATGACACTATTCTTTATTGGACTGAGCATTGTAAATTTTAAACTCAGGCTTGATTAAAACCTTATGAGAACAATCGGCTATATCATACAGAAGGAGTTTATCCAGATATTCAGGGATCGGTTTATGCCCAAAATTATCTTCGCGGTTCCGCTTTTTCAGCTTTTGTTGCTTTCTTATGCGGCTACCTTTGAGATTAAGCAGACCCGGATCGTTATTCTTGACAACGATCGCTCTGTTGAATCAAGGAGGCTGGTATCGCTGTTTCAGGGATCAAGTTTTTTTTCAAGTTTAACAGACGTAGAAGGCATTGAAGAGGCTGAGAAACTCATCAATACGCGAAGAGTTCATCAGATTTTGACTATCCCAAGGGGATTTGAGCGAAAGATGATTGTTGAGAAATCAGTTACGCTTCAACTGATCACCGACGCTGTTGACGGCTCTGCAGGTTCTATACGGAGTGCTTATGCACAGAGTATAATCCAGCGTTACAGCATGCTAATCAATACCAGGGTTACCGGGCTTAATATTACTCAACCCATTGTTGCCACCTGGTCGTTCTGGTACAATCCCGAACTCCAGTATACCACCTTTATGGTACCCGGAATACTGGTATTGCTGGTGACTATTATCGGGTTGTTTCTTACCGGGATAAATTTGGTCAGGGAGAAGGAAATGGGAACGATTGAGCAAATCAATGTAACCCCGATTAAAAAGATTCAGTTTATTGCCGGTAAGCTGATTCCCTTTTGGATTATTGGGTTGGTTGAGCTTACATTCGGGTTGATCCTTGCCCGCCTGGTTTTTGATGTGCCAATTCTGGGGAATCCAGCCATTATCTATTTGGTTGCAGGCATCTATCTTGTTTTAATCATGGGGATTGGTTTGATCATTTCAACAGTGAGTGATACCCAGCAGCAGTCGATGTTTATCAGTTGGTTTTTTCTGGTACTGTTCATTTTAATGAGTGGATTATTTACCCCTGCTGAGAGTATGCCTGCCTGGGCACAGATCTTCAATAAGATTAACCCAATCGCCTATTTCATTCAGGTCATACGGTTGGTCATGCTGAAAGGGTCAGGCCTGGCCGATGTTTCTGTTCAGCTTATTTCGCTCTCGGTGTACGCATTTGCTTCGATTGTAATCGCCGTGCATCATTATAAGAAAACCGTCTGAACCCGTTTGTTTCGATTTTCGGATGGTTTTAGAAAAGATGTCGGGATAGTCAAAGGAGAAGATGTTGCCATTTATACGTGTGAATTTTACTATTTTTGTAGAAAAACAAGCTATGCGAGCGATTTGTATTACAGTTGTTTTATTAGCACTGGCGATGAGTTCGTTTTCACAACAGTTTCTGCTGCTTGAGAAGGCGGGCACTTTTAAGAATTATAAGTTTTTTATCGGCGATGAAATAAGTTTCATCCTGACAAAGGATGGTCGCCGCATTGATGGAGAAATAACACGTATTGCAGATTCCACCTTCGTTGTCAACAATCAGGAGGAGTTTGGGGTTGGGGATGTAAAAAGTGTTGTGAAAAGCCGGTTTTTCTTTTCTTTTTTCGGATATGGCGCCATGATTGGAGGAGCCTTTTATTTATCACTCGATGCAATCAATAGAGCTATTAATGGTGATTCCCCGGTAGTTACTGCTGAGACTGCTGTAATTGGAGGTGCCATGATTGGAGGAGGGTGGTTGTTGTCGCAGTTTAGAGAGCGAAATATCCGTGTAGGTAAAAATATGAGATGGCGTTTACGTGTAATGCCTTTAATTGGAAACTGATATTACTGTAGCTTGAGGGTTCTTCGGATGTAGGATTTTACCTCCTCATCGAATGTTTCTTTATCCTCATCATGAAAAACGACTTGTATTCCGATGGAGAAAATCGGAAGATTTTTTATTAAGGGAACCAGCGATGGGTGTAGTAACCTGATGGCGTCTTTTTCGGTTGTTACCAAGATTTTCTTCATGGAAATGATATTACTGAAAGTATTTTCGATGGTTTTAATATCAGTTTCAGTATAGCTATGATGGTCTTTAAACCTTAGGACTTCAAGGTTTTCGTATGTCCTTTTCAGATACTCTTCCAGCGGATATAAGTTAGCTATTCCAGCCACCAGAAGAATTGTAAGTTTTTTCGGAATTTTGTATGTAACAGCAGCCTCAGTGATTGGAACCATCGCTCCGTAGTCGATGGTGCTGAACAAAAGCTTTTGATGAGGAAGTGGTTTTAGTTGCTCGGTAACATGTTGCCTGAGCATTTTAGGGAATATGGGATCTGTCTTGGAAACAATTATTATATCTGCCCTTTTGGCTCCTCTGATCGATTCACGAAGTGTCCCGGCGGGTAGCAGGTAATTATCAACATAAAGATTACGAAAGTCGGTAAGCAATATGTTCAGTCCGGCCTTCACCCATCGGTGTTGAAAGGAATCATCCATTAATACCACCTGAGTTTGTGGCCTGAGGGTCAGTAATTTTTTTATACCGCGTGCCCTCCGGTTATCAACAGTCACAGTAACATCACTAAATTTGGAAAGATATTGTAGTGGCTCATCACCAATTTGGGTGTAATTGTGTTCGGGTGATGCCATGACAAAACCCTGGCCTTTTCTGCCGTATCCCCGGCTGATTGTTGCTACTTTATATTGTTCTCTTAAAATCCGGATCAGGTATTCAATGTGGGGAGTCTTGCCTGTCCCGCCAACAGACAAATTACCGACGCCAATTACAGGTACGGTAAATCTTTTTGTATTGAGAATCCTGTAGTCGAATAATATGTTCCGTATGGTTGTTACAGTACCATACAAAAGGGTAAAAGGCAGAAGTAAGGGGGTCCATGCGTTCATTCCTGTGTATAATAGTTAGAAAATTAAGTCTTGTCAGTAAAAACCGACATTGTTAATAACAGGTCTTTTCTTGTCAGGATTTACGTTAGATTTGCCATTATGGTTACGTTTAATTGAGAAATCTTCGGGATTGATTCTGGTGTATGTTGCTTATCTTTGTGAGAAATAGTGACTCTATGTCTATAGTCAACGATTTATGGAACGCATTGTGTTTACTGGCTCATCCTTCCTTGCAGGAGGAATATGATAATAGCGGGCTGATTACTGGCGACAGGTGGGCTTCTGTGACCGGTGTTTTAGTGTCTTTCGATGTTAATGAGGCCGTAATTGATGAGGCAATTGAAAGACATTGTAATGTTATCGTTGCACATCATCCGGCCTTGTTCCGACCCCTTAAGCAGATTACCAGCGACACTTCAACAGGAAGGATTCTCTTAAGAGCCATCCGCAACAATATTGCCCTGATAGCAATGCACACCAATCTGGATAACCATTTGCAGGGAGTTAATCGAGAACTTGGTAAAAGGATTGGACTGTCGAATCTGAATATTCTGAGCAAGGTTGAGGGTAAATTGAGAAAACTAACAACATTTGTCCCTACTAATTATACAGAGGCCGTGAGATCAGCCATGTTTGAAGCCGGGGCTGGAAATATTGGTCATTACGATTCATGTAGTTACAATACGAACGGAACCGGAACATTCAGAGCGGGTGAACATACAAATCCTTTTGTTGGAGAGCGTAATAACATCCATTTTGAGCCAGAGGTAAAGATAGAAGTCGTTTACCCTCAGTGGCTCGAAAAACAACTTGTTGAGACACTGAAAAGAGTGCATCCCTACGAGGAAGTAGCCTACGATCTTTTTCAGCTTCAGAATGAGATACCGGTTATTGGAGCCGGCATGATTGGCACACTTGATACTCCAATGAAGGAAGAATCCTTCCTTGATCATCTGAAAACTGTGTTGGGGACGCCAGGATTAAGACATACAAAACTTTCCAACAGAATGATTAGCAGTGTAGCAATCTGTGGTGGATCTGGCAGCTTTCTGATTCGGAAGGCTGCTTCCGCGGGTGCAGATGCCTTTGTAACAGGGGACGTAAAATACCATGAATTTTTCGAGTCACCGGAACAGTTGTTGTTGGTTGATGCCGGCCACTATGAAACCGAACAGTTTACAGTTCAATTACTGGCGCACTATTTAACGGAAAATTTTCCTAACTTTGCCGTCCTGATTTCCAACGTGAATACCAATCCTGTTCATTATGCTTAATAAGCTGGATGTCAGTTGTTGTTTAGATTAATCAAACGATCCGAATATTTCCAAACTATGAAAGAGAATAACCTATACCCAGATTCTATCGGCACACCCGAAGTAGAAGAGAACATTGAAGTTTCAATCGAACGTAAACTCATTGCCCTCTACAGTTTGCAACAAGTGGATTCACACATTGACAAAATTCGGATCATCAGGGGAGAGCTACCTCTTGAGGTTCAGGACTTAGAGGACGATATTGCCGGACTGGAAACTCGTATTGAAAATTATATTCAGCAGAGTACAAATCTGAACCAGAAGATTGTCGAGAAAACCCAGGCCATCAAAGACAGCGAGTCACTCATCAAGAAGTATGAAGAACAACAGATGAATGTTCGCAACAATCGTGAGTACGATTCTTTGTCGAAGGAGATTGAGTTTCAGGGGCTTGAAATGCAGTTGTCTGAAAAACGTATCCGGGAGTTTTCCTTCGAGCTGAGTAACCTGAAGGAAGAGATTCAACAGGCACAGGTAGAGTTGGTTGATAAGCGCAATGACCTGGAGGTGAAGCGTGCTGAACTGGATGACATCGTTGCTGAGACTCAAAAGGAAGAACAACAATTATTGACTCGCAGTGAGGACAATAAGAAGTATATTGAAGATCGCCTGTTGGCTGCCTATGGCCGTATTCGCCGCAATGCGCGTAACGGGCTGGCTGTTGTACATATTGAGCGTGATGCTTGTGGCGGTTGCTTCTCAAAGATTCCACCGCAGCATCAGTTGGATATCAGGATGCATAAGAAAATAATCGTTTGTGAGTATTGCGGCCGGATTCTGGTTGATCAGGAAATTGTTGATATCGTTAAAGGGTCTTAATGATTTAGCATAAATACACTCTTTGATTGGGCTGGTCGGTTGACCGGCCCTTTTCTTTTCTTATGAATCTTTGGCAAAAAGACTAACTTTGAATCACAAATCTTTTGTTGAATGATGGGCAAACCTAAACCCTGTGCCTCTTGTATAATAGCAGTGATCCTTACGTTTTGTATTCCTCCGGGTCTGTCAGGAGCCTACTATTACCGGTTCGATCAATACAGCAGCCAGGCAATGACTGCCCTTTCTCAGTTGAAGGTAGATAAGGCCCGTCAGTTGCTTGGTCTTGCCCGCATCCAATATCCCGACAATAACATCCCTGTATGGTTGCTTAATTATGCTGATTTCATTGAGATTATTGTTACCGAAGATGAAGGGTTGTTCCATCGTTATGAAAGCAACCGCAGCGAGCGTCTCGATCGGTTGAGTAAAGGGGATCCGGCGAGTCCGTATCATAAGTTCTGTCAGGCAGAAGTAAATATACAATGGGCATTGGCTCGCGTCAAGTTCAAGGAGTATGTCACCTGTTTACGTGAAGTGAAAAGAAGTTATGCATTACTATCCGACCTAAATAGTAAACATCCTGATTTTAAGCCTGCACTCATTTCTTTGGGATTCCTCCATACACTTATTGGATCGGTTCCGTCTAAATATCAATGGGCTGTGAAAATACTGGGCTTTAATGGTGATGTGAAAGGTGGTATTTCGGAGATGAAAGATGCGATGCGTTGGACTGAACTTAGTGAGAACCGTGGATTCTATAACCTGCAATGTCTCTTCTTCCTTAGCATTATCTATTTAAATGCTGATAGTGACAAGTCACATGCTGTTGACTTTATGAATACCTACATGGCCAAACGTGGGCTTAGTGCTGAGAGATTAGAGCCCCTTCAGGCATATGCTCTGGCAGGAATTGCATTAAAGACAGGACACAATAAGCTGGCGATTACGATGTTGACAAGTAGGTTGAAAAATGATGGCCGGCTTGAAGTTCCATACCTTGATTATATGACTGGAATCGCCTTTCTGACCGATGGGGATGATCGGGCGGAATCGTATCTTTTTAACTATGCGCATGGATTTAAAGGACGCAATTTCATTAAAGCTGCCTGGCAACGACTGGCATGGTTTCATCTGTTGCAAGGGAACCTGAGTAACTACCGTCGATGTATGGCCTCTGCCGGAACCTATGGTTTTCTGGATGTTGATGCTGATAAAGTAGCACATCGTGATGCAAAGTCGGGAGTTGTTCCGAATCCTAAACTACTCAGGGCCCGGTTACTTTCTGATGGCGGATATCTTGATCGTGCTCAAAGTGTATTGGATGCCTTTTTTCTGGACAAGGATATCAGTAGTTACGACAGACTTGAAGCAGAATACAGACAGGCGCGAATCTTAGATGAAAAGGGGATGGCTCCGCAAGCAATCGTAGCTTACCAGAAGGTATACGAAACAGGGAGATATGATACCCGATATTATGCAGCCAACAGTGCTTTGAAACTAGGTGACCTTTTCGAACGGCTTGGCCGGGCCGATATGGCCGCCCTTTGGTATAGCAGGGTAGAGCCGCTCGAGTTCAATGAATACAGAAATAGTCTGACACAGAAAGCCAGGGCCGGTTATCAACGAACAAAGACCAACAATTAAGAAATCATTAGTGCAGAGAGCAGAAAGATTGATATGAGGGCAGTTATTCAAAGAGTTACGAAGGCTACGGTAGAAATCGATCACTTGACGGTTGCAGAAATTGGTTGTGGATTATTGATTCTGATCGGCTTTGAGGAGGGTGACTCAGCCATAGATGCTGAGTGGCTGAGCGGAAAAATTGCCCGGTTACGTGTGTTCAACGATAATACAGGTGTCATGAATTTGAGTGTGTTAGATGTAAATGGAGAGGTGTTGGTCGTGAGTCAGTTTACCCTACATGCTTCAACAAGAAAGGGAAACAGGCCATCTTATATTCGGGCCTCGAGGCCTGAAACGGCAATTCCACTATACCAGTATTTTATTGAAAGAATGGAGACAGAAATGGGAAGGAAACCACAAACAGGCAAGTTTGGGGCGCACATGAAAGTATCGCTCCTAAATGATGGTCCGGTTACAATCATCATTGATACGAGATGGAAAGAATAGGTTAGAGTGAAGCAAGAAATTTTTCTTCGTCGATGATATAGCGTGTATGTGTTCCTGATCCTATCATCCCTTTTTCGTCAAATGCTTCTACTTTGAACAACAATTTTCGGCCTTCGGTGGAGAGTAATGTTGCATCGCACCACACTTTTTTAAACAGTGGTGTTGCCCTCATGTGCCGTACGTTAACGTTGGTTCCTACTGTATTCTGTCCTTTCAGCAAAGCCGGGGAAACTAGCGTAAGGCAGGCGTGCTCCATCAGTGCAATCATGGCCGGGGTGGCAAATACATCGATTGTTCCCGATCCGTATTCTCTGGCAGAATCCTCAGGATTAACCGTTTTTTCATCTCGGTATGAGCTACCGATGATCAATTCGCTCATTGTTGGTCAAAATGAAGATGAATGTTTTTTTCCAAATCAGGGTGCAAACTGAGATAAACCGGACAGGTAAATGCGGCATGTTCTATCAGTTTTTTCTCTTTAGCAGTATAATTGTTGGCAGGGAACCAAAGATGTATTTCGATTGTACCTACCCGCCTGGGATTGGACGCCATTATTTTCGTGATCTCTGACCTTGTTCCGTCGATGGAGAAGCCATGGACATTGGCTGCAATACCCATGATGGTTAGCATACAACTACCTAGAGATGCTGCAAGCAAATCGGTTGGAGAGAAAGCCTCGCCTCGTCCCTGATTGTCAGTGGGGGCATCGGTGATAATTGTATTACCTGACTGAATATGAGTAGCTTCAATTCGGAGGTTGCTTATATAAGTGGTTTTAATCGTAGCCATTGTTTTTTTATGCAAAAATAAAGAACCCCTGACGGAAAGCAACCGACAGGGGTCAATTTATTAACTCGAAAACCAATTATTTCTTTTCGGGTTTCTTGTCCTTAGAGCAACTAGTGTTACCGGCACAGCTTTTAGAGCATGAACTTTTGGCGCTGCAGCAAGATTTGCCATCTTTCGATTTAGCTTTATCCTTGCATTCGGTTGTTTTAGCTTTGTTATCGGTGGCTTTGGCGTCTTTGGCTTCTACCTTGGCAGCCTTGGGAGGATCGTCTGTATTGATTGAAGTTGAATAACCGTTTGAGGTTGTGGCAAAACTGACGGTATTGAAACCGACAAGCATGAAAGCTGCCAATGCGATACTAAGAAATACGTTTTTCATAATTCAAAAATTATTTAAAAGTGAAAATTTTACAATGCAAACTTACAACACAGCTGCCATGATGTGTGTTAATGGCTTGTTAATAGTGATGTTAATGTGTTGTTAATAACAAAATATCAGGGTTTTCACAGTACTTTTGCATATATTTAATTATGAACTTGATCATTTACTAAATGAAACCATTTTGGTTCAAGACGATTGTATGGATTGCTGCAGTGTCGCTGGCCGGCATCATCTTCACGCAGGTTTACTGGGTCAGAAATGCATGGTTGTTGAAGGAAGAACAGTTTGACAGCCGTGTAAAGGTGGCCTTAAAAACGGTTGTTAACAGGTTGTATAAACAAATAGCTTCTCCGGCCAAGGTGGTTCTTATTGCTGGCTGCCCACCTTCCTGCGCTATCCCTGATTCGGTAAAATCGGGTCTCAGTATTGATGGTTATCTGTTGGATTCATTGCTTGTTGATGAATTTAAGGGCACCGATATTAACAGAGGTTTTTATTATGCTGTTTATAGCACGCTCGATAAGAAGTCCCTTTTAGGTAATCCGGACAGATACTTTTCTGAAATAGTTACGTCACCACATTCTGTCTCCTTATCCTGTCTGCATGAAGCGAATGTGTATTATCTGGCTGTTTTTTTTCCCGGTAAAAGGAGTTTTATAATTAGCCAACTGATGGGTTGGATGTTATTGTCGGTCATCTTTACCGCAATAATCATCTTTTCCTTTTCCTGGACTGTACTGGCATTAATCAGGCAGCGGAAGCTTGCTGAGATGAAGAGCGATTTTGTAAATAATATGACACATGAGTTGCGAACGCCTGTTTCTGCAATCTCGTTGGCCAGCGAAATGCTCCTAAAACCAATGGTGCTCTCCAATCGCGAGAAAGTTGAGAAATACGCCAGCCTCATCTTTGATCAGAATAATCGAATGCGAAGTCTGGTTGAGCATGTTCTTCAGGTTTCGGCCTTTGACAGGCATGAGTATCGGTTAAACCTCGCGGAGGTTGATGTACATGAAATGATTGACGATCTGGTAGCTTCATTCCGTCTTATCGTTGAAGACCGGGGTGGCTCTATTACATTAAAAACCGAAGCTGATAGGTATCTGCTGGTAGGCGACAGGCTGTATTTAACCAATATTCTGAGCAGTGTCATCGATAATGCCGAGAAATATTCTCCAGCAAAACCACAAATTGTCATCAGTACCCGTTCAAGTGAACATGGAATCTATATTATTGTCAGCGATAATGGAGTGGGCATGACTGCTTCACAGCGAAAGCTTGTTTTTCAAAAGTTTTATCGCGTACCGACAGGGAATAAGCACAATATTAAAGGTTACGGATTAGGACTTTATAATGCACAGGTATTAGCAAAGGCACACGGTGGTTCTTTAACTGTCACGAGTGAGTTAGGGAGAGGTAGTACTTTTTCGTTATACCTTCCTTTCGGAGAATTTGGAAATTCTGACTATATTAGCTGAACTATGAATCATATACCTCAGATACTTTTTGTTGAAGACGATCCTGCGCTGGGACTAGTCATTTCTGATTTCCTTCAAATGGATGGGTTTGGTGTCAAGCTGGCGACGGAGGGCATCGTTGCCCGTGATTTATTTTTGAAACAGCGGTTCGATCTTTGTATTCTTGATGTTATGCTTCCCGGGATAGATGGTTTCGAACTTGCACGTATTATTAGAAAAACCGATGCAACTATCCCGATTATCTTTCTGACAGCACGGTCGCTTTCAGCCGACCGTATTGAGGGTTTTCGGATTGGCTGTGATGATTATATTGTGAAACCCTTTAACAGTGAAGAACTGTCGCTTAGGATCAGGGCGTTGCTTAAACGATGTGGTGTTTTTTCATCAGTTAAAGTCGAACGACAGAAATATAATTTGGGTCATTATATCTTCATACCAAAGGAACTGACGCTTGAAGGGACTAACGGTACCCAGTCGCTTACCAGAAGGGAGGCTGAATTGCTGAAGTTTTTTTGCGATCACCAAAATGAATTATTACCCCGCGAAGTCATTCTCAAAGCTGTTTGGGGAAACGACGATTACTTTATAGGCAGGAGTATGGATGTGTTCATAACCCGGCTGCGAAAATATCTGAAGGATGATGACTCAGTTTCAATTACCAACAGCCATGGAAACGGTTTCAAACTCACGGTAATAATGTAAGTAGTTTTAAACAATTTTGAAATACTTTGGTTATAATATATTTAGAATATTAATCACTTAACTACCAATGGCGATATTTACAAATAGTGAAAGATGCGAAAACTGCCGAAGCCGGTCTTTCCTTTTTGATCTGATCAGTGAACAGGATCAGGAGATTTTGGATAGAGCCAAGCAGGAGGTTAGTTTTAATGCCGGGGAGATTATTTTTAAGCAGGGAGCTATGCTTACGCATGTTGTTTGTGTTACAACAGGGCTGGCAAAGATTTATTTTGAAGGGCTCGATAAGAAGAATTTGGTTTTACGACTTGTGAAGCCCTCAGAGCTTGTTGGCGGCCCCGGAATGTTTGTTGATCAGCGGCATCATTACTCCCTTGGAGCTGTTGAGGATACCAGGGTCTGCTTTATTGAGATAGGTTTATACAGGGAGCTCGTCTTTCGGAATAAACCACTTGCCCATGAAGTGATGGCACGTGAAAGCCACCATAGAATCGAAATGTATGAGAAGCTTGTGAACCTTACTCAAAAGCAGATGCCGGGACGGGTAGCAGAAGCCTTGATCTATTTATCAACTCAGGTTTATGAATCTCTAAAGTTTCAATGTACAATATCCCGACAGGAGCTGGCTGATCTGACGGCCATGTCAAAAGAGAGTGCCATAAGAATTTTAAAGGATTTGAAGGAGAGCGGTGTGGTAACAATTGATGGGAATTTTGTTGAAATTATTGATATGAAGGGGCTTGAGGATATTTCTCAAAAGGGATGATTTTTTTATCAGGCTCATTGATATTTGTCAATGTAAACGCGTATTTGTATTAATGATTGATTGATTTATGTCAGTCTCGCATGGTATAAATGTCATATTTAGAATGGTGCATACAATGAGGAAACTCCGTAGGTTTGCATCATCGAAAAACCAATATCCTCACACATGAAAAAGATACTCTTTGTTTTTGGATTCGCTGCACTTGCAGCCATGACCACAGTTAGTTTTACCAGTTGTACAAAAGAGGGTCCTGCCGGAAAAGATGGCGAGGCCGGCATTAATGGCACTGATGGTACTGCTACATGTATTCAGTGCCATGACAACACTGAAGAATTGTTCGCAAAACAGAATCAATGGGCTGCCTCAACTCACGCAACAGGTGGCAACTATGCCCGTAGTACTGTGGGTTGTGCTGATTGCCACACCAGTCAGGGTTTCCGCGAAGCCATGGCTACTGGTCAGCCGGTTGCTAATGATATTTCTAATGCCAACCCTATCAACTGCTACACTTGCCATGAAATTCACAAGACATACACTCCGACAGATTGGGCGCTTACAACTGTTGCTCCGGTTACACTCATGCTGAATGGTGCCTCTGTTGATTTTGGCACAGGTAACCTTTGCGCCAACTGTCATCAGTCCCGTCCGATTGATGCCGCTGTAATGCCTGTTGTCGGAGGACCTGATATTATTCTTACCGCTGCAAACAAACGTTATGGTTCACACCATGGTCCTCAGGCCAACATCATTGGTGGTATTGGCAAAGGATTGTATGAAATTGGTACTGGTTACATGAACTCAGCTCATACCAGCCTTGAAAAGGGTTGTGTTACATGTCACCTGAGTGACGGTTACGGAAATCAAGGGGGTGGACACGTGATGAATGTAAAGTATGGTACGAGTTATGTCACTTCTGGTTGTACAGAAGCCGGATGTCACGATGCTACTGCTGTTAAACAAGAAATACTTGACTATCAAGCCGAAATTCAGACACTACTCGATCAGATTAAAGCAAAACTGGTTGAAGCAGGTATCGCCAACGAGGGTGATCTGTATACTAAACCCGGTACTTATTCTGCCGACGTGGTTGGTGCTTTTCTAAACCATCAGTCTGTTACAGAAGACAAGAGCCTTGGTGTTCACAACCCCAGGTATGTGAAAAAGCTCCTTGAAAACTCTTTAGCCGCTCTCAACTAGTAGTCTGTCATTGTTCAGAGGGAGGCTTCAGCATGTGAGGCCTCCTTTTGTTTGTAATATAGGTTTTTAACAGTATGAATATCAAAAATATAGAATCAAATGACGAATAAAAGAATTTTTAACCTTATAGCGGGACTCTTTCTATTGGTTGGATTTACTGCCTGTGAATATGACTGGGTAGAACCTGAGGTAATTGTTGTGCCTGATGTAGTTAGTTTCAATGGAGATGTAATTCCGGTTTTTGATAAAAGTTGTAATATGTCGGGTTGTCATGCACAAGGTTCTACATCGCCGGATTTATCATCTGCCAACGCATGGGACGATTTGATGGCCAAAGGCCTGATAAATACAGAAACCCCTGCTCAGAGCGAACTCTATATTTCGGTAACAACCGGATCCATGAAGAAGTTTAGCAATGCTGCCAATAATGCAATTATCCTTAAATGGATTGAGCAAGGCGCACTGAATAATTAACTGAATAATTAACAGAAAAAAATTTCAGAGATGAAGAAGCCTATCCTATATACAGCCATCACCCTGATGTTGGTCTTAGCTAATTTACAGATTGTTAACGCCCAGGATGAAACCGGAACGGAGAGCAAGCCAGTAAGGTCGGCTTTTGAGAGCGGAATCCTTATCGATCAGCAGACGAATAATATTCCGACAGCGAACACCCTTGAGCTGTTGATTCAACATAAGTTCGGTACCATCCAGAACGGAATCACTGATTTATATGGTATTTATGCCGCCGGGGCTAACATTCGCATCGGTTTTAATTACAGCATCCTTGATAACCTGATGGTCGGTTTTGGTTCAACCAAAAATAAAAAATTCCAGGACTTTCAGGTGAAATGGAATGTTCTGCCGCAAACAAGAGATAATAAATATCCTGTTGCAATTACCCTTTATGGAAATATGGCTATCGATGCCCGTGAAAAGAAGGTTTTCGGGACAGAGTATAATTTTGGAAATCGTTTCAGTTACTTCTCTCAACTGATCATAACACGTCGTTTCAACGATTATCTCAGCCTTCAGGTAGCTCCAAGTTTTACCCATTTCAACTCTGCTGAAAAGGGAATGGATCATGACAAAATTGGCTTATCTATGGCAGGAAGAGTAAAAGTCAGCCCCCAGTCCTCATTTCTGCTGCAGTGTGATGTACCCTTTAAAATTCAGGGAATCGCTGAAAATATGGAGTTCACAAATCCTTCTAAACCAAATTTCGCCTTCGGTTGGGAAATCTCAACGTCGACCCACGCTTTTCAGATCTATATGGGCACTGCCAGCGGAATTCTCGGACAGGAAAATTTGATGAACAATACCAATGACTTCCTTAACGGGGAGATGATGTTAGGTTTTACCATTACCCGTCTGTGGAGTTTTTAATTAATATCAATAACTCATAAATTATTTATCATGAAATCAAAGATGAATTTTTTGTCTATTGCAACCGCTGCCCTGAGTTTTGTTGTTTTGGTGGCCTTTACGCCCCAGGATCAAAAAAAAGGTGGTGCATGGCAGATTCCAGCCAATTATAAAAGCATGAAAAACCCAACCAAGGCAGGGGATGCCGAGTCGGTGAAATTCGGCAAAACGCTTTATGCAAAACATTGTAAAGCTTGCCATGGCAATAATGGTCAGGGTGATGGTCCAAAGGCCAAACAGCTTAAAACCTTCCCGGGTGACTTTCAGGCAGCCGAGTTTAAGGCAAATGGTGATGGACAGCTATATTACATGTCATTTGTCGGTCGTGATGAAATGCCCAATTTTGAAAAGAAAATCACTACGGAAGAAGATCGGTGGGCTCTGGTGAACTATATTCGCTCGATGAAGAAGTAATTCCCTTCTCAAAACCTACTTTAATCATCCGGCAGAGTTTCATCTTCGGATCAATACTGCCGGATGTTTTTAACTTTTTGCCAATGAAAAAAGTCCTAAGCCTGATACTGTTTATAAGTCTAACTTCATGGTGCTTTTCCCAGAATAATACCGGCACCGGTAATCATGAGGCTAATAGTCATTGTTTGGATTGCCATGGACAGAAGGTTTACGGTTATGTAAATCCGGATGATGGCAATTCAGTCAGAAAATTAATGCCAGTCGATTTTCGGGTTGACTCTGTTCTGTTTTATACCGGTGCCCATCATACGTTCAAGTGTGTCGACTGTCATGTCCCGGAATATGACTCGTTTCCTCATCCGAATCAATTACGTTTTGAGCCTATGTATGCCTGTCTGGATTGCCATGGCGGCGATGAGACTTATGCCAAGTATCATTTTGAGACCATAGATGAACAGTTCCGGAAAAGTGTCCATAGTCCGGAAACACTAAGCGGCTTTACTTGCTGGAATTGTCATGATCCCCATAGCTTCAGAATCAATCAGCGCACAGGAGAGACAATCGCCAATACGATTGCATACGATAACGCGGTTTGCATGAAATGTCATTTTGAGACTGGTTCAGAGAAGATGCTACTCTTGGCCAATGAAAAACTGAAACCAATGTCTGTCTCACATGATTGGTTGCCTAATCAGGAACTCCATTTCAAGCAGGTACGATGCATTGAATGTCATGCTGCAATGCACGACTCACTTCTGATTGCACACATGGTAACTTCAGCCGACAGCGCTGTAAGACAATGTAAGGAGTGCCACAGTCGTAACTCAATGTTGTTATCGAGTTGGTACCGCTTTCAGAATATTGAGAACCGCAGTAAAAATGGATTTGTGAATGGTATTCTGCTTAACGAAGCCTATGTAATTGGGGCCAGCCGCAACGAAATCCTTAATATTTTAAGTCTGGTTCTTTTTGGTCTAACATTGGGCGGAATATTGGTGCATGCATTGTTCAGGTTGAAAATAAATAAAAGAAAAAGTCATGAGTGAGAAGCTTTATTTATACCCGATATGGCTCAGGCTATGGCATGGACTCAATGCCTTGTTTTTTTTAACCCTTTTGGTAACGGGCATCAGTATGCAATACTCCGATATTGACTTTCCTCTTGTTCGTTTTGACCTCGCTGTTACCGGACATAACATTGCCGGTGTCGGAATAACACTGAGTTACTTCTTGTTTTTAACTGGAAATCTTTTTTCCTCTAACGGACGACAATATAGAATAAAGATCAGGAGTCTGTTTCCCGATTTGTTTGCTCAGGGCCGTTATTACCTTATCGGTATTTTTTCGAAACAAATTCCACCCTTTCCCGTCACGATAAAGTCAAAGTTTAATCCCTTGCAACGCGTCAGTTACATTAGTGCAATGTATATTATGTTTCCTGTGGTTGCCATTACCGGGTGGGCTTTGCTATTTCCTGAAACAATTGCCAGGCAGGCCTTTGGGTTTAGTGGCACTTTGCTGACAGCACTACTTCACATCGTGATGGGTTTCTTTATGTCAATTTTTATGATTGTCCATGTTTACATGTGCACCGTTGGAAAGACTCCTCTTAGTAATTTCAAAAGTATGATCAACGGCTATCATGAAGCACATTGACTGATAGTTGACTTTGCGCATAAAGATGCCGGTTTCCTGTGAAAGAAGCCGGCATTCGTTTTTTTAGATGAGATTGGTTATCGTAAGTTTCCTCTTTTTTTTGATCTTTGTGTACTCCTAATCATTACTTTTGCAAAATACTTGGGTCTAATATGTTGTCTATTTAGATTTAACCACAATGAAACAATTCTCTATTCTGATGATGCTGCTTGTCATCGTTGGCAGTTATATTTCTGATGCTCAGAATGCCAGCATCAGAGGTTTCGTTTATGAAAAGGAAACGGGCGAACCAGTCATTTTCACTAATGTATACCTTTATAAAACTTCACACGGTGCATCAACCGACGTTAATGGGTATTATTCGATTACGCAGGTACCCTCTGGTAAGTATGAGCTGATGGTTACTTCCATGGGTTTTGACTCCATCAGAATGCCTATTTCACTCAAGAATGGTGAGATCCTTACTAAGCAGATTTTTCTTTCCAAAGCTTCCTATATGTTGGAGACCGTTAATGTTAATGCCACCAGAGAAGAAGCACGTACTCAGACTCGCACTTCTATTGCTAAAATTACTCCAAAGGAGATGCGACAGATCCCTACTGTCGGTGGGCAGGCTGATCTGGCCCAGTACCTTCAGGTGCTCCCTGGGGTTATCTTTACCGGTGACCAGGGAGGACAGCTCTATATTCGTGGCGGTTCTCCCATCCAAAATAAAGTGTTACTCGATGGTATGATTGTGTATAACCCCTTCCACTCCATAGGGTTGTTCTCTGTATTTGATACCGATCTGATTAGAAATGCTGATGTGTACACTGGTGGCTTTAATGCTGATTTTGGCGGCCGTATCTCTTCGGTCATGGATATAACAACACGCGATGGGAACAAAAAGCGTCTGGCGGGTAAGATTGAAGCCAGTACTTTTGGCGCAAAGGTGTTACTTGAAGGCCCTTTAAAGAAGCAACCTGATGCTGGTGGTTCCAGTTCTTCTTTTGTGCTTTCTGTCAAGAATTCTTATCTCGAACAGACCTCTAAATCATTGTACAAGTATGTGAATGACGATGGTCTTCCCTTCAACTTCCTCGATATCTACGGCAAGGTATCTTTTAACGGGCAGAATGGCTCAAAGTTCAATCTATTTGGTTTCAGCTTCTCTGATCAGGTAAATAACTATCAGAGCCTTAGCGATTTTAGCTGGGATGCCTTTGGTGGTGGCGCCAACTTTGTGGTTATACCAGGTAAATCTCCGGTGCTGCTCGAAGGAAATATTGCTTTTTCAAGCTATAAAGCCAATATGGCAGAAGCCGATGCAAAGGACAGAACCAGTAATATCTCTGGTTTTAACGCAGGATTGCAGTTTACATATTTCATGGGTAAAGATGAGTTGAAATATGGCGTTGAGTTGCTGGGATTCAAAACGGATTATCTTTTTTACAACAGCTACAATAATAAGATACAGCAGGAAGAAAATACTACTGAACTGGCTGGTTACATGAAGTACAAGCTAACCGCGGGACCTGTTCTCATTGAGCCAGGCATCCGTCTTCAGTGGTACGCATCCTTAAGTGAGCTGTCGCTTGAGCCCCGTATTGCTGCCAAGTATAATATTACTGATAAAATTAGGATTAAAGCGGCTGCCGGACTTTATAGCCAAAACCTGATCAGTGCCAATTCCGATCGTGATGTCGTAAATCTTTTCTATGGTTTCCTTTCAGGACCGGATAACCTCCCTGATGAATTCGATGGACAGGAAGTAACCTCTAAGCTTCAGAAAGCACAACATCTGGTTGGCGGTATTGAGTTTGATCTGACTGAGCGCGTTGTGCTTAATGTTGAAGGTTATTATAAGAATTTTAATCAACTGACCAACCTCAATAGAAATAAGATTTTCGATGATTCCGAAGAAAATGCCTCACGTCCCGATGAGTACAAAAAGGATTTTGTGGTTGAAAGCGGAATAGCTAAAGGGATCGATATCTCGTTGAAATATGAGCTTAATCGTTTCTACCTCTGGGGTGCTTACTCACTTTCCTGGGTTGACCGCTTCGATGGTACAAAAACCTATGCACCTCACTACGACCGGCGTCACAATGTGAATTTGGTGTCATCAGTTAAATTAGGTCCTGCTATGGATTGGGAGATCAGTGCCCGTTGGAACTATGGCTCTGGATTCCCTTTTACTCTGAATCAGGGCTTTTTCGAGAATATCTCATTCGTGGGAATGTCGGAGTATGATCCTTCTCAAATCAACGGTTCACTTGGTATAGTATATGGAGATATAAATACTGGACGCCTGAGTGATTACCATCGTCTGGACCTCAATGTCAAGAAGAAATTTGAATTGGGAAAGTATAGTGAATTAGAACTTAATGCCGGTGTTACCAATGTCTATGACAGAAAGAATGTGTTCTACCGGAACAGGATATCGGGTGACGTGGTTAACCAATTACCTGTTATGGCCATGTTCGGTGCCAGTCTGACATTTTAATAATAATAGGGATTTTCTTTTAAAAAACTGGAATTCGGCTTTTACCGTCGGCTATCGGTTTCTTTTTACTAACGGAGTCGAGTTTGACGGCTTTTTCTCTGCACGGGATGATCCTGAGGAGGAAAATCCCTGATGTTGCCGTGAAAGACGTTGTTGGAATTAGTTCAGTTAAGGTAATACAAAGTAGATTTGTTGATTGAGAAATTGTCAAGCTCCCGATCTGGACGAAGGGCTTGATCGTATGTTTGATTATCGGTATTGTCGATTACAATTTCCTTGAAGATAAAATTGTATTGTCATCTTTTATCTGACTTTACCGGCTATGACGCGTCTTATCCCGATCAAAACCTGATTTCAAAAAAGGTTGTTGGCTGCCGGGTTCTGTACATACACCTTGTTTTTTTGTTTCTGTTTCCTGTCTTACTAGTTGGTAGTCCCGGCAATCAAGAAGCATGAAGGAGCATATTATGGTGGTCGCTCTCTTCAACTGTCATAGGTTTGAATAAGAGAATTGTAATCTGCAGGTGAGAGTTTCAGTCGGCTTGCCGTAGCATTCTCTCTGATATGGTCTTCTGAAGTAGCCTTTACAATAGCTGCGGTACCGGCTTTGTGAATTGTCCAGGCAATTGCTAATTGAGCCGGTGTGCATTCATACTTTCGTGACAAAGAAACCATCGTTTCGGTCGGGCTTTTTATGAGAGATCCCTTACCTAAGGGGCGCCAGGCAACAAAGGCAATCCGGTTGGCCCTGCAAAAAGGAATTACTCCGGAATGACTGTTTTCCGTAAGTAGACCTTTATTTATAGATTGGAGTGAGTATTCGTTTTGACAAACATCGATTTCTCCCGGAAAGAGGGCTTCAATCCTGATCATTTGCTCAAGACTAAAGTTACTAAGTCCAATACTTCGTGTGAAGTGCTTTTCTTTTAAGCGAATCATTGTTTCTAGAGATTCTTCAATGGGTACTATCATACCCGGCGCATGAATCAGTAAGGAATCAACATAGTCGCACCTAAGTCTTTTCAGGCTGTTAAAAGCCGACTGTTGTAATTTTTCATCGCTTAGATTTGTGGGCCACACCTTTGTTGTGATAAACAATTTTTCACGGTTAAAGGGGCTGATCGCTTCACCTGTAATTCTCTCCGCTTCACCGGCTCCGTACATTTCGGCTGTGTCGATGTGAGAAAACCCTTCCTGAATAGCGAAGCGTAACGACTCGATGTATTTGCCCCTGTCGGTCAGGTTGGCCGTCTCTCTGCCTCCCATTTCCCATGTACCGATTCCCAGTACTGGCATGCTTGCCTTATTTCTAAGCACTATTGTCTGAATCATCGTTTTCAGGGTAACTAAAAATAGGAGGATTGAGGTGGCAATGTCACGATAAATTTGCTTCCCTTACCGGGTACACTTTCAATGTTTAACTGACCATTATGACGTGTGATAAAATCAACGCAAAGACTTAACCCCAGTCCGGTTCCTTTCTCATAATTGGTACCAGTTGTTGAGAAGTGAGTCAGCGGATCAAGTATGCCTGAGATGTTCTCCGGCTCAATTCCAATACCATTGTCTTCAATGGTTATCCTGACTGAAGAATCGGAGTGTTGAGCCAATAGTTTAATGAGCCCCCCCTCTCCGGTGTATTTGATCGCATTTGACAGAAGGTTTCGAATGACTGTTGTTAGCATGTTTTCATCAGCAAAACAGCTCAGACCAGATTCACAGTGCATTTCAAGCAAAATATTTTTTTCTTTAGCTAAACCCTCAAGCAGAAGGACGCTATCTGTCAGCATGATTTGTAGGTTAAGTACGTGAGGGTTGAAGTCAATTTCATGCCGCTGATTTTTAGCCCAGAATAGCAGGTTTTTTAATAGGAGAAGGGTTTGCTGACTTGATTTCAGGGCCCCCTGTAGAAATTCTTTTTGTTCGGCTGGATTGCAGATGTCCTGTACCAGAAGCTTTAAAACCTCGGTAACATTAGAGACAGGGCCGAGCAGATCGTGAGCAATGATGGAGAACAATCTGTTTTTGGTCTGATTTGCCTCTTCAAGTTCTTTGTTTTTTAGGGTTAGTTCAATCTGCTGCTTTCTGATAGTCGTATGAGCCTTTACCCTTGCCAGCACTTCATCCTGATGAAAGGGTTTGGTAATGTAGTCGACGCCACCTTCCTGAAATCCGCGCAGCTTATCCTGAGAGGTATCAAGCGCGGTGACGAAGATAATCGGAATGTCCTTCGTCTGGGGATGCTGTTTAAGCAGGTTGCATAACTCAAATCCATCCATTTGGGGCATCATTACGTCGAGCAGGATTAGATCAGGAATGATTGTCGAAACATATTCAAGTGCTTGTGGCCCGTTTTGAGCTACGGCAATGGCATAATCATGTTTTTTAAGGATGGCTCCAAGTACCTGAAGGTTTCTGGGATGGTCATCTACCATCAGAATCAGGGGACTATTTTCTTGTTTTTCAATCTCGTCCATCATGGGTGCAGTATAAAGGTAATGGGATTATGAGCAAAGTTAGTCAGAATAATCATTACACGTTTAGGTATAATTCATCAGTCAATCTTCAGAAATTGTAAAATGTCGGACCGGCATGGGTTTATTATTCCTTTTTCTGTTACAATCCCATTTATTAATGAGGCGGGAGTGATATCAAAGGCTGGGTTAATTGCCGTTGACGCAGGATTAGTAACATTTATTCTTCTGATTACATCGCTTTCATCTGGTCCTTCCTGGTATTTTACCTCATCCTGATCGCGTGATTCAATTGGAATACCGGCGCCTGTCTCGCATAGCGGATCGAATGTTGATCCTGGTGCAGCCACGAAAAATGGAATTCTAAAATAGTGAGCCAGAATAGCTCGGTCGAGCGTTCCTGTTTTGTTGGCTGTATCTCCGTTGAGTGCAATACGATCGGCTCCCGTTATTACCATATCAATCTTCCCATTGGTCATTAGTGAGGCAACAGCATTATCGGCTACAATAGCATGCTGAATCCCCTCATTGTATAGCTCCCAGGCTGTCAGTCGTGCTCCCTGACCTCGTGGCCTGGTCTCACCAACCCACACAAATGGGTTCAGTCCCTTACGTGACGCCTGAAAGATTGGGGCAAGCGCTGATCCCCAATCAACAAAAGCGAGCCAACCAGCATTGCAGTGTGTTAAAATATGCATATCTGGTTTGATTAACGACAATCCGTGTAAGCCAATCTGACGACCATCTTCAATGTTTTCCGAGGCTAACTTCCGGGCAACATCCTCTGCCTGTTTTTTCCCGTTCAGGGCGGCAGCAAAGACCGCTTCAACTGTATAGAAAAGGTTGTAAGCTGTAGGCCGGCTGCATTTAATCACGTTGGCTGCTTTAGTGATGTAATCCAGATAACCTGATTCCGGGGCAGTACGGGCGGCCTGTGCCATGGCAAATCCAGCCGCTGCACCAATTGCACCGGCTCCTCTGACAATCATGGTTTTGATGGCCGTGCAGGTCTCTTCATATGTCTTTGTCTTGAAAACCGCAAAATGAAATGGCAGCAGTAGCTGGTTGATCATGTGCACTTCACCATCATGATACCAGATTGTTTGGTAATGTCGTTGGTTTACTTTCATCAGATCTTTTTATATCGAAGGCCGAATTTACCAAAATCAGCGCATATGTACGCGCTGGTCGTTGGACAAAAGAGCGTAAATTTGCACTCTTTTTACTGACTAAATGATAATGAATAAGATAGAAATAATGGCGCCTGCCGGTTCTTTTGAGTCTCTCAGGGCAGCGATCGACGGTGGAGCCGATAGCGTTTACTTTGGAATTGGCAGGTTGAACATGCGCTCACGTTCGTCCCAAAATTTTACCCTCGAAGACCTGCATGAAATTGCAGCTATTTGTAGTGAAGCAGGTGTTAAAAGTTATGTTACACTCAATACTATTGTATTCGATAACGAACTCGATGAAATGAAAGCGATTGCCGACGCCTGTCTTTCTGCAGGCGTCAGTGCTGTCATCGCTTCAGATTCGGCAGTGCTGGGGTACCTTCGGGCAATTAACCAGCCTCTTCACATTAGTACCCAATGTAATATAACCAACATTGATTCAGTGAGATTTTACAGCCAGTTCGCCGATGTCATGGTACTGGCCAGAGAACTATCGCTTAAACAGGTGAAAGCTATAACCCGCCGGATTGCTGAGGAAGGGATTAAAGGACCCTCAGGCGAGTTAGTCCGTATTGAACTGTTTGCACATGGAGCTCTTTGCATGGCTGTTTCCGGGAAGTGTTACCTGAGCCTTGACAATCTGAACTCCTCAGCCAATCGTGGCGCTTGTCTGCAGGTATGCAGAAGACCTTACAAAGTTACTGATGCCGATGGTGAAATAGAATTGGCTATTGATAATGAATACATCATGTCACCAAAAGACTTATGCACGCTTCCTTTTCTCAACAGGCTGATTGATGCAGGTGTAAGTGTCCTGAAAATTGAAGGCCGGGGCCGTTCGGCCGAATATGTTAAAACGGTTGCCCGGGTTTATAAAGAAGCCGCTGAATCTATCGTAAGCGGCACTTTTACTGACGATCGGATAGGATTATGGATGAAAAGGCTTGAGCAGGTATACAACCGTGGCTTCTGGGGTGGTTACTACCTTGGGCAAAAACTGGGAGAATGGTCACCGGGCTATGGCTCACAAGCCACCCGCCGTAAACTCTATGTAGGTAAAGTGACCAATTATTTTGGCAATTTGGGTGTTGCCGAGATTAAAGTTGAGACCAACGCCATCTTGCCCGGTGATACCCTGATTTTTAATGGTCCTACTACTGGTTCGTTCGAACTGGAGGTAAAGGAAGTGAGACTGGCATTTGACCCTGTTCCTGAAGCGCAAAAAGGAGATACCTGCTCGGTAGCAGTTAACTCAATTGTACGAAGATCGGACAAGGTTTATAAGTGGATGGATGCTGACAGTTGACGGGTTTAAATTCAGTTATTCAAGGCAATTAAAGCGATAAGTGCCAGAATGAGGAAGGCCGCAAAGTAGATCCAATAGGTACTTTCCTTTGATTTGTCCGTTTTTTGTTCCTGACGTAG
Source organism: Bacteroidetes bacterium GWE2_42_24 (assembly GCA_001768515.1). GTDB lineage: Bacteria > Bacteroidota > Bacteroidia > Bacteroidales > TTA-H9 > GWE2-42-24. The sequence continues at coordinate 234,147 of MEOA01000001.1, read as the reverse complement.
GCTTCTTCGAAAGGCTGTGTGCGGGGCATGTCTGCGTGTGTCGGGCATAATGTATTCGGGTTTGGTTGGTTCAATAGCTTGTGCAATATACAAAATCAGTAGAACCTTGTCAAGTTTTAGCTAAAAGCATTATTCTATCATAAACAGAAACAAGGTAAAAAAGTAGACATTGCTTTTAGTCAGAAAGTTGCCTCTTTATAACAATTCGTGGATAATTTTGTTGCATAAAACAATCATTAAGTGGGCGTATACCTATCTCCAAAAACAGTATATGTTTGTTTTATAGTTGTTTGTCTTACACATTTTGATCATATTTCACTTAGGATATTTTTTTGGGTGGAGCTTCATGTCAGCGCCGTTTTGTACCTTTGCGTGTAAATTACAAATAGCTATGCAATTAAGTGAACAGGAATTAATCCGTCGGGCGACGCTGAAGGAACTCGTCGACTTGGGTATTGACCCATACCCCGCTGAGTCGTTTGAAGTTACTAACTCGGCCGCGGAGATCCAATCAAAATTCCCAACCGATAAAACACTTTTTCAGGATGTAAGCATCGCTGGCCGTGTCATGGGTCGCCGTATTATGGGTGCTGCTTCGTTTGTTGAACTGCTCGACGCCTCTGGTCGCATTCAGCTCTATGTCAAACGCGATGATATTTGCCATGATGAAGATAAGACATTTTATAATACTGTTTTTAAACGTCTTCTCGACATTGGAGACTTCATCGGAGTGAAGGGTTATGTGTTCGTTACCCAGATGGGTGAAATTTCAATCCATGTTAAAGAATTGAAGTTGCTCTCAAAGTCTTTGCGCCCGCTTCCCGTCGTGAAGGAAAAGGACGACAAGGTATTTGATGCCTTTACCGATCCCGAATCACGATACCGTCAACGCTATGTTGATCTGGTTGTGAACCCCGAGGTTAGAGATATTTTTATCAAACGCACCCGGATGGTCAATTCTATGCGCGAGTATCTCAACACGAAGGGTTACCTCGAAGTCGAGACGCCCATACTGCAACCACTCTATGGTGGTGCAGCAGCCCGTCCATTCAAGACCCATCATAACACGCTCGATATGCCGCTTTATCTGCGCATCGCCAATGAGTTGTATTTGAAGAGACTTATAGTTGGCGGATTCGATGGGGTTTATGAATTCTCCAAAGACTTCCGCAATGAGGGAATGGATCGCTTCCACAATCCCGAATTCACACAGATGGAACTATATGTCGCCTATAAAGACTACGAATGGATGATGAATCTGGTGGAGGAAATGGTCGAAAAAATGACTGTTGACATTCACGGTACTACCAAAGTTCAGGTAGGCGATAACATCATTGATTTTAAACGTCCCTGGACCCGCTTCACCATGTTTGAGGCCATCAGGCACTTTACAGGGATAGATATCTCAGCAATGGATGAAGCCGAATTACGTGCGACTGCCCTGAAATTGAACATTGAATTGGATGAGACCATGGCCAAGGGAAAGATTATAGACGAAATTTTTGGTGAGAAGTGTGAACCCCTCTTGATTCAACCTACTTTTATTACCGACTACCCTGTTGAAATGTCGCCATTGGCAAAGAAACACCGTTCAAAACCCGGATTAGTGGAACGTTTCGAAGCCGTATGTAATGGAAAAGAGATATGTAATTCGTTCAGTGAACTCAACGACCCTATCGATCAGCGCCAGCGTTTTGAAAGTCAGTTGGAGTTGGGCAAACGTGGCGATAGTGAGTCTATGGTTCTTGATGAGGATTTCCTGCGTGCCCTCGAATATGGCATGCCCCCTACGGCGGGTCTTGGCATCGGAATCGACCGCATGGCAATGATTCTTACAAACTCACATTCTATTCAGGAAGTGCTTTTCTTCCCTCAGATGAAACCCGAAAAGAAGGCTGTGGTGAGTATTGATGAGGATTTTGTGTCTTTGGGCATCCCTGCTCCGTGGATTCCGGTTCTAAGGCAGGCCGGTTACCAGACTATCGAAGCACTGAGAAAGATTGCCCCAGGTGCCCTTTTTAATCAATTGGGCGGCCTCCGTAAAAAAAATAAGCTCGATGTTGCTATGCCTACCCAGGATGAAGTGAAGTCGTGGCTGGGGGTGTAAAAAGACCCCTGAATCAAATATTATAAGGGCCCTGCAGGTTTTACTGCGTGGCCCTCTTTTTTTTAGTCTTTGGCCTGTCTCCTTCTTATCAGCTCTTTGCTGATCAGTCCCAGCTCTCTTCCCGTTTGTCCTTTCACACTGGTGTTTTCTTCGGCACGACGTGCCAGATATGGGATTACATGCTTCACCGGACCATAGGGAACATATTTGGCAACATTATAGCCGATGATGGCCATATTGAAACTGATGTGATCACTCATGCCATACAACTGCGAAAACCAGACTCGCGGATCGGAGGGCCGGATGTTATGCTGCTGCATGAGGTTTGCCAGGTACAGGCAACTGTTCTCATTGTGGGTGCCACAGAAAATACTGATTTTGCTGATATTCTCTATGCAGAATGTGAGCGCGGCATCGAAATCCCGATCCGTGGAGGCTTTGTCGGGCTGTATTGGTGAGGTATAACCCATCCGGGCGGCTCTTTCTCTTTCCTTTTCCATGTAAGCGCCACGAACAAATTTTACCCCCAGATAATAGTTTCCATCAACGGCCTTTTGATGTTGGCTCTTCAGAAAAGCCAGGCGGTCGTGACGGTACATTTGTAATGTGTTGAAGACAACCGCCCTATCGCGATTGTAGCGTTGCATCATTTGTTCGGTTATTTCGTCGATGAATTTTTGATACCAACTGTCTTCGGCATCAACCAGGATGGGTTTACCAATCTGGCTGGCAGCCGAACAAAGTTTGTCGACTCGGGCTTTAAACAAATCCATTCTGGCGTGGTCATCACTGGTCAGCGTCCATGGTTGTTCAATTTTATCGAGCACACGGCGTGGAATAAAGGCGGTTGGCTTGAATACTGCGAAAGGAATGTTCGGATTCTTACCAGCGTTTTCAATCGAGCGGAGGGTTTCCTGAAGGGCCGATTCCATATCAGCATCTTCCTCCTTTCCTTCTATCGAGAAATCGAGCACTGATTTTACTCCGTAACCAGCCAGATTTTGTACCACGGGTGAACATTCTTTGATAGTCTCACCACCAACAAATTGCCGGTATATTGTTGGCTTAATGGCCCACCTTACCGGAAGGCCAATTTTAAGTGCTTGAACAACGATTGCATTACCAGTCCTGACCAGAGACGGTGAACTGATTGATTTGAAAAGCCAGTATGCCCGTCTGAGTGAGCTGTTTTCATGCATCTGAAAGGCGATGGCGGTATTTTTGAAATCGGGGGCTGTCATAGTAAGTATCTGTGAAATGTAATTGAAGGCACATAAAACAGGCAGGTAGCCTCGTTGTTCAATGCGTCGTGGTTGCTAATATATATTGATGTCCAATTAAACACTTTCTTATAAAAAAGGTTAATTATCCTGATATTTAATGTTAATCATTTTACAATCATTGCAATTGCAGTATCTTTGCCGACTATTATGATAATTGCTGATCACATTGCCCTCACTCTTCGTAACAGGGTGAAGGCCACTCCGGATGGAGCTGCCTACGGTTTTTCAACCGATGCCGGGAGAACCTGGCAAACCATGATCTGGACAGAAGTACTGCGCCGCACTGATGAAATTGCCCTGGGACTGATAGCTCAGGGAATCACCGCTGGTGAAAATGTCGGGATTATTAGTCCCAACCGACCTGAATGGTCAATAGCCGACTACGCTATCCAAAGTTTGCGTGCTGTTACCGTACCCATGTACACTACCTCAACACCCGAACAGATGGAGTATATCATTCGGGAGACCTCGATGCGCGTGCTTTTTATTGGTGACCCTCTTTTGATGGTCAAATCGTGCGGACTGTTCGAAAACTGCCCAACGCTTGAATTGATTGTCAGTTTTGATGAATCCGAGTCTATCGAAAGCAAACCGAAATGCACCTGCCTCCCGAAGTTTGTCGTTAAATCGGATGCCAGGTTGAGGGCTCAGCTTGATCAGCATCTGGCCGATGCCAAAATCGACGATCTGGCTACAATTATCTATACCTCTGGAACCACAGGAGATCCAAAGGGGGTGATGCTCGATCAGGGCAGCCTGAAGCATCTGTTTAAGATTCATGAAATGCGGCTTAAGGTAGATTCTACCGACAGGTCGTTATCGTTTTTGCCATTGAGCCATATCTTTGAAAGGGGATGGGCCTATTTTATGATGTATAGCGGTGCGCATAACTATTTTCTGCAGAATCCAAGAACCGTCATCGATGTCCTTCCCAGAGTCAAACCAACACTCATGTGTGCAGTTCCACGTTTCTTCGAGAAGACCTATCAGGGTATTCAGGACGAAACCAGTCGCTGGCCTGCTATAAAACGTGTCTTTTTTAAGCGGGCTATGGCCGTGGGTGAAGAGCGCCTGAAATATGTCACAGCCAATAAACCCATCCCTGCCGTACTTCGATTGCAACTTGCATTTTATCATAAGCTGGTATATAGCAAGCTGCGTAGGGTGCTCGGTGGTGAAATCAGATTTATGCCATGTGCCGGGGCGGCCGCTTCAACCGAACTGCTTACATTCTTCCATTCCGCCGGAATTAATATAAAATATGGTTATGGTGCCACCGAGACTACCGCATCAGTCTCATGTTTCAAGGACTATGGTTTTGATCTCGTTTCGGTTGGTGAAATTATGCCTGAAGTGGATGTGAAGATTTCGCCTGAGGGGGAAATCATGGTCAAAGGCAATACCGTCTTCAGAGGGTACTATAAGAAGCCTGTTGAAACTGCGGCAGTGCTCCGGGATGGTTGGTATTATACCGGTGATGCAGGCTCGGTCAAGGCGGGTGGTCATTTGGTGATGAGCGAGCGTATGCGTGACATCATGAAGACATCGGTAGGAAAATATGTCTCTCCGCAGCGTATTGAATTGTTGCTTGGTCAGGATCCGCTTATTGAGCAGATCGTAACTATTGGTGATGACCGTCGTTTCGTGATGGGGCTTATTGTCCCTGTTTATGACCGCATCGATGCTCTCGCCCGTGAATTGCGACTGCGTGAACAGCCACGCGAGGACATGCTCAAGGATCCAAAACTGATACAACACTTGAACGAGCGTTTTATCTCTCTGCAGACGAGCCTCCAACCTCATGAGCGGATGGTGAAATTCACCTTGCTCCCCGAACCGTTCAGCATCGAAAAAGGGGAAATGACCAGCACCCTGAAACTGCGCCGAAAGGAAATCTCCAGAATTTATAAAGACCTGATCGAAGAGGTTTATTCTTCCTGATAGGGTCATGGAACAATACATAAACGGCTTGAGGTTTTCTTCAAGCCGTTTTTTTGTAGTGTTATTGAAGAAATACTCAGCCTTGTTTATCAAAACGCGACATCGGGTAACGGCTTTTCTTTTATCAGGATATTAACACTTTCTTTTTTTTATTGGGAACAATTCGTTGTCTGTTCAGGGTGTTTTTTACGATGTAATGTCACCAGGTCTCCAGATTCCCTGATTAAATACCAGATACAGGCTGGGTTGTCAGGCCTATACTATAAATTATCCTTTTGTGCCAGTATAAGCTATTAGGTTGACTATTTTATGTTGTTGGAATGGTGTTTTATTGCTCCGATTGGGCTTCTGATACTAATTACTGCTTTTATTACCGGTTGATCATGATGTTATTTATTAATTCCGAAAGAAAGCAGTTTCTTGTTTTAAGGCTAAAACCTAATCAGATAAGCTTGAGGAATGGGCTGATGTGGAATATGTGAGAAGGAAGCCCTTTCTCATGTTTTTTTCGCAGTTCAAGCGTAGATCAAGCGTAGATCAACCATAGATCAACCGTAGATCAACCGTAAGAATCCGGTTCATCAATGGCTAATTTATGGTTGAAATAAGGTCATAATCCGGTGTATTTGCTTCTCAGCTCTCTACAAATTCTATTCCAACATGGCCCAGATCTGCAATATTTTTCTGAATCTGTTTGCAAAATAAGTTGGTTGGGTCAGGTTGTGTCTTATCGTACCAGTTCAATCAGCTGGGCAAAATAAAAACCGCAATCCTGATAAGGATTGCGGTTTGAAAGATGTAATGCCACAGGTGATTAGCCCGTGATGGTTGCTTTGTATGATTTGGTTTTAATTCAGAGCCGATTTAAAAGCTTCATCGGCCATCCTGATTAACGCGTCACAGCCATAGTCAAAGCGGCGGGCACTGTTGTCAGCCTCGGTTGTCAGAAGCGACAGTTGATGGCATTTCTTACCCGGAAGCACTTGCACCATTTCTATGAAGATTTCGTCGGGTTGTGCGGATGTTGGCAGTCCCATCAGGTTACAGAGTGCAGCGAGTTGAGCAGGTGTTGAGAGCTCAGGTTTGCAGTCCATCGCAGCCTGGAAAGGTTGTGCATTGCGCTGGGTGTTGGTGAAGGAGCCTCCCGTTTCGAGAGGAAATGAGGCTGGCAGGACGAGGTTGGCAAGTTGTGCCGTAGGAGTCATGAAGTAATCCATCACGACTATAAACCCGGCCTTTTTCAGCATCGCAGGTACTTCAGCTTTATCTATTGCACAGCCAGCAGGGTCTTCTCCGAACACTAGCAGGTTTGTTATCTTGCCGTCTTCGAGTAGTTTTCTGACGCAGTGACTGGTTTCGGGCAGATTGTCTGCACCCCATTTTTTGCTGAGTTTAGCTCTGAACTCGGGGTCGGCTATCGATTGTTGGCCGACACCCAATTTCGGGCGGATGCCCATATCCCATAAACCCTGAGAATTATTGTTTTCGCGCAAGGGAAGCAAGCCTGACATTGTTTTGCCGTGCTTGCCGGTGATCATGGCCAGATTGGCGGCCTCAGATGAGGCAGCCGACGACATCTCCTTCTCGCTAAAGATCAGAATAGCATTGGGGCTCAGGTTATAATCATCGGCAAGGCTTTCTACTTCCTGCTGTGACAGACCAGAATTGTTTATCAAAAGCAGATAGTCCTGTGCCAAGAGGTGGGTACGGTATTCGTCTACGTTCAGGCTGACCGCTCTGAGGTACATGTCGTTTTGTTTGCAGGCATGTAGCAGGTAGTGATTCATAGCTTTCAGCAGGGCGTAATAACTTTTTACCCTAATCGTGCTTGTTGCCTTATAATCGAGTGGTGTTTCTGAGGCCGTGGTGATATTGATCAGCCTGGCTGTATTCCTGAATCGTGCATTTTCCACCAGAAAACTCACTACGGGATGGTCGATATTGAGGTCACACCCCATGACGAAGAAATGATTAACTCCATGCAGGTCGTTAAAAGGCACACCGAAATCACCATTGGGGAGGTAACCATCACCGCGTCCCAGATAATGGAAGCTGGAGACATTGTTTGTCTTTAGTCCGCCTCTGGCTAGTTTCTGCACCAGATATTGCTCCTCATTTGTGAGGCGGGCACCGGCAAAGAGGGCGTTTTCATCGGGCTTAACGGATGTCAGCTTATCTTTTATCATGTTGAGAGCCTTTTCAAAACTGATTTCTTTCCATTGCCCGTCCTGATAGAGCATTGGTTTGGTGATCCGGTCGGTGTTGTTGAGGAGTCTGTACCCGAATTTCAAGCGCCTGTTGATGTTTCCCGCTTGGTTGATAACCCCGTTACGCGCGGTGGCTTCATGGAAGAAGCCCTTGTGGTGCATCAGGTTGACTTCAAATCCTTCGGAACCCATGAAATCGATTGTCGGGGCTGCTGTCAGCTTAACAGGACCCGGTTTAAATGGTACGTTTTCGCTAATAGCTCCTGTAGGGCAGGCCGATATACACATACCGCATGACTCACAATGAGTGTCTGACAGAGATACGCCTGCAGCGGGTGCAACAAAAGTATCGAAACCACGGTTGACGAGTCCTAGTGCTGAAGCCCCGACAATTTCACGGCAGATCCTGATGCATCGGCTGCAAAGCACGCATTTGTTGTTGTCGATTTCGATGAATGGATGGCGGAAGTCGACATCATATTGTTTGAATCCGCCCGAGTAATGATTCTGTATAGCGCCGTATTCGGTGGCGTATTTTTTAAGGTCGCAGGTGTATATGGCGCCGCAGCCGCATTCGAGGCAGCGGCTGGCTTCATGACGTGTGATTTCTTCGGAGCAGTAACCCAATTCCACCTCATTGAAGTTGAACCGGTCGGCAGCGTCCAGCACAGGCATTTCCATCCTGACCTGAGTTTCGAATTTTCCTGCCATCATCCCGGGCTCCGGATCTTTGATCGCTTCCTTTCGGCTGATAAACTCCTTTTTGATGGGAGTTACAGGTTCCCCCATCAGATACTGGATGCAACTGTGAGAGGCAATCCGTGCCTGGGCGATAGCCTCAATGATGGTGGCCGGCCCAGTCACCCCGTCGCCTGCGGCAAACATGCCCGGGATGCCAGTCTGAAGGGTAAGTCTGTCGGCCTCGACATCACCCCATTTTGTTACTTTGAGCTGGCCGTCAACGGCATGAATATTTACATCGTCGAGGAAAGTAACCTCGGTTTTCTGACCGATTGCTGCCAGTATGTAGTTGACAGAGAGGTCGAATTCAGAACCTTTCACGGGAACGGGACGTCTCCTGCCAGATGCATCAGGTTCTCCAAGCTCCATCCTGATACAGGTTACGCTTTGAAGTTTTCCGTCGGCATCTTTGTTAACATGGGTTGGATTGGTGAGGAACAGGTATTCGACCCCTTCAAGTTTCGATTCGTGAATCTCGATAGGATTGGCCGGCATTTCGGCTTCGGTGCGTCTATAAATAACGTAGACTTTTTGGGCACCACACCTGATACTTGTACGGCAGCAGTCCATGGCAGTATTTCCGCCGCCGACAACTGCCACAGTCTTACCGGTGAAATCGGCTCTTTTCCCAGTCATTTCCATGTTGCGCAAGAAGTCGATTCCAGAGAACACGTTTTCGGCTTCATCGCCTTCTACACCCAGTTTAGCCCCTTTCTGCGAACCGATGGTAAGAATCACAGCGTCATATTTATTTTTCAGATCGGCATAGCTGAGGTTATCGCCGAGTTTTTGGTTACAGAAGATACGGGCTCCCAACTCGGTGATCCTTTCGATTTCCTGGTCGAGGATGTCGTTGGGAAGACGGTATTCGGGAATACCATAGCGTAACCAGCCACCCGGGTTCGGATTGGCTTCGAAGATGTCGGTCTGATGTCCTTCGCATTGAAGCCAGTAGGCTGCAGAAAGTCCCCCGGGACCTGCTCCGATAATTGCTACTTTTTTATCAGTAGATGGTTTTACAGCCGGGCGGAAGTGATTAGCAGATTTGAGATCCTGATCGGCTGCAAACCTTTTCATATAGTCGATTCCAACACCATTTGGCTCACCTAGCAGCAAGCGGCGACAAGCGGCTTCGCAGGGTCGTACGCAAACTCTTCCGCAAACGGCAGGAAGCGGATTGGCTTCCTTGATAAGGCCGATGGCTTCTGTATACATCCCTTTGTCGATAAGTGATATGTAGCCCTGAACATCGGCACCTGCCGGACAAGTCTGGCGACATGGTCCGAAGCAGTCGGCATAATGGTTACTAAGGATGAGTTCCAGTGCTGTACGGCGTGATTTACGAATGGATTCATTGTTGGTGGTCACCTCCATCCCTTCGGTGATGCAGGTTGAACAGGCGGGTTGATGCCCACGCATTCCTTTTACCTCTACCACGCAGAGGTAACACGATGAATAGGGATCAAGTCTGGGGTCATGGCAGAGTGTTGGAATGGCTATACCTGATCGGTTGGCCACATGGAGGATTGTCTCCCCGGGTTCACCCTGAATAGTTTTTCCGTCGATGATAATCTTGATAAGGTCGTTCATTTGCTTACTGATTGAGGGTTATGACAGTTCAATGGCATCGAATTTACACTTGGTGAAGCACAGGCCGCATTTGATACAGGCATCCTGTCGTATGGAATGGACCTTCTTACGTTCACCGTCGATGGCATTTACAGGGCAGTTTCGGGCACAAACGGTACACCCTGTGCATTTAGCTTCGTTTACGCTGTAGGTTAGGAGTTTTTTGCAGACTTTTGCCGGGCATTTATGCTGGTTGATGTGTGCTTCATATTCGTCGCGGAAATAACGGAGGGTGGTCAACACGGGATTAGGGGCCGTCTGGCCAAGCCCGCATAGGGTATTTTCCTTGATCTGTTGAGCCAGATCGATGAGTTCGTCAAGATCGGAAGGCTTTCCTTCACCGTTAGTTATACGTTCCAGAATTTCAAGCATCCGTTTGGTTCCAATGCGGCAGAATGTGCATTTGCCGCACGATTCTTTACAGGTGAAATCGAGGAAGAACTTTGCCACATCAACCATACAGGTGGTTTCATCCATGACCACCATGCCGCCTGAGCCCATGATAGCGCCTGTAGCGGTCACAGAATCATAATCGACAACAGTATCGGCCAGGTATTCAGGGATGCAGCCACCTGAGGGGCCTCCCATCTGCACAGCTTTAAATTTTTTATCGTTTTTAATTCCTCCGCCGAGGTTAAAAATAACGTCACGGATGGTCATACCCATAGGAACCTCTACCAAACCTGACCGTTTTACTTTACCTGCGAGTGCAAATACTTTTGTCCCTTTGCTTTTTTCTGTTCCGTAATGTGCAAAGGCTTCGGCACCGTTGAGGATGATCCAGGGTATTCCTGCAAAAGTCTCAACGTTGTTGATGTTCGTAGGTTTATTCCAAAGACCGCTTTGGGCAGGGAATGGCGGGCGTTTGCGTGGCATTCCCCTGCGGCCTTCAACTGAAGCAATGAGGGCGGTCTCTTCACCGCAAACGAAAGCTCCGGCTCCTTCCTTGATGTGGATATCGAAATTAAAACCTGCGATGCCGCAGGCATCTATGCCCAGATAACCTTTAGCCCTGGCCTGACCGAGTGCAATATTGAGTCGTTTGATGGCAAGCGGGTATTCGGCACGGCAATAGATAATCCCATCGGAGGCACCGATGGCATAACCACCAATGATCATCCCTTCGAGCACGGTGTGTGGATCCCCTTCCAGAACCGAGCGATCCATGAAAGCACCCGGGTCGCCTTCATCGGCGTTGCAGATAATGTACTTTTCGGGTGATGGATAACCTGCAGCAAACTTCCACTTCATTCCAGTGGGAAAACCACCACCGCCGCGACCCCTGATACCTGATTCGAGAACGGTTTTTATAATATCGGCACTGGTGAGTTTTTCAGCAGTAATTTTTTTAACTGCTTCATAGCCGCCGCGTGCTTCATATTCTTCAATCTGTTCAGGGTCGATCATGCCGCAATTGCGTAGCGTGATCTTCACTTGATCTTTTAGAAATGTATCGTCAGGGGTCGGGAAGAGGTCGGTCTTCACCAGATATTCTTTTACCGGTGTGTGTTCCCTAATATGTTTTTCAATGATTTCAGACACACGACTTTCATCGACGTCGCCATAGAGGTAAACGCCCGTAGCATCATGTATCTCGACCAGCGGTTCCCTGTAACACATGCCGACACAACTGGTCTTGCCCAGTTTGATATCAAGATTGCCTTCGGCAATCAGGGTTTCGATTTTTTGGTAGGTCTTACCTGCACCTGCAGCAATGCCGCAGCTTCCCAGACCGACAATTATTTTGGTGTTTTGCATAATTGGCAAGGGTTTATTTATTGTTCACCAGATCGGCAGTAGTACTTGTTTCTCTCTGACGAATTTCTTTAATAATCTTTACAGCTTCAGAGCCGGTAAGCTTTCCGAAGGTCTCGCTGCCAATCATCATCACGGGAGCAAGAGAGCAGCATCCCAGACAGGCGACCGATTCAAGGGTGAAGAGTCCGTCTGCTGTGGTATCACCATCCTTAACCCCGAGTGCCTCTTCGATAGCGCTGCTTACTGCGGAGGCATTTTGAACGTGGCAGGCAGTGCCATGGCAAACTTTGATCATAAGTTTTCCGACAGGATGAAGTCGAAACTGGGCATAGAAAGTGGCAACCCCATAAAGATCGCTGACAGGGATACCTGTGGCATCAGCGATTTTCTGAAATACACGGGGCGGCAAATAGCCCAGAATTTCCTGCACTCCCTGCAGGATAGGAATCAGTGTCCCCTTCCGGCCTTTGTATTCAGCCAGTAACTTGTCTATTTCCGAAAAATTGGAGACAGTAGGATCAATGGTTGGTGTTTTTTTGTTTATTCGATTGATTCTCATTTAATAAACTATATTAGGTGATGAATTTTTTGCAAACGGTAAAGGTATTGAATGGTTTATTTCGTTACCAGAGGTAGTAAAGTGTAGCAATTATTAAGAATGATTCTGCCATACGGTAAATGATCGTTTTGAAAAGAGTGTTTGAGATTTATCAGTCTCTGAATAGTACTACGGCAATCCGTTTTCGGCCATCCATTTTGATCTGGAGGGGCTTCTCAAGTCTTACATGGCGGAAAAAGGTTGTGGTATGAACTGTCGGGTGCTGAGTCAGCTTTTCCCAGTTGATGCGGCTTGTGGGGGAATCTTGCAGGATGCTGAAATAGCCAACATTCATACTGGTTACATTGTGGAAGAAATGCGATCCCGAGGAAGCATCAAGCGGGTAGTCCTCAAGGCTGGTTTCCACGATCACCCGTGCCCCTGAGATCTGTGGCCAATTAACCGGGATGCCGATAAACCGGTCACGCGTCCCCCAACGACCCGGGCCTATCAGCAGGTAACGGCGGCCTGTTTCTGCCATCATCCGGTTGAGTTGTTCGGCTTCGGCAGCCATCTCAAGTGTACGCGATTTATCGAACAGTGAGGGTTCAACATAAATGATATCTTCGATATCATCAATCAGGCCATTACCCATTGCTTTGTCGGTCCATAGCAATGCCTGATCTGCGTTGATATCTAGAGGGTCAACGTTATAATCCTGGGCATTGCCAATCAGTGGCTTGATTTGCAGAAGGTAGAATGTGCTTCTGTAATTGGCATCGCGATTCAGATCGACAGCGAATTCAATTTCCACAGGTGAGCCCATAGCTTCCTTAACTACATCGAGAACGACTTCGATGGTTCTGGCCAGGGGAATATAGTTATATTTCAGAATGTCTGCAAAGTTTACAATACGGGGACCCGGTTTGGATAGTCCGGGAGTAATCGTGTTGTTGTCGGCGTTGTACACCGAAGCGCAATGACGGAGTGTTCCGTGGCGTTCGGATTCATCGACGGAAAGGCGGACAAGCCCGGCATCTTCACCATCACGTCTGAGGTCAAGGTCGGGATGGTTCATATCGAGAGCCAGAAAGTCGACCTGAGAACTCTTGAACTGATCACGAGGGCTTGCATTTTCAAGCGTGGGATATTTGGGAGAGAAACGGTAGGCTTTTTCTCCCTCCACGACATACCTCCCGAGCCCAAGCGCCATTACTGAAAAGCCTTCCTCTGGTTTCATGTGGGCAAATGGGTAGTAATTGTACGATTGAGCCACGCCGCTGACATGTGGATAATAACTATTCTCATAGCGGTTTCCAACTACCTCCTGAATTACCACCGCCATCTTTTCTTCTTCGAGTTTATAGTTGATGGCTTTGATGTAACCGCGGGCGACAGGCGAGAACACCGATGCAAAGACAAGCCTGATAGCATCCATGCATTGTTGCAGTCGAATGTCGTTGTCTGGATGATTGTTTGGGAGCAGGTAGGTTTCGAATATCCCGGCAAAAGGCTGGTTGAGAGAATCTTCAAACAATCCGGATGAGCGGATGGCGAGTGGGTGATCGAGAATCCTGATAAGACGACGCAGGCGGCTGGTAAGCATCTCAGATAGTTTACCGGCGAGGAAAAGATCTTTGATAACTTCATAGTCTGTCTCAGTCAATACTTTAGCATATAATTCATTTCGATCCATGAAGTTTTCAAACTCATCAGAACCGATAATGAAGGTTCTGGGAGCCTTGATGTTGATGTTGGGGATGAGTTGCTGGAAGTCGAAATTATAAATGAGTGTGTTAATAAAAGACAGGCCACGACCTTTACCTCCAAGGCTGCCGGAGGTGAGGGTGACAATGTTGGTGTCATCGAGCGGCAAGTTTTCCTCGTACGGAATTACCTTCCCCTTGTTTTGTTCACTGCGGTGCTGCTGTATGGCATCTAGCAGAAACTTCCTGATATCGTTGGGGTTTTCGAAATGTTCGAGTTTAAAAGGATAGATGATGCGGGCAATCTGAATTTCACCCCGGGCCATGAACCACAGAGAGAAGTGATTTCGTCGGGCATGGTAGTGTAATGAGTCATCGGGGATAGTTCTGAGCAGCTTCTCAAATTCCCTGAGTGTACGGGCCGTTGCTATAGGCCGTCCACGAGAATCCTTATAAACGAAGCTGCCGAAGCCGAGGTATGTACTAATAAAGTATTTGATGTCCTGAACAAGGCTTTCGGAATTTTTGTCGATGAAGCTTGCCTTCAGCAGGAAGGCCTGATGGGAGTTTTCGGGATCGGCGCTCTGGATGATCAGAGGGAGGTCTTTCATGTGGCTGCGTACCTCTTTTACCAGCTCGAAGCCGGCTGTAGGGTTCATCTCTCCATCCTTTCGAAATTTTACATCAGTGATCAGGCAAAGCATGAACTCCTGATAACGGGTGAAGATTTCCATTGCTTCTTCATAGTCGGAGGCCAGCAATATTTTAGGTCTTCCGCGCAACTTCAGCACTTTGAAAAGTTCATCAGTGTTGACGTCTTCAATCAGACGTCTGGTCTGTTCCATCACGTTGGAATAGAGGAGCGGCAGGTACCTTGAGTAATATTTGGCAGAATCTTCGACAAGCAGAATAACCCTTACCATTCCGACACGTGTATCGTTTTCGACGTTTACGCGGTCTTCAAGATGCTTGACCATGGCAAAGAAAATTTTCGAGTCGCCATTCCAGACAAATACTTTGTCGATGGGAGCATCCTGCTCGCCGGGTCGTTGTTCAAAAAGGCGGATATCAGCGTTGCTGTTGAGCAACACATAGATGGGAATATAGGGATAAGCGATACGGATGCGCGAACTGATGTCGAAAGGTTGTGATTTGTCTACCCCGACCATCAGAATAATCAGATCGAAATGTTTAGCTTCAAGTTGTTCCATTGCTTCTTCAAACGAGCTGACCCCGGTAATACGCGGAACAGAAGAGAGATTTAGTTGATAGTATTCTCCCAGAATATGTTCGCTAAAGCGGCCTTCTTTTTCAATGCTGTATGCGTCGTAGAGATTGGCGACAAGTAGTATCTCTCTTACCTTAAAGGGCATGAGATCGTGAAAGATATCGCGGTTATAATTATTGCGGTTGAGAAACTTCTGAAGCAGCTGGCGGCTGTTGATGAGTGATTTTTGTTGAGGCTTGCGCGGAAGGTCACCGCTTCGCTTCATCACATCACGCCCCTTGATGCTGTTAAGATATCCTGTGATTATGTTGGACAGGTTTGACAGCAGTTGACGTTCCTCATGCAGAAAAGGACCTTCATCGGCATTTGGAAACTGGCGCGTATAGCAAACCTCGAGCGTACCTTTTTTTCCATCGATGGTCTCGAATTCCTGAACCTGATGCCAACGGGTATCTGTGAAGCCTGGTGTGGTGTATTCTTTATCAGCGAAGCGAATTCTGCTTTGTGCACTCTGTGGATATTGCCAGGCAGCCGGGAGGATATTGCAAATTTGCCCGAGTGTTTCATCGATAGGTTTCTTTTCCCTTAGGATGGCAGTTGTCTGGTTGATGGCCGACAACTCTTTCAATCGTTCGGAAAAGGAGTGTTTTTCTTCCTTACTTCTCACCCCGTTGAGATAGCCGGCTAAGATGGCGGCCAGGTTGTCGATGAGGTCACGTTCTTCTCGTAAGAAGGGCCCTTCATAAGCGTCTGGGAATTTTCGCGTATAAAAGAAATCCAGCAAGCCCTGGCGTCCGTCCATGGTATCGAATCTGGCCGACAATCTGTGTTCGGTTTCCCGGAAATTTGGGGAGGTGAAGTTTACGGTATCATAACAAATCCGCGCAACAGTAAATTCGGGATATTGCAAGGCGGCAGGCAAAATGGCTGAAATTTGCCGGAGTGTATCACCGGGGGCTTTGCCTGACCGTATGATGGCTGTTGTTTGATTTATCGCCGAAAGTTCTTTTAACCTTTCACGGGTAAATAGTTTTTCTTGTTTTCCAAGGATGGTGTTAAGAAAACCGTTAAGCAGGTGGGTGATACTTGTGAGAAGTGATTGTTCGTCTTCGGTAAAATCCGGATTTTCATCGGCCGTATAGATCAGTTCAATCTCTCCTTTACGTCCGTCATTGGTTTCGAATGATTGCGTAAGGATTTTCTCGGAATCGGCAAATCCGGCAGAAGTGAAAACTAAAGAGTCAAACCTGATTCTGACGGCAGCATCTTCAGGCTTGTGAAGAATTGCCGGCATGAAAGCACACAAATCATGGAGGGTTTCTTCAGCAGTTTTCCCGTTTTGCAGAAGGAGAATGGTTTGGTTGATTATGGTAAGGTAATGCTCCTGAATACGCTTCCTTTCAACGCCAATGACGGGAGTAGTAGATTGTTTTTCAGTGTTTTTCGGCGTCTTTGATTTCTGCTTCATGGTGGAATTGATTTGCAGTTTGGTCAGGAACGGATTGAAAATCAGTGGCCCAATTACATTGTTGGCTGATACCGTGATGGCTCAAATGTAAGCAAATGTGTTTTTTTTGGGCGTTTGCGAGCTTGAATTGGCGAAAATCAGTATAGTTCGCAGGGGCTTCTAAGTGTTATACGTATCGTCATTGTGTAATATCCGTAAATTAATAAAAATGAGTATTATTTGGCGTAAAACAGATTATAATTGCAGCAACTAAAAAATTTACAGTTGACCCTTTAATTCTTTCATTATGTCAAACAATGTTTATCAGCAGTTAGTCGATGAATTCATGGCTCGCGTGAAGGTTAAAAATCCCGGAGAGGCTGAATTTCATCAGGCAGTTCAGGAAGTAGTGGAATCATTAATACCTTACGTTGAGGAAAACCCTCAGTACAAACATGCCAAGATTCTGGAACGGATGACAGAACCAGAACGGGTCATTTTGTTCCGTGTTCCATGGATGGACGATAAAGGCGAAATCCAGATCAACAAAGGATATCGCATCGAGATGAGTTCAGCCATTGGTCCTTACAAAGGTGGATTACGTTTCCATCCCACGGTTAATATGGGCATTCTGAAGTTTCTGGCCTATGAACAGGTATTGAAGAATTCGCTTACAACACTCCCCATGGGTGGTGGTAAAGGTGGTTCTGATTTCGATCCGAAAGGTAAATCTGACAATGAAGTCATGCGTTTCTGCCAGAGTTTTATGACTGAACTTCAGCGGCATATTGGTCCTGATACGGACGTTCCTGCAGGCGATATTGGCGTTGGCGGTCGTGAAATTGGCTTTATGTTTGGCCAATACAAAAGGCTTCGCAACGAATTTACCGGCGTTCTGACCGGCAAAGGACTCGAATGGGGTGGCTCATTGATTCGTCCTGAAGCTACAGGTTACGGCAATGTTTATTTTGCACAGGAAATGTTAAAGACACGCGGACTCGACTTTGCTGGTAAAACTGTTGCCATCTCAGGCTCGGGAAATGTGGCACAATACGCTACCGAAAAGGTAACAATGCTGGGTGGGAAGGTTGTGACGCTGAGCGATAGTAACGGAACAATTTATGATCCTCAGGGCATCAATGCTGAAAAGCTTGCCTGGATCCTTTGGTTGAAGAACGTGAAGAGAGGTCGTATTAAAGAATATGTTGACAAATGGGGTGGTGAGTATTTCCATGAGCAGCGCCCCTGGAATGTGAAGTGTGATGTAGCACTCCCTTGTGCTACTCAGAATGAAGTCAATAAACAGGATGCATTGACCTTGGTGAAGAATGGTTGCTATTGTGTTTCTGAAGGCGCCAATATGCCCAGCACTCCCGAAGCTGTTGAGGTATTTATCGCAGCTAAGATTCTTTATGGCCCTGGTAAAGCTGCAAATGCTGGTGGTGTTGCCACTTCAGGTCTTGAAATGAGTCAGAACTCGATGCGTTTGAATTGGACTAGAGAGCGTGTTGATCAGGAGTTGCATACTATCATGATCAATATCCATAAAACCTGTCAAAAATATGGGACTGAACCCGATGGGTTTATCAATTACGTTAAAGGTGCCAACATTGGCGGTTTCGTGAAAGTTGCCGATTCAATGCTAGCGCAGGGACTTGTTTAAAACGTTTGCCCCTTTTGTGTGATTATTTTGTGAGGAAAGGCCCCTTCGGGGGCCTTTTTTGTTGCTTCGTACCAACCATAATCAATAAGTACCTGCATGAGAGAATCAGATATAAAGAGAAAAGTAGAAATTGCAAAAAGATGAAGATGATTCTTTAATTTTGCGGCCGAATACCAGAGCCATGATACGTACTTTCAGATATTTCATCTCCTTTTTTTTATTGCTGCTCGCCTATTTTTTTGTACAGCGAACAGTATTTATCCTCTACCAGTTACCCCACTCGGTTGCGATAAGCTTCTCGGAATATGTATCGAGCAACCTGCATGCGTTTATACTTGATGTGGCTGCAACCTGTTATATGCTGGTCATCCCGGTAATGTTGTGGTCAGTTCTGTTGGTGAAAGACAGCATTTCCCTGCGTAAAGCTATTTGGTGGTATTTATTTTTTGTCATTGTAGTCTCTGGTATTATTCATATTGTTGACCTTGGACTCTATTATGAATGGGGTTCAAAAATCAACCACAAGGCTATTTCTTGCATGGCCTATCCGAAAGAAGCGATCGCGGCAAGTTTATCCTCACCCGTGTGGTTGTTGCTTTTCATTCTCATCGTTGAGAGCGTGTTTCTCTTGCTTCTATACAAAAAATATGTCCATCCCATATTAAATGGGTCAGGATCAATTGCTTTCAAATTATTGACACCCGTATTAATGTTGGGTCTGCTGTTTATTGGGTCACGAGGCGGGACACAGGACAAGCCTGTCAGAAAGGGTGATGTCTATTTTTCAAATAACCCGATGATCAATCAGGCTTCTGCCAATAGTTTTTGGAATTTCATCAATGTGTTAGCTACCGAGGATGCCGGGGACCCGGCAGCCTACCATATCATGCCTGATAATGAAGCTTCCATGTTAGTGAAGGAACTATTTAAGCAGCCTGCCGACTCCACGTCGAAGCTTTTTAGTCTCTCCAAACCCAATTTTGTTGTCGTACTGATGGAAAGTTTCAGCTCAGAGGTTGTCGGGGCATTTGGTGCTGACTATGGCGCCACCCCTAATCTCGATTCTCTGGCTGCAACCGGATTTATCATGTCGCAGTTTTATGCTACAGGTTTTCGTACCGATCAGGGAATGGTTGCAATCGAGAGTGGATTTCCGGCGCAGCCTAAGACAGCGGTAATCTATCGCTATGGTAAGTTTGAGAAACTGCCGTCCCTGGCTTCAAAGCTTGTTGAGTCTGGCTATCAGACTGCTTATTATAGTGCAGGTGACAATGCCTTTGCCAACACTGATGCCTACCTGCTGAGTGCAGGTTACCAGAAACTCCATGGGAAAGATGGTATGAAAGTGAAACGGATGGCTCTTTTTGGAGCTTATGACGATGAGCTTTTCGATTTTTACCTGAAGGATGCTGCTTCCGTCGTCCAGCCTTTCTATCATCTGATGGTGACCATCGTGTCGCATGAACCTTTTGATGCCAGAGTTGATAAATTCAGAAAGGGCAATTCATTGCTGGATAAGTATATTAACACTGTCAGGTATACAGATAATGCCATAGGTGATTTTATCAGGAAAGCCCGCAAAGAGCCATGGTATAAGAACACGGTGTTTATCTTCATGGGCGATCATGCCCACCGGATGCCCATGAACCGTAATGCATGGGAAACCGAGCGACATCACATCCCGTTTATCGTATATGGTGAACCATTAAAAAAATCTTTCAGGGGTACGGTGTCAAGCCGGACTGCTTGTCAGTCGGACTTTCCCAGCTTTATCAGTGCCCAGTTGGATCTTCCACATGAAGAGTTTAAGTGGGGGAATGATTTCATGAATGGCACCACTCCTGCGTTGGCCTTTTATACCTTCGAAGACGGACTGGGCATCCTGCTACAGGATACATCAGTGGTATTTGACAATCAGAGCCTGAAAATTATCAATGCCCGTTATCCAGGGATGGCCGACAGTGTAAAACGTGAGCTATATCACGGAGGACAGGCGTTGTTGCAGCAACTTACAAAGGCTTACTTCGAACTGGGTGATTGACCACTTCTCCATTAAGAGCGGTAAAAAGAACCATGTTGAAGAAGGCATAAAACATCACACCGGCCTGACGTTCGAGCATTGATTCAAATAAGAGATTAAAAGCGACCAACAGCAGGAAGGCTCCATATTCCCATGCCCCTTTTCGAAAAGCCATGATGAATGGGAACAGAAAGGTGAGCACAAGGATCAGCAGGCCGGTTAATCCCAATGCAACAGACGTCTGAAGGTACTGATTGTGGGCATTCAGGTTTGCCTCCTGACCAGCTGTATTACCTGTTAAGGTATAATCTTCGAGGAAGGCCTGTTTTACATCACCTGTTCCCACTCCACCTAAGGGATGTTCCCGAAGGATGCGCATGGCTGACTTCCATAGCATAATACGCTGAAAAGTTGATTCACTGGCGTTCCCTTTATCGGGGGTTACCGTTTCGATCGTTTTTGCCACGACGGCAAATCTGCCAAAAGAAATTGGAAATAGATAGAAGGAGGTTGTGAAAATCAAGGCAAAAAATGCTGAAAATCCGATCATCGGTATCAATGACCGGGTTTTCTGATGTAAAACGTAAAGCATATAAATAACCGGAATGGCGAGAGAGATAAGGCCCGCCTTGCTGCTGAGCAGTACCAGAAAGATGAAGAGCCATATCCAACTGATTGCATACAGTATTGTGTTTCTTGAAGACAATTTACAACAATCATGCAACCAGCACCAGGTAACTGATATCATGGCCATGACGACGTATAGCGCATAGTAAGTCGGGTGAAATGCATCAGATAGCAGGGATGAGTAAAACTCTCCGGGATTTCCGGTGGCGCTGTACGAAACGACCGCAGAGATGATCATGATCAGGGAACCTATCACAACGCCCGTCGCGAAAGCAATCAGTGTTCTGCCAGGGTTAAGGGCTCCGGGAAAGAAAGCAGATATAAGGAAGAACACTACAGGAAAGGCAATAAGTGATAACTTGACTTGTAAATCAAACAGAGCGAAACTCATATTGCAGGAATAGAAAACTCCGACGATGTGAGCCAGATAAAACAGGGAAAAGAGTATGAGGCATATCAGCGAAAACTGAGGCTTGAAGGGAAGGCGTAACCCAAACAGGAGAACATAAATCAGAACCCCCGCAAATAAAACAATCGATATAATTGAA
Organism: Bacteroidetes bacterium GWE2_42_24; assembly: GCA_001768515.1. GTDB lineage: Bacteria > Bacteroidota > Bacteroidia > Bacteroidales > TTA-H9 > GWE2-42-24. The sequence goes on along the minus strand of MEOA01000001.1, from coordinate 212,704 downwards.
GAGATCAATCCGTGAAGAGGGATAACCAGCGCCAGTATCACGATGAGCCATTCAATCAGTTTTGCAATTTTGAAATATAATGTGCCCCCTGAATCGAGTCGGAGTTCCGAATAGTTTATCATACTTATGTTAAGAGATAATAGCCATATTTGTTATGCTGATGCCTGGAATGAACCCGGGGAGGAGGTGCCTTCCTAACCACAAAGATGCAATTTTCTTGTTCACCGGGTTAGTTTTGAATGTCTGATCGATGGATTTTGTCGAAGAATGATGAAATAAAAGATTCCGACAAGGTAGCCCGACCCATATCCTATGTGAAGAATCAAAAAGCTGAAAATTGTCTGAAGGATTTGTGAGATACTTCGTTTACCGGAAGATGCAAAAAGGAGAGCTGTAACCAGCCACACGGTTAGAAGACTTCCCAGCAGAATTGCAAACGCGGGATGTATAAAAGCCAGAACTAAGTTTATGATAATTGCACTAACAAACAAGAAAGGTACAAGCTGGCGAATGGTGGTTACTGCCTGATGCTTTTTGTTTACAAAAACTTTCCAGAAACCGTACTGGTAGAATTGCCGGAATAGATGTGACCATGTAGAGCGTACGTGATAATATGACCTGATTTTCAGATCCAGAAATATTTTTAATCCATTCTTCAACATTCTGTAACTGAACTCATCGTCTTGATTTCTGGCAAGGGTTTCATCAAAAAGACCAATCTGGGCGAATACACTGCGGCGGTATATTCCGAAGGCAACGGTGTCTACATACCCGCCCTTTACACCGGTTCTGAAGTTAGAATTTCCTACACCAAATGTTGATGCCATCGCGAAACCAACAGCACGCGACCGCTCATCCATGAAAACATTCTCAATCAAACCACCAATACAATCAGCCTCAGGATTCTCTGTGAAAGAAATTGCTACGTCATTAAAATAAGTTGTTGAAACTGTGGCATGAGCTCCAAGAATGGCTATATATTCCGTCTGGCAGTGACTGATTCCGATGTTAAGTGCCATTGGAGTTGTTTGCTGCGGGTTGTCAATCATGGAGAGGTTTGGAAAGCGGCCACAGTAATTCTCAATTATACTGCGTGTCGAGTCGGTACTTAAACCATCGCAGACGAATACAGTGAGTTCGGTCTGCTCAGATTGGCAGGCCAATACCGAATCCAGACAGGCTGCAATGTGCTTTTCCTCGTTGCGGCAGGGTATTACAACGGAAATACTGAATATGGTTTTATTTTCTTCGATGCAATTCATAGGTTTTCTTCACACGTTGGTTGGCGTGTTTGCTGCTGTCAGATTTTTTTGAAGTCGCTTCAACAGCTCATTCCAGTAGTTCTTAATTGATACTGGAAAGATGGCTCGTTCGGAAATAATTTTCCGGTTGTAAAGGGCGATCCTGTTTTGCTTTTTTTCGACCTCCATAACCGGGAAACTACTGTCGGATACGATTATTCCATTAACACCGTCTTCAATCCATTCGTGGTTTGCCGGAATGTCGGATACAATAGGAATACAACCCCAGGCCATCGCTTCCAGTAACGAAACGGATGTGGTGTCGGAGGTTGGTAATGTAAAGTAGAACATCGAGCGCCGATAATATTGTGTCTGATCCTGGTATGTCATAAAACCGACGAAAGTAATCTTCTTTTCCATCCCCATATTAGCCACGAGTTGTCTGAGCTGATCTTCCCTGTCACCCGAATTTCCAATTATTAGTCGGGCGGAGGGATACTCGGCAGTCAGCTTCTGAAAGAGGCGTATAACCTTGTCGATATTGTAGTTTTCGCTGAGTGTCCTGTTTGAAAAGAAAAGTTCAGGTTCTTTCTCTTCTGCCCTATAATCGGGTAATGCTTGTAATCCGAATGAAAAGGTAAGTACCTCTACTGGCGATAGTTTTTGGATTACAGCCGACATTACCCGTGCATCTGATGTTATCACATCCGAGGCATTTAGTACAAATTTGGTCAGCAGTCGGTAAAGGAAGTTCTTTTGAGGGGTGACCATAATATCGGAACCCCAGGCAGAACTAACCAACAAATATTTTTTTGCAAAGAGTTTTTTAATCAGTGCGCCTAACAAGCCGTGGCTTGTGACGTAATGGGTATTTACGATATCGGGTTTGATAAGGCCTATGATATGGTTCACTCTCAAAAGCTGAAGCAGTATTTTCGAATTGCCTCCCGTACTTTTAATATCAAGATTAAGCAGAAAACAGTGGTTTTCAAAAATACTACCTTTTAGGTCAGGGTGAAGTCCGCGGGTTGAAATGATATAAACCTCAGCATATATCATTATTTCGTTGACCCACTTTAACAAGTGGACACTCTCGGCATCACCGATAAAAAGATACTTAAGCTTCCTCATTTTTTAAGGAGATATTCAATAAACACTTCGAGACTTTGTACCTGAACCTTTCGGTGATGTTGCTCTATCAGTTCCCGGTTGTATTCGGGTACACGTTTCTCTTTCCAAATCTCATAAGCCCATAGGATTGCTTTTTTTATTTCGGTGACGCTGTTCCATCCTGCTATGGCTCCAGCCTTGCAATCCATGACCAGGCTTGCTGCAACATCATCTTTGTCAACGAGGGCTACAATGGGTTTCATCACGCCAAGATAATCAAATAGTTTCCCTGAATATACACCTTTGAACCGTCCAGCCGGTAATACTAGTAACAAAGCATCGGACCGACGCATAATTTCAATCGCGTTCTCGTATCCGACTTTCTCATGGATTATCACAACAGGTTTTAATTTTACAGGAATAACTACACCACCTGAAACGCCGACAAACTGGATGCAGATATCGGGAACCAGACCAGCTTCCTGTAATTCGTGGATGGCTCTGAAGAAGAAACCGGGATTACGATCACCATAAAAAGTTCCAACATGGGAAATGGTAAAATGATCATTAAATTGTGCAGGACTCCCTGCATCGAAGTTGTATCCGTTTCGGATCTCTACAATAGGTACCGATAATTCTGATGGATGGTGGTGGAAATAATTGATTAGCGGGTCTGAAACAGAGGTAATGCCATTAGCCATCTGCATCATTTTTTTCTCCAATTGGAGGTACTTTTGGGCTACCTTTTCTGAATGATAAGGATTTGTCGATAGACCGTCCCTAAGGTCAGAAATCCATGTCATTAAAGGATATTTCTGCTTCAGTGCGATGGCAACATGAAGCACTTCGTCGACCGGAAAACTTGTAATCAATACCGTCTCTGAAGGGTTTTTAATTAATTTCCCGGCTGCCCGAATCGCTGCCTCGCCCCACCCACGATATTCCCGGATACCTAATATTGAAATCAGGACATTCCATAACGCCCTTGATTTATGGACAAGGTATGGGTAATTTCTGTAGAATCCTGCCCGTTTAATGATTTGACGGTTTGGAAGATATGTAACATTGAAGTTTTCGAATTTAGCTGTTTTGTGATGCTCCATCAGAGTTACCACATCTACAGAAAAGCGGTCTTTGTTTAAATATTCCGCGAATGCAAATATCCGGTTACTGGCTACCGAAACAATCGGAGGAAAGTAGGTTGAGAGAATAATGATATGTTTTTTCTCAGACTTTTGCATGTTTTCTCATCCTTTCAATAGATCAACAAGTGGCTTCAGTACCTTTTCGCGCGAAAAATGATTCTTTACATACTCCATTCCCTCAAAGTTTCTTTGAAGTTCACCTTTTTGGTATAGATCCATGTATTGCCTGATTCCCTTGATGATATCGTTGTTGTCTTTCACCAGCCTGGTCAGGTGAAACGGTTGAGAGTACAATACATAACGACCGTAAAGCAATGACTCAAGCACAAAAAAAGCGAGTCCATCATGCCAGGGAATTCTGATTGTAATGCTTGCTTTAGCAAAAGCGGTTGTCATATCCTGTACCCAACCCAGGAAAACTATATTGGATGGGGCTTCCTTTCCGTTGCCATCCATTCCGGCAACATAAAAAAGGCATTCAGGTAATTGTCGGGCAATGGCTATCAAACGGGAGAATCCATAATACTCTGGATTTGAACCGGGGATATATATCAGTACGCCAAATTTATCAGGAAATGGAATTAAAGGTATGTTTTGCCCTACATTCATCAAAGGGTGAAAGGTAGCCTTAATATCTATTGCAGCCAGTTCTTCTATGAACCATGGGGCAACAGCCAGGTGTACAGGTTTTTCAATAAACTTTCTGTTTACTCTGTTATTGCCTGTATCCTCAACAGCTTGGGTTACATCACTTCCTGCCCAGTGAAAAATTACCCTCTTTTGGAGCAACAGCGCCAAACTGATGACTTTGCTACCTGAAAGTGTGCCGTTGATTGAATACAGACAATCGCAAAACCATACCAGCAGAAGATAACGCAGCCGGTCTTTTACGGAGTAATAGGTGTTGAGGTAAATGTATTTGGATGTCGGGTCGATCTCCTGCAACTGTTTTGCAATTTTACTGCCGAAGAATGGAAGGCCGGTGATCAGGATTAGTCTTCGCATGGGTTATCGTTGTTGGGATGATGATGAAGCCAGCTTCACGAACCATCTGATTAAAAAAGCATAGTACACCAGCATTGCTCCACTGAGTATATAAAACCCTGTCACAACATCGTGTGCAATATAGCCCCCATAAAATACTGATATCAGAATCAATGAATTTCCGATAAGGCTTATAAGAAAGGCGGTCTTCTGTCGGCCGATGATAAGCGGGAGGGTAGATACCGGACTTGTAATGAAATTAACACATAACCATGGGGCAATTGCACCGGCATACAAACCTGCTGTATACCATGCCTCACCCAGAAGGAAAGAAAAGAGCGGACCACCAAAGAAGACCACAATACCAAATCCCGGAATTGCAATGAATGCAAGGCCCCTCATTAAGTTTAGCGTGAGTGTACGAATGCTTTCTCCCCTTGCAATACGACTGGAGGCCTGCTGGAAAAATACTTGCCCAATGGCTGTCCCAATGAGTGATGAAGGCGCTGCCAGCAAACGGAAGGTACGGGAATAGGATCCTACGATTGTATCAGAAAAGAAGTAGGACAACAAAAAAATTAGCAGACTCTGCTGTAAAATATCCGTGAAGGCATGCAGGCTGTTAATTTTTGGAAAATCGCTGTAGTGTTTTGCCAGTTTTTTAATCTCTTTTCTGTTGATTAGTCTCAATTGCCTGAAATCGGCCTTTTTTACGAAACCAATTATTGTAGCAAACGAGATCGAAAGACCGCCCAGATAGGACCAAACAAGCCCGGCATGTCCTGTCTTGAGAAGCCCGGTCCCAAGATTTAATAATGCATTAGTCGTGGTTTGGGCTACTCTTCCTGCCGAAACCCCGGTAAACTGTTTTTGTCGTGTCATCCAGTAATTCACAATCTGGTAGCTTCCCGTCAGGAGAACGCTCAGGGGAACCAGAAACAAGAATGGTCCGACCGCCTGATTATTGAGTAATACGCAGATATCGGAATTAAATATCGAAATCAGTAAAAGTGAGATTAGCGTGACTCCGCAACAAATTATAAATGAAAGGGCTACTATGTTTATAGATTGTCTGTTGGTCTTGGGCAACATAATAGCCAACTCATAGCGGCCTGTGGCCACGATAACGAACAGGTTAGCTACACTGATGTAAAGTGCCAATACAGCAAATTGGGACGGCGTAAATAATCTGGTAAGGATGGGTTCAAAAGCAAATGGAATCAATTGTGCCAATGCACTACCTGTAAACAGCGTCAGGAAATTCCTGGCTGTTTCGTTGTTTATAAAACGAAAATTCACCATCAGCAATCTTCTGGTCAGGTTTTTTTTGAGGCCATTTGTTGAATATATCTTCTAATTCAGAATATCGTTTTCAGAAAAGTCTGGGTAATTGTTCTTTAACATAAAACTCAATGCACAGATTTCTTTTAGCATCTTTTACAAGATGCCAGTCAGTTTGCTTAATGGGAAGTAGCAGGGGCAAAATCGCCTAATCCTTTTAGATGCTTATCAAAAACAAAATACTGGATCATGACGAAATTGTTCTCTTTTCCAACTATGGCATACATCCTGTCCATGTTGAACTGATTTCCATATAGCTCTGTGTTTGCTTCACCAACCTCCATGTGCCATGCTTTCATGGTGCTTTCATTTCCATTATTGTCAATAACACTTAGTGTAAAGAAAGGTTGGCTGCCGACAATTGAATCGCGTTTATGTTGATCGATATCGTTAAGAAATGCCTCAAAATTCACACTGTTAAAAGCGGTCAGGTAAGCTAATGCTTTCAGTGTATCAAATGATGCTACGGGTGTAAAGTTGGGACCACCTGACAGGGAGAGAGTACGATTGCCATTGTTGACAATAGAAAATGACTGTTCAGGCGTTCCATGATAAATCATCTTTACCGATTTCAGTTGATCCAATTGAAGAGCAAAGATAGTATGATCACGCCAATCGATGGGATTGGTATAATACCGGGCCTGAACGAAGCCGCGAAAACCGGGTAGATAAACAACAAATGGCATCGAGGAGCCTTCCATCAGCATGTAGGTGCCAATATTATCACTGGTGACATCACCTACATAGTAGGTCTTGGTTAGCCTTTCCTTCAGGAATAGGTTAAGCCCAAACCAGTCAATTAATGGTTTCATCTGGTATATTTCCACTTTTATTGCGTTGGCGGCCATGTTCTTCAACGTATTGGCTGCCGCTTTTTCTGCTACAGGACATTCAACGGCTAATTGTGATGCCACGCCAAGAAAGGATTCGATAATCATCTTGTGCCCTTTGTTGGTACGGTTGACGAGCCAACCGCCATTGATACTATCACGGCTGATCAGGACACTTTGACCCCGTTTGTCGGCCATGAAGAAACGGGTAACAGTTGTGGTATCGTCGATGGCAAACTGGCTTTCAGATTTGTTGAATGCCGAAGAATTGCGGCCAAAATACACCCACATTGCCAATACAATGAGAACAAGTGAGATGAGCAGTAAGCGGAAGTTCTTTTTCATAGAAATTGAGTGAAACGATTGATTTTATACCACGATGATGTGCAAAAGTACATAAAATAGGGCTCAGGTGATGCACTTATGGTTAGCCGTTGGTTTTATTACCTTTGCGCGACAAACAGAAACATGATTAATCTATTTACTTCAGAATCGGGCGAAGGTTTTCCATTGATCATTCTTCATGGTTTGCTGGGAATGAGCGATAATTGGGCAATGATTGCCAAAAAGCTCTCCCACCGGTTCAGAGTGATTGTCCCTGATATGAGAAACCATGGTCGGTCGCCGCACACTTCTGAACATTCCTATGAATTGATGGCTGAGGATATTTTGAGCCTGTGCTCAGCCAGAGGAATTGAAAAGATTCATTTGCTTGGTCATTCAATGGGGGGGAAAGTAGCTATGACAATCGCATGCAATGAGCCTTCGCTCGTAGGCAGACTCGTGGTCGCCGATATTGGTCCCGGAGCATATACTGATTCAAATTACCACACAGGCTTACTACAGGTGATGATGGGCATTAACCCCGGAAATTTCTCTACACGTACAGAGATCGATAAGTTGCTTATGCTGAAGATACCTGATCAGCGTATCCGGATGTTCCTGCTGAAGAACCTGGGCCGCAATGAACAGAATTTGCTCTCATGGAGAGCAAATCTGCCTGTGTTGTTATCGCAGGGCAATAAAGTGTTGGAGGGTATCAATCCTGATGGCGTATTTACAGGTAAGACATTGTTTTTGAAAGGTTCCATGTCTGATTACATATCCGATGAACAATGTGATCTGATATATAAACAGTTCCCCTCGGCAAGTATAGTGACCATTGAAAACGCAGGCCACTGGATACATGCTGATGCCACGGAAATCTTTACTCAAAATGTCTGCGATTTTTTAACGTCCTGACCAGTCCTCAAATAATGGCCTGATCCGAAGAACTCCCCAGACGAGGGGGATGGCACAAATTGTCAGCGACGGAGAGGTCTGCGTCTGCCTCTGAGGTATGAAGAATTTTTCTTCGACATCAAAAGGCCACGGCTAAGGTTGTATTTGAGGCCAAATGCCGGTAAAACGAAGTAGTCATCGTACACCCCAACCTGAAGCCCGTCGAAGCGATCACTTTTGATGTGGTAAAAGGTTACCTCGAAGACCAGATCCCAGTTTGGTGCCAGATATTTGTTAATTCCAACACCGGCATACAAGGTTGATTCGTTCACGGGTGCTCTGTTCCATGGATTTGTAAGAATTTCTTCGCCAGTTTCCAGATTTTTAAGTTTTGTTCTGATGTTCACAAGTCCTCCCCCCACAAGCCCGTAAAGGTATATGTCGGGGAAGACTTCGTTGGGCACGCTGAAGAGGTTGATGAAATCTACCATGATATTTCCGCCGATCATTATGCTTGAGCCATCCACCTGCCGGTTCACCTGAGTGTTTTCTGATGAAAACCCCCCATAGATGACCCTCCCCTGAAGCGCGAGCCAGGGGTTAACCTTGTTGGCAATCACCAGTTGGCCTGAAAGCTTGCTATCATTGAAAATTTTACTAAATGCATCTTTCTTCTCGATGCTAAGATCTCCGTAATACAATCCAGGACCAATATCAACCTGAACCGACCAGTTTTCGGTAACTAACCTCATAAGTTTGTTTCTAAGGTTATCTCTTGAACCCAGATTTCTGGTTTGTGCAAGTGTTGTATTTCCGGGGAGAAGAAATGCAGATATCAGTAACAATGTCATGATTGGTGACAAAGCATTTGCTACTCGTTTAATAAAGTCCATGCCTTTTTTACCTTAAAAGTTGACAATAGGTTACATAGTTATCAACGCTGATAAGGATGATTTGTTATTTAATTATCAGAAGATTCTGATTGTGATGTCTCTTCTGCCTTCCGTCCGACTTTGGCGGCAATGATTATGCTAAGCTCATACAGCGCCATTAATGGAATTGTCACCATAATCTGGCTAAAGATATCGGGCGGGGTAATGATTCCGGCGAGGATCAGAATAATAATGGCCATGACCTTGCGGAATTTTCGCATGAGTTGAGCTGAGATGATTCCTATTTTCGCCAGAACGAATACTAAAACCGGTAGTTCGAAAACAAGGCCTACGGAAAAAGTTAGCGAGGTGAGGGTAGAAATGTATGACGAGAGAGCAACCTGATTCTGAACAGCTCCTGAAACCTGATAGGTTCCCAGGAAGTTTACGGTAAGGGGAACCAAAAGGTAGTAGCTGAAGGCAGCACCCAGCAGGAACAGTGCTGAAATGATCAGTACCGCACCAGAAGAATAGCGCCGTTCGCGTTCATGCAGGGCTGGTTTCACGAATCTCCAGAGTTCCCAGATAATGTATGGGAAGCCTGCAATTACTCCGGCCATCAGGCTGATGTACATGTGGGTCATGAATTGTCCCGACATGGTAATGTTGATAATCTGAAGTGAGGAATTGTCGAGGCATAATTCTGGTGTATGTATCCATTGACCAAATTCACATAGCCATTTTATGGTAAGGAAGTCGGGGCTTAGCGGTGCCAGAATGATCTGGTCGAAAACAAATTCTCTGTTCATCATTGCGACGATGGCAATAATTATTACCACAATAACCGATCTGACGAGGCGCCAACGCAACTCGCTCAGATGATCCCAAAACGACATATCACGTTGCGCTTCAGGTTTAGGTTTCCCTTTTTTTCTATTAGACAGGATTTCGGCCAAGATTTAAAAATTCGTTTAACCACAAAAGTACGAAATCAGATGCTATATCATTGCCTTTACGTTCGTTTCTGCTACTTTCGCAAAAAAAACGTCATGATATATGAAAATGATATTCGTCGCGACACCGTAACCAGGGTGGCCCATCAAATGCTGATTGCAGCCAGAACGGCGCCTAAAGGCCGGGGTCGGGATACAATCATTGCTGCGATGGCAACCGAAGAAGAGCGGCATCAGATTGCCGAAAAAATGGAACAAATTGCCAGTCGTGAAAATATGGCTTTTTTCGCACGTGATGCTGCTAATCTTCGGATGAGTGATGCGCTGATTTTGTTGGGAACCCGAGTCGACCCTCTGGGTTTGAAATATTGCGGCTATTGTGGTTTTGATGGTTGTGGAGCGAAGAATGGCCATCCTGCCATTCCTTGTGCATTCAATCTTACAGATCTTGGGATTGCCCTCGGTTCTGCTGTAGCTGTGGCATCGCAATACCATGTCGACAACCGGATTATGTATTCCGCGGGGAGAAGTGCACTTGATCTGGGCCTTTTTGAAGAAGGAGTATCGGTCATTTTCGCAATTCCACTCAGTGTGAGTTCAAAGAGTCCTTATTTTGACCGATAACCTATTGGGAGGAGCCAGGGTGTCTTGGTAATGAAACCCCGCTTTACCAGCACCCACAGCCCGGTTAAAATCGCTTCAGCGGTGTTGTGATTTAATACTCCTGCAACAGGTTGACCGCCCCATTGGCAGGCAATGGTTGCATAGCTGACCGATAAATCCTTCAGGTCTGAGGTAAACTGCCATTCCGACGGGTTGATCAAATTCCGCCTCCATTCCTCGGCATGAAGTGTCTCGATTGACCATCCTGACCGGATAGCAATTGTTGTCCATAGCGTTGAGATGCGTCCTCCACCTTCCAGCACTAAAAGACCCGGTTCACTGAATTGGCCAAGAATTGATCTGATTGCCCGGCCAAGCCGTTCTTTTGATCCATAATTCTGCGATCTGTACCAAAGTAATTCCCCGGCTGATGTCCAGCAGGCGAGGCCAGTTTTAACACCCAAATCGACTGAGAGAATCGTTATCATCGCACTTAAAAGTTGAGGTAAAAATCACCCGTAAGTGCTTTATATGCTTCTGAAAAGGATCCGTTTGGCGAATGAATAGACAGCTCCGTAATGATTGAACTGTCACGTTGTGCAGAGAATTCGAGCAGCCAACGGTACGGAGCCTTCTTCGGGTTAGATCTGACTACGCATTTGTGGCTGAGGTTAAGGCCTTTTCGAAGTGCCATCTCCACGAAAAGGGTTCCCTCTGTTGCGGGCAGGATGAAAGTGGCTCGTCCGTTGTCGCTTAATAATCTGGTTGTACCGTCAATTAAATCGGGGAAGTTGAGCGCATCATGATGGCGGGCATTATTGCGCCTTGAATTGCCGGGTACACGCAAACAATTGATGAACCACGGAGGGTTGCTTACGATAAGATCAAACCGGTCAGGGGTTGAGGCTACGAAGCTTTGTAGTGACTGATTCAGTGCCATGAGTCTGGAACTCCACCTGCTGGCTGCGAAATTTAATTGTGCCTCCTCTATCGATTGACTGTCGATGTCGATAGCGGTAACGTCTAAGTCGGGAGAGCGCGAGGCCAGAATGAGTGAAATGATACCACAGCCGGTTCCGATGTCGAGGACTTTAGTCGCACCGGCCACCTGGGTCCAGGCACTTAGAAGCACGGCATCGGTGCCCACTTTCATAGTGCTCCTGTGGTGTTCGACTTCAAAGGATTTGAAACGAAACCGATCCAACACATTTAATCTTTTAGGTAAATATCAATAAGACCTGCCGGCAGGTTCATGTAAAACCTGCGCTCATCGCGAGCGATGTGGTCAATAAACGGATCAGCCAGGGGGACGAGAATTTCAGTACCCTCATGATCGATACTGATGAGGGGGTTGTTTGAAAGGTCGTAAACATCGGTTATGGTGCCCACCAATCCAACAGAAGCATCGATTAACTGAAAACCTATAATCTCGTGATAATAAAACTTATTTCCTTCCAGCTTTGGCAAGCGGCTCATGGGGAGGTAGAGGTCATAACCAACCAGTTGCTGAGCTTTGTCGATGGTGTCGACATCCTCCAGTTTAACATAGGCCAACTGCTTATTGCCCATGCTGATTCTCTGGATAAAAAAAGGAACCAGCGCATCGTCTATATCTATCAGAACGCTGTCGAGTTGTTGGTATACAAGAGGATCATCCACATCGAGCCAAAATGAGAGCTCTCCCTGATTTCCATGTGTCCGGCTGATATTCCCCAGTTGGAAGCAATCGTCTTTAGTCATAGAAGCTTTGCATTACATCAATTTCTGGTATACCTGCCACCAGCGGTCGGGAAGATCGTTTGAACAGGCTGATTGGTAATCGCTATAGGCGCAGGGGACAAGGTAATGTCGGGCGAATTTGGTTTGCAGATAGGTCGGGCAGTTTACTTCCATCCACCAGCGGTCGCTTTTAGTGCTTTTATAGAAGATTACCTCATCTTTTTGTCCCTCTATCGTGACGTAGTATTTGAAGTAATGATCCTGCTCCTTTGTTTTTATCGGGAAATCTTTCATCCGGTTGTAAAACCCTTCCATGAAGTACCAGAGCATTTGGGCGATCAGGTGAGCTGTTTGTCCATTGCTGTCAAATTCAGGGTCATATTCATAGATTCCCAGTGAAGTAAGTTTGTCGCTCATTCCGGCAAACCGCATGATCTGGCATGCCTGTTCACCATAAAATCCATTAGGGGTGGCATTTGCACATCCCGGAGCATCGCTTTGTCTGATAGAGGATATGTCGAAGGAGAGCATGTCGGCATTTCTGACCATGGGCTCCATTTCTTCGATGTTCTGATTGACAAAGCCCAGACGGTAGGTGTCAAAAAACATCTTTTTCATCAGCCGTATGGCGTCCTGATCGACAAAGTAAGTCTGATAACCGATATTTGTATAGTTGAACAGATAGTTAGGTTGGTGTAAAATGATTCGACTAAGCCAGGAACGTGAGTGGCTGTCGGATGAGTTTTCGCCAATATCGAATCTGGAATCGACTGAAGCTATATTGATAATTTGACCCATTTTTTCGTAGGCCTTGTAATTGGCCCATGATAAATGTTGTCCGCCGCCAACAATGATAGGTAGTATACTCTTTTCAAGAAGCATGCTGATAATTTCGGCCACGGCAACCCATGTGTCTTCAAGTGTATTTCCGCTGAGCAGGTTTCCAAGGTCAACGATATTGATTTGTTTCCTTGCCGGGAAAAGTTGGTAAAAGAAGCGTCTGATTTCATCAGGTCCGTTCAGTCCTGTTCCCTGAAAATCCCTGCCCCGGTTTTCCGGTACGCCAATGATAGCAATATCAACATCATCGAGACCAGGAAACTGTCCCTCGTTTGAATAAGTGCTGATCAGATGCCCCATTCGTTGATGGGTAAAATGTTTGGATTCAAAGATGTCGGTTGACACCGGGCTGAAGTACAGCGAGAGATCGGTCATGATGGGCATTGTTCTATTGGATTCAACAAGGCTTATACTGGTCCTTTGGTTAAAAAGTTGCCGGTTGGTGAATTCTCTTTTCAAATTTATGCTACAACCGGCAAAAGATCATCTGTTGCAATCTTTAACTTTTCAATCCTCTTATGCTTTTTTTGGTTTTTTGGCTGATGTTTTGGGTTTAGCCTTGCCGGCAGATGCTTTTTTAGCCTTGGGTTTGGCTTCAGTGGTAGTAGTAGCCCTGGTGGTTTTCTTTACCGAAGTACTATCTGCGGCTGCTTTAGGAGCTGCTTTCTTTTTTACAGCGGGCTCCTTCTTAGGAGCAGCTGTTTTCGAAGTCCGCGATTTTCCTTTTACAGCCAGATAAGCTTCTGAAAGCTGACGGCAGTCTTCGAGCGAGAGAGTGGCAGGGTCAGTTTTCTTCGGAATTGGCACATTTGCTTTTCCAAAGGCGATGTATGGACCGAAACGCCCGTTTTTGATGATAACGTTTTCGTCTTCGTCAAACGTCCTGATAACGCTCAGACGGTCTTTTTCCTGTTTGGCCAGCATGATCTCTATGGCTTTTGCTTCTGTCACGGTGAGGGGATCAATAGCAGCAGGGAGACTGTAGAATTTTTTCTGATGCAGAAGGTAAGGACCAAACCTTCCAATGGCGGCGGTTATATCATCGTCCTGATAGCGGCCAATCAGACGGGGAAATTTAAGCAAATCAAGGGCGTCGTTCAGGGTAATGGTCTCCATCGACTGGCCTTTGCGCAGACCGGCAAATCGCGGTTTCTCGCCGCTTTCGTTTTCGGTTTCACCCAATTGTACAATTGGACCGAACCGCGCTAGTTTAACACATATCCGTTTTCCTGTATCAGGGTCTATTCCGAGGTCCCGTTCCCCCTTAACTTTCTCTGTGCTTGCGATTGCCTTGTCAACGGTTTTATGAAAAGGGGCATAGAATGATGAGATCATTTTGTTCCATACCAACCGTCCTTCTGCTATTTCATCGAAGTCTTTCTCGACGGTGGCGGTAAACTGGTAATCGACGATGTCGGGGAAATTTGTTACCAGATATTGATTTACCAGTGAACCGATGTCGGTTGGAAATAGTTTTCCCTTGTCAACTCCCACTTTTTCAGTCTTGATCTTGAAGTCTGTTTTTCCATTAAGCAAAGTGATGACATCGAATTGACGTGTAGTCCCCGGGCGTTCTCCTTTCTCAACATATTCACGCTTCTGAATGGTACTGATAATGGGGGCATATGTTGAAGGACGGCCGATTCCCAGTTCTTCGAGTTTTTTAACCAGACTGGCTTCAGTATAACGGGACGGCTGTTGTGAGAACTTTTGGGTTGCTGTAATTTCTCCGGGTTTTAATGCCTCGCCTTTAGTGACGGGTGGCAGGAGTCCTTCTGTATCTTCAGAAAGATCGTCATCTGTCGATTCCGCATAAACCTTGAGAAAGCCGTCGAATTTTATGACTTCTCCTCTGGCAATGAATTCTTCTTTTTTGGTCGTACTGATGCCAATCGTGATGTTGGTACGTTCGAGTTCGGCATCGGCCATCTGGGAGGCAATGGTTCTTTTCCAGATCAGGTCATATAGTTTACGCTGTCCATCATCCGAACCTGCCGTCTGTTGATTAAGGTAGGTGGGGCGAATGGCTTCGTGAGCCTCCTGAGCACCTTTTGTTTTGGTAGTAAAGTGACGGACCTGACTATAATGGGCTCCCCAGTTTGTGATAATCTCATTTTTTACAGAAGTGATGGCTGTGTCACTTAAGTTGACGCTATCGGTACGCATGTATGTGATGTAACCGGCTTCGTAAAGCTGTTGAGCCAGGGTCATGGTTCGGGCAACCGGATAGCCAAGCTTACGGGCAGCTTCCTGTTGCAGCGTGGAGGTGGTGAAAGGGGGTGCGGGAGATTTCTTTCCTGGTTTTTTTTCAACAGATGAAACATGGTAGCTTGCACTTTTCAGCGATTCCAGAAAAGCCACTGTTTCTTCTGCGTTTGTAAAACGGCGGCTTAATTCACCAATCAGAATTCCTTCTCCTTTATCGTTGTTTACAAAAAATTTACCAATGACCCGATACCAGCTTATTACTTTAAATTCCCTGATTTCTTCTTCCCGGTCAACAACAAGCCTTACGGCCACTGATTGTACCCGGCCTGCCGAAAGTGAGGGTTTTACCTTTCGCCACAGCACGGGTGATAATTCATAACCAACCAAACGGTCGAGTACACGTCGTGCCTGCTGAGCATTGACAAGGTTGATGTCGATGATGCGTGGAGATTCAATAGCTTTTGTAATGGCCTGCTTCGTAATCTCGTGAAAAACGATACGGCGTGTTTTGGTGATATCAAGATTCAACGCTTCCGCCAAATGCCAACTGATAGCTTCTCCTTCGCGGTCTTCATCGGATGCCAGCCAAACCGTTTCGGCTTCTTTGGCTGCTTTCCGGAGATCGGCTACGACCTTCGTCTTGTCGGCTGGTATTTCATAGTCTGGCAGAAAGTCTTTATTGATGTCTACTCCAAGTTGCTTTTTGTTTAGATCGCGAATATGGCCGAAACTTGATTTCACCACAAAGTCTTTTCCCAGAAAGCCTTCAATAGTCTTTGCTTTTGCTGGTGACTCAACGATTACAAGGTTTTTCACTACTTCTTATATTATGTATGTACGGATTTGCGCTGCAAAGGTATAACAATACCGTTATGCATTTCAACACTTGCAAGTGTAAACTGTTAGTTAAAAGGGTTGTTTCTTTTGAGTATTTTTGCAGCGACGCTTCCCTTTTCGCGGGAGGCGTTTTGGTTTAAGAATCTTTAATCCTGATCTATATGCCTGAAGGCGTGAATTTTTATATAGAAACTTATGGCTGTCAGATGAATTTTTCTGACAGCGAAATTGTAGCTTCGGTTCTTCTGGACGCCGGTTATCATCTTGTTGATGATGCCAGCCAGGCCGGATTAATCCTGATTAATACATGTTCTATCCGTGATAAGGCAGAGCAGCGAATCTGGAAACGGTTACGCGAGTTACAGGCTTTTCGCAAAAAGAATCATTCGATGCTGATCGGTGTCATTGGTTGCATGGCCGAACGGCTTAAAGATGAGTTGCTTGAAAGCGGCTTTTCAGTTGATCTGGTGGCAGGTCCCGATGCTTATCGCGTTCTTCCAACCCTGCTGGCAGAGGTCGGGGGAGGGCAGAAAACAGCAAATATCGAACTGTCGATTGAAGAGACTTATGATGATATTCAGCCCGTCAAGTTTCACAGTAACGGGGTGTCTTCCTTCATCAGCATTATGCGGGGTTGTGAAAACTTTTGTGCCTATTGTGTCGTCCCTTTTACCCGGGGACGGGAGCGAAGCCGCGATCCGCGTACCGTTGTTGAAGAGGCTGCCCGGTTGTTCGGCCTGGGTTTCCGTGAGGTCACTCTTCTCGGTCAGAATGTCAATTCCTATCACTGGGATGCTGATGGCATTGTTACCTCTTTCCCCGTCCTGATGGGACAAGTGGCGGCTATCAGCCCCCTGCTGCGTGTTAGGTTTACAACTTCACACCCCAAGGATTTAAGTGATGACCTGCTGCACGTTATGGCGTCTTATCCCAATATCTGCAGGTCGGTGCACCTCGCGGTACAATCGGGGAGCAATCGTATTTTAAAGCTGATGAACCGGCGCTATACCCGTGACTGGTATCTGGAAAGGGTGGCTTCCATCCGGCAATTTCTGCCTGACTGTACCCTCTCAACTGATATTATCACCGGATTCTGCAGTGAGACTGATGCCGACCATGCTGATACCATAAGCCTGATGCAGGAAGCCGCCTTTGATGCTGCCTTCATGTTCAGGTATTCTGAAAGATCAGGCACGCTGGCTTCGAAGCGCTACCCTGATGATGTTCCTGATGAGGTAAAAGCATCCCGGCTTTCAGAGATTATTGCCCTTCAACAGAAGATGTCGGCAAAATCAAATCGTGCCGACATCGGAAATGTGCTTGAAGTGCTTGTGGAAGGATCATCGAAGCGTTCACCTGATTTTCTGATGGGTCGTACCAGTGGAAACAAAGTCGTGGTATTTCCCGACCGGGGATTCAAACCAGGCGATTATGTTATGGTAAAGATCACCGGAAGTACACCGGCAACACTAAAAGGAATGATCGCGCAAAGCTGAACAAACCGCGTCCTTTTACACTAATTATGTATCTGCGATTGGCGCCTGTTATTGTGTGCAGGTATTGGTAATTGGCCGATTGTTCAGGTTTCGCCCCTACAGGGCTGGTTGTCTGGATGGATCTGTTTGTTGCAAAGGTTTCGACCCAACAGGGCTTAATGCATTAGCTGGATTTTCATTACCCGTATTTCTTTAAACAAAGCTTTCGCCCCTGTAGAGCCGGGTGTGTGAATTTGCCTGTGTGCTACAAGGGTTTCAGTCCTACAGGGCGCATTGCCCAATTCCGGTTCATAGTCAATGCTGGTTTCATGCTTCGCGGGGATCGCATCTTTGTATATGTATTTCCATCATTTGCCCCAGCCCCGTAGGGGCAAAATTTTGGTTGAAAATTTCCCCAAAACCCACATTATTCTACAACAAATCACAAATTGTCAAACAATTGATAAACAGGAGTCAAACATATCATCGGTTCGAAGTGGCTTCGAAGTGGCTTCGAAGTCGCTTCGTTCCGCGTTTGTTGCTTCTTCGTATTTTCACGAAGCCGCAACGAAGCAGTATCGAATTGACCCTGACTTTGGTTTAACCAGGGTAAGAACCGGTTCCGTTCCGATATACACGTAATGTAAATACTGGGAATGATTAAGTGATTGATAAAAAGAGTATTGCATAGGGTTGTGGTCTGGTTGGTTCATTTGTTGTCCTAAAACTTGGCAGGAACCATCCTGATCAGAAGAATGTTTTCTCCTGATCATTTGTACAATATTTTTTTAGGCTTTCGCCGGGATAATTTTGGACAATCATCATGGCATGAATTCCGGGGTTATCACGATTAATTAATCTACCCCGGGGATAACTCACCAGCTTACCGGTTCGTCGGATGTATTACCATCAAGTTGTTTTGTTCTGGCCAACCATTGATGGACTACTAAGCTTTAGTTAATACTGATAAAAGCTAGTGGAAAGAGGTAATACCCTCGCCCTTGCCAATGCCTTCCTCACCACCTGTAAACTTACCGGCGAAGAATCGGATGAGCATGATTTTTTATAAAGATATGCAGAATCTCAAGGTAGCCCTGGCTCAACAGAACCGGACGGTGCCTGACCTCGACAGCACCGGGTATTGTTACAAGTTCGTGAAGAGACAGATTCGATATAACTTTAAATTGTTATTCTGAGGTCAACCTTGAAAAAAGTTGTAAAGCTATACATTACTCAAAGATTCCACCTGGACCTTAAAATGAGGGGATTATGTTAAAGCAAATGAATATCAGAATCTCTGAGTCAGTATAAGAGTTCCGGTTGTAATTCCTTCAGGTCTGTATTACCAATATTGCAGGATAATTTAGTAATCCGACAGCATCGACCTCAGGTTGTCGAACTTGTGGCGGTAGTCATCCATAGCCAGTCTGATGACCTGCTGGGCTTCTTCAACACCGTAGACATGGGTTACTTCAGCATTGCGTTTATCGCGGCCGGGCAGGTCTTTGTAAGTCAGAAAGTAGTGCTTCAGTCGTTCGATGACCAATTCAGGGAGCTGATCCAGGTCTTTATACTCACCGTAAATAAGGTCGTTTTCGAGAATGGCAATGATTTTATCATCGGCTTCACTGCCGTCAATCATCCTTAACCCGCCGATTGGCCGCGCCATGACAAGGATATCTCCATGGGTGATGTCTTTTTCAGTCAGGATACAAATATCAAGGGGGTCACCATCACCCTTTACATTTTCGCGTCCTGTTTTCTCAGCGCAGAAGTTTCCAACCCTTTCCGCACAATAGGTTTGAGGAATGAAACCATAGAGTGCCGGAACAGTGTTACTGTATTTCTGAGGTCTGTCGAGCCGAAGGTATCCAGTGGCTTTATCTACTTCATATTTCACTGTGTCGGTAGGAACCATTTCGATATAGCAGGTGATTACTTCCGGAGCCTGCATGCCTATTTCTACCCCATGCCAGGGGTGGCTTTTGTAGCGTAGACCCATCAGTTTTCCGATGGGATCCATTATTGAGTTGGCCATTTGTGTTTTTTAAGATATTCGGGGATTGTTAGTAATCCAATGTTATAACAACGCTTAAACAGGAAAAAGGTTGAAATAGTCATGAACCATCTAACCATATAGCTGATGATTGGTTACTTGTGTGTAAAATTGGGTAAAAACATTTACCTTTGCCTCGTCAGACATATAAACAATTATTTCATGAACGTTAGTGAACAACAATTCCTGATGGAAAACAGCTTTTTTTCAAGGATGAAGAATCCTTTGTGGTTACTTATCATTGTCGTTTTTTTAACTGGCTCCTGTGTTCCCCAAAAGAAAATCAAGTATTTACAATCTGCCGTCGAATCTGATTCGAGTAAGAATTTTGTTTATACACCATCTCCGGATTATAAAATGCGGGTCGGCGACAATCTGTATATTAAAGTCCAGAGTTTTGATGAAAAGACCTATCGTTTTTTTAATCCGGACGGAGGGAACGTCAACAGCAATGCAATGTACAACGATGCCGGCATTTACCTCAACAGCTATTTGGTAGATAATGATGGCAATATTTCTTTCCCTTATATTGGAAAGGTTCAGGTTCTGAATCAGACTGTTGATGGAGTAAAAGCAACGATGCAGAAGATTATTGATCAGTATTTGAAAGAAACAACTCTGATTGTGAAGATGGTTAGCTTCAAAATCACAATTTTGGGTGAAATTAAAATGCCCGGGAGCTATCCGATTTATCAGGACAAGCTTAACATCTTCGAAGCAATTGCGAAGGCAGGTGACTTGTCTGATTTCGCAAACCGATCACGAGTGATATTGCTTCGCAAGTCTGAGAACGGAGTACAGATGCATCGTTTAGATCTTACTCAGGAAAAAATTCTTGAGTCGCCTTATTTCTTTCTGCAGCCAAACGATATTTTGTATATCGAGCCTTTACGCGGGAAGCAATTCGCGTTCTCCCAGTTTCCCTATACCATCCTTTTTTCGGTTATCAGCAGTACATTGCTAATTATGAATTACTTAAAATAAAGAAATACTGTGAATACTAATGATCAAAGGCCTTATCTTGATGATTCAAGAGAAGAATCTGTAGACGTAAAACAGCTGCTATTTAAGTTTTTACGGTATTGGTATTTTTTCGCCATAACTGTGTT
Source organism: Bacteroidetes bacterium GWE2_42_24 (assembly GCA_001768515.1). Classification (GTDB taxonomy): domain Bacteria; phylum Bacteroidota; class Bacteroidia; order Bacteroidales; family TTA-H9; genus GWE2-42-24. Next base: position 192,160 of record MEOA01000001.1, on the reverse strand, counting down.
TGTAGCCCTTATCGTTGCCTTTCTGTTTAATAAATATACAAAGCCGGTGTATGAAGTATCGAGCACCGTGTTAATTCAGGATACGAAAAAGGGAGGAATGGCCGATGTACAGTCTTTACTGGGGGTAGGATTCGGTAACAGCCAGCAGAATCTTCAGAACGAAATAGGAGTGCTCAACTCAAACTCTTTAGTGGTCAAAGCGGTCAAGTCGATGAATCAGAAGGTTAGTTATTTCAGCGAGGATAATTTCATTACCTCAGAGTTATACAAAACCAGTCCGATTACTGTTATACCTGATACGACACATCCCCAGCCAGCCAACATTAAATTCTATATTTCAATCAAGAATACTAAACAGTTCGAGATACGGGCTGACGGTGAAAATGCCAAGCTTTATGATTTCAGCCTGGAAGAGTTCTATACACAGAATGATCAGGAGGTTATCGTCGACAGGATCGATCTGAATAAATCCTATTCATTTGGCGAGACCATCGAAACCAAGTTTCTTAAGTTTAAGGTTCTGTTAAATTTTAATTATAATTCAGACAAGCATCTGAATCAGAAAATATTTTTTCAGTTTAATGATCTGCCTGGTCAGGTGGCTGCATTTAAAAACTACAAAATTGAACCTATCAACCGTGAAGCTTCTATTTTAGAAATAAAGCTCAAAGGAAATTCGGTAGAGAAGTCAGTTGATTTTTTGAATACCCTTACCAATGAGTACCTGGCCAGGGGACTCAATAAAAAGAATATGATTGCGATCAAGACCATTGAATTTATTGATAGGGAATTGATCGGAATCCGTGATAGTCTTACTTTGGCAGAAGTTCAACTCGAAAATTTCCGGCGCGATAACCAGATTATGCAGTTGGATGTCGAAGCCCAACAGGTATTTGAATACATGAAGGACCTCGATAAACAGAAGGCAGAGCTGCTGATGAAAGGGAAATATTATAAGTATCTGAAAACTTACATTGAAGAGCGGAATGATATTGATGATTTGGTTGTGCCCTCCAGTATGGGTGTCGAAGATCCACTGCTCACTCAATTGCTGGCTGACCTGACTCACCTGCATGAGGAAAAGTCGGCGCTCCTGCTGACCTCAACCAGGAAAAATCCCGCAATTGGACAGATAGAGTCAAAGATTAAGAATGCCAAGGCCAATTTGGTTGAGAACATCAAAAACATTGTTAATACCTCCAATATAGCTATACGTGACATCGAAGAAAGGATCGTTACCCAGACGGCTAAAATATCCAGCCTTCCTTCAAGTCAGCGTGAACTGTTGTCCTTCGAGCGGAAGTTTGATCTAAACAACAACCTCTATACATTTCTTTTGCAGCGGAGAGCAGAAGCCCAAATTACAAAGGCTTCAAATCTGCCCGACAATGAGATTGTAGATGAGGCAATCTCTGAGGGCAAAATGCCCGTTTACCCCAAGAAGAGTCTGAACTATCTGATTGCATTATTGCTTGGATTAATTCTTCCGGCCATCTATATCTATCTGAAGGACTTTCTGAATGACAAGATTATGGATCGCAGTGATGTAGAGCGGGCCACCCATTATCCACTCGTTGGTGTGATCATGCACAATAACCGTGATTCTAAACTGGTTGTTGCCGAATCACCTAAGTCATCCATTGCCGAGTCGTTCCGATCAGTCAGGACAAATCTGCTATATATGGCAAAGGGAAATGAAAAGCAGACGATATTGGTAACGAGCGATATGGTAGCTGCTGGAAAAACGTTTATTTCGACAAATCTTGCAACTATTTATGCGCTCAATGGCCGAAGGACCCTACTGATTGGATTTGATCTGCGTAAACCTAAAATTTTTCAGGAATTTGGGCTTTCAAATACAGAAGGTGCCAGTAGTTATCTGATCGGGAAAAGCCAGCTAAACAAAATTATCCACAAGACTTTCGTGGAGAACCTTGATGTATTGCTGGCGGGGCCCGTACCCCCCAATCCGGCTGAGTTGATCGCTTCAGCACGAGCCGATGAATTGTTTAAGGAACTCAAAGAGATCTACGACTATATCATCATCGACACACCGCCGATTGGTTTAGTAACGGATGCCATTCTGCTGATGAAATACTCCGACGTAAACATGTATGTTGTTCGTCAGGGTTATACAAATAAAAAGATTTTTGCTCAGGTATCAAAAGACCTTGAATCGAGGGGACTTACCAATTTGAGGATATTGATCAACGATGTTAAAGTATCGCGGGAGGGCTACGGCTACGGCTACGGTTATGGCTACGGCTACGGCTATGGTTATGGCTACGGTTATGGCTACGGTTATGGGTATTATTCCGACGAGAACGAACAGCAAAAGGAGGGGTTCCTGCATAAAATATTTAAGAAATCATAAGATTTTCTACCTGTAATTTGTTTATATACTGTGAATACGCACCGCATTAAACACCTCAGGGAACTAGAAGCTGAGGCGATATACATCATCCGTGAAGTGGCCGCTCAATTTGAGCGGCCAGTTCTGTTGTTTTCGGGAGGCAAAGACTCGATCGTTCTGGTTCATTTGTCGCTAAAGGCTTTCTGGCCTGCCCGGCTCCCTTTTCCGTTGCTTCATATTGATACCGGGCATAACTTCCATGAAACACTGGAGTATCGCGATAGTTTGGTTGAACGCACCGGGGCTACTCTTTTGGTCGGATCGGTTCAGGAGACCATCGATCAGGGGCGCGTCGTCGAGGAAAAGGGCGTGAATGCCAGCAGGAATGTTTTACAGACAACCACGTTGCTCGATGCCATCGCAAGGTATAAATTTGATGCTGCAGTTGGAGGTGCCCGACGTGACGAAGAAAAGGCAAGAGCCAAGGAAAGGATCTTTTCTCACCGGGATGAATTTGGTCAGTGGGATCCAAAGAATCAGCGTCCCGAACTATGGAATATCTTCAATGGGCGAAAGCTAATGGGTGAGCACTTCCGTGTTTTTCCAATCAGTAACTGGACTGAAATGGACGTATGGCAATATATACTGCTGGAACGTATAGAGATGCCAAGCCTTTACTTTACCCATCGGCGCAAAGTCTTTCAGCGTGATGGAGTATGGCTGGCCGATGCCCCCTTTATGATGAAACGTTCGGGGGAAGAAGTGGTTGAAATGGATGTGCGTTGCCGGACAATCGGCGATGTAACCTGTACAGGAGTGACATTGAGCATGGCTGATTCAGTGGAGGATATCGTCAATGAGATTGCTGCAACCCGGGTTACCGAGCGTGGTGGCCGTTATGATGACCGCCGCTCGGATGCTGCCATGGAAGATCGTAAACGTGATGGGTATTTTTAATCAATTCTGAACAATGACGCACAATCCTACCCAGGGATATCTCGATATGGAACTGCTCAGGTTTACAACTGCAGGCAGTGTGGATGACGGGAAGAGTACCCTCATTGGAAGGCTACTATACGATAGTAAGGCGATCTTTGAAGATCAGATGGAAGCCGTTAAGAGTTATAGTCTTCGGCGTGGTAATCCGGATATTGATCTCTCGCTCTTTACTGATGGTCTGCGCTCAGAGCGTGAACAGGGTATTACCATCGATGTGGCCTATCGGTATTTTGCCACACCCAGACGCAAATTTATTATTGCCGACACCCCCGGTCATATTCAATACACGCGAAATATGGTTACGGGGGCCTCGACAGCCAATGCTGCTATCGTTCTGATAGATGCCCGAAATGGAATAACCGAACAGACCCGTCGCCACTGCTTTATTGCGTCGCTGCTCCGTATACCATACCTGATTGTTTGTGTCAACAAAATGGATCTGGCCGGGTTTGATCAAAAGGTATATGATGAAATTCTGGCAGATTTCAACTTGTTGAGGAGCAGACTGTCGTTTAATGATATCACCTTCGTCCCGATTAGTGCACTACAGGGTGACAATGTTGTTGATAAATCGGAAACGATGACATGGTATCAGGGTAGTCCGCTTCTTGAAATATTGGAAACGCTCGATATTCAGACGGGGCTAAATTATACTGATTCCCGTTTCCCTGTGCAATATGTTATCAGGCCTCACGATGACGCCTATCATGATTACAGGAGTTATGCCGGCAGGGTTGAAGGAGGTGTGTTCAGGCCAGGTGATAACGTGGTTGTATTGCCTTCCGGGCTTACCAGCACAATCGAAGCAATAGATATTTTTCAGGGGAGCCTGCCGGAAGCATTTCCGCCCCAGTCGGTATCGCTCAGGCTAACAGACGATTTGGATATAAGCAGGGGAGATGTGATTGTGAAGAAAGATTCTCTACCGCAAGTCAGTCAGGAAATAGAGGTCATGATGTGCTGGATGAACTTACGGCCGATGAGGCTGGGGGGGACTTATGTGTTACGACAAACAACCCGTGAGGTGAAATGTCTGGTAAAAGAATTGATCCACAAAATTGACATTAATACACTAGAGCCAGGTGCAGACATGAATCCTCTGGCTGCCAATGAAATCGGACTCGTGAGGCTAAAAGCAGCCAAGCCGTTGGTGTTTGATGCCTACAGCCGAAACAGGCAGACAGGAAGCCTGATTCTGGTTGATGAAGGAACCAATGAAACTGTTGGGGTTGGAATGATTATCGGCTAAATATCAAGCAATGTCATCATTTGTAATTACAGTTTTTCGTTTTATTATCATTGTGGTTATTCAGGTATTGTTGCTTAATAACCTGTATCTGTGGCAATCGATTAATCCGCTGTTATACCTGTTTTTTATCATTAAACTGCCTTATCAGACTCCGCGATGGGCGTTATTGCTGTGGGGTTTTGCTCTTGGGCTAACGATAGATCTTTTTTGCGGAACGCCGGGCATGAACGCTGCTGCTACTGTGCTGGCTTCATTTGCCAGACCATTGTTCCTTCAGATGGCAACCGGGCGGCGTGACCCTGATAACACATCTTCGCCATCGATTCGTGAGATGGGATCTGGTTGGTTCATACTTGTTGTGATGATCACGCTGGTGCATCATCTGACCCTTTTTTTACTTGAGGATTTTGGCAACGGACAATGGGGTATCATTTTTCTCAGAACCCTCACCAGCGGGATAGCTACAGTGGCGCTGCTAACGCTGACCGAGTACCTTGTAGCCAGGGTAAAAAGTTAGTCTGATTCTTCGGTCTTGTATTTTTTCTTGCCAGTAGCGGGTACTGCTTCAAAAGCAATTTGCTCGATACCGGCATTGTCGAATTTTCTGGTATTGTTGTCGATCAGAATTTTATATTTCCCTTGCGAAGTAAATTCAAACGATTCCCTGAAACAGAAAGTATAATCCCAACTGGCTTCACCAAATCTCTCTCCCCGGGGTGTATCATCAGTATTCCTTACCCATATTTTTTTTTCAATGTAATTCTCACTACCATCGGGTGAAAGGATCAGGATATTGACCGGTAGCTCTCTGGAGGTGAAATTGGCATTGAACCGAATCACCAGGTTGAGGTCGCGGGGTGTACCATCAGTGAGCCCCTCAACACTAAAGTTTAATGTATCGAATTTTTGCCAGTTTTCGTTGACAAACTGGTGCTCCTGTCTGATTACAACAGGTTTGGAGCATCCAACCATCAGGATGATTGTCAGGATTATGAAACTTGAAAGCTTATTCATGGCACAACAGCGTTTAAAAGGCAAAATTAGTGATTTATCCTCTAATTTAGGTTTCTTAAAACCTTTCCCTAATTCTGTTACCGGTTTTCTGAATTATTTAAATTTGGTCTAAATTTTAAAATTGTGGTATCCATTAGCCTAATTAATTGTTGATAGTTGTTAAAATTTCTACATTTACGATTAAAACATTGATACAACCAATACCATGGAAGAAGCTAAAAATCTATCAAACAGTTCTCAACAGGAAGAAAATAATGCCCGTCGTGGTTTTTTAAAAAAGCTTGGGCTGGTGGTCGGTGCAGGTGCTGCCATGACTGCAGGGGCTGTATATTTAGGGTATGACCATGAACAGAAGAAAAATCCGGATGGGAAGAAAGTTAGGGTATTGACTGCAGATGGTCAGCTAATGGAGGTGAGTGAGGCAGAGTTAATTGAGGCAGCTAATCAGGGCACCAATGAGGAGAGCGAACTTCAGCGTCGTGGTCGCGAAGGATTGCCCGGGAAGCACTGGGTGATGGTGATCGATCTGTCGAAATGCCGGAATGCCCGTATGTGCATGGCTGCTTGTCAGGGGGCTCATCACCTCAGACCAGAGCAGCATCACATCAATGTGCTGCGGATGCAGGATGCCGAAAATACCGAGCCCTACTTTATGCCTAAGCCATGCTATCATTGCGACAATCCACCCTGTACTAAGGTTTGTCCGGTTGATGCTACTTTCAAACGTCAGGATGGCATCGTGCTGATCGACAATCAACGTTGTATTGGTTGCCGTTTCTGCATTGCTGCCTGTCCATACTCAGCACGTGTATTTAATTGGATAGAGCCACTCAAATCGGAAGAGGACAAAGATATACCCTATGATGTTGAATTGAATGTACCTCAGCGGAAAGGAACAATCTCCAAGTGCCTGTTCAGTGCTGACTGTTTGCGTAAGGGCGAACTTCCCTATTGCACGCGGGCGTGCCCCAACGGAGTCTATTACTTCGGTGATCTGAATGAGGATACTGTTACTAACGGTACCACCAGGGAAACTGTACGCTTCAGTGAACTTATCCGGAAGAATGGTGGTTATACCGTACTCGAAGAGCTTGGTACCAAACCTCAGGTTTATTACCTGCCGCCCAAAAACAGGTTGTTCCCCTATCAATATGAAGGCAAAACCACTATTGATCCTGAAGACAGCCGTGTTGGCGGTGGAAGGGGATAGTGAACGCTGATTTCTCATACATTCGATTTTATTTGAAATATTCTTTCCAATGTCGGTTAATAAACTATCAACTGAAGAGAGCTATAAGTCGCTCGATAAAATAGAGACGGATTTGCTTCGCCCGATGACCCATCATAAAGGTTTCGAGTTGTGGATTCTGTTTTTGATTTTAATTTTTATTGTAGGCGGGTACGCTTACTTTATACAGCTTCGCGATGGATTAGGGGTTACAGCCATGAGGGATTACTCATCCTGGGGAATGTACATCGGTAATTTCGTTTTTTTTGTGGCTGCCAGCCTCATCGGTATGTTTATCAGTTCGGTACTCGGGTTATTAAAAATAAAATGGATTACGCCAATTACGAGAATTGCTGAGATGATTGCACTGGCTTTTGCCATGTGGGCCGGCATCGTCATCGTCATCGATATGGGACGTCCCGATAGGTTACTCAATGTTTTCCTTCACGGACGGTTTCAATCTCCAATTCTGTGGGACGTGACAGTCGTTTCAACTTATGTGGCAATCAGTCTTTTGTTGTTGCTTTTGCCACTCATCCCCGATGCAGCTATTATCCGCCGGCGTTTACCCAACCTTCCAAAGTGGCAGATGAAAATATATGATCTGCTATACCTGGGCTGGGAGGCACGACCCGAGCAATACCGTATTATCAAAAAGGCAATGCGCATTCTTGCGATTCTGATTATCCCGGTGGCCCTGGCAATCCATACCGTCACTTCATGGCTTTTTGCAGCCACCCTTCGTGCCGGATGGGACAGTGCTATCTTTGGTCCTTACTTCGTCAGCGGAGCCTTTGTAGCCGGTGTTGCAGCCGTCATCATCGCCATGTATTTCTTCAGGTATAACTATAAACTGAGTGATTATATTACCGACTTTCATTTCAACCGTATGGGGCAGGTGCTCGTGTTGGTTTCAGCCATATATATTTATTTCAACTTGAATGAGTATTTTGTGCCCGCGTACAAGATGAGGACTGCCGAAAAGTTGCACCTCGATGAGATGTTCACTGGTCACTGGGCCATTCTCTATTGGTTTACACAGATCGCTTGTCTGGCAATACCATCCTTTCTGCTGATTTTCAAGCGAATGCGTCGTCCTTTCACGATGTTGTGGCTATCGGTACTGGTATTGATTGGTGCCTGGTTGAAACGTTTCCTTATTGTTGTACCTGTTCAGCAGCACCCTTATCTTCCCATCCAGAATGTACCCGAAAGCTTTCATCACTATATTCCGACAGGTATCGAAATAACCCTTACCATCCTGCCATTTGCTGGTGTCCTGTTAATTATTACCATTATCGCCAAACTATTTCCCGTGATTTCTGTTTGGGAGATTGCCCATGAAAAGGGTGTCGATGAGTCAATAATCAAATAATTATATCTCTGCAAAGATGAAATCAAACCTAAAGTTATTCTTAGCACTATCTCTTTTGTGGAGTGCAACGCTTGTAATGGGCCAGGCAACTGTACCCTGGCAGGTTCCTGCTGCTAAAAAGAGTGTAAAAAACCCTGTGGCTGTTTCCCCGGCTGTTATTGAAAAAGGTAAGAGCCTCTATATTACCCATTGCAAGTCATGTCATGGAGATCCCGGCAAGGGAAACGGTCTACCCCTGGTGCCTAAGCCAACAGACCCTGCAAGTGATAAATACCAGGGCCAGACCGATGGCGAAATGTTTTTCAAGATTCAGACAGGCCGTGGTGCAATGCCCAAATTTGCCGAGGTAATATCCGATAATGACAAATGGAGTATTATCCACTTCGTACGTAGCCTTAAAAAAAAAAGTAGTGCCGGTGCAGGAGAGATAATCTTAGATACATTACCTGCAGATTTATCTGTTGCTTCAGCCTCCTTGTCGGGACAGCCCATCACCCTGAAACTTAAATATAGAGATTCAGACACTTCATTGATAGCGACACTTACAATCGTAAACGAGGAGGGAGAGACAGTTCCTGCACCTGGTGTGCCTGTGGCCTTTTTCATAAGGCGCTATTTCGGAAACCTTCCGATAAGTGAGGAGGTCGACCATACCAATCAGGAAGGACGTGTTGGTGTATCAATACCGCGAAATCTGCCCGGTGATACTTCCGGAATGCTTCATATCTTTGCCCGAATCGCTGAACCCGATAAGTTTGGCGCTGCCTCCGATTCAATTGATGCAATCTGTGGAAAACCATCAGTAATGGTCAATATCACAGAAGAGCGCACCCTATGGGGGCGTTCACGTGTAGCTCCACTTTACATCATCATTACCTTTTTTGGTGCCTTGCTGATTGTTTGGGGTACAATGGGATATGTGGTAATGAACGTGATGAAGATTGCCAAAAAGGAAGCATGAAGATAGATGTTGTTAAGGCTTTCGGTGAGTTTACATCCGTCTGAATAGAAATGGGGCTGAGAACCACCGGGATTTATCCCCATTTCTGATCTATAAAGAACGATTTGATTATGGCTGATCCCAAATATACGCCTTGTTTCCATTGTGGGGAGGATTGTGGTGCAGTGCCCGTCGGATATGATGGAAAGGATTTTTGCTGTAATGGCTGCAAGTCGGTATACCAGTTGCTGAACCAGTATAAGATGCAACAGTATTACACCATCATGGAGACCCCCGGTGTTAAATTTGCTGTGGAACCGCGTCCCTTGAACCAGTCATTCTCATGGCTCGACAACGATGAACTGGTTGAGAAATTGATCGAATTCAAGCAAGATAATACTTACAGGGCTACCCTTTACATCCCGACCATCCATTGCAGTAGTTGCATCTGGTTGCTTGAGAATCTGGAACGACTTGATGACGGTATCAGCCGTTCGATTGTCAACTTTGTAAAAAAGGAAGTGACCATCACATGGGATAACAGCAAAACAACACTTCGACAAATTGTCCGGTTGCTGGCCGACTTACATTATGAGCCTGAGATTACACTCGAAGATATGGAGAGGGGCCGTAGCAGGAAAGTGAACCGAAGGATTATCTATCAGATTGGGGTGGCCGGATTTGCTTTCTCCAACATTATGTTACTGAGTCTGCCCGATTACCTGGCTCACAAAGAGGGACTGGAGCTTACATTCCGTGATTTTTTCGGCTGGATAAATCTTTTATTGGTTCTCCCGGTTGTTGTCTTTTCAGCCAGAGATTATTACGAATCTGCTTTTAGCAATTTGAGAAAGGGGATACTGAACCTCGACGTTCCAATTGTAATTGGTATAATTACCTTGTTTTGTCAAAGCCTTTATGAGGTTGTCACTGCTGCGGGTTCCGGTTATTTTGATTCACTTGCCGGATTTGTTTTTTTTCTGCTTATCGGGCGCTGGTATCAGGGAAGAACCTATCAGGCTTTATCCTTTGAGCGTAGCTACAAATCCTATTTTCCGGTTGCTGTTACCCGGCTGAGGGAAGGAAAAGAGGAATCTTTAATGTTACAGGATATTAAGAAGGGTGATTTGCTGTTGATCCATAATCAGGAACTTATTCCCTCCGATGGGATACTGATAGATGGAGAGGCCATCATAAACTATGCCTTTGTTACCGGCGAGTCGCTTCCTGTACGTAAACAAGCCGGGGAGGCCGTCTATGCCGGTGGCCGGCAAACAGGTGGTGGGATTACAATTGAAATTGAAGAGGAGGTGGAGCAAAGCAAACTAACCAGACTTTGGAATCAGGAAACCGACAATCGCCCAAAACACCGGTTCATGAGGTTGGTGGATATTGTTAGTCGTCGTTTTACCATTGGGTTGCTTATTATAGCTTCATTAACACTATTGGGATGGCTGTGGTTTGATCCGGGTCGTGCTCTGATAGCTTTTGTTTCAGTCCTGATCGTGGCTTGTCCCTGCGCCCTTGCGCTTACGCTTCCATTTGCATATGGAACCACAATGCAGATTATGGGTCGCCGTGGACTTTATCTTCGTGAGTCTGGGGTTGTAGAGAATCTGTCAAACGTTGATGTTGTGGTGTTTGATAAGACGGGTACCCTGACTCTTACTGACGATCGACAGGTTGACTGGCAGGGAAGACCTCTTACTGATGTAGAGAGACAGCTCATCAGGTCGTTGTGCCGCAGCTCAGTCCATCCACTGAGTCAGGCAGTAGCCGGATACCTGACCGATTCAACAGCGCTGCCGGTGATCAACTTCAGGGAGCTTTCAGCGCGGGGTATTTTAGGCAATATTAATGGTGTGGAGGTTAGAGCTGGTTCATCCGCCTGGCTTGAAGTACCAGTTGATGAATCAGTGAACGTCAATGTTTCAGCTGTTCATATTGTATTTGACGGGCAATACCGTGGATTCTTTTCTATTGGCAACAGCTACCGGAAAGGTCTGGAACCGATGCTTCCTCATCTCAGAAGAGTAGGCCCGATACATGTGATCAGTGGCGATAATGACGCAGAACGGGGTGCTCTTATGCAGTTAATGGGTAGCGAAGCTTTCTTTTCATTTGACATGTCTCCTGCCGATAAGCTGGAATATATCAGACACCTCAGGAATAAAGGATTAAAACCGCTCATGATTGGCGATGGGCTTAATGATGCCGGCGCTTTAAGGGAAGCTTTTGCCGGAATATCTTTGGCCGACGATGTATATCATTTTTCACCAGCCAGTGATGCCATCCTTGAAGCCAGAGCCTTTGGACGGCTGGCAGACTTTATAAGTTTATCAAGGAAGGCAACTGCTATCGTCAGGATGAGCTTTTTTATTTCTATTTCATACAATGTCATTGGATTGACATTTGCTGTCCGGGGTTTACTATCGCCAGTCGTTGCGGCCATTTTAATGCCTCTGAGTTCTGTCACTGTGGTGTTATTTATTACAGGTGTGGTTCATCTGGTTGCCAGACGACTTGCTTTTAAATAATATTGGTAGTGTTTTAATTGTTTGATAAACAGAATAATAATGATGTTGAGATCAATAATTTATATTTGTTATAAATTATTGATTATCAGGAAAAATTGCTAAAGGAATTGTTGATTATTATATCTTTGTTTTTTAGGTAGTCTGATGCTTAATTAGTAGCCATGAAGGTAATTTTAATCTTAGTCGCAGCCAGTTTGTTAGTTGCTTCCGGTTTTCTGGTTGCGTTTCTTTGGGCCGTTCGTAACGGTCAGTATGATGATGATTACACCCCTTCAGTCAGGATACTCTTTGATGATGATAAGACACCCGGTGACGATAACCCTGCCGACACCCCCGAACCTGAGCCGCTGGTTGATATTGATGATAACTAAATTCAAATCGTAGTGCTATGCAACCTGAAATTTTTTCGTACGACAACCGAATAGTAAAGTATTTTACCTACGCTACCATCATCTGGGGAATTATAGGGATGGTCGTCGGGCTGTTGATTGCCGCCCAGCTGGCATTTCCAATGTTTAATTTTGATGTGAGTTTCACTACTTATGGCCGGCTTCGGCCAATACATACCAATGCAGTGATTTTCGCCTTCGTGGGAAATGCCATTTTTACAGGGGTATATTATTCGATGCAGCGATTACTGAAGACCCGCATGTATAGTGATGTGTTAAGCTACATTCACTTCTGGGGGTGGCAGTTAATCATCGTTTTGGCGGCTGTTACGCTCGCTCTTGGATTTACCATCTCCAAAGAGTACGCCGAACTGGAGTGGCCCGTTGACCTACTGATTGCTGTTATCTGGATTGTTTTCGGATGGAATATGTTTGGCACCATAGCCAGACGCAGAGTTCAACACCTGTATGTAGCCATCTGGTTTTATATTGCTTCCTGGGTAGCCGTAACCATACTGCATGTATTTAACTCCATCGAACTTCCTGTATCCTTGTTTAAGAGTTATCCGGTCTATGCCGGTGTTCAGGATGCTTTGGTGCAGTGGTGGTATGGACACAACGCTGTGGCTTTCTTTCTCACAACCCCTTTTCTTGGCCTTATGTATTATTTCCTGCCCAAGGCCGCCAATCGACCTATCTATTCATATAAACTTTCAATTATTCATTTCTGGACCCTGATCTTCATTTATATCTGGTCGGGGCCACACCACTTGCTTTACCAGGCTTTGCCCGATTGGGCCCAGACCATCGGTGTGATCTTTTCGGTGATGCTCATCGCCCCGTCATGGGGTGGTATGATAAACGGACTGCTTACCCTGCGTGGTGTCTGGGATAAGGTTCGCGAAACCCCCATGCTCAAGTTCATGGCTGTGGCAGTAACGGCGTACGGCATGGTGACATTTGAAGGGCCCATGCTCGCCATTAAAACCATTAACGGCCTCGTTCACTTTACCGACTGGATTGTGGCACACGTTCATATTGGCGGTCTTGGCTGGAATGGTTTTCTCACTTTCGCCATGCTTTATTACCTGATCCCCGTCTTGTGGCGTACAAAACTATACTCCAACAAGCTGGCCAATATTCATTTCTGGCTTGGCACACTGGGAATATTATTTTATGCCATTCCGCTCTATTGGGCCGCCATTACACAGGGGTTGATGTGGAAAGAATTTACTCCCGAGGGATTTTTACGTTATCCCAACTTTCTCGAAACTGTAGTTCAGATTATCCCCATGTATGTGACACGTATCGTTGGTGGAGCACTATACATCACCGGTGCCTTTATCATGGTCTATAATCTTGTTAAAACAATTAAGAAGGGTTCTTTTGTCGCCAGTGAGGAAGTAAGTGCGCTGCCGCTTGAAAAAATCAGCAAGCACCGTATTCTGGGTGAAACCATCCACGGATGGGTTGAGCGCAAACCGGTGCAGTTTACCTTCTGGGTAGCCGTAGCTCTGCTCTTCGGCAGTATCATCAGTATCGTGCCGATGTTTGTAGTAAAGACTAACATTCCTACCATCAGCAGTGTAAAACCTTATTCTCCGCTTGAATTGCAGGGTCGCGATATTTATATCCGTGAAGGATGCTACACCTGCCATAGTCAGATGGTCAGGCCTTTCCGTAGCGAAACAGAAAGGTATGGGGAATACAGCAAATCGGGTGAATTTGTCTTTGATCACCCGTTCCAGTGGGGCTCTCGCCGTATGGGGCCTGATCTGGCTCGTGCTGGTGTAGTTGGGGGTAAGATGTACAAGACAGCCGCCTGGCATTTCACCCATTTCTATAATCCGCAGGAAATGAATGCCGGGAGTCGCATGCCTTCCTACCCCTGGCTGATAGCCAATAAGCTTAAGATAGCCTCTACCCCGGTGAAGATTAAAGCCATGATTACATTGGGTGTTCCCTATCCCGATGGATTCGCTGAAAGATCAATCGACAGTTTGATGACACAGGCCAAACTGATCGCCGATGACCTGAAGCAATCGGGTATCGAAGTTGAACCCGATCGTGAAATCATTGCCATGATCGCATACATGCACCGTTTGGGACGGGATATCAGTGAGTTGAAGCCTGTAGATGCCGGAGCAGCCATTGCGGTGAAGGCTCCTGATGTGCTTACCGATGAGGCCTCAATTAGTATTGGTGCTCAGGTCTTTAAGGCCAATTGCGCTGCCTGTCATGGTGCTTCAGGTGAAGGAAATGCGATCGGGCCTAACCTGACTGATAATTACTGGATACATGGTGGGTCTCCTGATTCTGTTTACCTTACAATCCATAATGGGGTTCCCTCCAAGGGAATGCAAGCCTGGAAAGACTTGCTCACAAAATTACAATTACAGCAGGTCTATAGCTTCTCTCTGAAAATTAAGGGAACCAATGTGTCCGGAGGTAAAGCTCCGCAAGGGAAGGAAGGCAAATTTTAATATAAGAAACAGTCATGCAGTATTTTCAACAACTTTTTGACCAATCGCAGTCGGGTGGGCTTTGGGCCATCGGATCTCTGCTTCTTTTCCTGTTGTTTTTTGCAGTAATGATATACATTGTTATGGGGCTTAGTAAAGGCTTCGTAGATCAGATGAAGAACTTTCCATTACTCGATGAGGATACGCAAGATATTAATACCGAAAAAAACCTCCACCATGAATAACGAAGGAAATAAAACGGAAAGCAGTTTGCCTCCCGGCGAAGAGGTAACCATTACCGATAAAGAGAAAGGCCTTCTGATGCCCAACGAATTCGATGGCATCCGCGAACTCGACAACCCACCTCCCAGGTGGCTTATGTATGTTCTTTACCTCACGGTCTTCTTTTCTGCCTTGTATTGGGTTCATTACCACACCTTCAAACAGGGTCTTACACAGGAGGAGGAATACCAGGCAGAAATGGTTGCTTCTGCCGCGGCCAGTGGTGCTGATACAACCGTCGTTGTACTGACGCAGCTTACTGATCAGGCCAGCCTTGATGCAGGTAAGAAGATTTTCAATGATAAACTGTGCTACTCATGCCACGGTATGTTGGGTGAAGGTAATGCTGTGGGGCCCAATCTTACCGACGATTATTGGATTCATGGTTCCTCCATCGAAAAGGTAGTAGAGGTATTAATAAATGGTGTTCCAGCCAAGGGAATGGCTCCCTTTAAAGACCAACTCACCAAAGAACAGATTCTGCAGGTGGCAAGCTATGTGCTCAGTCTTCATGGGACCAATCCGCCCAATGCAAAAGCGCCTCAGGGCGAAAAGGCGGGGTAGGCGTTTCCCATTGCTGAAAAATGAAAAGCCTTTATACCAATCAGTATAAAGGCTTTTACATTGTAATCGATTTACAGAATCATTCAGACCGGCGGTGCTTCCAACGTCTGTGCGACCATAGCCAACTGCCAGGGTTCGCTCTTATCTCCTCTTCCAGCTTACTGGCGTATCTGCGGGTAATTTCGCCATAAGGGAGTTCATTGGGATTTTCTATCATGGGTTCAATAACAAGATCATACCAGCCGCGTTTTTTTCTTACAATGTGGGCATAAACGACCGGAAGGTTATTTGCCCGGGCATGTTTTTCGGGTCCATGGAGAAAGGCTGTTTCACGTCCTAAGAATTTCACCCAAATAGCATTGTCGGGTTTCCCGGGGTTCTGATCTGCGGCCATCAGAAAGATCGTAGGGGTGTCTTTAAGTTTCTCGAAGGTGAGGCTGGTTTCCCGAATTGAAACCAGCGAGGTACCACGGCGTTCGCGTGTCCGGCGTAACAGGTTGTCAATATATGGATTTGAGAGGGTTTTGTAGAAGGCTACTACCCTAAATGGCACCTGAAGGCTGGCCGATGATGCCCCCCATTCCCAATTGTTAAAATGTGCAGTTACAGCAATAAAGCTTTGTCCTCTGTCGAAATAAGGTTGAATCGTCTCGGGGTTGGATAGCCGGTAACGTTTGATAAACTGTCGGTCAGTCATGGTAAAGCCCTTGATCCCCTCTGTGATAATATCTGTCAGGTTTCGGTAGGTTGACTTCTCGATTTTCTTCAGGTTCTCCTCTGGTTCATCGGGAAAGCAGTCATGCAGATTCTGCATGACTACTGATTTGCGGTAGCCTGCCAGACGCCAGAATACAAGCCTGAATAAATCTGAAATCCGGTACAATAACCAGAACGGGGTAAGCCAGAACAACACCATAAAAAGCCCGGCTATCAGAAACAGAATGAAATTCAGTACAGCCATCAGTTTTTGGTTACATAAACTTTGCAAAACTCCGGCGGTTTTCCCTCGGTTGAGGCAAAGGTCTGTCATTTTTAGAGATTGACAATGTAACTGATGTCTTTTTTTTGATTAATTCTGTGCCGTTTCCTGAATTTCGATTAGGATGACCGTCGCAGGTCAGAAATAGCCGGAGGCCAACGGTGAAGACGCCGGATTCTATTAACTTCTTGATACGAAACAACCAATAAATCGGATATTGAAATTTCTGCTGAAAAGTTTGAGGTTGACTTGCTTCTCCGATAGCTGCCATCGTGCTTGAAAACAGTGTTAATCAATCTTCAGCAGCAACCATTTCGATTGACCGGCATGTCTGTCTGACTATAAGTGCCAAGGTTATCGGGTTAAAATAGCGTGGTGGTTTGGGTGAGGTAACCATCATCGCAGGTTCTGTACTAAATAATAAAACCCCGTCACCGGAAAATCGGTGGCGGGGGTTTAATTTGGGGCTTTTCCGTTTACGGTTTGTATTTTTTAAGCTTCTTATCGGCAGCGGTGGCGGGTTTGATGCTGATAGCTGCACCTCCGCCGGGTGCCAGCTTAAGCTTAAGCACTGTCCCGGCATCCACCAGACAACTGCTGATAGTATAGGCTTCAGGGTTAGTCTTCCAGTCAGACGTCGGGGCGTCGGTGTAGAGGGTAGCGACATATTTTTTTTGGGCTGGAAGGAAATTAAGGGGGGCAGTAGCCATACGTCCGTTTTCATCAGTGATGGCTCCTACAAACCATTCGTCTTTTTCTTTGGCTTTACGAGCAACGGTGATGTAATCGCCAGGTTCAGCTTCCAGGTACCAACTGTTGTCCCAATCAACGGCTACATCTCTGATGAACCTGAAGGCATCCGGACGAGCCTCATAGTTTTGAATCAGGTCGGCAGCCATTTGGATCGGACTGTACATTGTAAGGTAGAGGGCCAATTGCTTGGACAGGGTGGTATGCACCATCATATCTTTCTTCTGCGGGTCGTACGACGCCATTTTCATTCGGAAGATGCCGGGAGTATAATCCATAGGGCCGCCCATCAGGCGGGTGAAAGGGAGGATGGTTTCATGTTCGGGATGGTTGCCCCGGCTCCAGGCATTAAATTCATTGCCACGGGCAGCCTCACAAGCTAAAAGATTTGGCCAGGTACGGTGGAGCCCGGTAGGGCGAACAGGTTCATGGGCATCGACCATAATTTTGTAGCCGGCGGCTTTTTTCACGGCGCGCAGGTAATGATTTACCATCCATTGACCGTCATGGTTTTCACCACGGGGAATGATTCTGCCAACATATCCCGATTTCACGGCATTGTAACCGTAGTGTTTCATGAAACGGAAAGCGGTATCCATCCTACGTTCGTAGTTGGTGACGGCACTTGAGGTTTCATGGTGCATGATCATTTTTACCCCTTTTGAAGCGGCATACCGTTGAATTTCGGCCACATCGAAGTCGGGGTAAGGGGTTACGAAGTCGAAAACATTTTCTTTATAGTTCCCGGCCCAATCTTCCCATCCAATATTCCAACCTTCGACCAATACACCGTCGATGCTATTGGCAGCCGCAAAGTCGATGTATTTTTTAGTGTATTCGGTTGTTGCACCATGCCGGCCATTGGGAGTAAGCTTGTTCCAGTTGGTCTCATCGAGTTTTACGTTGTTGATATCAGCATAGTTCCACGACTTCGTCCCTACGTGCATGTCCCACCAGATTCCTACGAACTTCATGGGTTTTATCCATGAAGGATCGACGATCTTACAGGGCTCGTTGAGGTTCAGAATAGTTTTGGAGGACAGAATGTCGGTAGCCTTATCACTCACCAATACAGTTCGCCAGGGGGTGTTGCACGATGCCTGAAGGTAGGCCATGTTGCCTATAGGATCAGGCACAAGTTCTGATTCAAGGCAGAATGTTTTTTTATCAATGTGAAGGTGCATGGCAGGATAGTTTACCAGGGCCGCTTCAAAGATATTGATGTACAAACCGTCATCGGTTTTCATCATCAGGGGGCTTTGCACATAATCGGAACCCGGGATGGTACGCGTCCCGATTTCATAAACCTTTTTTCCAATCTCTGCGTCAACGGCACTCAGTCTGGTATGGCTGTATGCATATTCCTGCGATTCGTAATCGCCCGGAATCCAGAAGGTCATGTGGTCGCCTGTAAGCTGAAAATTGGTTCGTTCGTTGGTGACAGTAATATATTGTAAGCCTGACTGTTCCGGGAATTCGTATCTAAAACCAATACCGTCGTTGAAGAGCCTGAATACGATGCGAAACCAGCGGTTTGCTATGGCAGGCTGTTGCAGGGTGATGGTAAGCTCCCGGTAGTTGTTTCTGATTTGGTTCACTTCACCCCAGACCGGCTTCCATGTTTCGTTGACTAGCGTTGAGTCGATCTGCTTTACAGCACAGCCGCTGGTAAAGGCGGGTTTGTCTTTAATCTCGAGCCCCATTTTTGAGGGAAGAATAACCGGTTTGTGGCCAATGTTTAAAGCATAGGTCGGTTCTCCGGCGGGGGTAAGGCTGAAGGTGAGGTTTAACCGCCCATCCGGCGATTTGATTGTCTGAGCATGGCTGATCGCTGTAACCAGCAGGGCAGCAAGCAGCAGTATGGATTTTCTCAACATAACGTTGTGGTTTTTTGAAGGGCGAAGATAAGCATTTAGTCGCTTTATTTTATTTGTGGGCTACCCCGATCTTAAGGCCTGCTATTTGCATTTTCATTCGTGACATCCAATAATTTAGAGCGGTTTTGTCCTGTTTCTTATGAAGATTGATGCCAATTAGCTTTTACTCCATTCAATACTATAAAGCAGAAGAGAGCTGAATTTTAATCAGCATGTTGATGCGAAGAATTTAATTTTCAGGTGAAAAGCTGAATCTGCGAATTAGCTTGTAAACCTCACTGAGGGAATGGCCCCGTCATCATAGATAAAATCGTTACAATTGTATTTTTAGGGCGTAGCCCTGATGTCTTCGTTAATAATCTCAAAACTAAATAGACAGCGGCATAGACTTGTAACCTGCATCAAAACAATGTCAGAAGCCTGCGCTCAATTACACGTACAATTCGTTTCGTCAGGCAAATGAAGAGAAAACCAGATTAAGGTAAAATCAGGGATGTTTTGGGAAGAGGGGAAGAAAAGGCTACGCACCTGTGAATTGTGTTCTGCTCACTTTCCATTCTGCGATAAAGTCGAAGGGTAAACTGGATATTTGAGCTGTTTTTACGGTTTGTCTAACAACGTGATGATACCCTTCTACAATATTAGCATTAGCGCTTTTCGTTAAAAAACAAAGAATCTTTTCCCATCTGAGAAAAGATTCTTTTAGCGCCCTGAGAGACAGATCATATATCGAATTTAATGCCCTGTGCCAGCGGAAGATTCGTGCTGTAATTGATGGTATTGGTCTGACGTCGCATATAGACTTTCCAGGCATCTGAGCCTGATTCACGTCCTCCACCTGTCTCTTTCTCGCCGCCAAAGGCACCACCGATCTCGGCGCCAGAGGTTCCGATGTTCACATTGGCAATACCACAATCGCTACCTTCATGACTGAGAAACTGCTCGGCTTCAAGCATATTCGTAGTGAAAATGGAGGATGAAAGACCTTGTGGTACGCCATTATGGATGGCAATAGCCTCATCAACAGAAGTGTATTTCATAAGATAGACGATCGGGGCAAAGGTCTCTTCCTGAACGATTTCGTAATGCCCTTTAGCTTCAGCGATACAAGGCGCAACATAACATCCTGATTCATACCCTTCGCCTTGCAGGACGGTTCCGCCAAAGAGAATCCTGCCACCTTCCTGCTGGACTTTCTTCACGGCAAATTCGAAATCACTGACGGATGCTTTAGAGATGAGGGGCCCTACATGGGTTGTGGCGTGGAGCGGATGGCCAATACGGAGCTGACCATAGGCTTTTACCAGCTTATCGCGGAAACTGTCGTACACGCTTTCGTGAATAATCAGGCGTCGCGTGGTGGTACAACGCTGTCCGGCCGTTCCTGCAGCACCAAATACCGTTGCCCTGATGGCCATGTCCATATTGGCTGAAGGTGTGATAATGATGGCATTGTTGCCACCCAATTCCAGCAGTGAACGACCTAAACGTTCACCTACAATTCGGCTTACCTTTCGTCCCACATTTGTACTACCGGTAAAGCTGATGAGCGGCACGCGTTTATCAGCAAAGAAGTTGTCGCCAATCTCTTTCGACCCGGCAATGATCAGGTTAAGAACACCTGCCGGTACCTTGTTATCGATCAGTACTTTTTTAATAATATTATGTACTGCGACAGCGCTCAGCATCACTTTTGACGAAGGTTTCCAGATGACTACATCGCCGGCAACCAGAGCCAGCATTGCATTCCATGCCCACACCGCTACCGGGAAGTTAAATGAGGTAACTACCCCAACAATACCTAAGGGGTGGTATTGCTCGTACATACGGTGCCGTTCACGTTCGGAGTGCATGGTCAGGCCATAGAGCTGCCTCGATTGCCCGACCGCAAAGTCGGCGATATCGATCATTTCCTGAACTTCACCGAGTCCTTCCTGGTAGATCTTGCCCATTTCGTATGAGACAAGCCTTCCCAGGTCATCCTTATAAATACGAAGGGCATTGCCAATAAGCCGTACAATTTCTCCCCGTTTAGGGGCAGGAACCATTCTCCAGGTGTTAAAGGCTTCCTGTGCCAGTTTCACGGTGTCTTCATAATCCTTCCCTGTGGCCTGTTGTATCCGGGCTATAGAGCGCCCGTCGGCCGGCGAAATCATGGAAGCAATCTCTCCCGTTGTATTCTTCCATGTAAGGCCATCGGAAAGGCCTGAGTTGACTTCACTGATGCCCAGATGGTCAAGTACATCGAGCATCGCATATTGGTTTTTATTTGTTATATAGTTCATTTTTCTTGTGTTTTGCTTTTTCCTTGTGAGTTGAAACCCGAACTGCGGGCGTTAAGCACGTCTACTATTTGTTTAATCTGAGTTTCACTGAAGCCTTTTTCGCGAGCGGCTTCTGCCAGTGTACCCCAGATAGGCTCACCACAACGAAGGCAACGGATTCCACGCTCGCTCAGGTAACCTACGCTCTCGGGAAACTGTTCGGCGAGGTCGGCAATGGTGATATCGCGATGAATGGATTTGATATTCATGACCTGAAGTATTGGCATAAAAAAACATGAACCCTTTGAAAAAGTTCATGTTTCGGAAAACCAGTTATCCGTTGAGATCTATTTTTCCCGCATAAAGGGGTAGTAATAAACCTTGGAGGGAAGAAATGTTTCTTTAATAATGCGAGGGCTGGTCCATCGTGTTAGATTCAGCATACTCCCGGCTTTATCGTTGGTTCCTGATGCACGTGCACCGCCAAAGGGCTGTTGTCCCACCACAGCTCCTGTTGGTTTATCGTTGATATAGAAGTTACCGGCAGCATAGCGCAACATGTCATGAGCCTTGATGATGGCCTGACGGTCACGTGCGAAGATGGCTCCGGTAAGCGCATAGGGCGAGGTTTTATCGCATATTCTCAGGTAAGCTTCATACTCTTCGTCGGGGTAGACCACCAGGGTGAAGACCGGTCCAAAGATTTCTTCTTCCATCGAGAGGAAATGGGGGTCGGTTGTCTTGATGATCGTTGGCTCTACGAAATAGCCAACTGATTTGTCGGAGCCGCCACCTACTACGATTTCGGCTACATTCGATTTCTTTGCTGTATCAATGTAACGTGTGATGTTGTCGAACGATGCCTCATCGATCACTGCATTCATGAAATTGGTGAAGTCGGTCGGGTCACCTGGCTTTATCTGGCTGAGTTCCCTTACCAACAGTTCTTTCAATGAAGGCCACATTGAGGCAGGGATGTAACCCCGTGAGGCTGCCGAGCACTTCTGCCCCTGATATTCAAAAGCACCTCTGATGATTGCGGTTCCTACCTCTTCGAAATCGGCAGTCTTATGGACAAAGATGAAGTCTTTGCCGCCGGTTTCACCAACCATTTTTGGATAACCATGGTATTTTGAGAGGTTTTCACCCACTTTCCGCCAGAGATGGTTGAAGGTGCCGGTCGATCCTGTAAAATGAATTCCTGCAAGATCGGGATGCTCCAGTACAATTCCTCCAATGAGGTTCCCTGATCCTGGTACAAAGTTGATGACACCTGCAGGAAGTCCGGCTTCTTCGAAGATTTTCATCAGGTAATAGTTTGAGAGCAGTGCGGTAGAGGCAGGTTTCCAAACTACCGTGTTGCCCATCAGCACGGGTGAAACATTCAGGTTGGCGGCAATAGCGGTAAAGTTGAAGGGTGATACGGTAAACACGAAACCTTCCAGTGGCCGGTATTCAAGCATGTTGAGGTTTTCAACCTCCGACAGGGGTTGATCACTGTAGATTTTGGAGCAGAAATAACTGTTGAATGTCAGAAAGTCAATGGTTTCGCATGCTGAATCAATTTCTGCCTGATGCGCCGACTTACTCTGTCCAAGCATTGTAGCAGCATTCAGTTTAGGCCGGTACTTTTTTCTGATCAGGTCGGCTGCCTTCATCATGATAATGGTTCTATCGAGCCATGTGAAGTTCGCCCATATTTCACGGGCTTTCAGGGCGGCCTCTATCGCCATCTTTACCTCGGCTTCGCCGGCCAGATGACAATGGGCGAGGACGTGTGAATGGTTGTGGGGCATTACAACCTTCTGGGTTTTCCCGGTTCTGATTTCCTTTCCGCCGATGATCAGTGGAATATCAATTACCTGTGATAACTGTCTGTTAAGTTCATCCTTCAGGCAAATACGTTCATTGCTCCCGGGGGCATAAGTCAGAACAGGTTCATTTTTAGGTCGTTCAAAATTATACAGTGCATTGTTCATGTGGGTGTTTTTTATGGTTATGCAGCTAGGTGCATAACGAGCACAAATATAGAGAAATTATAATTTGTCGCAGAAGATTATCAGGCAGCAGATGCTGAGCCGTGATAAGTATCTATAAACGAACTGCCATGGGGCAATGTTCATTTGGAATTTATTGTGGTCAATTACTGGAAATGAAGATCTTTAAATTATCGATGTCTTTGGCACAATTTTGGGCTATACCTGTCGTGATGATTAAGCAAATATCAATAGAATATGCACCGGAAATCAGCCGGAAACCGACCAGAAAGATACGTATAGGCTACGGTTGATCTACGGTTGATCTACGGTTAATCTACGGTTCGAAATACAATTTGGTGTATTTAGGGTTCCTTTCGATGATCAGGGAGCTATCTGGATGAGGATAATCTGACAAGACACTGGCGGAGGTTATTTCTTGTCGGCAAGCGTTGATGCTGTGATGAGCCCGCCTCGATTGGTTAAGAAGGATGGTGGTCGGTCAGGGGGGTATAAGCCGGGTGTTGTCAACAAGCCCGGAAATAAAACGAAAACACCCGGATCTTTGGAGCCGGGTGTTTTCGTTTTATTTCGTTAAAATGGACAATGAATCAGCTTGCCGGTGAGGTCAGAAGCCGAAGGTGATGCCTCCTAAAACATTGATGCCATAATGTTTGTAGTTGTACCAATATTCATATCTTGAGGCGAGCAGATTATTGATATCAAGGAATACCGAGAACCGTGGGTTGAAGCGGTATTCGGCTCCGACGCCCAGATCGAGGTAAGGATCAATCTTGATGATTTTTTCGCCGATGGGAGACGAATGCAGGTTGTTGGAGAGGGTGTCGACGCGGGCATACATCTTACTGAAAAATTTGGCTGATGCCTTGATTTTTAGTTCGGGTGAAATGTTGATATCGCCACTCAGCCAGCCTTCTATTTCAGGAGTGTACCATGCATGTGTCTCTTTTGTCGGGCGGGATGATTGGTATGCCCCGCCGAAAATCAACCTGATTATGTCTTTCTTCTGGTAAGAGAATTCAGCAGAGATGCGCATCAGCGTTACATCATCGTATACCACACTCATCAGGTTGCCAGGCTGGAAAAGGGGAGCGGGATTGTAATAAAGGGCCATATTTTCTACTTTACCACTACTGAAGGTGCCGCTAAAATCGATGAAGCGGCTAAAACTCGAATGGAATCCTCCATAAAGTTCGAATGTGGAGTTGCTGAATTTCAATGGCAATTCCCTTATCACGTATGGATTGATACGGGTAAGCCGGTCGAAACTGTTGCGGTATTGACCGCCACGGATACCGGCATATACTTCGAGGACATCTTTGATGACATTCACTCCGGCACGGGCCTCGGGGTATATGTGCCAGGCGCTTGAAGAATCATCTGACATCTCGATATTCCCACCTAACCAGAGGGAGTATTCAGCAAATTCAATCATGTAGAATGGACGCAGGTTCAACAGTGAGCTATTTGTTGAAGTAGCAATGGCCCATTGGTTGTTGAAATAATTGAAATCGGTCAGCATGCCGAGTTTTTGTTTCTGACTTCCGTCGAAAAGGTTTACATCTGCGTCGGCCTCGAAGTTTAGCTTGAAATTCAGTTCGTTGGTGCTGTAATGGTCGGTGAGCATGGCGAAGCGAGCCCCAAAAGCGTGATTGAGCGACCCGCGACGGGTGTTCTGACTGGTAAAGGATATCCCTGCGCTGAAACGGTTATAGGCTTGTTTGAGGCTATCTTCCGACGGAACGAGTCCGGGAGCCAGGCCCGTAGTGTCGAAACCATAGTAGTGGATGCCATGACGGTTGTATGCGCCGTCGATGTTGATGGCATAGCTTCTGGTAATGATTTTGCCATAAATGTCAACATCGTTAAAGCTGAAGCCATTTTGGAAAATCCCATCACCGTCGCCTTGTGATGACAAGTGGCGGAAGTGGAGTCCAACCGCGTTGCTTTTGGATTGGGTTTTTCCGGCAAAGAACTCCAGATAAGGGGTTGTGTAGTTGCCAAACCCTAGCCGTGCATAGTTTCTGAGATATTTCACATCGGGTTCAGGTTTGTTTTTCAGGGGTTGGATGTCAGACACCGGGAAATGCATTTGCCATGGGACAGAGATTATACTGTACTGCATAGCTGGCATCCCGATGACGGTATCCTGCACCTCCGGACTTTTCATAATCTTGTTGGCTTCGGTGATCTTCGGCGAGAAGTCACCTATGATGGTTACCTCCTCAGCCTGTTTGATCTCTTCCTGAGCAACAGCAACGACGGATGGCCAGATCGATGCAAAAAGGAGGGCAGTGGCAATGAAACGGCCGTTTCGGAATATCTTCATGGAATAGTGTTTTTCAGCTTGTAACATATAGAATCTCAGTCGTTGGTTAGTTTCCTGCAGCATTTAGCTTGTCGAGCCTTTGCTGTGCTTCCTGTTTCAGGTCTTCTCCCTCATAATTCTCAAGAATGCTTTCGAGGGTTTGTTTTGCCTGAAACACATTGTCAGTATTGACATAGACATCCGACAAAAGCAGGAAGGACTTAACCCGCCAGAAATCGTAAAGGGTATAGGTGTTGATCACTTCAAAGGCTAACTTTTCGGCTTGTTTCCAATCCTTTCTCAGTGTGGCGATGTAGGCCAGGTTGTATTGGGCTTCAGCACCGGCTTCGGTCTGGGTAAGTTTACGGGTGATGTTGAACTCCCGTTCTGCCAGTTGAAGGTTGTTGGTGGCCAGAGCCGATTTCCCAATGGTAAGATGTGCTTCGACAAGGAGATCAGTGGTTACTTTATCGGCCGTCATCAGACGGGTAGCGGCAATGATGGCAGAATCTTTACGTCCGGATTGGAAATAGCAACGCATCATTCCGGCAGTCGATTCGAGGAGGTTATCCTTATTGTCGGCCAGTCGGTTTAGCCTTTCAAACAGGCGCAGGGCAGCAGTATGGTTTCCTGCTTTGTATTCAATCTCTGAGGCACGGGCCAGCGCGTTTTCTGTAAAACGTGACCGGGGCATTTTAGCTACGGCTTTGAAATCGGGAAGGGCCAGAGCCCATTCTCCCTGCCGGTACCGGCAGTCGCCCCGGTAATAATAAGCACTGGGCGAGAAGATGCCCTGTGGGTTTTTTTGCAGGTAATCGGAAAATCCTTTCAGCGAATTGTTGCAGTCGCCTTTCATGTACTGGTTTTCAGCGGCCAGATAAGTGAGTGAATCCTGTCGGGCCATCGGAACCCTTGCAAAAGGAACCGTCTGGACGTAGCTCAGATAACCTGGCACATCGTTCATCTCGACATAGATGTTGCTGATGGTTTGGAGGGCTTCACGAGAATCAGGAGTGCCGGGATATTGGGTGATCACTTGTTTCAACTGCTGGAGAGCCTGTTCGTTCTGGCTGGTGTTATAAAAAATCAGACCACGGCGAAGCATTGCTCTGCTGGTAAAGCTGCTGTTGGGAAACTGCGAGATAAGAGCCTGAAAATGATTTAATGCTTCTTCGTTTTCGTTCATGATCATGTAAGTGACTGCAAGTTCATATTGTGCATCGTCGACCAGCGGTGATTTTGGGAATTGTCTGATGAGTTGTTTCAGGGCGGAGGTCTTACCCTCGAAATTCTTTGTTACACCTTTGGCCATAGCCAGTTGGAAGAAGGCATAATCGGCATCAAAGCTACCCGAGCGGCTCACCTTTTCATACCAGTTTACAGCATCGGCAAACTGTTTGGTTATATAGTAGCAGTCGCCTATCCTTAGCTGAGCATCAGCTATCATCTGCGGGTCTTTGTCAGCACTATTACCAAGGAATTTTCGGAAGCTGGTGATTGCTTCGCCATATTCCTTCATTTTGTACCAGGCATAGCCGCTGTTGTAAATGGCTATTGGATATTCCGGCAAATCGTAGGCGCCACGGCTTATCAGGAACCTGTTGTACCATCCGATGGATGGGCGGAACTCACCCATTCGGTAGGACGCTTCGCCTGCCCAATAAAGCGACATTGGCTTGATCGATTTGTCATAGTTCATTTCCGATGCCCGGGTAAACCGTTCGATGGCTTCGTTGTATTTGCGGGCATTAAATAGCTCGATAGCGCTATAGTACAGTACCTTTTGTCGGGCGGTCTTAATTTTGATATCCTGAAATTTGATTTTATCCATTGCTTCAAGGGCAGCGGCATAATTTTTTGACACAAGGGCCAGATTTACGAGATATTGCCACGCTTCATCGGTACGGGGGGAGTCAGGATAAGTTGTGACGTATTCCTGAAGGGCAATGATAGCAGCGTTGTATGGATCGGAGGAAAGTTCGTACGAAAGCTTGGCATAATTGAAAAGCGAATTTTCTTTCGACGCCTGGTCGTAGGAAATTTTGTAAGCATCATAAAAAGCCTTCTGTGCCAGTGCTTTCTGATCGGTTTTCAGGTAACAGTCGCCGATATGATACATGGCATTCTGGCTGAGAGAGTCCTTGCCATCGACTGCGTTCTGGAAGGCCGGAATGGCCTTTTCGATGTCACCAGTTTTGTAAGCCGAATAGGCCAGGAGGTAATTTTCACTACGTGAGAGCGGCTTTTTTGACAACGACTGATATTGTTCGATGTAGAGGAGGGCTTTGGAATAGTCGTTGGTTTTATAGGCGGCATCGGC
The DNA here is from genome assembly GCA_001768515.1 of Bacteroidetes bacterium GWE2_42_24. Taxonomy (GTDB): domain Bacteria; phylum Bacteroidota; class Bacteroidia; order Bacteroidales; family TTA-H9; genus GWE2-42-24. Next base: position 164,273 of record MEOA01000001.1, on the reverse strand, counting down.
CATCATTGCAGCGATGGATCCTTTACGGCTTTGCTCGGCTTTTTCGAGCAGTGGGGGTGCTTCGGCCAGCAATTCGTTGTATTTCTGCTGAAGGTATAGTATCTGCACGATGTAATAGGGAACGGCATCTCCATAGTTGCGATTATTCTGGAGGTGACGGAATTCGGTAAGTGCAGTTTCGTATTTGTTTTCAGTATAGGCAATGTGGGCGTAGTAATAGGTGGCGGCTGCACCCCAGTCGCTGTTGGTATTTTTTATGTCGTGGAAATATCTCGAAGCACGGGCATTGTCTTTAGTCATGAAGGAAGCATAACCGGCTTTGTATTGATATTCACTGAGATCGTCGGGGTTAAGCGGAGAAGGATCAACCATTGAAAAATGTTGCAGTGCATCTTTCCATTTCGATTCACCGAAGTAGTGCAATCCCAGATAGAAATGAGCCAGTTGACTTTTAGAGGCCGTGGGGTGTTTGAGCAGGAATTGCTCCATGAGATGCGCTCCATCGCTGTTCCTTAGCTTGATAGCGCATAGCGCGGCATAGAAATCGGCATTTGTCTCCATCTGTGAGCCGGTGCCTTCCAGTTGCGCGGACAGGTCGGTGAAGAGCTTGTGGGCAGGGGCAAATTTATCGCGATCGAAAAGCTCGAGTGCACGTGTAAACCTGTTTCCGGGTTCTTCGTAAATAGCTGTTTGTTGTCCGAATGCCGAGAGGCAGGTCAGCAACAAGCTGATAAATAATGCGTTTAATCTGTTCATGTTTCCTGTGTGTGGGTTGGCCGGAGTCATCGGCTTATGACTGCAAAGGTAATCGGGGTTGCTTATATCCTTGTTAAACGGCTGAATTGCCGAACTATTTTATCAGATGTGGTGGTACGGTTCATTCTTTAGGATAGTGAAGGCACGGTAAAGTTGTTCCATGAAAAGAAGTCTGACCAGTTGATGGGGGAACGTCATCTTTGACAATGCCAGCTTAAAGGAGGCTTTTTGTTTTACTTCCGGATCGAAACCATAAGCTCCCCCAACAATAAAGTTGAGTTGCCGGATTCCCTGATTCATTCTCTGCTGAAGAAATTTTGAAAATTCTACCGAGGTAAATTCAATGCCCCCCTCATCAAGTAGCACGGTATAATCGGACTGAGAGATCAGCTTCAACTGTGCTTCTGCCTCACGTTGCATTATGGTCGAGGGTGGTAGTGTCTGGCCTCCGTGAGCCGGTAGTATCTGAGTTAAGAAGGGGACGTATCTTGTCAGTCGTTTCTCATAGATGTCGCAACCATTGGCGACATAGACCTCGGTAGTACGACCTGTGGGGGCAAAAACAATTTTCATGCGTTCATGATTTCGACGGTAAAGATACAAACAACCACGATGATTGGCTTCGGAACCTATAGCTCCTGACCGATGAAAAATTCCTACATTTGCCTAAGATTTGTTAAGTGATTGATTTGGTTTGATTTTTGTGCATTTTTATGTTCTCAGTATCGGAAGATCGAAACGCTTAAAAATAATAAGCCATGATATGTATATTTCAGAAATATTTTTATAATCTGCATGTAGTTAGACGATTCAAAATGACCTTGCTTGTTTTGGGTACGGTATTAATGGGAACCGGTTCAATGCAGGCACAAGGAAAAGACATCATTCCAGTGATAGAAAAAGCGTTGACTGCTGGGAATTCACAGCTTATTTCGACCTATTTCGCCGATCATGTCAACCTTTCACTGCCTGGCACCGATGGCGTGTATAGCAAGGAACAGGCTGGTGCTATTTTAAAGGAGTTTTTTACACGTCATAAGCCAACGCAGTTTAAGGTTACACATAAGGGGAAATCTGGTGAAGGTGCCTCCTATTTTGTCGGGACACTCACCTGTGGCGCAAAAAAGTTTTCACTTTATGTACTCTTGCACAAAACCGCCAATAATTCGACCATCAAACAATTTCAGGTCGAGGAGGATTAATTAGTCTCTTGAGGTTAAATAAGCAATAACAATATGACTATTGACGAAATTATAGCACTGACTCTTGTTGAAGACATGGGCGATGGCGACCATACTTCGCTTTCGACAATTCCGGCAACGGCCAGAGGAAAGGTAAGGCTCCTGGTGAAGGAGGCAGGAATTCTGGCTGGCGTCGATGTAGCCCGCAAAGTTTTTTTAGCGGTCGACAATACGATTATCTTCACTCAAATGCTTTCAGACGGTACTCCGGTGAAGCCTGGTGACGTGGCCTTTACAGTTGAAGGGCCTTCTGTTTCATTGCTTGGCGCCGAACGCACGGCTCTCAACTTCATGCAAAGGATGAGCGGGATAGCTACCGCCACAAACCGTTTGGTAAAGTTGCTCAACGGGCTTAATACCCGTTTGCTAGATACCCGCAAGACAACACCACTTATGCGTCAGTTTGAGAAGATGGCAGTGAAGACAGGCGGAGGGAACAATCATCGGTTCGGGCTTTACGATATGATCCTTATTAAAGACAACCATGTTGACTTCGCAGGTGGCATCGGGCAGGCCATTGAAGCAGCCAACTCTTATCTGAAGAAGTGTAAAAAGAGCCTTCAGATTGAGATTGAGGTGCGGAATTTCAGTGAACTGAATGAGGTGCTTGTAACCGGAAGGATTAACCGCATCATGCTTGATAATTTCTCGCCTGCTGATCTGAAGAAGGCCGTCGAAATGATTGGTGGCCGCTATGAGACAGAAGCTTCAGGCGGAATCACGGAAGATACCCTCAGATCGTATGCTGAGTCGGGTGTCAATTATATCTCGGTCGGTGCCCTGACCCATCATATCCGGAGCCTTGATCTGAGTCTGAAAGCTTGCTGATAAAGTTGACGGAAATGAACCTCAATCAATTATTTAAAGATATCGAGGAAAAGACAACTCAGCGTTACAGGGCGTTCATGAATGGACCATTTGTTGAGCGGGTAGAGAAGTACGCCCGCAGGCTGATATTACCGGGCTTCGATGGTATGCCGTTATATGACGTGTTGGTCTTCTTTATAAAAGGACTTTCGAAAGGAGCGCTTAATCTGCGAGCAGGAGCCTTTACTTATAACAGTTTTATCGCCATATTTCCGACAATTATTTTCTTTTTTACCATCATCCCTTACATTCCCATTCCAAACTTTCAGGATAATCTGCTGGCCTTGCTACACGACCTGATTCCGCTTTCGGCGTATGAAACAGTTGAGAGTACATTGTTCGACATCGTGAAGCGTCCACGTGGGGGGCTCCTTTCGTTAGGTTTTATTTTGGCATTATATTTTGCAACCAATGGGGTGAACAGCCTGATTGAGGCTTTCAACCAGACATACCATTCCCTTGAGAATCGTTCATTTGTGTTGCAGCGTCTGGTCTCTGTTCTGCTAGTGCTCATCATGGCCGTTATGGTTATTCTGGCAATCGGGTTAATTACAGCAGGTCCTCCGTTGATGAAGATGCTTGTTAATCTGGGGTTGTTGCATACCGATTTTGTCTATTATTTGTTGCAGGGTTCCCGCTGGCTAATCATCTTGGCGCTGTTCTTCTTTGGTTATTCTTTTCTCTACTACCTGGGCCCATCGAAACGAAAAACATTCAGGTTTATCTCGGCCGGAAGTTCACTGGCTACCTTTCTGAGCATAGGCCTGTCGTCGGGTTTTAATTTCTACGTCAACAATTTTTCGTCCTATAATAAGCTGTATGGCTCGATCGGCACCCTCATGATTGTGATGTTGTGGATCTATTTCAACGGGTTGATCATTCTGATAGGTTTTGAGCTAAATGCCAGTATTTATCATGCGCGACAAAAGGTAATTGCCGACATGGATGTTTCAGTACCCTGGGAGGAAGAGCTAAAATAACGTGTGCTCCACCGAAACTCTGCGCTGGCTGGATTGGTAGGGACTGAGGGGGGGCAATAAAGCAACAATGGATGAATTATTGTAGTTTGAAAGTGTCGTGAGAGAGGAAATTAGTTAACTAATAGGAAGAGAATTGCTTATGTAGATTAGTGATTTAATTGGTAATCCCATCAGATGGTTGAATGGGAAAGTTTAATTGGATTCATTGAGACCCTAATGCATAAAAATGCCCCGTTTATTGTTTTCGTTTAATGTGGATTTCATCATTTTACCTGCCTGAGTAATTAGCACTACATTTGTTTTTTAGTTTATATGTGTGTAAAACTTTAATAAATATATGGAAATCAGACCGTATAAAAGCGGAGATGAATCTGGAATTCTGGAGCTGTTTAAAAAATCTTTTAGGAAACCGTTGGATATTAAGTTCTGGAAATGGAGGTACTTATCAAGTCCTACTCACAAGGAACCAATGATTAGTTTAATGGTCGACAATGATACAATTATCGGCCATTACGCTGTGTCTCCTGTGGTAATGAATTTTATGGGTGATAAGGTTTTGGCGGGACTTTCAATGACTACAATGACGCATCCCGATTATGGTGGAAGAGGGATATTTCCGATGTTAGCCAAAGATCTTTACACTCGGATTAAGGACCAGTACCATGTCAGAATGGTCTGGGGTTTTCCAAACTTGAATTCGAACTATAGTTTCATTACCAAACTGGGCTGGCGAGATGTCGGTGTGCAACACATGCTTTCGTTGGCTCCACAGGATCACGAGAGGATTCCTAGAGCGAATTATAAACTGATAGAAAGTTTTAGCGAAGTTCATAGCAGTAAACTGAATGGTTCCGGTACTGACACTATCAGTGTCAGCAAATCCCCGGCTTATTTAAATTGGCGGTACATTGAAAACCCCGCGAACAAGTATTATATACTTAATATTGATGGTTTTGATTCAACTGACTTTGTTGTGATAAAAATTTTTAACTCCTTTAAATTTAAAGGGAAGCAGGAGATAGATATTTTGGAACTAGGAGTTGGTAATGACCCTAATTCAGTTTCTACTCTTGTTGGTGCAATTTTTAGTTTTATTGATGTAAATGATTTAGCTATTGTTTCAGTGAATTTGTGGTTGTCATTAACCGATCCCCGTCATAGATATTTTGAAAAGTTACGTTTCACAATGGATAGTCCGCTGACGATTCTTGCATACCGTTTGTTTACAGAGAATAATGATGCGTTAGATAATTGTAAAACCTGGAGAATTTCGTTGGGAGATTCAGATGTTTATTAATTGAATTTAATTACTGTAGACTAATTATGACGTTAAAAAAAATTGTTGCAGTAACCGGAGCTAGGTCCGAGTATGATTTGATGTATTCAGTCTATAAAAAGCTTGATGAAGCTGCTGAAATTCAATTCAAGATACTAATCACTGGTCCACACTTGTCGGAAAAGTATGGCTATACTGCTCGATTTGTAGAAGATGATGGCTTTGAGATAGCAGATAAGCTTTTTAATTTGCTTGACACAGATTCAAAGTTGGGGAGGGTGTCTTCTATAGGAGCCCAAATCCCGTTATTGGCTCACAGTTTAATAAGAGAAAAGCCTGATTTAGTTATTGTTGCTGGCGACAGAGAAGAGGCCATTTCTGTTACCCTTACTTGTGCCTACCTTGGAATTGCATGTGCTCATTTTTTCGGCGGTGATATCGCGAAAGATGGAAATGTTGATAATGCGGTGCGATATGCCTCAGGTAAGCTTGCAAGCCTGCATTTTGTAACGCTGGAAGAACATCGACAGACGCTATTAAAACTTGGTGAGGACGACTGGCGAATTTTTGTGATCGGGAATCCTGCGCTTGATAGGATACTGTCAATACAAACTGTCAGCAAAGGGGCTGTTTTAAATGAGATGGGAGTACAGGATTCCTCTGCTGAGCCATATTTTGTCTTGATTCAACATTCCATCATTACTGAGACAGAACTGCAGGATAGACATGTTCGGCAGACACTTGATGCAGTTATAAGTTCGGGTCATCGGTGCTTTATTAATTACCCAAATTCCGATGCGGGCAATCAAGCCATCATCAATGCATATCTTGAATACGAGCAGAAATACCCTTCGATTTTTAGAACGTTTAAAAATTTGAACCGGAACCTATTTGTGAATTTGATGAGAAATGCTAGTGGTTTATTAGGCAATTCGAGTGCAGGGATACTCGAGGCACCTTCTTTCGGGTTGCCCGTGGTAAACATTGGACAACGGCAAAGGGGGCGGACACATTCCACCAATGTTATTTTTGTTGATAATTCTAAAGATCAGATTGAAGCAGCAATATCAAAGATACTAAATGATGAGGTTTTTATTGCAAATTGTCGAAATTGTATAAATCCTTATGGAAATGGGCATTCATCAGAACGAGTATTGGAAATAGTTAAATCTCTTACGATTAACAAAAATTTAATTTTTAAAAACATTACTTATTAACCATGAGAAGGATTGTTGTTGTGTCAGCTCATCCCGACGATGAGACGATAGGCTGCGGGGGAACCTTGCTGCGTCACCACAAGAATGGGGATGAAATTTACTGGATTATTGTAACATCCAAAACTGCTATTGGAGGCTATCCTGAATATGAAATAGAGGAGCGCAGTAAAGAAATTGACTTGGTAAAAGGGTCTTTGGGAATCAAAGAAGTGATTCAGTTTGGTTATCCTACAATGAGTCTGTCATCAGCAGTCAGTCCTGACTTAATCAAAAGGATGTCAGATTATATCTCGAAAGTACGGCCGCAAATAATTTATACTGTAAATAGGAGTGATGCACATTCAGATCATCGAATTGTATATGAAGCCGCAATGGCATGTACTAAATCATTCCGACATCCATACCTCAGAGAAGTCCTAATGTATGAATGTATCTCGGAGACAGAGTTTGCTCCGGCCATATCTGAGAATGCTTTTATTCCGAATTGCTTTGTTGATATTTCCGACAACTTGGAGAAGAAGATAGAAACTCTAAAGCTTTTTAAATCTGAAATTGAGAGCCCTCCTTTTCCAAGGTCTGAAGAAAACGTGCGGGCATTGGCCAGGTTTCGGGGAAGCACCGCAGGGGTCTATTTTGCCGAAGCATTTCAACTTTTAAAGTTGTTGAAGATTGAAACGGTATAAACTTTTTAACGGTTCAAATCGTCTGATAGTAAGGAGGTATAAAGATGAGTTCTTTATATTGACTAATATTTCTAAGCATGAATAACCGGAGTTGTTAAGTTGATTACTAATTTTACGGCAACCAGTTTCCTGATTACTAAGAGAAGATGATCAAGGGTTAATAAGTTAATACAGCATGCATTAATTAATGAAGAATTGTTTTGTTATTTGTAAATTGTTTTTTCTCACCTTGATATCAGTTACTTCGTTTTCTGTTTTTGCTCAGAAGGAAGGGAATATTTGGTATTTTGGTGACTACGGCGGACTTGATTTTAACTCGGGGACGCCAGCAGTCTTAGAAAACGGCCAGATGAGTTGTTTTGAAGGGGTGGCTTCAATTGCTGATCCAGACGGGAATCTGTTGTTTTATACCAACGGGATGACGGTGTATAATAAAAACCACCAAGTTATGCAAAATGGTACAGGGCTCCTGGGGCATACCTCTTCAACTCAATCCGGTGTTATTGTTCCTTTACCCCTCTCTTCTACCCAATTCGTCATTTTTACTGTTGATTATGCAAGTAATGACGGAAAATTGCACTATTCAACTGTTGATATTACCTTAGCCGGGGGACTTGGGGCAGTTGTTAATAAGAACATTTTTATCCAGACAAACTCGGCTGAAAAAATTTCAGCTGTGCGTCATCAAAATCAACAAGATATTTGGGTTGTGATTCATGAACGGGCAAATAATGTTTATAAGAGTTACCTTGTGACAAGTGCAGGGGTGTTGATGACCCCTGTCGTTAGTTCCACAGGCCCGGTATTGGGTTCGGGGGCAGTTGGTGTACAAGGATGTCTGAAATTTTCAGCAGATGGTAACAGGCTGGCTATGGCTACATATGGCAGTCTAAGAGTAGACGTCTCGACATTTAATAAGGCCACTGGCGCAGTTACTTATAGTTTTGGCTTTAACTATCCCGAACAAACGTACGGTGTGGAATTCTCTGCAGATGGACAATTTCTGTATGCTACCGTTTCATATAACCTTAAGCAAATTTACCAGATTAATATCCAACAACACACTAATGTTTTAATTGCGAATACTGCGATGGCTCCCGGCGGTCTTCAATTGGCACCAGATGGAAAGATATATGTGGCGCGGTATGATCGTCCGAATATTTCAAGTAAATATCTTGGTATCATTAATAATCCTGAAGTTGCGGGTGCTGGATGTAACTATGTTGACCAAGGTTTATATTTAGGAGCAGGAGCATCATTTATGGGTCTTCCAACATTCATTCAAAGTTATTTCTTCCCGCGATCATTTAATTATACAGGTGTTTGTTATGGCTCCCCAACTTCCTTTACCATCGCTAACCCGGCAGGTATTGATTCCGCGCATTGGAATTTTGATGACCCGGCTTCCGGATCAAATAATTTTGCAAGGGTGATGGCTCCTTTCCATCTGTTTACTGCGCCGGGCAGTTACAATGTTCAATTAACAGTTTACGATAATGGCATTGGCGCCACTTCTGTGCAGATGGTTGAGATATTAGCCTTGCCAGTTGTTAACCTTGGTAACGATCAGACCTTATGTGGAGTCCCTCAGCTTGTACTGGATGCTGGCCCCGGTTATGCTGAATATGAATGGAGCAACGGGTGGCCGGGGCGTTATTTTACAGCCGTCAATACGGGTACTTACGCTGTAACGGTAACCACATCGGCCGGATGTATCGGCAATGATCAGATTTCGCTGGTGTTTTGGCCGGCACCGGGGGCTAAACTGATAAAACACAACTAATGTTCTGGCAGGACAATGAGAGAGGGCTGGTTTGTTGCTTTACGGATAACGCAAACAGTATCTTAATCGTTAGCAGCTTTCATTTTTTCCCTGATTGCAATTGGTGCCATCTGTTTAACTTCCATTCTAATCTGCTTTCTTGAAGTTGTTTTCGTCGATTAATTCTACCTTTGCGATATAATCAGTATGATTCCTGACCCATGAAGGTAAACGTAAAAGAGCATCTTAAGCTGTCGGTCATTTATTCGGCTGTGGCCGCAGTGCCTTCGTTACTTCAGGTATTGGTTCAGCCTTTTACAGAAGGTAACTCCCGACTCAACGCTACCGACTTTGCCCACATCGGGATTGCAGAGATGATTACTTCGCTGGCATTCACTATTGTGCTGTTTTCGATGGGTAATGCCGTTTCGCGGTACTATTATGACTATACCGACGACCGAAAGGGCTATCACCGGATGGTGTCTTCGGTTTACAGTTCAATGCTGTTACGGGGCATATTACTGCTGGGCGTTGCTTTCATCTTCAGAAACTATATTGGCAGATTATTTGAACAGGTTGAGTTGCAGGATTTTTCACGTTATGGTTTTGCTTCAATTGTCATAGGTATAAACAGAGCCGTCAATATCACAGCGGCAACGCTATATCGGAACGAGAAAAGAGTAACAGCCTTTGTTATTGTGAATATTTCGATGGCCGTAATCAGGACTGGTTTTCAGCTTATAGGATTGTTCTTTTTCGACATGTCGTTCCTCGGTTATGTATATGGAAGTGCTATCGGTGGTTCATTGGTTACAATTGGTATACTGGTTTATTCGTACAGGCATTCCGGTTTTCATTACGACCGCGGATTATTAACGTCGATGTTCCAATTCGCCGCTCCGCTTTTTCAATACGGATTGCTGGTGTGGGGTTTGACTTTTGCTGATAAGTATTTCATGGAGCGGTTTCCATCAGAACTGGGCATCTATTTTACTGCTGCCAACTTTGCTTTAGGCATGCAGATTATACTGCAGGGTCTGCAAGGTGCAACACAACCCGAGATCTTTCGTTACATGAAAGAAGGGATTAAAGAGAGAGAAGAGGAGATCAAATCGCTTTCAAATATGTTGATGGCGCAGACTCAGGCTTTGATCGCGATGACCATTATTCCCGTGATGCTGTTTCTATACCTTTTTTACGAAACTGATGTCAGGCTTGCTTATTCCTTTATTTCGATCATCTACATCAGGTATCTTCCACGTACCCAATATATTATTTTCTCTTTTGTGCTATACTATGAAAAAAAGACCCGGTTCTTTTTTTATCTGAATATTGTTACGCTGGGTGTAAATATGTTGCTGAATTTTCTTCTTATACCACGCCTGCTTATTTATGGTGCAATTATCGCCGTGTTGGTTTCCGACCTTATTCAGGTAGCAGGCACCTATCTTTATGCCCAGCGTGTTGCCCCTATCAGGTGGAACCTGAATAAGATGCTCTATAGTCCATTGATTTGTGTGGCGCTGGTAATTATTACCGAGTTGGTCAAGGACAAACTGGGGATTAGTCCGTTTATTCCTGCGTTATTTTCGGTTGCAATTATGTTTATCGCTTTGGTTTTCCTTTATCGGAGGGAGTTAAGAGGTTTTGCCGACAAGTATCTGAAGAACAGACTAAAAGCAGGTTGATTTTTTTATACCGATATGAATTACTACTGCTGTGAATGAAATTTGATTATGAAGGCAATTGTTCTAAAAAGGAAACTTACAACGGGAGAGACGACGCAACTGTTAGCGCTGCTTCGCGACAATGATAATTTCCGCCTGCATACTTCCATCATTGCCGATGAACGCCTGATGGCATTAAGTACACCTTCACCGGTTAATCAATTCTCGATTAAGAAGAAAGTCAATGAGCAGGTTCTTCAGGAATTGCTGGCCATGGGTGATAAGCTGGTAAAAGGGAAGCGCGTGGCCGATTTGCTTTCATTCGAAAAGTCGGGAGTGTGGTATTATCATCGGTTCAGAAGCTACTTCAAAACCAGGCAGATAGGTTATGAGTATGAGGAAATCATGCAGCTATTGACTGTATATGATCACATTGATTTCTATACAGGTGAGGTCGGATTAAGACAGATACCCGAATTATCGGGGAGGGTGGCGATCTGTCTTCCTGAAGCAGTCCCGGGGTCAAAGGTTAACTATAGAAGTGTTGCCGCTTATGGGTTGCATTTTTTGCTCAGGCTGATGGTGCAACCGTTTCAGTTTGCACACCCGTCAAAAAGGCGGCATATAGTAGTTGATCATGCAGGGCTGCAGAAGTGTCTTCATTTACCGGCAGGTCGTTTCACTTATGACAACTACATTCTTTCTGGGCTGTTTGACAGACTTGATGCTGACTTCTTACTCCTCTCTGAGGTGGTGATGCCCAAATTTGACAGTTTGAAGACCTTTCGGTTGCGTTGGCAGTATTACTTCAGGGCTGGAAGAAATCGTAACATCATTTTTAATGAGGTTATTTTATTCCGGGCGCTGCTGTCGTCCGAGATCAGGATGAAGGTAAAGCAGGCATCTGCTCATCTGATGGCAGGGTATAGTGCCGTGGAGGCACTTCCATTGACCATATACGAAAGACTTATTTTGAAGCAATACATCGGCTATCATAAAACGAGTCGGTTTTATGTGTTTCGTTACCTTGCATTCGATCGGTTTTTTAAACATTATTCTTTTTTTTCCATTAGCTCGATCGATGAGAATGGACCGATCATAAAGACTTTACTCGACGCCGCAAAGGCTAATCGGATGACGACCATCGGAATTCAACATGGTAATTTCGGTAATGGTCATCCAGCCTACCTGTATACACCCGCCGACAAACTAGCGGGCAGCATGGCCGATCATACTCTTGTATGGGGTGAATACTGGCGTGATTTTCTGGCTACGGTAGGTAATTTTAATCCTGAATCAGTCGCCGTTACCGGACAGATACGTACAGATGTTATTCCCTGGCTTAAGAAGGCCGACCGTAGAAATGCGTTGGGTTATGACTGGGGTACAAGAAAAATTATTGTTTTTGCCTCACAACCACAACCCGATGCTTCTCTTAGGTATCAAGCGGCACTCGATGTGTTTGTGGCAGGCAGAAGTATAAAAGATTCGCTGGTTGTCGTGAAACTTCACCCTGCAGAGCGTGATGATGTGCAATATTATGAATCGATTGCCAGGGAAGCGGGGTGTACAAATTATCAGATTCTTTATAATATTGACCTCTACTTGTTATTGTCAGCCTGCGATCTGTTGGTTACATGCTTTTCGACCGTTGGGACTGAGGCGGTGTATTTTGGGAAACCCTTGATTATTCTGGATTACATGAAAGAAGATTTGCTTCACTATTGCAGCGAAGGAGTTGCTTTTCAGTCCACCGATGTCACCTCACTGGGTGAAATCATATCGGGTGTGCTGGCAGGTGACTTAAAGATTGATATGGAAGCTTATGCCCGTTTTATCAGGAAATATGCCTGGGTGATTGATGGTAAAGCCGCCGAACGGTCAATTGATTATATCAAAAGCCTGTATTAAAGAGCCGTTGTTGCATATATTCAGCAAAGAGCCAGTCGGTCTCGGTATCTAAATCAACTGAGTAGCGTTCATCCATGACGTACTTCACCAGCTTGGCATTGCTGCCATCCGTGTTTTTATACCATTCAGTGTCGTATACATACACAGCTCCATTTGCTTCCCAAACATCCGGACAATCCTGCCGGCGGTTAAAAGAACCGGTTTTTGATTTTTTCAGAAAACCGTTCTCGTCTTCCTCAAATAGGACGAAGTATGGGTTGGCGTTAGTTGACTTAACCGACATGACGCCATTTATGGATGGTTTAAGCAAATCCATTGCTTCTGCTATATGAAAGGGTTGCCGGAGCGGTGAGGTGGGTTGAAGCAGCACGAAGCGTTTAAAATGCTTTCCCAGAGTTTCGTAATGCGACAAGGCATGTAGTATGACATCGCGGCTTGAGGCGATGTCGGTAGCAAGGTGCTCGGGACGGCGAAAGGGAACCGGGAGTCCCATCTGAGTTGCTACACGGGCAATATCAATACTGTCGGTTGACAGGCAAATGTTATCGTCGGGGACAAATGCCCGGGCAAGATCAATACTGTAAGCCAGAAGCGGTTTGCCGGCAAACAGACGGATATTTTTTCCGGGTATTCCTTTGGAACCCCCGCGGGCGGGAATGATAAAGAGGGTATCGTGTACCATTTTATTAATGAATATTGACTTCTGTTCTTCCTTTTAGAACCGGATGTGATGAATATCCTGATTAGCTTTCTCAAAATCTTCAATCCGGCCGATATCTGTCCAGTAGCCGATGATCGGATAATGGATCATTTTTAGCCCTCTCTCTATGATGTCGGTCATGAGTTCTGTTGCATCGAATTTCTTGCCGAGGGGAATCATGTGGAGCAAAGATCTTTTAATGATATAGATGCCTGCATTGGCAAAGTGGGTGAACACCGGTTTCTCCCTGAAAGAGAGAATCCGGTTGCCTTCGGTTTCGAGGATAGCAAAGGGCATATTGACTTTGTAGGGAATTGATGCCACAGCCATGTCGGCCTCTTCGTTCAGAAATGCTTTGTAGAAGTCTTCATAATCGATGTTTGTGAGCACATCGGAATTCATGACAAGCACATGTTCACTGGTAAGATTATTGATGAGGCTGACAGCTCCAATGGTCCCTAATGGTTGATCTTCATTGACGTAATCAATTTTTATCATTTTTTCTAAGCCATTGCCAAAATAATCAGAGATTTGGTGACCCAGGTAACGTGTTGTGATGTGGAAATCGTTGAGACCAAATTCGATAAGCCGGTCGATGTTGTGCTCCAAAATGGGTTTGCTGCCAATAAACAACATTGGTTTCGGGGTAGTATCGGTGAGGGGACGCAACCTTTCTCCTCTTCCTCCTGCCATGATGACCACTTCTAACGGAAGAACTGATTTTTTGCGGCTCAGGTCGATAATTCGTACGATTCGATGCTGATCATCGAGAACGGGTACCAGTTTAATGCGGCTTTGTCTGAAGTGTTCAATGTCGTTGAGTTTAAAATCTTTGTCCCTGATGAACCTTGGGTTTCTGAAGATGACCTCTTCGACAGAGCTTTCGAGTGTTACACCCCGAAGCAGGCCACGCCTGATGTCGCCATCGGTTACAGTACCCAGTAAAACACCGGTATCGTCAACCGAGAAGAGTGTCAGGGTATCGGGTACGTCGTTCAGCATAGCCAAAGCTTCCCTGATGGTTTTCCGGAAGAGAATGGAATGACGGTTAAGTTCAGAAGCGCTCATTAGTAAAAAGTTTGCTTTGAAAACTTATAGGACTATTCATTTTATAAAATTCATTTGAAGTTTGGTGTTAGCTGTTACCGTTTTGAGAAGTTTTCGTCCTATAATGAAATCCATGTGCATGGGGCTGATTCCATCGCCGGGGCGTTTCATAATCAGGTCGTCGGGCATCAGAATATGTCCTTCGGGAAGGTCATGGGCCAGATGGATGCTCTTTCGGGCAGCGATCCTGTTTTTTATTTCGGAGGGGGTCGGCTGTTTGACACCGTCGCCGAGGGCAACTTCTACTTTTCGAATGGCTTCAACCATCTTTTTCAGTTCATCAGGCTCAAGTGATGATTTATGGTCGGGACCAGGAAGATTACGGTCGAGGGTAAAATGTTTTTCAATGACTGTGGCACCGAGTGTAACGGCTGCTATCGGTATTTCTATTCCCTGAGTATGGTCGGAGTATCCGGTCTCCAGGCCAAAGGTCTCTCGCATGGTGGCCATGGCTCTCAGATTTACTTCATGAATGGGCGCGGGATATTCGGTGGTGCAGTGCAACAGGGTGATTTTCTCTTTTGGTAAACCCGCGTTGGTTAGCACTTCGATGGCGTCGCTGATTTCTTCTATGGTGGCCATACCTGTTGAAAGGATTACCTCACCGGCCGTTTTTCCAATTTTTTGTAGGAAAGGCTTGTTGGTGATTTCTCCACTGGGTACCTTAAACATACTGATTCCCAGTTCCGCCAGGAGGTCGATACTGTCGTTATCAAAGGCAGTTGACCAAAACCTGATGTTTCGAGACAGGCAGTGTTCCATCAGTTCGAGATGCTGACTTTTAGAAAGCTCAAGCTTACGAAGCATTTCATACTGACTTTCATCTGATTCACTGGAATTTTTTTTCTGATAACCTGCTTTTGGAGCATTGACTGTTACCAACAGGTCGGTTTTAAATGTTTGAAACTTGACGATGTCGGCACCAGCATTGGCTGCAGCATCAATTAGCCTGAAAGCCAGTTCTGAACTTCCGTTGTGATTGACACCAGCCTCGGCGATGATAAGTGTTTTATTCATTTGAGGTTCCAATGATTGTCGCAGGGTTTCCAAAGAGTTTTAAATGATCACCCACATTCTTCACCACTACCGAGCTGGCTCCGATAAGGTTGTGGTTGCCAACAGTAATGTTGTTGAGTAGCGTTGAATTGGTTCCCAGAAAATTGTTGTTCCCGATGATGCAGTTTCCATTTACAACACACCCCGTTGACAAATGATTGTGCGAACCGATACATGTTTCGTGTTCGATGATGGCGGCTGTGTTAATTATGCAATTGTCGCCAATAGTCACACCTGCATTTACGAATGCAAATGGCATGACCAAGGTTCCCTGACCTAGTTTCGAATATTTTGAGACTTGGGCTTTGGAAGAAATGATGACAGGCAGATGGCAGCCTAATTCCAGAAGAATGTTGAAGATTTTGACCCTTGGTGTAGAATATCTGATCTGGCCTATGGTCACGAAGAAATGTCTGTATTCTTTGACCAACCGTGGAAGGTCTTCATCAAGGGCGATCACCTTATAACCCAGCACTGATTCGTTGAGTTGACCTGGTTCCCCGACGATTCCGACAATGGAAAACAGCCCGCTGTCTTCAACAGCCTCGATTACGGATTTACAATGTCCCCCGGCTCCGATTAGTACTAATTTTTCTTTTGTCATTCAGGTATATGAGATTATAAGTGACAAACAATGCGGTTTAACTTACCGGTAATCAGTTGTTTTATAATGAAAAGCCTCTGATTAGTGGCAAGCTCTAAATTATTTGCCCGACAGAACATACCACAAAGGTATGTTTTTTAACGGATGGTTACATTCGTAGGCACAGCGGTTCAGGACGCATTTCTGATGCTTGTGGAATTACTCTATCTTTGCATTTTTATAGAAGCAATGAGCGATTATCAAACAATATGTATTGCGGGAGCCGGCACAATGGGAACAGCCCTGGGTCACATTCTTGCCGATAAAGAGGCTCTTGATGTAACACTGTTGTCGGTTGAAACATCAGTAGTTGATGAAATTAATATCACCCATTATAATTCTGCATATTTTCCGCAGATTAAGCTTAACCCACGACTTCAGGCAACAACCGATACCTCTGTTTTAAATGTTGCTGATGTTGTATTTCTGGCACTTCCTTCAGTGGTGGTCGTCAACTACCTTGTACAATTGTCGGGCGATCTTAACCCCAAAGCATTACTGGTTAATCTGTCTAAGGGTTTTGGTAACGACAACCAGACCATCGTAGAGAACCTACAACAATTACTTCCTAATCCAGTGTGTACGCTTAAGGGGCCTACTTTTGCCCGTGAGCTTATTAATCACATTCCCACCTCCATGACGATAGGTGCTGCCAATCTTCAGGTAGTGGATGATGTTACACAATTGTTTTCCTCTACCATCATTTGTACCGATTCAACAACAGATGTCACCGGAGTAGAATTGGTGAGTATTCTGAAGAATATTTATGCTATCATTATTGGCATTGTCGATGCCCAGTTTAGCTCTCCCAATCTTAGGTTTTTGGTGTTTACCAAAGCTTTCAACGAAATGAGACATATTCTGGCCTATTCTGGTGGACACGAAGAGACGATGTTTCGTTATTGCGGAATTGGTGATTTCGGATTGACAGCGCTCAACGATTTGAGCCGTAATCGTACCTTGGGCCTCTTGATAGGGAAAGGTTTCTTTAGTAATGACATTCCCGATAAGGTGGTTCTGGAGGGAAAGATTGCTGTGGGCGTTTTTGTTGATAAATTTAGAAGCAGTGGGGTTCCCGAGGGAAAGTACTTCCTGATGAATGAGCTCTATAAGGTTTTCAATGAGCCTTACAATATTTCAACTTTTGTCAGCAGGATTCTGGCCTCCTGAAATACTGTCAAGGAAATTATCGGGGTTATCCATTAAACTGACGCTTTTTTTAAGTTTCGAGTAGTCCATATTCCACCATGCTGATTTTAACAGACGGTCGATAGTGTGTGCCTCAAAACGGTATCTGAGGTGTCGGGCAGGAGTCCCCACGACGATGCTATAGGGTTCTACGTCGCAAGTCACTAGGGAATGGGCTCCGACAATCGCGCCATGACCTATGGTAACCCCGGCAAGAATTGTGCTATTGGCCCCTATCCATACATCGTTTCCTATAATGGTGGATTTTAGTGCTTGTTCCTCGAAGGCCCTGCCAGTTTTTACGAATCCGTATTTTTTCTCATAAGCGAACGGGTGTGTACTAACCCATCCGGTTGGATGATTCCCTAATCCGATTTTTACATTGTAAGCGATACTGCAAAAACGCCCAATTGATACAACGCTACGATCAATCTGGCAGTTTTTGTTGATGTAGGTATAGTCATCAATCCGGGCTGCAATGATATGCGATCCGCTTTCAACCGTTACTCCCTTCCCGAAAATTACCGAACGGCCAAGGCTTGCAGCCCTGATTTTGCAGGTCGGGTTTAGTACCCTGACAAAGGTGATCCAAAGAAATTGCAGCATGATGTGACGTTTAAAATCTGTTGGATGATTGAGATACTTCTCGTTGCGTAAGTTGGTCTAATTCGGCGGCAATCGTCCCTGCCAGCATCTTTCTGGAGAAACGGTTAATGTTGCTTGTAATGGTATTCTCTCCTTTCTTATACCGGTCGAAGAGAGAAAGAATAGCTGACCTGAGATTTGCAGAATCACCGAAGTTAACCAGTTCGCCGGCATTCAGGTCACGTATAATCCTGGCGCTGTCGCCTTCAGAGGGGCCAATACAGAGTAAGGGGCGACGTGTGGCAAGGTATTCAAATACCTTCCCCGGGATAATACCCATCGAGTTGGGGGTATTGTTGATGAGCAATAGCAGGACAGCCGATTCTGCCGAAAGCTCTAATGCCTTGTGGTGAGGGACATAATCAATATTCTCGACGCAGGCAGAGAGTCCGTTTTCATTGATATTCTCAAAGGCTGAAAAATCGGTTTTGCCAATAAAACGTATGATGAGGTTATTTCTGAACTCTTCTGATTCTTGGGCGAGTTCTCCCAGTGTCTTCCAGAGAAAGGCCGGATTGCGGTCTTTGTTCAATGACCCGATATGTGTGAGGATAAACTTCGGGGGCTTTGTAGTCATTGGCTCTGGAAAATCGGCAGGATCGAATCCGTTGGTAATTATCTTGAATTCAGGTGATCCGTCGTTTTTGAAGTCGTTGGCCCAATTATAGCTGACAGTAACAAGTCGGTCAGCTTGCATTAATACAGCTTTTTCCAGACGATGATGTCTGCTGTCGGCCCATTGGGTAAGTCGCAGGTCATGGTAAAAGTCGATGCGAGTCCATGGGTCACGAAAATCGGCCAGCCAGGGAAGTCCGGTAGCCCGTTTGAGTCCTAAGGCGATCAGGTGCATCGAGTGAGGAGGACCTGTTGATACGATGGCATCAACCTGGTTTTCTTTGAGCCAGCATTTCAGAAATCGGATTGAAGGCTTGATCCAGAACATCCGGGCATCAGGAATAAAAAAGTTGCCCCTGATCCACACCATCAGGTTTTGAATCTTTGATGGTTTTTTCTTTTCGGAGAGGAATCCTGCTGCAAGCCGGTCGTTCTTCTTCATCCCGATAAGCCGTTTATAAATGTCGAAAGGTTCCCAAATGGGGTGTTTAATCACTTGGATCCCCTCGGGGATATCGTTCATGAGTGAAGGATCGATAGCAGGATACTCTGGGTTTTCAGGTGTGTATATAATGGGTTCCCAACCATATTCGCGTAAATATTTCGAGAACTTCAGCCATCGCTGAACTCCGGCTCCGCCACTTGGAGGCCAGTAGTAAGTAATAATCAGCGCTTTTTTCATGTAGTGAAAAAAGCCCGGCGAAGCGCCGGGCAGAATGAGTTTATTTCTTTTTGCCCGTTGGCAGAATTCCACCTCTGGATTTGAGATCGAAGAATATTGCTACCACAAGCAGTATAAGAATCAGTATAGAGCCAAAGTAAGCAATGGTCTCGCCTGTATGATAAGCCTTCGGTTCAAATTTGAAATCAATTGTATGTTGTCCGGCGGGTACCATCATGGCGCGCAACACATAATTAACCCTGAAATGGGGTACAGGTTTCCCGTCAATATAAGCGTTCCAGCCATGCGAATAATAAATCTCAGAGAACACAGTTAATCGGTCAGTCACTGCATTCGATCTGTATACAAGGTGGTTGGGAGCATAGGATTGAAGACTGATTACCGAAAGAGAGTCAGCTGCAGGAGCAAACCCCTTGAGAAGGTCGGTAAATCGTTTGTCGACAATTGCCGTGGTTTTAGGATTAAAATTGCTGAGGGCTTCCATCTCCTGATTGGCATTGTCGACCATTTTGCAGGAATCAACAAACCATGCATTTCCGAGTGCTGCCATGTTGATTTGTACCTCCGGCTGGCGCTTGTCATTGGGAATAATGAAATACTTCGTGTTGAGCATATTGAGAACACTCATGTTATTCTTCGATATCTGGTGATCAATAAGTTCTTGATAACGCTCGAGTTTGGCGCCATGATAGCCGCCGATACTCTTGTGAAAATAGGAGGTTGAGGCATCGTTGAAGGTATTGGCTGCCAGATTCAGTACTCTGAAATTGGGATCAACGTCCCTCATAATCAGTTTGTCGGCATTGGTTGGAACGAATGGTTTGTCAACCAGTGAGGCCTTTACAAAATCTTTTTCGTTCAGATATCTGCGATTGATGGTATACATGTCTGTGATAACCAGCAGTGCAAGAGCAATAAACAGGAATGCCCTGTGAAGTTTCATGTAACTCCAGGCAAAGATGACCGAACCAGCAAGGAGTATGAACAGGAAACTTCTGATGGCGTCAGCTTTAAAAATGGAAATTCTCACCGCTTCAAGGCTGTTGGTAAAGACCGAGACCTGAGTGGCAGCATCACCACCTTTGGTTTTCATTTCAGCATACTGGATAATTTCCTGGGCACTTAAGAAATCGAAAAACGCGGTGGGAATTAGAGCGAAGAGCAGCGCTATTCCGGCAGTTATTCCTAAGGCAATAAACAATGGTTTTCGCAAATCTTTGAAAATGGTTTTACCGTTGGCAATCTGACTCAGTGCCAGAAAAGCCAGGATGGGTATACATAGTTCAGCCATGACCAGTGTCATGGATACCGCTCTGAATTTGTTGTATCCCGGAACATAGTCGAGGAAAAAATCGGAGAGGGGCATAAAATTATGTCCCCAGGCAAGCATGATGCTCAGCATAGTAACGATCAGCAATGCCCATTTCAGAGCACCATTTACAATGATGAGCCCTAGTACAAACAGGAAAATGACGATTGCACCAACATACACTGGTCCTGAGGTAAATGGTTGATCCCCCCAATAGGCATTACTTTGAGCCACGTATTGCCTCATCTGAGGATCGGCTTTTCCGAGTGCCTCTTCATGGTTCCCGAGCGCATCGCTGGCGCCTCCTTTAATGTTGGGAATGAGTAAACTCCACGTTTCACCTACACCATAGCTCCATTGGGTGACATAATCTTTATCGAGACCGGCAGTCTGGTTCTTCTCATTAATGGTGAGTTCTGATTTTCCACGCGTTGATTCCTTACCGTATTCCCATGTAACCCATAAGTTGGTGATGGAAGGGAGCACAGCCAGTAGTGCCGCTGCTGCCAGAACCCCGGTAGCTTTGAAGAAGGTTGGTAACTGTTTTTCTTTGAAAGCGACGAACTTAAGCCCTGCAGCAACGATAAGCAGCACAAGTAGCAGGTAGTATGTAATCTGGAGGTGATTGGCTGTTAGCTGCAGCGAGGCGGCCAAGGCTGTAAGGACTCCTCCTGATAGGTATTTCCCGCGGTAGGTGAGTATTACACCTGCCAGCACGGGAGCCATATAGGCCATCGCATGTGCTTTGGAATTATGTCCCGCCTCGAGAATAATGAAGAAATAGGAAGAAAATCCGTATGCAAGCGCACCAACAAGAGCTGTCCATGGGTCGGCTTTAAGCACCAGCAGCAGAATGAAAAAACCAAGGAAACTGACAAAAAGCAATCCGGCAGGTCCGGGAAGACCAAGTCTAAGGACCGAATCAACATTTTTCATCAGATTGTCAGGGTACTGTGTCGAGATTTGATAAGCTGGCATACCACCAAACATCGAGTTGGTCCACAACGGTTCTTCGCCTGTTTTAGCTCTGAAATCAACAATTTCTTTGGACATCCCTGTCCAGTTTCTGATATCGCCTTGTTGAATTTTCTTTCCTTCCAGCAAAGGGGCAAAGTAGATAAGTGTGACGGCGAGGAAAACTATGATCGCGGTGATAACGGGGATCAGACGGGTTAACGGTCTTTTTTCCATAATAATTAGTTTGTGACTGAGTCAGAAACGGTAAATGATGATTGGTCGTGATTATGCGGTTAAGAAATACCTGTCAAAGGTAGCAAAAAGGGTTAACTTACTGCAATGCCGGTTTTTTGAGCAGAACTTATTCTTTTATTTCTTCATATTCGGTATATTCGCCTACATTGTCAAGATTGCCGGCGCGAATACCCTCCTGCGATGGCTCATTCTTGATGCTTACCTTACCGGGTTTGCCCGGCTTTGGTTGTTCCTGTTCCGGCATTTGAAACCCAAACCTTTTCGACATTCTTTTAAGGTAGGCTTTGGTCAGGATGGGTAGTAGAAGTCGGCTCAGCCATCCCATCAGATAAAAAGACAGGATGATGATCAGTAAAATTTCGAAAAAACCAAGCGAAGCATTCATAATAGTTTGCGTTTATCAGTTAAACAGCAAAAGGAGGTAATGACCTTCCATTACCTCCTTCCGCTTAAAACAAACAGCGGTTCGTATGCTTTCGGAATTATTTCCGGTCGAGATTCTCGTCAGAAACAGTTAGTTTCCAGCGGCCTTTGAGCCTTCTGGCTTTAAGAACCCTGCGGCCGTTAGCGGTGGCCATACGGCTGCGAAAGCCGTGCTTGTTCACTCTTTTTCTTCTGGATGGCTGGAATGTCCTCTTCATAACACAAATTCTTTTTTGGGAGTGCAAAAGTAGCGATTTTTTTCTACGATGCAAACCACAGGTAATCTTTTTTTTAAAATGTGGAGCTTTCGTTAAAACGAACCCGCCCGTTGCTTAGCAATCGGACGGGTTCTTGCTTAAGTCCGCTGTGTGGAACAACCGGATAAGCTGCCCAAGGTTAACAAACCGCTTCCGGGTTATTTTACGGGTACATCCTTGAGTGTGGCTACAAGGAAGTCCCAGAATTTCTGAACAGTTTCAATGTTTACACGCTCATCCGGTGAGTGAGGAGATCTGATAGTCGGGCCAAATGAAATCATATCCCAGTTGGGATATACTCCGCCCAGCAGTCCGCACTCCAGCCCTGCGTGAATGGCTTTGATTTCAGGAATTTTACCATATAATTTCTGGTAAATATCCTGCATTTTTTTCAGGATTGGTGAATCCATATTGGGTTTCCAACCCGGGTAGCCTCCGTCGAGTTGTACATCGGCACCGGCCAGCTCAAACACTGAAGAGAGCATAGCAGCCAGATCATCCTTTGCAGAATCAACAGAGCTGCGCAGCAGGCAGGAGATTTTTACTTTACCTGCGATAGTTGCGACGCTGGCAAGGTTGTTTGATGTTTCAACCAGCCCGGGCATCGAATCACTCATCCGGATGACACCATTGGGGCAACCATAGATAGCGTTGGTTACCGACCATTGTGTGGCTTTGTCCATCAGGGCAGCGGGCATGGGAGCCTTCTCAATGGTGAAACTGAGGTTGGGTTCTGTGGCCGAGAGTTCTGCTTTGTAGATGGCATCAAATTGAGTAACGCATTTGGTGAGTTTTTCTGTCTGATCTACTGGAACAGTCACAACTGCGATGGCTTCACGTGGGATGGCGTTACGTAGCCCGCCTCCATTAATGTATGCAATACGCAGTCTGTGTTCGTCGGCAGCATGTTTCAGGAAACGAAACAGCAACTTGTTGGCATTACCCCGTCCGAGGATTATATCCATACCTGAATGCCCACCCTTGAGGCCGGACACTTTCAGGGTAAAGGCCCCCAGATTTCCCGGAACGGCTTCTTCATCGTAATCAAAGGTGATATTGGCGTCAATACCGCCAGCGCATCCAACATACAACTCTCCCTCATCTTCTGAGTCCATGTTGAGCAGAATGTCCGAATGAAGTATGCCGGGTTTCAAACCGAATGCACCTGTCATCCCGGTCTCTTCGTCAGCGGTGAAAAGGGCTTCAATGGGGCCGTGAGGGATATCTTTCGATTCAAGAATAGCCATGGCAGCAGCAACACCAATACCATTGTCGGCACCTAGGGTTGTGCCGTTGGCCTTAACCCATTCGCCATCAATTTTTACTTCAATGGGGTCGGTTGTAAAATCATGCTTTTTGTCTGAATTTGCCTGAGGAACCATGTCAAGGTGCCCCTGCATTACGATCCCCTTACGGTTTTCCATGCCCTTGGTTGCCGGTTTACGGATGATTACATTGCCAACTTCGTCCATTATAGTTTCAAGACCCAGCCCTTTCCCAAAACTGACCATAAATTCACGAATTTTATCTTCACTTTTTGAGGGACGGGGAATCAGGGTCAGGCTGCGGAAGTTTTTCCAGATAGCCTGTGGTTGAAGTTGATTGAGTATTTCGTTCATTTCGTTTAATGTTTTATGGTGTGTATAAATTTTTTTATTGCAACAAAGTTAAGTAAAAAGCTGAGAGTGATTAGTAAATATGAACAACGGCTTTTGTATCGAAAAAGTTTTCGTAGAAAAAATTACTAAGGTGGTATACATGGTAGTGCCGGTTCAGATCCTGCAACTCTTCTTCAACAGGGCCGCCCTTGATGTATAGAATACCGTTATGCAGATGATTGATCTCTTCTTTGCGAATACGGCATTTCACCCATTCATAAAAATCGGGAAGCTTTGTAACTGCCCTGCTGACCACAAAATCATACTTCTCGGTAACATCCTGAACACGTCCCCAACGGGGTTCTACATTCTCGAGCCCCAGCTCTGCTGAAATGGCTTCAACAACTTTTATTTTTTTGCCAATACTGTCGATCAGGGTGAATTGGGTGTCGGGAAAGAAGATGGCAAGCGGGATGCCGGGAAAACCACCACCTGTTCCTACGTCAAGGACGTAGGTGCCAGCCTGAAATCTTACAATCCGGGCTATCGACAGCGAGTGGAGCACATGGTGAAGGTATAAATTGTCTATGTCTTTTCTGGAGATCACATTGATCTTTTCGTTCCATTCGGTATACAGCAATTGCAGACGTGAAAACTTTTCTTTCTGTTCGGAAGTGATTGTCGGAAAGTATTTGCTGATGATTTCCATAGTTTTGGATCAACGGTCGTGTGATTGGCGGAAATTGGAAAAACTTTGTAAATTTAAGAAAATTATGATATTTTCGTTCGTGCCAAAATGTGTTACTCGCAATTCTTTCATTGTATTCACATTGAAATGGGCTAATTTTGCATATCTAATTAATCGCCGGAATGAAGAAGATATTGGCTGCATTTGCAGCATTTCTATTCACACTGACCGTTGTTGCCCAGAACGATAGTGCCTTTTTTATCAGAGAGCGTTATATCGCGACTTATCGTGACATAGCCATTGATAAAATGCGTGAATATAAAATACCAGCCAGCATTACGCTGGCGCAGGGAGTGCTGGAGTCTGGTGCTGGCCGCAGTGATCTGGCGCGTTATGCCAATAACCATTTTGGCATCAAATGCCATAAGGGTTGGGAAGGCGACTATTTTATCAAAGACGATGATGCCAAAGGAGAGTGCTTCCGAAAGTATGGAAAGGCCGATGAATCTTTTCGCGATCATTCTCTTTTCCTTACTTCACGTGCACATTATGCTCCCTTGTTCAGGCTCGACATAAGCGATTACAAAGCCTGGGCATACGGCCTTAAAGCTGCCGGCTATGCTACCAATCCGAATTATCCGCAACTGTTGTTGAAGATTATTGAAGAACATAAACTGTATGTTTATGATAGCATCGGACTGAATCTGAAGCCTGTATTTGATACAATCCCTCATACTCTTGTTTCCGCTGTTCCTGCCGAAAGAGCTGAACCTGAACATGCTGGAGTGGAATTACAGCGATACAGTAACGGGCCTTCCGACAGGCAGGTATTTCTTTTGAATGGTGTTAAATGTATTGTGGCCCAACAAGGCGACACCTATATCGCCCTCTCTGTCGATTTTCGACTGAAGTTGGACGAGATTTATCATTTTAATGACCTGACCGAAGGGGCGATGCTAAAGCCCGGCGATGTTGTCTACATTCAACGAAAAGCAAAAAACGCTCAGCGTGATTTTCACATTGTCGGGCCAGGTGAAACGCTTCAGGCAATTTCTCAGTTGTATGGCATCAGACTTTCGATGCTTGAGCGAAGAAATTCGCTCAGCAACAATGAGAAACTTGTTCCGGGGTCTAAAATTCGGCTTAATAGTAAAAGGGATTGAACAACCTCATAGAATATGGAGAGTAATGTAGAAAAGGTCGACCAGCTTTTCCCAGAGTATAAAATCTGGATTGCAGATGAAAAAGGATGCGGGATTCTTGGTGACGGTAAATGGCGCATCCTTAGGGCCGTAGAAGAACATGGTTCGCTCGTGGCAGCCTGTAAGGCCCTGAATATAACTTACCGACGTACCTGGGGTGATCTGCAAACCATCGGTCTGCAACTTGGATTCCCTCTTTTGTCTACCGTGCGCGGTGGCCGGGATGGAGGAGGAAGTGCCCTTTCTCCTCAGGGAAAGAAACTGGTTGAAGCATTCGACAAATTCCACGAACGAACCGATCAGGTTGTTAATGACGCGCTTGCAACTTTTCTTGATGATGTGAAATCAATCGGAATGGGTGATTGATTAATTTGGAAGGTATTGGGTTCAATGCCCCAATTCTTTTGTTCGCAGCCAGAATTCTACTGGTATTACCATTTTCTCAAAAACGTACTATTTTTCTATGGTATACCCCCAAATGCGATTACCATCAGCTGTTACAAGGATGGCATGTTGTCGCTTTTCCCCTCCATTCATGATCACAAATGGCGTTCTCCCCTCGAAAGGAAGCGGTCTGTAAAGTCCTTTTTGATCGAAGAGGTATATTTCGCCTGTCAGTGCGCTATAGACGCCTAATATAGTCTGACCCTCAATTGCAATCAGTTCAGGTGCTGAATTCACTGGTCGGCGAAAACGATATTGGAGCAGGACTTTTTTAAACCTATCGTAAACGACTAATTGCGGACCGTCAACATAAATGAAATCGTTGCTTCCATCACGATTAAAATCCCCATATACGAAGATGTGATCTTTCGAGAAGTTATCAAAAACCGTTTTTTCAACAGCTCCTGATGCTGGGATGTAAACAAGGTTTCCCTGAGTGTCGGTAGTCAGCATTACCCCCTTACTGTTGGTCTCATTGATGTAGTAAGTGGAGTGGGAGTTGTTTGAGAATGAATTGCGAATATTCATCACCTGCTCGCCTTTTAGATTAGTGATAAGGACATTTCCATTGGCTTCGGGAATAATCAAAAAGTCACGGTTTTTGTCTTTCAGATACTTCAGCGAACCGGCAATAGGTTGCGATGTCTTCGGCTTTTTCCAGGCTCTGTCAATCGATCCGTTGGCCTTGAATGCATACACGGCCAGACTTTCACCAGGGCAAAAGATTCGATAATCGCCATCCTGAAGCTTTACTACCGAAATGGCTGCGGTGGCAGGTTCTGGCAACTTAATTGGGAAGGGGGTTACGGTTTTACCATTCGCATCTATCAGATAAAGGTAGTTGCGTGAATTAAACAGATACTGAATTTTCCCGTTCTTAAAGTAATCAACGCTGTGCGCCTCTCCCAGTGGTATCTCAGTGAGCGGTATACTCCATATTTGCTTTCCTGACTGATCGATGAGTATAGCTTTTTGATTGGCTGTAAATACTATTAACGCTTCTTTCCCCGATAGCCGGTGTGCTTTGACATGGTATGGCTGCCTGATGACATTTCCGTCAACTATGACTTCCCAGAGGGCGTTTTTGTTGACAGGCAACGTGTCGGAAAAGATAATGGTATCGGTGCTTACTATCGTTTCTCCACTGTCGGCCAGAGCATGTGCTCCCTTATTGATTCCCCGTTGCAGCGTGTCGGGTTGGTTTTTCTGTTTAATGGCAATATGTGTAAAAAATAGCTCATCTGCACCTGAGAACTGAAGTCCAACTCCTTCAATGTCTTCGAGCCCTTCCTTGCTTTTATCCCAGGAAGCAGCAGTGCTGTCGTCGAAAAGGTAGTGATGGAATGCAATTGAACGGGAAGTGTTGTAATAAAGATAGATGTTCGACTGACCCGACAATCCCTGGGCAAACTGTTGGTAATCGGGGTTGTTGGCCAGTGTCTGACCTGTCAGATAGTTCATCAGCAATTGATGCAGATTCTGTGATGAGGGACAGAAGAAAAAGAAGTCATCAAGCCTGAAATAGTAAACCTGATCGAAGTCGGGCATAACATTGTTAAGAAACCTGCCGAAAAAGTCGCCAAACCGAATAGCCCTTATTTCACGTCCATTAATGGAGAGTACATTTTTCTGAAGTGCATTAGGGATGGTTTGGTTTAACATCCGTTCCAACTGATCGGCATTGCGGCTCTTTACCAGCACAAGACTGTTTTCCTGAACAGTGGGTAGGCCGGTATTGGTCATCGCTACAATGATTTCACTCAGGTTGGCGTCTTTCAGGTTCTGAATGGTTGATGCACGCAAAAGTTTAGGTTCTGTTGCTTCTTTTGAGGTCGTCTCGCTTAGGTAATTGTTATATGAATCGGCAAAGCTGTTAAAGTCAGCAAAACTGAATGCTGCAAAATTAGCAGTGTTGTCAGGAATCATCTGCAGCCCTTCAATGACACCAGGTTCCTGATTGCGGAAAAGTTTCAAAAAATCGCTACCCATGGGGCGGGTAAAGCCCGACAGAAGCAACTGGTCGGAATGAACCACCAGATCTAGTTCTGACCATCTGGCAAAGTTTTTAAGCTTTTCAAACCCGGGAACGAGCGCCCGCGTCGAGAAAGAGCGAAGGAATCCGGGAAGCCTTGAAAATTGGATGTACAGATTGGCGTTAACGTTTTTTCCGGCAGTGCGGCTAACTTCTGCAAAGGCAGGATCATCGGCCATGGTTTTTTTTGATTCAAGTTGACCGACAGATGCCGTAAGCAACTTAACGTGGTAGCTACCTACAAACAGACCATTGCGTATGAAATAGTAAAATGGAGATGAAGCCCCCTTGAAAGTGACTCCTTTCAGTCCCTTATTTTCTTCTGATTCGTTGGATGTCCCATAATGATTGATGAACTTTTCGACCGAGGATTTTGAATATGGAACCGGTAACTGAAGGATGAACAGGAAATCGGCAGTCGTATCCGAAACTGGGTTTAGGCTTATGATCAGTTGTTTGTTCTCGAAAATTTCGTAAAGATCCTTATCGCTCCTCAGGGCAGAATTCGCAGTATGAATTACCTGGCTTATCCTATCGAAAGTACTTGTTTTTCTAAGCGAACTCCATATCTGATTGTCGCTGGCTAATTTCTCCCAAAGCAGTGCCGGCCCGTGTACCTTAAGCAAGGCAATGGCATTGGTTGGTACTGCATTGAGCGGAGGGAGTGATGGTTGTGAGAGATGCTGATAACCCAGCCAGATACCGACAGAAGCGGCCAGAAAAATTAAGACACCAGCAATTGTAAAAAGTCTTTTTCTTAGCATTTTCTTCAGACTGATAGAATGAGCCTATTTTGGTTCAAAGGTACAACAATCGGGATTATCCCCGATCAATAAATACTTATCGTAATTAGTAACTTGTCTTTTAAAATGATGTTTTTTATGACGGGTTTTCCTGGCGATTCCCTGAACAGCTTTCCTGATGAATGCTACAGCAGTGGTTTTTCGTTCACCCTTCTTAAAAGCGTGATGGTAGTGGATAGTTAGTTCCGGGCTCAGCAATCATGACTCAGGCTTAGAATCATTGGCTCTGTCGGCATTTTTGTGAAAGAAAGAAATTTTGTTTTCCAATAGACATTTGCCATGTTATTGACGCAGTTAGTTGGTGCTATGTGCATGGCGTGATACCTCAAAACCCAATTTAATAAGCATGATTTTTTAAAGAAACCTGTTGCCCCGGGAGGACGTGTTGTAAATCACCCTGAAGATTCGCTGACAATGTGCCGGACAGATTCTCCCACACCCGAATCCAACCTGAAACTATGAAAACACTGCCAATAATCTGCCGATGCCACGAATTAATACCTCGTGGAAATGAAGCCCGAAAGGTTACTTTTAACTGACCAGCCATCCCGATCAAATACCAACTATTTTTTACACGAACCCGGAAGCAGATTTGCTCCTTTCTCTTTTCTCCAGATTTTAGATCAATTCCAAATATTGGGCATGTTTTTATATCACACTTCATCGCTAAAAAAAAAAATATCAACTTTTTTTTAATTTTTTTTGTGAGCGACTATAATAAAGCTCAATTTTTTAAACCATTGGAAATGTGTTGTTTATTACCATGATTTACCCCTGAGTCTTAACAAAGATAGACCAAAGTTAGGACAAAGTTATGTTTTTCTTATGTATTGCCTATGGCTGTAGTAACGTTTAGGTATCTTATATATGAATTAAACTTGAATATATGTAATTTTTGGCACAGTTTTAGTGGTAGGCATTTTATAGAAATTTTTGCCTCATGACTGGATTGCGCAGAACCCTTGTAGGTCACCTGTTATCTTTTTTATTCTGTGTTTTTTTATTTTCCTTCTGTGGATGTTCTTTGCCGGTTTTTTCTGGTCATCCAGCCCTTGATTGATTCGCTTGATTACCATGCGGACGCTTTGGGCTGAATTAAGGTTTACCTGACTGGTTATTTGTCTGCCAGACATCCTACGGATTGGTTATATTATTGGAAATGCAAGTTTCCGGGACCGCTCTATGTAATTAGCCATGGATATTGGTATTTAACGCTTTGCCTGCTGTTTTTAGAGTTTCGTGAAGGCAACAGTCAGCTAAATTCGCAGTGGATGGATGCCAAAAAACAGCCATGCAGCGTTAGGAAAACTTATTCAAAATACTTACGGTTCAGGAGTTTAAAAGTATGATGCTGAGTTGTCGATTGACAGGCGCCATAGTTGTTCCTCTTTCATAGCCCCTTCGAAGGTGCTTCGTAACGCTTTATTAAAGTTTTGAGCGATCACCGAAACACTATTGAATGAGGTTAACCTTTGATAAAACGGGGATGGCTGTCGCTTCTATTTTCCATTTTACAACAGTGTCGCCGGGATGCAACATTAACCCGTAAATTTCTGGCATCCTATACCATCCGGTTACTACTGCCAGGCGGTCACTGCTATGTGATTGAGGTTTCCATAATTCTGGCTGTTGCAATTTTAGTTTCAAGGAGAATCTCTCTACTCCCGCGTGCGAGAAATATGGTTGGAACCAACTTGATAATGTTAAGTAAGATCAAGCGATGTTTGTCGTTTCAGATGGAACGATCGCCTATGCCATTCGGTATACCCGAAATGGTCGATGGCTGCAATATGGGCTGCTGTTGCATAACCTTTATTGTGAGCCCAGTCGTATTCCGGATATTGGTGATGAATGATCCCGACCCATTCATCACGATGTGTTTTTGCCAGGATACTTGCAGCAGCAATCGACATCCAGTTTCCGTCACCTTTAATGTGGCATTTCCAAGGCACATCGCGCCATGGTTTAAATCGGTTACCATCAACGATTATGAAGACAGGTGTCATTATTAGCTTGTCGAGGGCGAGGTGCATAGCCTTGATGGAAGCCTGAAGAATATTGATTTTATCGATCTCCTCATGACTCACTGAGGCGACACCCCAGGCAATCGCCTGCTCCTCTATTTGCAGGCGGAGGGTCTTCCTTTGAATCGCGGTAAGTTGTTTAGAGTCGTTGAGGATGGGGCAATCAAAGTTGGGAGGAAGAATTACGGCAGCTGCAAAAACAGGGCCCATCAGGCATCCGCGACCTGCTTCATCGCAACCAGCTTCAGGTTCGCGACCTGAATAGTTGGAAAGTAAGCTGACCGGTTTCATATTATTCTTTGGTTTTGAAGGAAGGTGAGAATAAACAGGGTCAGTAGTATTACATCGAGCCATCGTTGCCGCTTTCGGATCAGCAGCCATGCGGAAGTAAGTGCAACTGCCGGAATGCTTACAAGCGCAAGATTTTGATAAACTTGTTGGCCGGAAAAGAGGCAGCTTCCCAGCGCGAAGATTGTAAACCAGGTGAGGGTCCAGAACTGTCGTCTGAAACTTAAGACGTTCTCAAGGAGTGAGCTAAGATGATACCTGAAAGCAGCCATGAACATTAGTCCAATCATGATCGACACAATAGTTTCAGGAACCGGAGGTAACGGGTTATTCGAAAACGGGTTAATATACCGGGGCCATACCAGATTGGATAGGAGATCAGGTTGATCATTCAGGTAAAGCCATGACCAAATGAAAACGATGGGCATGATGCCCCCTAATAGTGAGATAACCCATTCGCGCCATGTGAAAACTCCATTCACAATGAAACTTACCCAGATAAATGCCAGAAAAAAGATGGCAGGTGCATAGAAAAAGGAGGCTACAGTTGTGAAAAAAGCTGAGAAGAATAGTGTTACGTAGAGCTCGGAGCTGTCGGGCAGATGAATCATTAGCATCAGCAGCAGCAAGAGTAAAGGAGTGGCAACTGTAAGTGCATTTACCTGTAACAGATGAGGACCATGGCTGAATAGCAGTAAAAACAGGAAAGCAGGCAACAGGGTGTTGCGCTGTACGAATTCTTTGGCACTTAAAAATTGATTAAAAACCAAAGCTTCAACGATAGTTAAGGTTAAGGCAGTAATGACTCCCAGAAAAGGAACCGCCACAAAGGGCTTCAGTAAAGTAAGTTGTATCTGCGACAAGTTATTGGTATCAACGGGGAATGGGTTTAAAAGCCCATGCATCCACAACAGAATTGCTGTCACTATAAACAGAATTACCTGAGCCGGGTAGTTGGTTTTGAAGATCCTTATCAGCATGAATTATTGGCAAATTTCGCGAGTACAAAGGTCGCTATTTTAAAGAAATGGCGTTTTCGAGGATTTGTGAATACACTTCTCGCCATCCAATCCACCTTCCCGTTTCACTATAGGTTTCGTTGTGCCAAAGCGTTGAGAACACCCCACCTACGGCTTTAACCTCGTTGCTGAGTTTTACTGCGAAATCTACAGCTTGTTGATTGGTTAGTTTCAGGTAATCTTTCATTGTACCGTCCATCACCGTGAACGGATGGATCCTCAGCGGTGTTTCTGTATCAAGGTCAAGGTCATAGAAGTTAAATGAGACGCAGATTCCAGCCCTGAAGCCTGCATCGGCTGCAAAACCCATAGAATAATCGTCAGTGATGTCGAGATTGATTAGATTGCGATAGGTAACCGGCAAATCCAGTTTTAGAAAGTGTTGCCTGCTTCGTGTAATTTCAGTGTTTAGTAATGTTCCAAACTGACCAACTTCTCTGCGCAGTATTGAAAAGCTGTTATTTGATTGATAAGACGGGTGAATGCCCACTTGCGCGTTATCAGCCAGCGATTTAATCAACATTCTGAATGCTTGGTTCTGAATTGGAACATTCTTGTCGAACCGGCCATAATCAGCGAAAAGGATGAAATATATAGGTTTAAGATTCAGATTATTGTGTAGTTCATGAAATTGCTCAAACACGTCAAACGGATCGGGTACAGTTCCGGCAATGACCCGTGCTCTTAGAGCCATCTCAGAAAGATTGAGCTTTCTTAGGCTCTTTCCAAAACCGCCGATAGTTCGCAGGAATCCTTTGTGATGAAGAGAATAGGCTGAATCGATATCGATTGTTGGTTCACAACGGTATACAGGAAGTTTGAATTTGAGATCAGGCCAGTGTTGCTGCAATACATCTTTTAAGATCAACGACCAAATGTTTATGACAGGTCTGTGTAGAAAATCTTTTTGGTAAGCCAAACTTTCCCTGGCACTGAAACGTCCATAATCATCACGACGATAGGGGAGGTATTCTTCATATCGGCTAACCATGAAAAAGGAGGCCGCGAAAAGATCAAAAGGGAGAGCCGATCGGGGATTGAACGTTTTGAATAATATTGGAAGCCCTTCAAAATGACCGAAGCCTGTTTCGGTGGTCTCAATACCTCTTTGAAAAAGCAGGTTATGAGCTGTAATGTGAAGTGCTTCATCGGGGGCCATCCTGCAATATGAAAATCGCGGGCCCGCATAGCTTTTAAAAGTTTCAATATCAGTGGTTGTTTTGTACCCAAGTCCCAGAAGATCCCCAAGCAAAAGCCTGAAAATATATTTTGTTCGGTTAGTTTCACGGGGAAGATAGACCAGAAGCATTCTTACTGCGTTTTAGTTTTGCAAAAATGGTAAATTTGTTGGTATGAAAATGGTTTTTATTTTTAATTCATCGCGGTTCAGGCTACTTACTTTCCTACTGCTCGTCTTTTTTATGACAGCCTGTGCCTCATCCGGTAAATCAAGTCATAAAAAACGGCTAAAGCATAAGGCTCCTTGCCGTGAATGTCCTTCTTTTAGCTTTATATCTTCTAAATCATTCTCTATTTGCCTTTATGAATCTGGATCAGCTTGAGAAGAGTCTTCTTCCTTTTATGCCGGAGGGAACCGCTGGCTTATACTGCAGCCAGATAGCAGGGATTAAGAGTATAAATTTTAAACTTACCCGGGAGCGAACCAGTAAGCATGGGGATTATCGCAGCCATGTAAACAGGTGGCGACATCAGATTAGCATCAATAGCACGCTGCCTCCTCATCACTTTTTAGTTACGCTGTTGCACGAAACGGCGCATCTTCTTGTGCATGAGCGTTATAGAAATCATGGTGATCCTCATGGACCTCATTGGAAAGCTGCCTTCGCTGAGATTATCCTGCCCTGGGTTGTGCCTGGAGTGCTCCCTCCAAAGTTAGCCATGGCTTTGAAGAACCATATTGAAAAAGGTTATGCCACCACAACGGGCGATGCAGGCTTGTTGTCTGTCTTTAGAGAATTGGAAGGCATAGCCCAAAGTATTATTACGCTTGAAACTCTTCCTCCGGGAGCAGTTTTTGCCATTCAAGGTCAACTTTTCAGGAAGGGTGAAAAGATGCGTACTTTCTACAGATGCGTTTCTCTCACAAACAATAGAGAGTATCGGGTGAGGATTACAGCCGAGGTTATGCCAATAGATGAAAGCTGACAGATATATCTAAACGAAGCACTTGATCAACGAAGGGGTGTTGGCAGGTTTAAACCCCATTGATTCTACCAATGTCTGAGCTTCTATCAGTCCAAGGGCTATTTCTTCCGGGCGATGCGCATCGGAACTGAGGGTTATGGGGATGTTTAGCTCTTTTATCTTTTTCAGAACTGTAGTAGCGGGAAAGAAGTCATCGCTTCTTTTTTTATAGAGCCCGCGGCTGTTTACTTCAATGATGGCCTCCTTTTCTTTAACAGCCTGAAGCATTTCATCAATCAGCAACTGATACCAATCTTCATTGCCGGTGAAATAGCGACCGGCATTATGCATCCTGATCTTGTCGCAATGGCCGACAATGTCTGGATTTTCGTTAATGACCATATCTATCACCTGACTATAGTAGGCTGTTACAGCAGCCCTAATGTCGTTTCCGAAGCAAGACAGAAGGCCGTCATCATATTTTGATTTTTCGGGTCCGTCAATAAACCAGAAATTGTCGTTGTTTCTTGCTTTAACAAGATGTACTGATCCAATCACAAAGTCGAGGTTGCAATATTTTCTGAAAGTATCGAATGGTCTGGTAACACCCGGGATATAATCTATTTCGAGTCCAAGCCATATTTTCAGGGCTGGTTCGAAAAGTTGCCGGAGTTCAAGAATCTCTTCACAATAGGCACTCAAACGGTCTTCAGGAATGGCAAAGCCATTGCTGAACGGCACGGGGGCGTGTCCTGAAAAGCCGAGTTCGGTGAGCCCGGCCGAAAGTGCTGCCATGGCATATTCAGCAGGGTGGTCTGATCCGTCACAAAAATATGTATGCGTATGATAATTTACCATTTATTTAGTCTTGATTACCAGATAAACAATTGTAAAGGAAATTTGGCTATGCTGGTTCATGCCAGTCGCCCCCTGCTTTGATGAGCGCGATCAGTTCATTTACAGCATCTGCTTCTGTGATTCCTTGTTTGTTGATATGCTGTCCTTTGAATAAGGTTACTATGCCATTACCTGCACCTACGACACCATAGTCGGCACCGCTCATTTCACCGGGTCCGTTTACAATACATCCCATCACACCGATGGTAAGCCCTGTAAGATGCTCTGTCTTATTTCGTACCCGTTTTACCAGTTCTTGAATGTTGAATCGGGTGCGGCCGCATGACGGACAAGAGATATACTCAGTACGAGTGAATCTTAACCTCGTAGCTTGAAGCAGGTTGTACGCAATTTGTGTTGTTTTAGTTTCCGGTAAGGTTTTACCGGAGAGCCAGACACCATCAGCCAGTCCGTCGATAAGCAATGAGCCAAGTAAAGCGGCGGTTTCGATCGAATAACCGTCTGCATCATCCATCTCCGCATCATGTTTTATAACTATAGGACTCATAAAAGCCTGCCTGCGCGTATTTGCAATGGCACATCTGACGGGATATAGCTGATTCAGGTGATCGCAATGAAGGATGACTAAGGAAGGGGGGTTAATTGAAACGCCATTCCTTAACAACTCAGTGAGTTGTTCTGCAGTGGCCAGCCATGCATAAGGCTCTTGCGGGTGGTCTGCAAGAGTAGAAACCAAAGGTAACTTATTACCTGTTTTAGAACTCACCAGGGTGCGAATTGATTCGATATACTGAAAGTCGGCCTGATTGTCACCGATTACAATGGCAGGCTTACCATTCCCTATTCCCATGAATTCGGATGACAGGTTGCGATTAAATGAGACAGGATTTATTATATCATTGGTATCAGCGAAGCTTTTCTTCTCAGAACAAGCTTCAGGGAGTTCTGGTTTCAATGTAGTATCATCTGTTTTGAAAAAGCCGACCAGGCGTCGCGCGACAGGCAGTTCATCCTCGGGCTCTTCAGTGAGGGAAACCCTGATTGTGTCACCAATGCCTTCGGCAAGTAGGGCACCGATACCTGCAGCCGACCTTATGCGGCCGTCTTCGCCCTCCCCGGCTTCTGTTACCCCAAGGTGCAGGGGGTAAACAGTCCCACGTTTCAACATCCTATTTACCAGCAACCTTGAAGCCTGAACCATGATGCGGCTGTTGCTTGCTTTCATAGAGAGCACCAGATTATGGAAATCAAGATCCTCACAGATGTCGATGAATTCGATGGCTGATTGAACCATCCCTTCAGGTGTATCACCATAACGACTCAGAATTCGTTCGGACAAAGAGCCATGGTTGCTGCCAATTCGTAAGGCGGTTCCATGATCTTTACAGATCCGGATGAGTGGTTCAATGCGTTGACGAATACGATCGATACTCAGTTGATATTCTGTCTCGGTATAATCGGTTTTACCTGTTTTATGCTCGGTGTAATTACCAGGGTTGATGCGGACTTTTTCTACAATCCGTGCAGCCACTTCAGCGGCAGCCGGACTGAAATGGATGTCTGCCACCAGAGGTGTAGTGTAGCCCGATTTCAATAATTCATTTTTGATGACAGCAAGGTGTTCAGCTTCCCTGACACCTGGTGCTGTTATACGAACCAGTTCGCTACCTGCCTCTATTAATCTGATACATTGCGCTACAACTGAAGCGGTGTCGAGCGTATCGACTGATGTCATCGACTGAATTCTAATTGGGGCGTTGCCTCCCAAAGCCAGCTGGCCTATGTTGATGGTGCTGGTTTTAAGTCGTTTGATTGGGGTAAGATTAATGAATTCAGCGAAAGGAACTGCCATGAAGAATTTTTTGCAAAGGTAGCAATCAGATTTATAGCTGGCGTTCCAATATCAGCCAAAGAATGCATTGAAGCTGGAAATTTATAATTTGATGTTCTTTATTTGATGAAGGATAGCCCTTCTTTGGCAGATTTATCACCCGGTTTCACCATGAGGGCATTGTTGAAGAGTATGCGAGCTTCCCGGTACTTTCCTAGTTTTAAACAGGTCCATCCGTACATCAGGTTTGCATCATAATCGAATGGGTAGTAATTGGCTACTTTTTCGAAGTATCGGATGGCTGTGGCGTACTGTTCCCTTCCGTAATAAATCAGGCCCAGACGATAGTTTGTAATGCTATGTCCGGGATCAATTTTAAGAATTTCGAGATAAGCATTTTTTACCTGCTCCCAATTACCAAGTGCTGAGGCAGGATAAACAAGCCCGAGCCTTGCTTCAATTGATTGAGGCATCAGCCGGATGGCCTTCTGGTAATAGGCAAGTCCATCGGTGAATCTTCCTGAAAGGTAGTAAAGCCAACCAAGCCTGATGTTTAGGGCATAAGACTTATCATCGTACACTTTTTTAAGTACGTCAATCGCCCGATCATATTCCCCCGCATTCTCTTTTGTATAACTTTGGTTGAAAGCTTCTTCCAGTTTATCGAAATTCTGGGTATAGGCCGTCTGTACACTTAAGAGTACAAATACAGCAATCAGTATTTTTTTTAAAAACTCCATTTTATTCCTCCAAGAAGTGTGTGTCTTTGATAATCAAATGTTTCGGAAAGCATGGTTTTGCCTGCCAGATCATAATGCCAGGTGAGCCCTTCGGCTCGATTGTAGATGTAACGAAACGAAAACATTACATTTTCAAAAGCGGGAATATAGATTACCCCCTGGGCCCTGAGCGTAGTCTTGTCATCGGTGTTTAATAACAAGAAATTGGTCTCATCTACATAACGTGTAAGGTCACCAAAGGCAGCAGAGGCTTCTGCCCAAACATGAGGGAAAATTCGAACGCCAGCGGATGGTTCTGTGACCCAACGATGTTGTCCATCTTCCGAGAGCATAGATGTGTGTATTTTAAGCCAGTAGTCCAGGTTTCCTGAAGGGAACCATGTGATGGCCGCACCTCCTCCAGTCTGCGTTTTATTCATGAGGGTTGCGTAGTTACCATGCAGGGCAATGTCGAACAGGCCAAAGTCAGCATATAGCGCAATACCGGTAGCAATGTCCTTGTTTGTATATGATTTTACGTGAAAATTGTATGCAGCGGAATCTTGATTGTAGGTAGCTATAATAGGTCGGGAGCGGTTATAGATGAAGTGGAAAGAAGGGACAATCCGTAGTCCGGGGACCGGCTCAACAGAGAGGTTGAGGTAGGCCTCATGTTGGTTAAAATCATAACTGCGTCTGATGGTATCGATATCTCCAAGTTCGATACGTTCGTACCTGTCGAGTGAAAGGTTAGAATATGCGGCATATGCTGTTACAAATGAGCCTAACTCAAATCCGCCACCAGCATGAAAGTAGAAGGCATTGCCGGGAAGGTTGAGTTCGCCATAAATGCTATCAGAGCCGCTAATATATGAATCACGCAAGGAGTTAATCGCGTTGGTATTGAGGGGTCCTAATTCAACATAAACGTATGCTGGCATTACCGGGCTTTTAAGCTGCAGGCGCTGCCGGGCAGCTTCTGAAAAGCCGTTGGTAACCGAACGGGCGCCTCCTGAGCGACCAGAGTATAGCATAGAAAAATACAGGTACTCGCGTGAAAATTCATCTCCCTGATTCAGTCGAAGTGCTTTGCCAAAGTATCGGGAGGCCATACGGTAATTACCTTTCTCAAACCACGCAACACCCAGTCTGGCATTAAGGTATTGGTAATCGTTGCCAGAAGCCATGGCTTGTTTCCCGACAATGATCAGCGAATCCCACTGCCTTTGTTGATAAAGCCGCCAGGTAGTCTGATCGTATTCCTTGAAACCGGGAGAATCTTGTGAGAAGGCTTTTGTTGCCAGAAAGAGCATTAGGAGCATTCCAAATAGAGCAACTGTTTTTTTTAGCATAGACATATTTTTATTCCAGAATGTATTCAACCTCTATCTTCCGTTTATCTTTTATTATGACAAGTTTGCTGATCAAATTGTTGTGCAATTCCCACCGGAAATCAATTACACTGGTAGTTTTCCCGAATATTTTCAGTGTAGCGCTGGAATCGAGGTATACATATGAATCGGAAAACTGATCGTCCATTTTTCTGTAGTGCATGCTGAAATTGCTACTCATAAAAATGTGAAATGGGGCTACAAAATCTTGAAGTAACAACCAGCGTTGATCAGCGATAATGTGAAGCGGGTATTGATCCTCAACCACCATTCCTTTGTAAAAACCATTGATGACTTTATACGCACCAAGATAGAAGTAGTAGAGCAACGCCCTTTTATTGCCTTCAAAATGTGTAAACCACATCACCTTCCCGTCGTTTTTGTACCATGCCCTTGCTTTTCCAGTTTCGGACCACAGGTAAGTGTTGTTATAACTATCTGATTTTACTTCCCATACGATTTCTTTGATTGTGTTATCCTCATTTTTTACCCTGAATTTTAATAACTGCCCAGGTATAAATCTAAAGGCAGCTGCAATAGCTTCATTGGGCTGGATGTTTGAGATGACCTCATCCTGAAATGGAATCCCAGTCTGAACATATTCAAATCCTGATTTTTTATGTCTTATATAAGACGATAAAGCACAAGGAAGGGTATAGCTCCCGATGTAAGGGAATTCTTGTACCTGAAAGTGAAGGTGCGGGCGTGGTGATCGGCCACTGCTACCTGTCAGGGCAACAACCTCTCCACGTTGCACCCACTGTCCTTTTACTACCTTAAAAGAGTCTTTTTTTAAGTGGCTCATTTTTGTGTAAAAATGCTCAGAATGTCTGATGATTATTGTGTTACCCCAATTGTGGGTCAGATCCATTTCACCGATTGGGGAATCATTGATACCATTAAGAATTTGTTCAACATATCCATCAGCCGGAGCGGTAACAGGTTTTGAATAACAGTAATAATCTTCATGTCGTATTCCCTCATTTCTGTAAAAATCTTCGTCTTCATCCCTGATTTCAAAG
Source organism: Bacteroidetes bacterium GWE2_42_24 (assembly GCA_001768515.1). GTDB lineage: Bacteria > Bacteroidota > Bacteroidia > Bacteroidales > TTA-H9 > GWE2-42-24. Next base: position 124,012 of record MEOA01000001.1, on the reverse strand, counting down.
TCCCATGCTTCACGCCATTTTTCCCGATGGGTATGTATTCCATTATGGCCTTGTGTCACGATCCATTCACCCCAGAAAGGTAGTGAAAGGGGGATTAGAGGAGGTGTGCCAAATCGCTCACGGTAATTGTGCTGCGCATAAAGATTTCTTTCGGGTGAAAAGAGTTGGTAGTAAACCAGCAGAGGTTTATCGGTAAACCTTTCCCTGAATTTCAGGAAGTACAGAAAAAGTAAAACTACCAAATTGAAGGGCAGGGAATAGGCCGGAAGTTGCAATGACTCCAGAATAGCTCCCGAGGCAATAATCAATACCGTGATAAAAGGTGTAAGCAATAACAACCAGAGCAATGTATAGCGTGAAGCGACCAGGAAAAAGCCACCGATTGCAATAGCGGTCAGAATGAAGTTGAACCCGATATATCCATAGCTAAGCTCATTGATATCTGCCCCTAAAAGGCCATAGAGGGCGTAAGCTGAGTAAAAACCGATCAGGCTGTAAAGAAAGGCAATTCGCGAATAGACAAGAAGCCCGATAGCTGCCAGTATACCTGCTACCAAATGATATTGAAAAAAGACAGCAGCCAGTGATTTGAAGTATGTGGACAGAGAAACCGGCAGCCATGGTTCACTTAGAAATGTATATGTCTGAACAAGTGGCTCTCCACCCAGCAGATACATCTCATTGTATGTATAGATGCCACGTGCACTAAATTCAAGAGCTGAAAACTCCCTGGTAGCCAAAGTAAAGAGCCATATAACAATTAGAAACGGAATGCTTAGAAACGGCAATCCGTATTTACCAATTACACCTTCCAATGCCTGTGTGAACAAGAGCGAAGACAGTGCTGAAAAGACCAGGATGATGAAGAAAGCCAGGCCTGGTTCAAAACTAACCCCCAAGCCCAAGCCTACCAGAAGACTGTTAAAACCGTATGTTCCTGAGGCTATACTTTTACGGTTGAGACCACTTAAATAAGCGAAAATATTGGTGGATATTACAGCGATTACACCGCTAAAGCCTGCCCAGAAATCGAAAAAGGAAACTACCATTAGTATTAGCGCGAAACCCCGGTTGTTTGAAAAAAACACCTGGCTGTATGAATTGAGCAGACTTCCTGTGAAGTCCGGAAACATACGACTTAGTCGGCTAAGAGTTGGTTGGTCTTCCATTTTAATCTATGAAAGCTGTTGTGGTGTTCTCTGGCCACCAAGAAATCGAGAAAGGCATTCGGCAGCAGCCATGATATCCTCTACTGGTCTGGCAGCATTAAATCTGATCATGCGGTTAAATTGGATACCGAAATGGATCCCCGGCACAGCAGCCAGTTTTTCTTTCTCAAATAAATCGAGAACGAACTGGCCCGAATCGGAGAATCCTTCGGGTAACTCGGCCCAGACAAAGTAGCCGCCACCAGAAGGAATTACATGGAATCCCAGTGCAGTAACAGCGTTTGCCAAAATTATATATGAGCTTTTAATCGACTGCCGGAGTTCCTCCACGAATGCCAAAACTCCCTTATGGTCTTCCATATAATTGTAAAGCGCCATTTGTAATGGATGGGGTGCAGATAACCCACTGAAATCATGAAGCAGGCAAATCTCTTTCATTTCGGTGGCAGTGGCTGTCAGCCAACCTACCCGCCATCCGGTAACTGATAAAAATTTTGAGAAAGAGCCAACCACATAGACATTATCTTGAATAACCGGTTGAGGGAATACTGTTGGCTGGTTATACCAAAGTTCACTATACACCATATCAAAGAGGATACTTACATTGGTAGTTCTGGTAAGCTCACAAAACTGTTCGGTGTCGTGTTTTGACAACACCCTTCCCCATGGGTTTCCTGGTGAACCAATAATTAGTAGATCGATATTTTGATTTAATATCTCGGTTTTGAGACTGGTAAAATCAACTGAACCATCTGGTTGCCATGATAATGCTACAAACTGGTGACCCAGGAGCGCCGGTAGATTTACATAGCTTTCGTAGGTGGGGCCAAAGGCTGCAACGGTGAATAAATCTCTTTTTTTTCGTGCAAGATGCTGATAGATGAGGTGGATGGCTTCGGTTGCCCCACAAGTGATAAGGATGTTTTCTGTTGCAGCAGAAAGTGGAAGCTGCATGTAATCAGCAATTCTTGTTAACAGACCGGGAATTCCTTTTGTTGGTGCATATTGATGATGGTTACTCCTCGCTTCTTTGGCAAGGGCATCAAGAAGCTTATCGGGTGGATTAAATCCGGGTAATCCCTGTGCAAGATTAATTCCTCCTGCCACATTCACTTTATTACTCATGAAGCTTATCCATGAACCAATCATTTTTGGATTTTCTTGCATTATTGTTAAATTTTGAACAGAGGAAGGGTGAAGGTAAAGGTGCTTCCCTGATCTGGTTCGCTTTCAACATTGATGGTTCCACCGTTTCGTTCAATAAAGTCGTGAACTAATAATAGTCCCAAACCTGTACCCGGCTCGCCGGCTGTTCCTTTTGAGGAATGGCTTATCTCTATGCGCCATAAGCCAGCACAGGTTTCCTTATCCATTCCCATTCCAGTATCCATAATGGAGATTCTGGCATAGTCGGTTGTTCGTATTGATTTAATGGTGATTGTATGACCGGGGTATGAAAATTTGATAGCATTACTGAGCAGATTTCTTACAATGGCAGATGTCATTTGATAATCTGACCAAACAAACAAGGCTGGAGCCATATCCTTTTCAATTGTAATCTGCTTTGAACTCAGCATAAGGTCTAGTTGTCCGCTTACCTCCTCTATCAATCTGTTTAAATTGAGTTTTTCCGGCTGATAGCTGACTCTACCTGTCTGCATTCTGGTCCATTCAAGCAGGTTGTTTACCAATTGATAACCCTGACGGCTGCTGTCATAGATTAACTGATGGAATTTGCGTGCTTTTTCAGGTGGCATTGCATCAAAATCTTCAGTAAGTACCTCTGCCAAACCTACCAAACCGTGAAAGGGATTACGCAAATCATGAGCAATGATGCTGAAAAATTTATCCTTGGAGAGATTAAGTTCCTGCAACTGTTTCTCAGATTCTGCGAGTTTCCAGTTCTTTTCTTTCAGTTGTCTGAACGTTAGAATAGAAAACAGGATGAATGTAAAGATTACCGCTATCAGTAAGGTTGATACCACCAGGATGATCACGGCATCTTTACGGTAATCGCTCAGCGTGGCATCGGAAGAATAGCTGATAATATAAGCAACAGTATTGTTATCGGGGCCAGCCACAGGGAAAAATAGTCCCGTATAACTATTCCCGGTACCTGTTTGGGCATTTAGCCCGAAAGGAAGATTTTTCGTCAAACCTTTCTCGATTTCACGTTTATTGATCTTGTTAAACAGTACGATTTCCGATTGGGCGATATATTGCTTCATTCCGGGACGATTAAGGTCTCTGTCGCTCTTTTCATAAAAGTAATCTACACTCAGGTCACTAAACGCGTAACCGGTCAGCATCGGATAGGGTGTTGTCTGTAGCACGCATTCTTTGTTGATCAGAAAAACATATTCATAGGGAAATATTTTTTTCATTTCTTGTTGAAGCGCCACATTATCAATGGTAAGTATGATAAATCCTTTATCTGTATATTTGTTTCCGGCCGGGAGTGCAATGTAATATCCGGCGGCTGTTCCGCCTGCATAAAAACCTGTAAAAATATTCCCGTACAATTCTACCGAATCGAGCAAAGGGTTGAGTGTAGTAATTGTATCACCAAAATAGCCGGGATTGTGCAGGCGAAGCATCACCTCCTTCCGGCTGTTAATAATCGTAAAGCCCTTAAATCCGCGGTGTAAAAGTTTTGAATAGATGTCAGCCAAAAGTTGACCGGCCATTTGTTTTCCTGAGTCTGGTCGTGCCGCAATTAGTAATACTGCTGAGTCACAGGTCTTAATGTTTGTATTGGGCATCGTTTCCGATAACATAGCTGCAGCAACCTCTTCGAAGTGGTGAAGTGTAGCCATTAACCCGATTTCAAACTCACGTGTGTTCTTTTCGATGTAAACAAGGTGGTTTTTCTGATAGTTCTGCCATATAATCCATGCACTGAAGCTTTCCGTGATTAAAAATAGCAACACGAGAAGGTGAGGCAGCTGCTTGATGTGAAGTCGGTTTTCCATCCGTATCGATTGATTTCTATAGCAAAAGTATGAAACAATCGGCTTATGTTTTGTTTGATATAAAACAAATACCAGAGTCTGATGAGTCGGTTCCGGTATTTGTTACCTGTTCTGTTATTTACTATAATTCAAAACGATTCAGATGAATAGGGATACGCTCCTGCCCATTCACTGTATTAAGGTTCTCCTTTTCCCTGATAATGTGAGGTTTGCCGTCAACATCAATCATTACTACAGCTGGCCTGAGTGTAATGAATTGCATCCACTGGGTCATGTTATAGGCTCCAACTGAATGTACAACAATATTGTCACCCTTGTTGAGTAAAGGGAGGCTTACTGATTCACGTATCACGTCAATATTCATACATAGAGGTCCGTTGAGCGTGGTGTCTTCGGCGTACTGTGTAAACTCTTGTGCTGGTGTAACTTTGTGGTCATACCAGAAAGATGTAAACATCAGATTAACGCCAATATCAACGATTGTTATACGCTTCCCTTTAGATGACCTTTTATTTGAAATAACGGTACCTAACACATATCCGGCTTCATCCACAAGAGCCCTCCCGGTCTCAAGTATCAAGGTTGGTAAATATTCAGCAGTAAAATCAGCATTAAGCAATGCGGTTGTAATCGCTTCAGCATAATCGTCAAACGATGGGTTAGTGTCGGATCCGGGAAGATATGCTCCTTTTAGTGTGTTTTTTGAGGTAAAACCCCCACCCATATCAATATATTTGATTGTATGATTGAATTTGCGTTGTACCCCAATTGCTAATTCAGCCAACTTGCCAGCTGCAACGGCATATGCCTGAGTCGATAACATAAAAGTTCCGATGTGGCAATGCAAACCAACAAGTTCCAGTTTGCCTGAATGCATAATTTTATTTAGGGCATCCCAAGCCTGACCGTTTTCATAGTTGAAACCAAATCGATCCCACATTGGGTAGACGCCAGTATCCATGTTTACCCTGATAGCCACCCTTGGTTTGGTTTTATGACGGTCGGCTAATTCTGTCAATGTATAAAGTTCATCGAGGTGATCAATATGGATCAGTGAATTGTGTTTAATGGCCATTTCCAGATCTTCTTCTGACTTGTCGGGACCATTGAAAATGATCTTACTTCCTTCGACTCCGTTTCCTAATGCCTTCTGAAACTCAAAACCCGATACCACTTCAGCCCAACTGCCTTCCTGGTGAAAAACATTGCAAACGGCGCTGATATAATTAGTCTTATAAGACCATGCAAATTGCACCTTAGGATAACGTGTTGTGAATGCTTTCCGGGCTTTCCGATACTGGCTTCTGAGCACTTTTTCCGAAATGACAAACAGGGGGGAGCCAAATTCTTCGATGAGCGTTTTTACGGCTACACCTTCGATTTGGGTAGTGGGACGATAATCGGTACGCATCCCGAATTTGTTTGGCATCTCGCTGTCAAGTCGTCTGATAATGGGTCGTTCGTATCTTAATTTCTCCATGATAATGGTGGTTTATAATTCTCCTGATGTACTAATCTTTTGAAATTCTGAAATATCTACAATCATGTCCCAGGCATACCTGATGAACATTTTTCCTATATCATACGTCGTATAGGGTGTTACCTCCTCGCCCAGAGCCATCCTGACAAGTGCTTCCGGGATATTCTGACCAACACCTACAGCAAGGTAAATCCAGGCGGGCATTCTTGGGTTGATTTCCAATAGATTAAACTCATTATTCTTGTCTTTCATGAGTTCAAGCTCAAAGCCTCCACGCCATTTGGTCGATCCGATGAAATGATTGGTCAGGTCGAGCATTGTCTGGTCTGCTATGCTGATTCCTCCCCAGGCTTTGCCTTTATCGGTAATGTACTGTTTCCGCATAGGAACAGCAGCAATAGTATTCCCTTTTCCATCCCCCAATCCTGTAATATTGAATTCGGTTCCTTGCACGAATTCCTGAATGATGATGGGCAAACCCCACTTGGCACTGATTTTTTTAAAAAGACTCTTTACCTGGTCGATGTTGGAAGCAATGCCGGCATCGTAAAATTTTCCTTTGACTACAACAGGCATCTCGAATTCTTTTTGCAGATCATAAATATCCGATATTTCGTATATTACTTTGCTCTTCGGGACCTTGATGGCATATTTTTTTCCGAAATCAAACAGATTTATTTTGTGGCGCTCTTCCAACTGCGTCATTGTTGGTAAAAAGATATGTATTCCCATGGCATTCAACTCCCCTTCAATTTTGATGTATGAATAGAGTTCAGCGTCAAAATTGGGAATAATCACATCAAGATGCTCTTTCTGGTGAATGAACTGCAGCCGATCAAGCAAAACGTCTACACCTGCTGAAGGATATGGAACCTGATAAGTTTTAGAAACCAGGTTGTGCATATAGATTCCCGGTTCAAGTGATTCGTATGCAAGCCCGACAATGTTGGCATCGAACGATTTGGCCTCCAGTAATCCCCTGATGACCGCGACACCGGGTCCCGGACTGTCAATGGCATTTAGCCCTGTGACTGCAATGTTAAGCTTCTTCCTTGTCATGATGTTGGCTCAGATGATGATGATCAAGCATTCCTGTGAAATCAGTCAGATCTTTATCGAAAGTGTGCTGGTCGACCTGATACTTATTACAGATTGCCTCAATAATCTGATCAGACTCGAATCCGTCGTTAATCATCTGTAGGATCTCAGTACCGATCGGGTTCACTGTGAATGATTCTCCTGTGATTGGATTAAACATGAATCCGGATTCGCTGATAGCGATATTTTTTTTAATTCTCATAAGGTGAAAAGTTATTGTGCAACAATTATTTGCTGACTAGATCCTTGAAAACCTGGAGCTTGGAGATGCCAAAAATATGTGCCGGGAGCCAGGCCTTTTGTGTCAAGTGTCAGACTATCGAAGTTATGGTCAACCGTATATTTTCTGACGATTTGCCCTGAAGTGTTTACAACGGATAATTCTGCTTGTCTGAGGCCCTCCGGTAGCGTGTATTCGACCCGCAGGTTGCCGTTTACGGGATTTGGGTATGCCTTAAGACCAATAGCACCTGTGGCATCGCTTGCCTCCGACGACAATGACCCCGCCAGTGAATATACTTTTGTTGTTACCGTGTATGGTGATACGGCGTAATTGTATACATAGCTGAGAAGTCTGGTGCCGGCTCCTGCTACATCGGTGATCCAATTATAACCGGCTCCCGGCAACGTCAGAAGCAAGGTGCCCGTTTCACTGGCAATTCGTGTTTCATACGTGTAATAATCAAGAGTACTATTGTAGTTATAACAAACATATAGCATTTCAATGGAATTATCTGTATTGAACAGGTGTTCGGTGACATATTGGATGTCGTAAAGGTAATAATTTGAAGGAACGCTCAGGCCGACGCTTTTCCAAAGCGAATGGTCAAGATTGTATATGCGGCATTGACTGTTGGCTACATCCATTACATAGTATTTGTCTCCGTATGTCTCGGTGTGTGCGATGCCAGCCGATACGCCGGTATAGGTTTTTTCAAGCGTGATCTGAGCGTAACTGATTTGCGCTGTGGCGATCAGTATACAGATGAGAAGGGTGGTCAGAGTTTTCATTGATGAAATAATGAATTTTGTTTACAACTTAATCAGATATGTCATTTGAATCTGCTTTTCTTTCAACTTACAAGCCTACTTCTTATTTGTTCATTCAGCCTGATTGGAAGTAAGACATATTTTTCGGGAACATCATGCGGGATGCTAGAAAAAAATTATGCCTACCTTTGCCGGCTCTTTAAAAGAGAGAGAAATCGTAAATTAAATATTTGTAAATGATAATAGTATCCAATCTGGCTATTCAGTTCGGAAAGCGAATTTTATTTCAGGATGTGAACCTGAAATTTACTCATGGTAACTGCTATGGTATTATTGGTGCCAACGGTGCAGGCAAGTCAACTTTTCTTAAGATGCTGAGTGGCGATATGGAGTTTAGCCGGGGCCAGGTTTCATTTGGTGCCGGTGAACGACTCTCAGTGCTCCGGCAGAATCATAATGAATTTGATGAATTCACCGTTCTTGACGCCGTACTTATGGGTCATGAACAACTCTGGACAGTCATGTCCGAAAAGGACGCTCTTTATGCTAAGTCTGATTTCTCTGAAGCTGACGGCTTGCTGGCTTCGGAACTTGAAGGTCATTTTGCAGAAATGGATGGCTGGAACGCCGAAAGTAATGCCGCTAGTCTGTTGAGCGGTTTGGGCGTGAAGGAGGAATATCATTATAAGCTTCTCAAAGAACTGGACGGTAAACAAAAAGTAAAGGTTTTACTTGCTCGCGCTTTGTTTGGCAAACCCGATAATCTTTTGCTTGATGAGCCCACCAATGATCTCGATCTGGATACTGTCACATGGCTCGAAAACTATCTGGCCAATTTTGACAATACTGTGCTTGTGGTTTCCCATGACCGCCACTTTCTTGATTCAATATGTACCCATATTGTAGACATCGATTTTGGAAAGGTACAGTTATTCCCGGGTAATTATAGCTTTTGGTACGAATCGAGCCAGTTGGCATTAAGACAATTGCAGACTCAGAATAAGAAAGCAGAGGAGAAGAAAAAGGAACTCCTTGAATTTATTCAACGGTTCAGCGCCAACGCTTCCAAGTCAAAACAGACCACCAGCCGCAAAAAGATGCTTGCCAAGCTCAACATTGAGGAAATCCAACCTTCAACCCGACGATATCCCGGCATAATCTTTACACCTGGTCGTGAGCCTGGCAATAACATCCTTGAAGTGTCAGGGCTGTCTAAAACTGTGGATGGGCAACTGATGTTTAAGAATCTTAGCTTTACGATGCAAAAGGACGATAAAGTGGTATTTCTTTCAAACAATCCCAGAGCGATGACCACTTTATTCGAAATACTGAAGGGACACATTGAACCCGATGAGGGGACATTTGTTTGGGGTCAGACAATTACAAAAGCCTATTTACCATTGGAATACGACATACTATTCGAGACAGATTTGAATCTTGTTGACTGGCTTGGCCAGTTTTCAGACGATACTACCGAACTCTTTATTCGTGGTTTCTTGGGAAAGATGCTTTTTTCGGGAGAAGAAATTTTTAAGAAAACAAGTGTCCTGTCAGGAGGTGAGAAGGTTCGCTGCATGATTGCCCGTATGATGATCCGTAATGCCAACGTGATGTTACTTGATACGCCGACAAATCACCTGGATCTTGAATCGATACAGGCATTTAATAATACCTTGATGAAATTTAAAGGCAATATTCTGATGTCATCACACGACCATGAATTTATTCAGACTGTCTGTAACAGGGTTATTGAGATGGGTCCGCGAGGCATGATTGATAAACAGACGGAGTACGACGACTATATTACTAACGAAAAGATTCAGGATCAACGGCTCAGTTTGTATTAACAGAGCGGTTAGTGTTCTTTATTGTTTAGTAGTGTTGTATCTGATCATGGCGCTCCCATCGTCATAGAATCAATTGAGATTACCTTTTTATGTAGGTTTGCAGCTGGATTATCATGAAAAAGAAGCATTTTATTAAGGGATTGGTTATTTGGCTTATGCTTATAGTTCTGACGGTGAGCTGCGGGCAGATCCGTCAGGCACAGAAGGATATCTATAAACCGGTGGTGACTGCTCCCGATGGCCCTTTCGAACCCGATTCGATACATGATGTTGCAGGTTTAGATAAAGAGAACGCAGATGCAAGGTTGTCAGCGGCTATTTCCCCGTGGCTGGGGGTTCCATACAAATTTGGAGGTACCACCCGCGCCGGCGTAGATTGCTCCGGGCTTGTTATGAACGTCATACGTGAAGCCCGTGGCATTAACCTTCGGAGGAGTTCTATCGAAATGATGAGAGAAATTGAGGCAATTGACAAATCTCAATTGCAACCGGGGGATTTGGTGTTTTTTAAAACTGGTGGACGAACGGGTTATCATGTCGGCATATTTACTGGTAATGGAAAATTTGTCCATGCCTCTACTACAAAAGGTGTTATTATAAGTAGCCTCGATGAACCTTATTATGTCAGACATTATCATGCTTCGGGAAGGATTAAATAGCTGAACCCGTGAAAAAACGTGAAGCGCTGCTGGCTCTTACTTTCACGAGCATATTGTTCGGGGTGAACTATGCGGTCGCCAAAGGACTCATGCCTGTTTTCGTTACGCCACGGCAACTGATGATCTTCCGTCTGGCCGGAACACTACTTGTCCTTTGGCCTCTTTATCTGCTGAAAGGAGCTGAAAAGGTGAATCCCTCTGACCGATTACGCATGATTTTGAGCGGTCTGACAGGAATCGCGATTAATCAGGTGTTGTTTTTTGAAGGGCTCTCGCGTACCTCTCCGGTTGACACTTCCATAATCCATACCCTGAGTCCTATGATGGTGATGCTTTTTGCCATGATGTTTATAGGTGAGCGGCTTACCTGGCAAAAGGCCGCTGGTATGATAACCGGGGCATTGGGTGCTTTGTGGCTTGTCATCCTGGCTGGAGCCAATAGCAGAGCAGAAGGAACCCTTACCGGGAATTTACTGATTTTGCTAAATATTACTTCCTATTCTCTTTATCTGGTTGTGGTTAAGCCGCTAATGGCGCGTTATAGTGCTCTTACCGTTATGACTCATACCTTTTCATGGGGGTCATTGTTCGTTGTGCCGTATGTGATTAAGGACATCCCTTCGTTGACATTTAGCCATTTTACAACCAATGCCTGGCTTGCTCTTTTCTATGTTGTATTTCTTACCACTCTTACAGCATTTAGCCTTACCGCCTGGGCTTTACGCCATGTTAGTGCAACGGCGGCCGGTTATTTCATCTATCTGCAACCGGTCATTGCTTCGCTGGTAGCCTGGATCGCTTATGATGAGACGCTCACCTTGCAAAAGGCGGGTGCGGCTATGCTTGTGTTTTCCGGAGTATTTCTGGTTATCTACCGGCCTAAAGCAGGTGCCTCAGGGGGATTAAAAGCCATTCGCGCAGACGGATAAACCAATTGCGGTTTTTCCATCCTTCATAATCAAAAGGAATTGTATCAATAATTGTATTGGAAACATGATTTAACAGTAGCCGTGTAATATCGTTTTCCGATCCAACCATCAAAATTTCATGCTGAAACCTGAAACTACGGTAGTCGAAGTTTGGTGACCCTATAGCAAAAGTGTTGTTGTCGGTCATTAGAAGCTTGGCGTGCAGGTTCGGCCCTGTATATAAGGAGAATCGGATTCCTTTCTCATGCAATGGCCCCAGATAACGGTTACGCAGTATATCGACCATCCCAACATCAGAATTACGGGGAATAATGATGTTGACATCTACACCTCTGCGGACTGCATTGATCAATGCCTTGCGCACAAGAAAACTGGGCAGAAAGTATGGAGTCTCCACAACAACATTTTTCCGGGCGTTGCGGATAAGCTTGATCATCCTTTTCTTAACCGGCTGAAAGGTAATGGAAGGAATATCACGGATAATCTCCAGTCCATGGAAAGTGAGGGGTATCTTCATCTCAGACGGCACCTTCAGATAACCACTGGCCAGTTCATACATCTGAAGGAATATTTTTTTAAAGGTGAGGGCGATGGGGCCGTTAAGCCTCAATATCAGTTCACGCCAGACAATGTTGTAGTCTGTAAGGTTGGATGATCCGATGTAGCTGATTTTATCGTCGATGATAGTAATTTTCCGATGGTTTCGACGATGATTTCGGGTGAAGAAGTCGGGAGAAAATCTCAGCTTTTCATGAAATCTTACTTCACCACCTGCTTCGGTCAGGGGCGCGAAGAACGCCTCACGTCCTTTGGTTCCCCAGGAATCAAGCAGCAATTTAACCGTTACCCCTTCATGAGCCTTACGCGTCAGTGCATCACGAAAGCGGCTTCCAACGGCATCGTTGCCAAATCGGTAAAACTCCATAAAAATGAACTGATGTGCCTTCTCAATGTCGTTGAGCAGCGCGTTGTAGTACTTCAGCGTATCATCGAAGAGGGCAGCTTTCACCTTTGGATGTTTTGGTGTTGGCTAAATTAAAAAAAAGTCGATAAGAATTGTCTGGGTTCAGGATTTTTCATTCTTTTCTGATCTCCTACCCATTGCTTCGCATGGCCTCCACAGGATCCAGCTTGGAAGCCGACCACGCCGGGATTAGGCCTGAAACCAATCCTATAAATGCACTTACCGATAACCCCAGTATTGTGTTTTTGATTGTCAAAAATAGCTCAAAATCAAATCCATAAGTTATAAGCAAAGTGAGGAGCCAGATGATGATTAGCCCTCCTAATCCGCCCATAAGTGCTAATACGACCGATTCGGTCAGAAATTGGGTCAGTACAAAATAGTTTTTTGCGCCTAAGGCCTTTTGAATTCCTATGATGCTCGTTCTTTCTCTTACTGATACAAACATGATATTGGCAATTCCAAATCCTCCAACCAGAAGTGAGAAACCCCCAATAACCCAACCTATGATGGCAAGGGCTTTGAAGAAGCCATCGAACATTTCAGTAATGATGCTAATTTCATTGATGGCAAAGTTGTCTTCAGCCCCAGGACTCAAGCGTCTGATGCCCCGCATTACACCGGTGAGCTCATCTTTAAGTTCTGCCCGGGTTACACCCTCGCGTGGCATTACAACGATGGTTCCATCTCTGTCAAAGTCCAACATATTACGGGCAAAGTTTACAGGCATGACAGCCTGGTCATCAAGGCTTTCACCGATAGCACTCCCTTCTTTTTTCAAAATCCCTATCACTTCGACTTTGCGGCCCAGTACTTTAATAGTTTTACCAATGGCTTCCTCATCTTTGAACAGCTTCTCCGCGAGGCTTCCTCCTAAAACTATGACCGGCCTTCCATTTTGCGATTCAACCGGTGAGAAGTACCTTCCCCGTGCAAATTCCATAGCGCGTAGTTTGTAATACTCGTGTGAACAAGCCAGTACACTTACATCTTCAAGGCTCTTGCTTTTATATTTTATATTGGAACTTGTCCCAAGCAGATAGGCTGCAGGGCCTGCTGCCGGGCAGCGTTCAACAAGCTGATTCATTTCTGTAAGGGTGGTATTAGGCCGATTGATATATTTCCACCAGGGGTAGTTATTATCCATGCTCCAAGGCCATTTCTGAATATACAGTACATCTGACCCCAGCGAATTGATGCTCGAGCGCAACTGTATTTCAAGTGAGTCGAATATGGTGAGCACCGAAATTACTGAGAAAATCCCAATAGTTATGCCCGAAAGCGATAGTATCGTGCGAACTTTGTTTGCTTTGAGCTCGTGAAGCGCGAAAATGAGGCTCTCACGCAAAAGCCGGAAGAATATTTTCATGGTCGAAGGCGTCTTTCTAATGGATAAGACGCAAACGTAACGGTTTTTTTACAATCAGCTCTATGAATATTTTCAATTGTATCTTTGACTTCTCTTTGAGATAACCGCAATCACCCGATAAATTGGTGGTTTTGTTTTTTAAAGTTACTCTAAATTAATAAATTACATGACAACTGCTGCCCCTTTTTTCGACTTTCTTTCCCGTCTGGCCGCCAATAATAACCGTGAATGGTTCGATGCAAACAGATCCGAATACCAAGCCCTCCGGAGTAATCTTTTGAGGATTACCGAAGAAATAATTCACCAGATTCAGCAATTTGACCCCTCTATCGGTACAATTACTGCATCTGATTGCTTGTTTCGTATCAATCGGGACATTCGTTTCAGCAAAAACAAAGACCCATATAAGACGAATATGGGTGTTTTTATGGCCCGGGGCGGACGCAAAAGCACCTTTGCCGGTTATTATCTCCATCTCGAACCGGGAGCTTCTTTTATAGGCGGAGGGGTGTATATGCCCATGTCTCCGTTGCTTAAGAAATTCCGTCAGGAGATATTCTATAATTACCCGAAATTTAAATCCATAGTTTCAGCTCCTGAATTTGTGAAAACCTTTGGCGGTCTTAGCGACATGGGCGACCGGCTCACTCGTCCGCCTAAAGGGTACGACAACTCTTTTGAAGGAATTGACTATCTGATGAACAAACATTTTGTTGTTGGTCATTCCCCCGATGATAAAGTATTCGCTAAGACCGATTTGGTGAAATCGGCAACAGAGGTCTTCAGTGTCATGAAAGACTTCAACACCTTCCTGAATGTCGTCGTCGAGGAGGAAGTATAGTGGAGAATTTCCCGACAGCAACGCTGTCTCCGGGAATGGTCGCTGACCTTTAAGCCATTTTTACATGGATTGCAGTATCTTGCTGCGTAGCATATTGAGGGCAGCAATTGTCGCCCTAATGTTATTGCGTTCACGATTATCGCCAAAAAGAAACTTTTGAGATGTTACTCCGTCAGGGCCGGCTACCCCGATCCAGACAGTACCGACTGGCTTTTCCTCGGTGCCACCATCTGGGCCGGCAATACCCGAAACCGATATAGCCCAGTTGGTATTCAGGACCCTGCAGGCTCCCTGTGCCATTTGTTCAACAACCTCCCTGCTGACGGCACCATTTTGCGCTAATGATTCATGGTCAACATTTAACACCTGTTGCTTTATCTCATTGGAATATGCCACCACCGAACCCTTGTAATAGGCTGAACTTCCGGACACCGATGTGATCTTTTGGGCAATGGAACCTCCCGTGCAGCTTTCTGCAGTTGCCATGGTTTGTTTTTTTGACAAAAGAAGTTTTCCAATTACTCCTTCGAGTGTCTCGGTACCCTCTCCGAATATTAGCTCAGGAATCAGGCCATATAGCTTTTCTATCAACGTGTCAATTTCTTTTTGAAGCTTGTCTTCGTGGCACCCACGTGCCGTCAGACGTAGCCTGACAATTCCGGGTTGAGGCAGGTAGGCAAGCTTTATATAGCCGGGCAGGCTGTTTTCCCATGCTTCGATACGGGCAGCCAGAAACGATTCACCCAGTCCGGTGGTGAGGATGGTTCGGTGTACAACAGCTGTGTTGGGGAAACGTTTTTTAAGCGCAGGCAAAACATAATCGGTCATGATCGTTTTCATCTCAAATGGTACTCCGGGCATTGAGATGAAAATGGTATTGTCTTTTTCGAACCACATACCACGGGCTGTTCCTGCAGGGTTAGGAATTGAAGTACATACTGCAGGCATCTCTGATTGTTTTCGGTTAAGTTCAGTCATAGAAATCCCCCTTCGCGCAAAAAAGGCTGTGATATCTGCCAGAGCGGATTCATCAACAATCAGGTTGGTGTCAAAGTACTCGCAAAGTGTTTGTTTGGTAATATCATCGCGTGTGGGGCCAAGTCCTCCTGAAATCAGCACAATCCTTGCTCTGTTACCTGCTTCAGAGAGTGCATGCAGTATCTGTAATCTGGCATCAGCAATGCTGGTTATCTGCTTTACGTCTACTCCAATAGCGTTGAGTTGTGCTGCCATCCAGGCTGAATTGGTATCTATCACCTGTCCGATGAGCAATTCATCTCCAATGGTAATAATTTCTGCTTTCATGAATGCATAGTTTAAGGAAACAAAGATAGGGACTTCGTTGGGACTAATAATTTGACAGTCTCTTTCAATTCAGGGCGTAGGAGTGCCAATAGCTGGCTTTTGGAAACGACCATCCGGGTTTAAAGTAGCTGCACAATGTTATCCGGAATAGCTGCCTGTTTTGTTTGGTTTGGTTATAATCACTACCTAATGTTCTGCCAATCTGCCTGTGTTTTTCCTTGTTGTCGTCTGATTTGTTATTGTTTGCTGTTGTTTACGGGGATGTCAGATTTCTATTTCTTTAATCTGAAGGATTGCAGAAAACGTACCCGGGGAAGGCATTTTCAGTATAAACTAGAAACGAAATCCATTGGTAATTCGAACCGAATCAATATATTTGCTGAAACGGAAGTTGAATTGAGCATGAATTGGCTAATTTTCTGGATAGCCGTCTTTCTGCTAATGATGATTGTTCTTACAATCAAATACATGCGCAGTGGGACTCTTGAATCATATCTCGTCAATAATCGTAACACTGGTATGATTCTACTGGTGTTTACGACGCTGGCGACTTTTGTAGGTGGCGGAACATCCATCGGCCTTATTTCGATGGGCTACCAGGCGGGCTTTGCTGCCACCGGCGTTGGTGTCGCCTATTTTCTTGGTTTCTTTCTTGTTGCATGGTATGCACCGCGAATTCATAGAGCCGGTGTTAAGTTTAATATTTTTTCTTTTCCTCAGTATCTCAACCATGCATTTGGTATTGGTCCAAACTCGTCCTTTTCTCGCTGGTTTTCAACAGTTGTAACCGGAGTTAATATATTTATCTTCTTTTTTTTGCTCGCCGCTCAATTCGTCGGGATGGCCTCGTTACTGAAGTATGCCTTCGGTCTGGGCTACATCACCGCAGCGGTTATCTCTTGCGTAATTGTTATTTTTTATACAGCCATGGCCGGATTGGCCGGGGTGATTCTTACCGATATGGTTCAGTTTATAGTCATTGTATTGATGATGATTGTAATCTTTATCCCGGGTATATGGGCTGATACAAACGGACTGGCAGCTTTAGGTCAATTGCCATCGGAGATGCTTAACGGTACTATTTATGGTTGGGCATTTCTGATCGGATTACCACTCTTTATTGCCCCATCGGTATTGGTCAGGATGGATATCTGGCAACGTTTGCTTGCTGCCCGATCAGAAAAGGTAGCGCGTAAAGCTGCTTTGTGGTCAGGATTCGGTATGTTGCCATTTTATTTGTTGTTTCCCCTGGTTGGTATGGCGATGCGGGTTCAGTCCGGCGACACCCTGGCTCCTGACGATACAACCTTTCTTTTTTTGAGTCGCCATTCAACGAATGGACTACTCGCCTTCTCGGTTGTTGGCCTGATGTCGGCCCTAATGTCATCGGGTGACAGTTTTCTGAACATCATTTCAATTTCTGCGGTTAATGATCTTAAAGGCTGGGGCATCGGAGAAATGACCAGTCAAGTCTTCTTTCGTATGCTTAGAGTTGCTGCTATTCTGTTTGGAATGCTGGCATTGATTTTAGCTTTACTCATTCCTGATATCGTGAACCTCATGGTGGTTGGTTTAGGTACCATTTCAATTTTTGTACCCATTACCCTGCTCGCACTTATTGATAAAGAACCCTTAAGGTACCGGAAGAGTGCCTTGGCCAGTATCCTTTCGGGGTTTGCCGTGAATGTCCTCTTTTTTATTTTGGGTGTGAGTTTGCCCCGGCAATATGAAGCCAAGTCATCCTTTGTCCCGGCTTTTGTTGTAGCCGGCATTGTGTTGGTGTCTGGTGTGTTTTTGACCCGGTTAAGAAATAGGGAGGCCACTGGTGATGTATAGTATAGTAACTTATTTATTTATTTACGTATAACCAGTTCTCGATACATTAAAATACCGTTATTCACTATTGACCCAATCACTCATGATGAGATACCGATTGCTTAAAGCCTCCCTCAATGCCAAACTGATGGTGGCTGTCATAAGCACGACTGTGCTTATTTTTGGAATCGTTCTGTTTTATGTGGGAAGCACCAACCGGCAGCGGGCTATAGATACAGCGCACGCACTGGTTGACGCCAAAGCCCGGGAATTTTCAAATCAGACGGCCAATACATTAAATGAATATATGACGGCAGCCCGTACGTTGGCGCAGACTTTCTCTCAGTTTAAATCCATTCCTGAAAACGAACGTCGGTCTGTCTTTATGGCGATAATGAAAAAGACGATGGAAGAAAATCCATCTTTCCTTTCAGTGTGGACACTCTGGGACACTGCAACGATCGACAATCTCGATGACCGCTTTGCCCGTAGTAATGGCAGTACTCGTCTTGGAAATCTGGCTGTTACTTTCTATCGGGAGGGCAATAACATCCTGTTGGAAAAATGGGATCCTAATGCTGTTCTTTTTCAAAGTGATTATTATACGATACCCAAAAGTTCACTTCGCGAAACCGTCATAGCCCCTTATAGCTATAGTTTTACCGGTCGCCCCGAAGATGCCATCCTCCAAACCAGTATGGTTATTCCTATTTTAGTGAATGGAAAATTTCAGGGGGTGATAGGCATCGATGTCAGCCTTGACAGGTTTCGCTCTGATTTCGGAGATAACCAAACTATTGAAAACGGATTTGCCTTTTTGGTAGCTCATGATGGTTGTTTGGTCTCTTTTCCTCAGGAAAACCTGATAGGGAAATATATCACGGCCATTGACTCTGTAACCGTTCACAGGTTAGGGTTTTTGGAATCAGTAAAAAAAGGAAAACAGCTTTCTGTGACTTATAATGACTCATTTACCGGAGGGGAAGCCTATCTCAGCTTCGTCCCAGTGAGTATCGGATCTTCTCCTCATCCATGGTCTATTGGCGTTCTGGTACCTGTCAGAATCATTACTGCCAAGGCTAATGCTGATCTGAAACGAACGATGTTGGTGGGGCTGTTGGGAATCATTCTATTAACTGTTGTTATTGGCTTGGTTGCCCGTTATATTACCCGACCGCTGGTGAAGACTACCGCCGTGCTCAATGACCTTGCTGCTGGTGTGGTTGATCGGGAGCATCCATTGATCATCAAAAGTGAAGATGAATTAGGCATGATGGCCGAGGCTCTTAATAAGCTATCGGCTAATCTGGCCTCAGCAGCCCAGTTTGCCAGGGCTGTCGGCGAAGGTGATGACCATGCTTCCTTCACGTTGCTCAGCAAGCATGATCTGCTTGGCAATGCGCTTATTCGCATGCGTAACAATCTGGCAGAACTGAACAGGGTGAATAAGGAAAACATCTGGATGCAGACCAGTGTGGTAAAGATTAACGAAACCCTCAGAGGCGACAAAACCCTCGAACAACTGGGCAGTGATTTGTTGTCTGAACTGGCTCTTATTATTGGATTTCAGGCGGCAGCGATCTATTTATGTCGCGAAAACAACCTGCTGACCTTGTCAGGTAGCTATGCTTTTACTCACCGTAAATCAGACGTCTCAACCTTTGCTTTTGGTGAAGGTTTAATTGGACAGGCGGCCCTTGAGCAGAAAATGATTTGCTACGAGAATGCCCCGTCCGATTTTATTCTCATACGGTCTGGTATGGGTGAAGCCGACAAGCAACATATCATCGTGTTACCCCTCGTTCATGAAAATGCAGTGGCCGGAGTCATCGAGATGGCTTCAACTGCGGCGTTCACCCCTGAAAAGCTTCGGTTGCTTGAAACGATCGCTGAAGGTATGGCCATTTCTATTCAAAGCATCAGGGTCAAATGGGAAATGAAACAACTTCTGCTTCAGACTCAGGAGCAGGCCGAGGAGTTACGTGTACAACAGGAAGAGCTTCGGGAAGCCAACGAAGAACTGGAAGAGCAGGCCCATGCCCTGAAAGAATCGGAACAACACCTGCAATCGCAGCAGGAGGAGCTTCGTGTGACCAACGAAGAATTGGAGGAAAAAACTCACATGCTCGAGCAACAGAAAACTGGAATCGCGATTAAAAATAAGGAACTTCAGAAAGCAAAAGAAGAGATTGAACGAAAGGCCGCTGAAGTTGATCGTGCCAGTAAGTATAAATCGGAGTTTCTTGCCAACATGTCGCACGAGTTACGTACTCCACTCAACAGCCTGCTCATCCTTTCACAAAGCCTTGCTGACAACAAGAAAGGAAACCTCAAAGCCGACCAGGTTGAGGCAGCTGAAATTATTAACCACAGCGGTAACGAGTTACTAAGCCTGATTAACGATATTCTTGATCTATCAAAGATCGAGGCTGGCCGGATGGATGTGAACAACGAACAAATGGCAATCTCTGATCTGCTCCATTATGTGCGCCGATCCTTTGCTCACCAGATTGAAGCACGAAGTCTGAAGCTTGACCTTCACCTCGCCGAAGATTTGCCAGACACAATTGTTACTGATCGCCAACGCGTTGAGCAGATTTTGAAAAACCTGATGTCGAATGCCTTGAAGTTTACCGCCAAGGGTAGTATCAATTTTAGTATTGATCTCGTGGGCCCTTCTGAATCATTGCATACCGAAAAACTGAAGCATGCTGGTGCCTTCAGGATCAGTGTTCGTGATACGGGAATCGGAATTCCACCCGAGAAACAACAAGAGATTTTTGAGGCCTTTAAACAGGCCGACGGTAGTACATCGCGAAGGTACGGCGGAACTGGTCTTGGGCTCTCAATTTCACGTGAACTCGCCCGTTTACTTGGAGGTGAGATCGGCCTCGAGAGTATCCCTGGTGAAGGATCCTGCTTCATGCTTTACCTTCCCTTAGATGGGCAAACCGGCTACATTTCCGGGGGAGCGAGCCCTGCTCCGGGTTTTGCTGCTCCCGCACCAACCGTTTCTTTTGGGAAGCCAGGTCAATATATACAGGCCATGAATCCACTGGCTCCTGACGTCGAAATGCCTAAACCGGCTCATTTGCCTGATAAACCCATCGAGCGAATTCCTGACGACAGGGAATCTTCCAGCGACGCCGATAAACAGTTACTAATTGTAGAAGACGATGTGAACTTTGCACGAGTCCTATCCGGTGAAGCCAAAAATAAGGGATTCAAAGTTTTGGCTGCACCTACAGGGGAGGAGGGAATCGAACTCGCCATTAAATTTAAGCCAGCAGCCATTATTCTTGACATCAATCTTCCAGGTATTGATGGTTGGGCAGTTCTCGATGAACTGAAACAAAATCCATCAACACGTCACATTCCCGTGCACATGATGTCGGCTTATGAAGAAACCATCGATGCCTTCAGGAAGGGTGCCATCGGTTATCTGACCAAACCCGCCCAGCCAGAAGCACTGGAAAAGGCCTTCGACCGGTTGGGAAGCTACATCAACCGTAAGATTAAAGACTTATTGCTGGTAGAGGACGATGCCAACCTGCAAAAAAGCATACGCACTGTTATTGGTGACGAGGGAGTAGCGATTATGCCGGTTTCGACAGGAAAAGATGCCATAGATCGTATTAAGTCGGGCCATTATGATTGTATGATTCTTGACCTCGGTTTGCCTGATATGACCGGCTTTGAACTGCTGAAACAATTACGCCGGGACCCTGCTATCGAAATTCCTCCGGTTATCGTTTATACCGGACGCGAACTAACCCGTGAAGAGAACGCCGAACTTCACAACTATACCGAGTCAATTATCATTAAAGGGGTGAAATCGGAAGAGCGCCTCCTCGACGAAACGGCACTTTTTCTACACCGCGTCGTAAGTGACCTGCCTTCTGACCAGCAGCAAATCATCACATACCTGCATGATAAAGACAGCATCTTTAGAGATAAAAAGGTGCTGATTGTTGACGATGATATGCGAAATGTGATCGCACTGTCCCGTGTACTCGAAGACAAAGGTCTCGATATAAAGGCTGCCGATAATGGCCGAAACGCAATCCAGATGCTCGATAACCATCCGGATACAAATCTCGTGCTCATGGACATTATGATGCCTGAAATGGATGGTTATGAGGCTATTGGTAAAATTCGTGAAGACAAACGCTTCCGCAACCTGCCAATTATTGCACTTACCGCCAAGGCCATGAAGGAAGATCGCGCCAAGTGTATCAATGCCGGAGCAAATGATTACATTTCCAAACCGGTAAATGTCGAGAAGTTAATCTCCCTGATGCGGGTATGGTTGTTTAATTAGATTTATTATGATCCAAAAACCTCAGATACTCATTGTCGATGACAAACTTGAGAATCTTGTTTCACTTGAGACTGTGCTCGATGGTTTTGATGTAACTTTTGTCAGGGGGCTTTCGGGCAATGAGGCGCTGGTTAAAGTGCTTAACCACGACTTTGCCCTCGCCATCATCGATATTCAGATGCCTGGTATGGACGGCTTTGAAACCGTTCAACTCATGCGACAAACCAGACAGGCTCAGTTCCTTCCTGTTATCTTTGTCTCGGCTATTTATAAGGAAGACTTTCATGTTGTGAAAGGGATCGAAAGTGGTGCCGTCGATTTCATTAGTAAACCAATCGATCCGAGAATACTTCGGGGAAAGGTAAAGGTCTTTCTTGAACTTTATAACCAGAAACTGGAACTCTCGAAATTACTTCGCGAAAAGGAAAGCATGAACGAGGAACTCATGCAGGCTAAAGAGCATGCAGAGGCTGCCACCCGTGCTAAGTCATTGTTTCTGGCCAACATGAGTCACGAAATCAGAACCCCGATGAATGGTATCATCGGCATGTCTGAATTGCTTGCCCAAACTAACCTCGACGATGAACAGCGTGACTACCTCGGTACTATTCTTATCTCAGGCAAGAATCTCCTTTCTATTATCAATGACATTCTCGACTTCTCCAAGATAGAATCAAAGCAGATTGATCTGGAGTGTATCCCGTTCAACCTGCGAACTGAATTAAGGGAAGTCTTTAAACTATTGCAGGTGAATGCCCAGAACAATAACGCTCAGTTAAAGTATTTTGTGGATCAGCAGATACCCGAGGCGATTGTGGGTGATCCATACCGACTGAAACAAGTTCTTGTGAATCTGCTGAACAACGCCATCAAGTTTTCCCCGAAAGGATCAATACAGGTAAGCGTCAAACCGCATCAGGAAAGCGAAAATGCACTGAAACTGCTCTTCGAGGTAATTGATACCGGTATCGGGATTTCAACCGAACAACAGGACCGGCTTTTTAAATCCTTTTCTCAGGCTGATGCCTCTACTACCAGACGATTTGGCGGAACTGGTCTTGGTCTTGCTATCTGTAAAAGCCTTTGTGAAATGATGGATGGGCAGATTGGTGTTAGCAGTGTACTTGGAAAGGGGTCTACTTTTTGGTTCACTGCCACATTTGAGAAAATAGAGCAATCTGCCACTGAAGTGGCAGCCGGAAATCATGCCGATTCTGCCGACCACCACAATGGTTTGAGAATTATGCTGGCTGAAGATAATCCAATTAACCAGAAGGTTGCTCTTATCAACCTAAACAAGGCTGGTCATTCTGTTGAAGTGGCTGCGAATGGTATCGAAGCGCTTAACCTATTCAGAAAAAACAAGTACGACCTGATCCTGATGGATGTACAAATGCCCGAAATGGATGGTATAGAGTCGACCATTAAAATTCGGGAGGATGAAGAGAAGCTGGGAACCCACATTCCAATTATTGCGATGACAGCCAATACGCTCGATAGCGATAGGGATTCCTGCATTGAGGCTGGGATGGACGATTTCATTACCAAACCTTTCAAAGCCGAACAATTAAATGAAGTGATCTATCGTGCAATTAATCGTTAATTTTTAATTAATCCGAACAATTCTTTCAATATGCGACAAATGTATCGCTGGCCGGGAAAAACTATAATTATAGCAGAGGATGCCGAGACAAGTGTCCAATATTTTTCAGCCGCTCTTTCGCATTCAGAGCTTAATATTCTTTGGGCAGGCAATGGTTTTGAGGCGGTGGATCTCTTTAAAAAGAACAGTCAGACGGATCTTATCCTGATGGATTTAGATATGCCCGGCATGGATGGTTTGGATGCTACGCGCGCTATCAGATTATTATCAAAAACTATCCCGATTATCGCCCAGACTGCCCACGTAATGCTTGCCGACTCGCTTGCCGGCAGCGAAGCAGGGTGTAACGATTTTATTACGAAACCCATCTCTCTGGCAGTTTTGTTTTCTACTATTGATCAATACCTTTCCGAAGATGGAAAAGGCGGATGATTGCCAGGTATTTTCAGTTTTTTCCGACAGGCACTTTATGCTTGAGGCTTTGAAGGAAGCGCGTAAAGCATTCGATGCCGACGAAGTACCTGTAGGGGCCGTTGTGGTATGCAACAATCGCATTATTGCACGTGCCCATAACCTCACCGAACGCTTGAAAGATCCTACCGCGCACGCCGAAATGATGGCTATCACAGCGGCTACCAATGCCCTGGGTGGAAAATACCTTACCGATTGTACACTGTTTGTTTCTCTTGAGCCTTGTGTCATGTGTGCCGGTGCGTTGGGTTGGGCTCAGATCGGAAGGATCGTCTATGGTGCATCTGATCCGAATCGGGGATTTTCACTCATGGCCCCGCTTGCTATCCATCCACGAACTGTTTTGACAACTGGCCTCGAAGCCGAAGAAGCCAGCCGACTGGTTAAAGAGTTCTTTGCCCGAAAGCGGTAACCCTTTTCTTTCGCGTCAACAGCCCCTCACGCATTGTCATTCTATGTTTCATACATCTAAGATGGGTGCACATGAGGTATTATGTCTTCTCCGATCAAGGGATGTGGCATCCTTTCCGGTGATAAAGCCGGGAAATGAGAAAATTCATTTCAAGTCAGAACCGTCCCTTCTTAAATGAAGCTTTCGACACAAAACTACGACGACCTTCCGCGCTGCTTTTCTGGTAGGCATTACAAGTGCAAATGTTTCTGTCAGCTTTTGAAAACGCATTTGGTAATGTCTTGTTTAGGAGTCCGCGTTAATCCCGACAATTATCATTTTACATAAACTCCCGGGTCTGGAATAATGCCACCAGCCCGAGTCAAACCCATACCAGAAGTTGCAAATTGGACGAATTGGAAATTTATTTTTTTTCGCACGCCCCAATCCTGAATTTTCCGGACAATAACCGGACATAAATTTTTATGTAGCCAAATATATCATTTAAAATATACTGATAATCAGGTCTTCGATGGGCCTAAGATATGCCGCAGAGGGACCAGAGCCTTATTTACTTATATTTTTAACGGGCTTACAGTATGTTAGGGGTATGTTTGGGAGGCTTTGGCTCGCAGGACACTTATACACCAATTATTAGCATGTGTTAACACCTTATGGCTACGTGAAACGAGCAACGCATTAACTCCGGATCACTACCTGAAAGCAACTATTCGCGGACAGCATAATTGCCTTAAAAACCCTCCAAAACGGGGTCTGAAGGCATATTGCCAAGTTGTTGATTAACAGATGCCAAAGTTAGGGTAGCTTCGTTACGGCTTCGAACTGGCTTCGAAGCGGCTTCGTAAAGTTTCGAACGTCAAACGAACCCATATCGAATGAGGTAAAACTTTGATATAGCCCATTGCCCTATTTCTTCAATTTAGTTTATACTATGCAGTCGCCGGGGATTGTTTTAACCTATATGCTTCACGCTGTC
Organism: Bacteroidetes bacterium GWE2_42_24; assembly: GCA_001768515.1. Lineage (GTDB taxonomy): Bacteria > Bacteroidota > Bacteroidia > Bacteroidales > TTA-H9 > GWE2-42-24. The sequence continues at coordinate 98,791 of MEOA01000001.1, read as the reverse complement.
TTTACGAAGCTGCTGTATTTATACAGATTTACTGATTGTTATAGTTAGTTTTGCGCTTTATTGTAGTTTAGACCTGATTTGATCTAAAAATTGCAACAGCCAAAAGGTACCGATTTCGTTAGCTATCCTGAAAATTGAAAGACGGGGAGGCATTGGTCGACAGCTATGATTGACAGGTTGGTAAGTAACAGGTGGAAGTCTTTGTGAGCAACTATCTTTCACTATATATTAATAGGCAGCAAAAGACAGTGGCCTTTAGCGCACAGGAAATTTTCCGGGTGGTTCGGGTTGGTGGGGATTAGGGTCATCGTTAAGTAGGGGATAAGGGGAAGCGTTTTGAGATAACCGATACCGGATGAGTGTAATCAGGGTGGTTAAGGAGCATTAAAAAAGCCCGGACAAAGAGTCGGGCTTAATTGTATAACTGATGGTTTGAAAGCTATTGGGCGGTAGTAGAAGCATTTGCGCGCGCAGTAGCGATGGTGGTCAATTCCTTGTCGATGTGGAACAATCCGCCGGATTGGCCATCGCCGGCAAGGTTCAGTTTATCAAGAATTCCCCGCATGGTACTTTCTTCTTCAATTTGTTCGTTGATAAACCATTGGAGGAAGTTACCGGTGGTGAAGTCTTTTTCTTCAAAGCTTACACCGTATAACTCATTGATGGAGGCTGTGATGTATTCCTCGTGCTTCATGACCTGTTCGAATACGTCTTTCAACGATTTATATTCAGGGTTTGGCATGTCGAGAGCCGACATGAGAGCGTGTCCATTGCGGTCGTTGAGGTAATGCACAAACTTGAGCATATGCATCCGTTCTTCCTCGGCCTGAGCATAAAGAAAAGCGGCAGCACCTGGAAACCCTGTCACTTCGCACCATGATGCCATGGCAAGATAGAGTCTCGAACTGTGTTCTTCACGTTTTATCTGCTCATTTACGGCAGCTTCTACTCGTTTATTAATCATAGCTTGTTAATAATAATTATATTACAATTATCCTTGACAGGGGAGGGCGAAATTGTGGTTTTACCCTCTCTGGGCTTCAGCGCCACCTACAATTTCAATGATTTCATTAGTAATTGCACTCTGACGGGCTTTGTTGTACGACAGTTTGAGCTGCTTGATCAGTTCCCCGGCATTGTCGGTGGCCTGATGCATTGCCGTCATTCTGGCGCCTTGCTCCGAGGCAAAAGAGTCGATGAAAGCCTTGTAAACCTGAAGGGTGAGTGCTTTCGGGATGATTTCGTCAAGGATTTCTTTTTTACCTGGTTCAAAAATATAATCAGCTTGCACGTTTGATACAGTACCTGTGGTTTCAGGAAGGGGCAGAGGAAGTAGCTGTTCGGTGACCAGTAACTGAACTGCAGCATTCTTGAATTGGTTATATACCATTACAATCTGGTCGTACTCTCCTTTAACATAGAAATCCATCAGCTTTCTGGCTAATGGAGCAATCTTCTCGAAGGACATTTTCTCAAACAACTCATCATGACGTTCAATGACCGGATATCCGCGTCTTACAAAAAAGTCGGTAGCATGCTTCCCGGCACATAGAAGCCCGAGATTTCCATGTTCATAGTACCCGGCAAAACGGGTTTCAAGGAGCCCTTTCACTGCCTTGATTACATTTGTGTTGAAGGCACCGCAGAGTCCGCGGTTTGAGGCAAGTACTACGATGAGTACTTTTTTGACAGGTTTAGGCGTGATGTATGGATTTTCGGCCTGTTCGCCCAGATTTTGCTGCAGATTTTGCAGAATGCCAGACATCTTTACGGCATAAGGTCTTAAGGCTACAATAGCCTGTTGGGCTCTACGCAGTTTTGATGCCGCGACCATTTTCATGGCGCTGGTAATCTGTTGGGTCGATTTCACCGACTCAATGCGCAGGCGAACCTCTTTTAAGTTGGGCATGGGTCAGTGTGGTTTATTTTTCGTATTTGCGTGATACCTCTTTGGCCAGTTCTTCGAGCCGGGTAATCACTTCATCGGTAAGTTGACCGGCTTTCAGGGTCTTCAGTGTTTCTGGTGAATGAACCTCCAGTTGGTGAAGGAATTCAAGCTCGAAGTCATGAATCCGGTTAACCGGTACCTTTTGCATGAGACCACGGGTTCCGCAGAAAAGAATAGCAATTTGTTTTTCAACGGTCATTGGACTAAATTGACCTTGTTTGAGGATTTCCACGTTGCGTTTTCCCTTGTCAAGAACGGCCATGGTGGCAGCGTCGAGGTCGGAACCAAACTTGGCGAAAGCTTCCAGTTCACGGTATTGAGCCTGATCTATCTTCAGGGTTCCGGCCACTTTTTTCATCGACTTGATTTGGGCGTTACCACCTACACGAGAAACAGAGATGCCAACGTTGATTGCGGGTCTTACTCCTGCATTAAACAGGTTTGATTCAAGGAAGATCTGCCCGTCGGTAATGGAGATTACGTTGGTTGGGATGTAAGCTGAAACGTCACCAGCCTGCGTCTCAATGATGGGCAGAGCGGTAAGTGAACCTCCTCCCTTAACGAGCGGCTTGAGGGAGTCCGGCAAATCGTTCATGTTGACGGCGATTTCGTGGGAGTCGATGATTCTGGCAGCACGTTCAAGTAACCGGCTATGTAAGTAAAAAACGTCGCCTGGATAAGCTTCACGTCCTGGTGGGCGACGGAGGAGCAACGATACTTCGCGGTAGGCTACAGCCTGTTTGGAGAGGTCGTCATAGATGACAAGGGCAGGACGACCGGTGTCGCGGAAATACTCCCCGATTGCGGCACCTGCAAACGGAGCGTAGAACTGCATTGCAGCAGGGTCGGAGGCTGTGGCCATTACAATCGTTGTGTAGGCTAGAGCACCATGTTCCTCAAGGGTTCTCATCACATTGGCTACGGTAGAGCCTTTCTGTCCGATAGCAACGTAGATGCAATAGACAGGTTCGCCTCTTTCGTAAAACTCACGCTGATTGATGATTGTATCGATAGCGATAGCCGATTTTCCAGTCTGACGGTCACCAATGATCAATTCTCGTTGACCGCGACCGATGGGAATCATGGCATCGATAGCCTTAATACCGGTTTGGAGAGGCTCATTTACTGGCCGGCGGAAGATAACCCCGGGTGCTTTGCGTTCGAGAGGCATCTCGTAAAGTTGTCCTGTGAGGGCTCCTTTCCCGTCAACAGGGTTGCCAAGGGTGTCTACTACACGACCAAGTAACCCTTCGCCTACTTTAAGGGAGGCAATACGACCTGTTCGCTTCACGGTATCCCCCTCTTTGATCTGGGTTGATTCGCCGAGAAGTACAGCTCCTACGTTGTCTTCTTCAAGATTGAGTACGATCGCCATTAGGCTTTCTTTCTCAAATTCGATGAGTTCGCCCGACTGGGCATTGGTCAATCCATAGATGCGGGCAATACCATCACCGATCTGCAATACCACACCCACCTCTTCAAGTTCTGACTGGCTTTTATGGCCGGCTAGTTGCTGCCGGAGAATGGCCGATACTTCTGCAGGTTTAATTTCTGCCATTATATATCAATTTTTAAAATTGTCTGACGTATAGATTTTCCTGAAATTCTTTTCGTAATTCTTTCACCTGACGCAACAGGGAGGCGTCATAACGTTGGTCGTTCCAGTCGAGGATAAAGCCACCTACGAGTTCAGGATCAACGACCTCCTGAAGCTCGAGTTTGTCGCCCAGCGTTTCATTTAAATGTTCTAAAAGTTGGTTACGGTTTTCTGTACTGAGCGGAGCTGCTGAAGTAACGCGTACGATAACGATGCCCATAAATTCATGGTAAAGCACACCTATTTGTTCGGCCACAAGTTCCAGATATCGTTCGCGTTCATGTTTGGCAAGCAGAATCATAAAGCGAATACTGAGCTCATGCATGTGAGGCGAAAACAATGATTTCAGAATGCTGATTTTTTTATGAGCAGGGATTACCGGACTATTAAGCAAGGTTCTGAAGTCGCTGTTTTGTCTGATCACAGTAATTAATTGGTCGAAATCTTCTGCAACCTTCGTCGTCAGTTTGAGTTCACGGGCAACCGAAAACAGTGCAAGAGCGTACCGGCGGGCCAGTTGGGTTTCTTTCATGGTCTAAAGGTTTTCAACGGCTAATTAATTTTAATCTCGTTGATGAGTTTTTGAACCAGTCCATCTTGTTTTTCGGCTGAAGTGAGGCGTTCACGCATGAGTCTTTCAGCGATGTCGATACTTAGAGTGGCGATTTCGTTTTTTAACTCAGTAATGGCGGCCATTTTCTCATTTTTTATGGCTTCCTGAGCTGATTCCAATAAACGGTCATATTCGCGGCCTGCTTTTTCGCGGGCTTCTTCAATCAGTTTTTCCCTGATCTGACGTGCATCTTTCAGAATGGCATCGCGCTCTTCTTTGGCCTGATTAAGCAGCTCAATATTGTGGGCCTGCAACTGCTTCATCTCATCGCGGGCTTTATCAGCTTCATGAAGTGCTTCTTCGATCGATTGTTCACGTTCTCTGAGCATCGACATGATTGGCCTCCAGGCAAACTTTGTCAAGACGAAAAGCAACAGTCCAAACGAAAGGGTCATCCAGAATATCAGACCTATTCCCGGGGTTACTAATTCCATATACCAATTATTATTTATTGAGGTTTAAATTCGATAAAATGAGGGGGCTCTGCCCGGTAACCAACCGTTACCTGTCAGAGTCCCCGGCTGATTGATGAATCAGATGAACAGAATGAGCAGACACACCACGATTGCAAAGAAGGCAACACCTTCGATAAGCGCAGCGGCCACAATCATGTTCGTTCTGATGTCGCCAGTAGCTTCAGGTTGACGGGCAATCGACTCAAGGGCGCGGGCGCCGATGTTGCCGATACCGAGGGCAGCACCTAAAACTGAAATACCGGCTCCGATAGCGGCTCCAAATTTTGCGTAAGGAGTCAAGTCGGCAGCAGCCTGTAATAAAACTGATAAAAGTGACATATAAACTTGAATTTAAGGTGGTTTTACAAATTTGAAGATAAAATGGGATTAGTGATGATCATCGGTGGCCATGCCAAAGTAAATAGCCGACAACAGGGTGAATACATAGGCCTGAATGAGCGCTACCAGACATTCAAGTAAACCCATGAAAATGGCAAAACCCACAGAAACAATCGAAACACTATAGCCTGTAACCGGATTCATATTGCCAAAAATGAAGATAAGGCTCATGAATCCGAGGATGATAATATGTCCGGCTGTAATATTTGCGAAGAGACGAACCATCAGTACGAAGGGTTTCGTAAAGACACCGACGAGTTCAACAACAGGCATCAGCGGCACAGGAAGTTTTAGCCACCAGGGGACACCCGGGGCGTTGAAGATATGTTTCCAATAGGCTTTATTTCCTGAAAAAGTTGTGATGCCAAAAGTAAACAGTGCCAGCACAGCCGTTACGCCGATATTTCCTGTTACGTTGGCTCCACCAGGGAAGAAAGGTACTATTCCCAGTAGGTTGTTCAGAAAAATGAAGAAAAAGATGGTGAGCAGATATGGGGTAAACTTTTCATAATGATGCCCAATGGATGCCTTTGCAATATCATCACGGATAAAAAGGATAATGGGTTCCATCAGGGATTGAATTCCTTTAGGTGCATGACCACGGGTTCGTTTGTAGTTCCGGGCGATTACAATAAAGAGGATCGCAATGAGCGCAGAGCTCATGAACACTGACAGGACGTTTTTTGTGATGGAAAAATCGAGGGGTAGGTCTGGGTTGATCACTTCAAGGCCGTCAGTAGCCGTTGTAACACTTATGATTTTGCCCTTGTAAGGTTCTTCGCTCATCAATCTGAACCCATTATAGGCATCATGACCATGATGGAAATTTGAGCTGCTGAATGCATGGAACTGCCCATTGTGCCAAAGGATGACAGGAAGGGGTATCGTGATATGGGTATGGCCAACGACCGCGATATGCCATTCATGGGCATCGACTACGTGATCGATAATCATTTCACCCGCAGCGAAAGCCTCCTTTTCGGTGGTCTGATGGTCTGGTGGCTGTACCGATTCTCCCTGAACGACAGTAGTCAGCATTATTCCGGCCAATAAGAAAGCCCAGTAAGGTACCAGTTGGTACAGGGCTTTTTTCAAAGTTCTTTTCATGATAATGAATCTCAGTTTTGGAGCTGATAATCGTATGCAAGATTACTAAAAATAAAGGAAACCCGGAAGTGTTCAGGTTCAAAAATTTTACTTATTGGATTGCAATCGTGTGCTTCACGAACAATAACATATTGCAAAGGTTCATGGGTCAGGTAATTTCGTGGGGTACCTCAAACCGATGCAAGGTAAAGCATATTTGTTTTTCCTTTCGCGCTGAGAGGAAAGCTGGCCAGATGAATGACAACGTCGCCTTTGTCAAGCCATCTGTTACGGGTTAGTGCCTGACGCATCATCTCGGTGTAATCAACTGTCTTAGATGGCTTGGGCAGGAAGAGAGCTTCAACGCCCCAAAGAAGTTTAAGTCTTGAAGGAAGCCACGGATTATCTGTAAAAATGAAAATCCGGGCTTTAGGCCTGTGAGCCGCCAGCCTGAAGGCTGTATAGCCGGTATGGGTATAAGCTGTAATTGCTTTAGCACTGGTTTCAGTGGCCAGCTGGGTGGCATTTTGAATGAGTGTGTCGGTGATGAATCTTTCGGTTGTTCCAGGTAAAGCGTCTCTTCTGTTTTGATTAACTTCGCCTGATAATTCAATCCGGTTGATGACCCGTTGCATGGTTTCAACTGATTCTATGGGGTGAAGGCCTGTCGCTGTTTCTCCGCTGAGCATCAGGGTATCAGCACCGTCGAGAACAGAATTGGCGATGTCATTAATCTCGGCCCGAGTAGGTTGCAGGCTGTTCATCATTCCTTCAAGCATCTGGGTGGCCACAATGACTGGTTTGGCAGCTGAAATACATTGTCTGATAATGTCCTTTTGAATAATGGGAAGGCGTTCAAAAGGGACCTCAACACCCAAATCACCCCGGGCGATCATGATAGCATCAGCAACGTTCAGTATTTCGCTGAAAGTATCCACGGCTTCAGGTTTCTCTATCTTGGCGATTATTCCCGGTTGGTTCATACTGCCAGCCAGTTGGAGAAGTGCTCTTACTTCTTCGATATCTTTTGGTGAGCGGACGAAAGAGAGCGCCAGCCAGTCGATTTCTAGTTCGATGGCTAATTTGATGTTTTCTTTATCCGCATCGGTGAGGGCAGGTACATTTAAGCGGGTTTCGGGGAAATTAACACCTTTGCGGGAAGTCAGCAGACCACCTGAGAGGACTTTTACAACCAGCCGGTCAGGACCTTCTGTCCCAGTGATCTGAAGGGCTATCTTCCCGTCGTCAATCAGGATTCGTTCTCCACATCTGGTGTCACTGACTAATCCTTTATAGTTGACAAATACCAGCCCTTCATTGCATTTGCTGAAACTGCTGGTAAGGATGATGGTGTTGCCTGTATGAAGGACGACTCCTGACGATGATGTTTCCCCAGTTCTGATTTTAGGCCCCTGAAGGTCGAAGAGCAACGCGGGCATGCGCCCCGATCGTTTGCCTGCCAAGCGGGCATTGATGACCCGCGAGCGCCATTCTTCGGGTCCCTGATGTGACAGATTGATCCGGAAGACATCCACCCCGGCGTGGATCATGTTAACCATGGTATCGATGGCTTCGCATGCCGGGCCTAAAGTAGCAATTATTTTTGTTTTCATGGGCTTATAGAGTTGGAGGATATCTGTTTCTGATTTCTTTCGTACATTGACTCAGCCTTGGGCATTGATGGTTTGGATTGACGCGAGAGCTCCATCATAAAAATTTCGAGGTCGTATAGGATGCTGGTAATCCGGTCGGCTGTTCGTTTACGCCGGGCATCAGTGGTTTGTTCTAAAGAATTGATGAAGTGCGAGTAATCATCGGCCAGAAAAACATCTTCGATGGCAGCACAATCGGTCAGGATGTTTCTGAAGGTGTCGATCCTGTGGGCTCCTTTGTCGATGAGCAGGTGTGGCTCGGCCATCCAATGGGAGGGGTGAGCATTGCCGGTGAAGTAGTATTCTGTATACTCATCGGGCTGGTAGGCGAAGAGGAAAAACCATTGAATTTCGTTGAGATAGTGAACCTGGAAAGTACCCAGACGTTTGAAGTCCCAGTGCAACTGTCGGTTGATTCGAAAGACGAGGCTGTAATCGGGCAAAGGGGTAGTAATCCCGATCAGACGATAATCGTCGGAAGGATCAAAGCTTAGCCGTATTTTACGTGAAGCCATCTACTTAATAGTTTATGCAGCAACCAGAATACTTTGGACACAAAAAATGTCAACAGATATGCCAAAGATAGTAATCGTTGGCTGTCTGTACAATCGGAAATTCAAAAGTGGGTTAATTCAGGTGAAGAGGAAGAGGTTTTCCTCAGGTGGGGTCGGCCGGAGTTATTAGGTTTTCTTCGCGCAGACGCGCCAGCGCTTTTTCCGAAGCTTGTTGTTCTGCCCCTTTAATCGAGAAATCCTGCCCCTGCCCAAATATGTCGTTGTCGATGAGTGCATCAACAAGGTAGAGCCTGTTGTGGTTTGTTCCGGTTTCTCCTGATGTATGGAAAGCAACATTTCGTTTTTCCCGCTGCCCCCATTCGATCAGCTTACTTTTGAAATTGAAATCGGTGCTCACCAGTGTTTCCATGTCGAAATAGACATTGATAATACGCTGTATGATAATCTGCCGGGTAAAGCTGTATCCTTTGTCGAGGTAAAGTGCCCCAATAAATGCTTCAAAAGCGTCCCCGTTTATAGAACGCCATGTACTGTGTAAATCAGAGCCGGCTGTGATGAAAGTGTTGAGTCCGAGTTTAAGGCAAAGTTTGTTGAGTTGTGTGCGGCTCACAACTTTAGAACGCATTTCGGTGAGGAATCCTTCATCGCGTAGGGGGAATTTTTTGAACATATAATCTGCTACTACCGCGTCGAGGATAGCATCACCGAGAAACTCAAGCCGCTCATTGCTAATTCGGTTTCCTCCGATCATTTCGGTAGCTGCTGAACGATGTCGGAATGCCAGTTTATACAAAAAAATATTTCCGGGATAGAACCCGAAAATATTTTTAAGTGTTCTGTACATTTCCCTGTCGCTTGAAAAACGTATCCGAATTTCTTTCAGCAGGTTATACATTCAACTGATTTATGCTTTAAACTTTTTAAAAGCAATCGAAGTGTTGTGTCCTCCAAAGCCAAACGTATTGCTAAGGGCAACATTGACGATTCGTTTTTGGGCTTTGTTGGGGGTAAGGTTCAACTTCTCATCAATTTCCGGATCCCGGTTGAAGAGGTTGATAGTTGGCGGAATGATGTCATTTTGAATTGACAGTACCGTTGCGATGGCTTCGACCGCACCTGTAGCACCCAGCAGGTGCCCAGTCATTGACTTGGTAGCGTTGATGTTAAGGTTATAAGCATGTTCACCGAAAAGCAATTGGATGGCTTTTATTTCAGCCAGATCACCTTGTGGGGTGGAGGTGCCATGAGTGTTAACATGATCAACATCGGTCAGTTTAAGTCCTGCATCTTCGACGGCTAAACGCATAGCATTGGCTGCGCCAATTCCATCGGGATGAGGCGAAGTCATGTGGTAAGCATCAGCCGAAAGACCGGCACCAGCAACTTCACAATATATCTTGGCTCCGCGGGCAAGAGCATGCTCCAGTTCCTCGAATACAAGTGCACCACCACCTTCCCCGATTACAAAACCATCACGGTCCTGATCGAACGGGCGAGAGGCCGTGGAGGGATCATCGTTACGGGTTGAAATGGCGTGAAGGGCATTGAATCCTCCCACACCTGCTTCATTTACAGCAGCTTCAGAGCCTCCGGATATGAATACATCGGCTTTACCCAAGCGGATGTAATTAAAGGCATCAGCAAGTGCGTTAGCCGATGAAGCACAAGCCGATACTGTGGCAAAATTTGGGCCACGAAAGCCATATTTGATTGAAATATGGCCGGCAGTGATATCGGCAATCATCTTGGGAATGAAAAATGGGCTAAACCTTGGAGTTCCGTCACCCTTAGCGAAACTGGAGACCTCATCTAGAAAGGTGACCAGTCCGCCAATTCCCGAAGCCCAGATAACACCAACGCGGTCAAGGTTTATCTTCTCCAGATCAAGGTTACTGTCGTTAACGGCTTCCTCGGCTGCAGCAATTCCGAATTGAGCAAAAAGGTCATACTTACGCGCTTCCTTGCGATCGAAATACTTTTGTGGATCAAAATTCTTAACCTCGCAGGCAAACTGACTTTTGAATTTGCTGCTGTCAAAACGGGTAATGGCTGCAGCGCCACTTACTCCATTAAGCATGGCGTCCCACGTGGTGGGAACATCATTGCCCAATGGAGTAAGTGCGCCTAGGCCTGTTACGACTACTCGTTTTAATTCCATTGAAAATCTGACTGGTGAGTAACTTATTTCGTATTGTTCTCGATATAAGCGATAGCATCACCAACGGTGCCGATCTTTTCAGCCTGATCATCGGGGATAGCAATATTGAATTCTTTTTCGAATTCCATGATCAGCTCAACAGTGTCCAGAGAGTCTGCACCAAGATCATTGGTGAAGCTTGCTTCAGGAGTAACTTCGTTTTCGTCCACACCAAGCTTATCAACGATGATAGCTTTTACACGTTTTGCAATGTCAGACATAGTTTTACATTTTTGGTTTAACAGGGTGCAAAGAAACAGATATTGCAAAATATATGCAAACAAAAACTGTTAAAAAAGCCTAAAATCAAAACTAAGCCTCAGATAAATAGATGTATAAATACATTAACCAATTGGGTAAATTGCCCTTTTTAGCACTTTTGTACCCAATTTCTGTGTGTGATTACTCTAAACAGTATGTGATTTTCTTCCTGTTTTTTGCTTTTTCCGGCAATATTGATTTCCGATAAAACAAAATGAATAATATGAATACTCCGTATTAATCCTTAGCTTTGTTTTCAGCGTCTGATTTTTTTTGGCAATATCGTTAACTCACATGTTTAGTGTAAAGAACGAAAAAGTCTTCCATTTTTTGTACAATGGAAGACTTCTTAATTTCAGGCACAGATGATAAGAAAAGAGCTGCCTTACTATTTGGACAGAAATTCAGGCATGCAGTCCTAAATGGTGTTCATTTATTTTTCTTGTGAATTTTCTTTAGATTCTTTGCGCCATTGATATTCATTTTGCTGGCTAGGCGGCCAATCTGTTCGAGATCGACATCGCCGGTGATACTCAGGAATACAGTAGAATTGGGCTCCTTTACAAGCACTATAACTTCTGAAATGATTTTTCCGCTGCGGCGGGTGTAGACAAGAACGTTTTCTTTGTTGTCTTTAACTTCCATCAGCATTGTATAGACAGTACCTATCAGTGGTTTCACTTCATTGTAGAGATCGTTGGCTCTGCGGCCTGAAAGGGTTGGATTGGCCGAATCGCGACTGACAGTGATGGCCTTAATGCCAGTTAATTTCGAAGCAGCGTTAATTAGTTCTGTGGCTTCACTATTCTTATCATTTTTACCCTCCATGTTAGCGAACAATTTGAACATCTCGGAGGAAATGTTGACGGTAGTGTATCCATCTTTGCCATTGTAGCGCTCGAAGAGTTTGTCCATAATGTTCTGCGCGGAGAGGCCTGTACCTGAAAGTACAAGCAATGTCATTACTACGATTAATTTAATCTTATTCATCACGTTATAAAATTTAAATGATTTAACTTCTAATAGTTATTTGATTTAGATTCCGGAATTCTCAATAGTTTGTTGTTCATCTTCCCCATCTGGTGAGGGCATTAGCAGGATTGTAGCCTTGTTCAGTGCTGAAAAGGCATCACCGATAGCTGCCAGAGCACTTCCTTCAGAGGTTACATCAGTAGCCTTGGCAGCTTCTGAAACGGGAGCCATGCCTTTGTTTAGCGTTTCGGATACCAGCATAAGTGCCTCGGCCATATCACCAAAAGCTTTTAGGCTCATTTCGTTTTGTTCGGCCAGAAGGGCTTTTTTTTCATCTTCAATCTTTTGGATGCGCATGTAGTTCAGCCCAAAAGCCACGAACATGATTGCGGCAGCAACTGATGTCCAGATGTAAATAATCCGGCGGGGACGCCCCTTTTTGTGGTGGGCAATATGCAATTCCATATTGGGCTGTTGCTTTTCTGCCGGGCAGGTTGTTTGAAGCCCGTCAGCAAAGTAGCCAAGCATGGCGTGGTATTGCGACAATTCGGGGGGTACTTCGTTACTGGAGAACCAGTCACGGAGCTGCCTTTCTTCTTGCAAAGTAGTTTCTCCCTCGAGGTAGCGTTGAAGCAGGTTGTCAATTTCTTCGCGGTTCAGCAGCGGTTTCATAAGTATAGATTTTTTCAAGTTCTTCTTTCACTCGTTTACGGGCTCTTGACAAGTTCACTCTGGTAGCATTGGGGGTTTGTCCGGTTACCATGGCAATCTGATCCATTTCCATTCCTTCGACATCTCTGAGGTGCATTACCGTACGTTGTTGCTCGGGCAGGGAATTGACCAGCCGATGTATCCAGCGGCGCATTTCGGCATGTTCGGCATACCTGTCGGGGGTTTCATGATCTGGGTTTTCATATTCGGACAGTTCTGCTAATCTGAATTTTGTAGCATGTGATTTCAACCGATCGAGACAAAGGTTACGAATCACAGCCATGGCCATCGCTTCCATATTTCTTACTTCATCGAGGTTTGTCTTCGACGACCAGAGTTTCAGATAGGTGTCCTGAACCATGTCCCGGGCGTCATCGCTATCGGTCAGAAAGCGGCTGGCAAGCCTGAATAGCTTATCGCGCATGGGGAGCAACCGGTGAGTGTATTCTTCGATAGTCATAAGGCGTTATTCGGTTTAATGACGAGTATGTAAAGTTAATATTACAACATTTAGATGTGAAATAGTAACGATGTAGTTTTAACGAGGATCATTGTAGTGAAGGGATTCCATTCTTCTTTGACCGATATTGCGGAACGGTAAAGCCAGCACTATAGATGATGTAATGTAAATCTGTTGAAAAATTCTTGCACAACAAGTATTGTGAGGGCATGATCCATTGTTTTTCTCTATTTTTGCCATTCACGCATGACGCAAACGATTCAATCGATCAAATTATTTACGTAAAACTCTGATTATGTTAAAAGGACACCCAAAAGGACTGCTGGTAGCCTTCTTCGCCAACATGGGGGAACGCTTCGGCTTCTATACCATGATGGCAATTTTGGTATTGTTTCTACAGGCAAAATTCGGTCTGACAGGCGCTAAGGCCGGTATCATTTATTCCGTTTTTTATGCTTCGATATACGCGCTGGCTCTTGTGGGCGGTATAGTAGCCGACCGGGTTGTGGGGCTTAAGCGGACTATTACATTTGGAATTGTGAGTATGGCAGTTGGATATGTATTAATAGCTATCCCCACGGCATCAACCACTGCTGGTCTTATTCAGGCATGTGCCGGTTTATTTGTTATTGCCTTTGGTAATGGTATGTTTAAGGGAAACTTGCAGGCGGTTGTGGGTAACCTTTACGAAGATCCTGCCTATGCGAGCAAGCGTGACTCTGCATTCTCCATTTTCTACATGGGAATTAACATCGGTGCTCTCTTTGCCCCCACTGTAGCCATTAGTCTGAAGAAATATGTTCTCGGCTTGTCGGATTTTGTCGATAAAGCTGAAATTCCGGCGCTTTGCTGGAATGTGAAAAACGGGATGGCAGGTGCAGCCGATAAATTGACGGAGGTGGCTCATAACGCTTATATAGGAGGTGTGTTGCCTGCCGATTTCAATGTCACTGCTTTTGCTGATCAATACATCAGGGCATTCTCCACCGGTTACAATTACGCATTTGGTTTTGCAGCTTTTATGATGCTGATATCCCTGATTGTTTACTTTGCATTCAATAAGTTGCTGCGTCCGGGTTTTTCGGTCGGGAAGAAAGATGCTTCGGGTAATATGTCCCACGTGCCCGACATGCCGCGCGAAGAGGTTCGGGAGCGTTTAACCGCCCTTTTCCTGGTTTTTGCAGTTGTGATCTTTTTCTGGATGTCATTCCATCAAAACGGGCTTACGCTTACCTTCTTTGCGCGTGACTATACGCAAAGGGTTGTTGGTTCCGAAACCTTTTTCTGGTTTGATTTATGGACTTTGTTGCCCATGTTTGGTGCTGCCCTTGGCTTGTACTTTCTGATCAGGAAGAGTTCTACCCCTGTTCATCGTCTAATAGGTACAGTTGGCGCCATTGGTCTGGCATATCTGGCCTATTACCGGCTGGGAGCAATGCCGGCTACCAATCTTTTCTCCCCCGAGCTTTTTCAGCACATGAATCCTTTCTTTATCGTCGCACTGACGCCTGTGGCTGTGGCCATGTTCTCATGGATGAATAAGAAAGGGATTGAACCTTCTGCTCCCCGAAAAATTGGTATTGGAATGATATTGGCTGCATTAGGTTTCTTTGTAATGGCCATCGGATCGCTGGGTCTTACTTCGCAACCCGATTTAGCCGGAAATCCTGTTCCCGATAATCAGTTGGTAAGCCCTTATTTGTTGATTTCAACATATTTTATTCTCACAATTGCTGAGCTCTTCCTTAGCCCTATGGGGATCTCGTTTGTTTCGAAGGTTGCTCCTCCCAAGTACAAAGGCACCATGCAGGGCGGCTGGCTTGCAGCTACTGCCATTGGTAATCAACTACTCTTTATTGGCGCTCTCTTCTATGGCAAGCTCGAATTGTGGCAGTTATGGTCTTTCTTTGTTATCTGTTGCTTGCTTTCAGCCGGCTTCATATTCTTTATGATGAAACGACTTGAAAAAACCGCCAGATAGTATTAGAGCAATTTGAATTTAAAAAAGGCTGCCATCAAAGCAGCCTTTTTTCATATAAATTTGTATCATGATTCTACCAGTATTTCCAAGGGGAAAGCGTTATAATTCTTACAACGAATATTTTAAACGCACTTTTGGCAGCAGGGTGCAAAAACTGTCAGTTGATGCTGGCTTTACATGCCCAAACCGTGACGGGACGGTTGCTTCAGGTGGGTGTACATATTGTAACAATGATGCCTTCAATCCTTCATATTGTCAGCCAAACAAAACTGTAACTATGCAGCTTGAGGAAGGTAAACAGTTTCATGCATGGCGATATCGAAGGGCCGTAAATTATCTGGCTTATTTCCAGGCCTTCAGTAATACGTATGCCCCACTTCCCAAACTTAGAGAATTGTATGATGAAGCATTAGCCGTTCCGGGTGTAATTGGTCTGGTGATAGGTACCCGCCCCGATTGTGTGGACGAAGAGAAGCTTGATTATTTCGCCACTTTGGCTGAGAAATATTATATAATTATCGAGTACGGGATAGAGTCCTGTTATGATCAAACGCTGTGTAAAATTAACCGTGGTCACAGTTTTGAAGAGGCCGTGAAGGCTGTTAAGGCAACGGCACAGCGGGGAATCAGGGTTGGGGCTCATCTAATCTTCGGGTTACCTGGTGAGACCAGAGATATGATTTTAAACGAGGCTGACATTATTTCAGCTCTACCGCTCACTACCATCAAACTTCATCAACTACAGGTAATTCATGGAACCAATATGGAACTGGATTATGCAGAGCATCCGCGTCATTATCAGTTGTATGATGCTGAAGGATATATGAAGCTTGTGGTCGATTTTCTGGAGCGGCTTAATCCCGAAATTGTCGTCGAGCGGTTTTCCGGGGAGGCTCCACCTCATTATGTCGTTGCGCCTGACTGGGGTCTGCAGAGGGCTGATGAGATCGCGCGGGCGATTGAGAAAAAGCTTGAAGAGCGGAAAACCTGGCAGGGGAGGCTATTCAATTGTTGATTTATTTGATTAAAGAATCAAAGCGTGTCAGAATGATGACATTTCAGCCCGCACCTGAAAAAAAATGTTAAAAAAGGTATGTTTTGCGAGCGGGAAGTAGCGTATTGTTTTATTTTTGTTTAGTTTTGTGTATCGTTTACATTTTTTTCCAAATACTAACCTAAAAAAATCAAAAAATGAGAAAACTCTTACTTTTTGTTTCTCTTTTCATCTGGTGGGGCGCCTCCGCACAGACGTTGCCTTATACCGACAATTTCGAAAGCTATACAACTGGTGGCTATCTTGCCCAGCAGAGCGGCGATTGGTGGACAACATGGAGTAATGCTCCCGGAACAGCCGAAGATGGCAAAATTAGTGAAGCCTTCTCCCACAGCACTTCAAAGGCTGTTGTAATTGAAGGTACTAACGATCAGGTTCTGAAATTAGGTAACAAAACTACTGGTCATTATGAATTGAAATGGTGGATGTATGTAGAAACTGGTAAAGGTGGCTACTTCAATATTCAGCATTTTGAAACACCTGGTGTTGAATGGGCTTATGAAACCTACCTGAATACCGATGGTAGTGGAACCTTCACCGTGGGAGATGTTGATTACACTTTCACCTATCCTAAAGACACCTGGTTTGAAGTCGTGAACGACATCGATCTTGATGGCGACAACGCAAAAATCACTATCAATGGTACATTGGTTCACGAATGGCCTTTCAGCTATCAGGGCGGGAGTACCACCGGTACTCTGCAGCTTGGTTCTGTTAATTTCTACGCCGGTGCTCCTACCGGAGAGACCCCCAAGTATTTCTTCGACGATTTGAGCTATACTGCTGCTCCTACAACCCTTCTTTGGGAGAATATGGATGCCTATGCTGTTGATGCTTACCTCGCCGTTTCGAACCCTACCTGGTTTACTACATGGAGTGGAGCCCCCGGAACTGCCGAAGACTCCAAAATTAAAGACACATACAGTCACAGCACATCTAAGTCAGCCATTATCGAAGGATCAACAGACCTGCTTCTGAAACTTGGTAACAAAGTGTCAGGCAAGTACGACCTCTCATGGTGGGCTTATGTTGAAACTGGCATGGCAGGTTACTATAACATTCAGCATTTTGAAGCACCTGGTACTGAATTCGCCTTTGAAGTCTATTTTAATGCTGACGGATCTGGTTTAATGACAGCAGGTGATGTTGATTATAATTTCACCTATCCTAAAGCCACATGGTTTGAAGTAAAACATGAAATTGATCTGGATGCCGATAATATTAAACTGACCATCAATGGTACTTTAGTTCATGAATGGCCCTTCAGTTATCAGGCAAGCAGCACAACCGGTACTAAACAACTTGGTGGTGTTGACTTCTTTGCCGGTGCTGCTACTGGTGAAACACCCAAATACTATTTTGATGACGTTTTGTACACACAAGCTGGTGCCTCAACTGATCCTATCATCAGTGTAGATCCTGTTTCCTTCAACCTGCACACCAACGCAGGAGGCAGTGGCACTGAGATTTTGACTGTATCAAATATTGGAGCTTCTGATCTCACATTTAATACCAACATTATTTATGTATTGGATGGTAAGAAATATGCAGCTGTGATGCCCGAACAGAATTTCGGCACCAAATCAATTTCTAAGGTTGAGGCTGTTGCTGATCCTACACCATCTGCTACAACTTGGAATCCTGTTACTGATGACGTCGTTCTTCACTATGATGGCGACAACGCCAGTGCTGTTGGCTGGAATTCTGTCCCGGTAACTGCTACTGTTGCAGCCCGTTTTCTGAATCAGCATACCTTGCCTCATGCAGGTATGGTTATCTCTTCAATTGACCTGATGGTTAATGACCTGAATGCTGGAAATAATGAAATGTCGATTGTGATCTACGGAATGGGATCAAGTTATGAACCTGGTGAATTACTCTACACCCAGACATTTACTCCGTTTGGAAACAGCTGGGAACACATTGTTCTAACTACTCCTGTAAATGTAACTGGCGAGGAACTATGGATTGGTTATACCTTCACCCAGAGTGATGCAGGTATTTACATCCCAGGTACGGATGCTGGTCCTAATGATCCCAATGGTGACTGGATTAAGACAGGTATTGCCTGGTCACATCTCTCCAACAATACTGCACTTCCATACAACTGGAATATCAGAGCCAACCTTACCGGAACTCCGATTCCTCATTGGCTGACCGTTTCACCGACTTCAGGAACTGTTGCGCCAGACGGCTCAACTGAACTGAATGTTAATTATGACGCTACTGATCTCGAAATTGGAAATGTTTATGAAGGCATTATCCGTTTTCTCTCCAATGACCCCGAAACTCCTCAGCTCGATGTACCTGTTACATTAGGACTGTACGATGGCATTGATGAAGGCTCGAAAGTAGCTGTTGCTGTATACCCCAATCCCGCCAATGACGTCCTCAATATTCGTACTGCCAATCGTATTGTTGAAGTACGCATACTGAACCTGATTGGTCAGGTGATTTCAAGCAGCAATGCTTCTACGCTTAACGTGTCGGAACTGCCCACTGGAACTTACCTTATTCAGGTAACTACCGACAATGGCATTGCCAACATGAAATTTAACAAGAACTAATCGCTTGTTTGTTCTAATAACTAAAAAGGCCATCCGAAAGGATGGCCTTTTTAGTTATGTTATAAGGGGTTGTTGTAAAATGCTAAAATTGTAATGTCTTTACAGAGCACCCATTTTCATATCCTTCACATTAAGTTGGAGTGTTGTCTTTCCATTCCAGTCATTCTCCTCAATCTGATAACAAATGTTGAAAGGAGTTCCTTTGTGGATATCAGAAAAGGAATCGCCTAACTGGAAAGCAATCCCCGAAATTGGGAACCCGCTGATGTGAGGATGAACAACTGAAAGCTTAATATGGTTTTTGCCCACAATTCGCGAATAGCCTGTATCCATAACCCTTTCAGTCAGAAAAATCGGGGCCATATTGCCCGGTCCAAATGGAGCAAATTGTTTGAGGATAGTATAGAACTTGGGATTAATATCCCCTAGCGTAAGGATGGCATCTATTTCAATTTCAGGAACTGGTGCGCCAGCTTTAAATACATCTCGGGCATAAGCTTCGAAACGATCCCGGAATTCCTCAAGGTTTTCAGGTTTTAGCGATAATCCGGCGGCATATTTGTGCCCGCCGAAATGCTCCAGCAAACCTGAGCAATGATCAACCGCATCGTAGATGTCAAAGTCTTTAATGGAACGCGCAGAACCGGTAATCATTCCATTACTCTTGCAAAAGATGATTGTAGGCCTGTAGAAGACTTCTGTAAGCCTTGATGCTACTATCCCTATAACCCCTTTGTGCCAGTCGGGTCTATATAATACAGTTGTAAGATTATCCTTTAGTGCCGGATCGTTGATAATGCTGTCGAGTGCTTCCTGAGTAGTTTGTGAATCCAGGCTACGACGTTCATTGTTACAATTATTGATCTGATCGGCCATGATATGGGCCTCTTCAAGTGAACGGGTAACAAGCAGGTCGACAGAATTTCTTCCTGTTTCTATCCTGCCTGCAGCATTTATCCTGGGGCCAACTCCGAACACCAGATCACTGACCGTTAGTTCTTTATTGAAATAATATGGCCCTGCAGGTGTACGACTGACGCCAGTGACAAGGACCAGGGCCTCAAAGCCGGGTCTGGGTTTTGAGTTAATAAGCTGAAGCCCGAAATAAGCCAGAATTCTGTTCTCCCCGGTAATAGGGACAATATCACTTGCAATACTTACAACTACAAGGTCGAGATATTCGGTCAATGAATCGAATGGAAGCCCTTTTTTGGAGGATAACGCCTGAATAAGTTTGAAGCCGACGCCGCAACCACTAAGTTCATCAAAGGGGTATGAGCAATCAGGTCGTTTGGGATCAAGTACAGCAACAGCATTTGGTAGTTCATCACCAGGGCGGTGGTGATCGCAGATGATGAAGTCAACCCCAATGGAGGAAGCATAAGCGATTTTCTCAACGGCCTTTATCCCGCAATCGAGCGCGATGATAAGGGTGAATCCGTTTTTTGCAGCATAGTCGATGCTTTGATAACTGATTCCGTAACCTTCACTGTATCGGTCGGGAATGTAAAAATCGAGTGACTCAACAAACTGTCTTAGCCAGGTATAGACCAGCGCAACTGCGGTAGTTCCATCAACATCATAATCGCCATACACAAGAATCTTTTCTTCATTTTCTATGGCAGATTCAATTCTCGTTACAGCCTTTTCCATATCCTTCATTAGAAAAGGATCGTGAAGCTGGTCAAGTTGTGGACGAAAGAATAGCCGGGCTTCTTCGAAGGTTGAAATCCCACGTTGCACCAATAATGAGGCAAGAATCTCATTAATATTGAGTTCCTTGGAAAGCCTTCTTATAATTGTGGGGTCGCCTTGTGGTTTGACTATCCAGTTTTTTTCCATGACTTATTTTGAATCGGTAAAGTTACGAAAAAATTGCTGTTCCCGACTTTCCAGAGGAAGAGGGGTAAGATGGGTTCCCAGCAGGCTGGTGCATGGACAGGGAATTCAAATCTACCGGAAGATGCTGCAGTAGAATGTCAGAAAATAAGTGATAGCCCGACTCCGGTATAATCCGCCTGACCCAGATTTGCCTTGATATAGATACCAAATCTCAGATTCCAGATAGATGTAGCCGGATCAAATAGATACCAGTTGAATCCCAGTTTATTTGAGTTGATTAGTTTGGTACCACCTTCACTTTTCAGGATATTGGCCTCATAATCTTGCCGGAAGGGATTGTGGAGATAGAACCCAATGCGCGTATCGAGACCTAGATGGCCCAAAATAAATTCATGCCCCGCGTAGAAAATGATGGTGGATGCATAGAGCCATTGCTGATGATCGGTCATGCGGTTCAGGATGGCGAAGTCATAGAAACTGCTGTAATAGTTCCACTCGATCGACGCTGTAAAAGTATGCAACCTTGATGGGAGCCAGCGGATACCCAAGCCCAACCCATATACCGGATAGCTGATGCCTCCTGTTGGCTCGGTTGATTCACCAAACTCGTGCCTCCCGCCGAGTAGCTCAACGACCATCTGGTATCGATCAGGTAGGGTGTCTGGGTGCATGTATCGTGGAGCACTGTTGAGCTTTTCAGTTTTCAACTTTAGTCCTGCAAACAGACAGGGTATGTTTATTCCAAGGTTTGGTAACCGCGTGTGCCCATTGCTGAAGTGGACAAATGAAAATCCGGTTTCAATCTGTATCTTTTTATTCAGTGGTATCCCTGCAACCAGAACCATTTGTGTCATGTTTGCCAGCGATGAACCCATTAGGGTGTTCTCCTGATTATTGATTTCATTATAGGGTTTGGTAAACCAGGCAAAGCCCATGCCAATTCTGAGGTTTAATTCCCATCTTTTTGAATTGTTGATGCGCCACCCAAGGTAAGGCATCAATCCAATTACATTTCCTAAAACATGTTGATTACCAAGAGTCCCTGCAGTAATTGATAGCCCGGTTTCAGGAAACTTTATATCGGAATGCCAGCTTCTATGCCCGAATGTTTGATGTCCGACGTTGAATTGTCCAAGAAGGGCCATAGAACGCGACGGAAAGGTTGGGTAGTTTTTTAGGATGGTTCCGGAGTGCAGGTCAAATCCAGCGACAAAAACAGATTTATACGAGGTGTCATTTGTCTGGGCTACGGCGTTATTAATGATAGTTGACCAGACCAGAAGTCCGGCAATTGTCAGACGTGCAGAATATTTAAAGGCAGTATTAATGACAGGCA
The DNA here is from genome assembly GCA_001768515.1 of Bacteroidetes bacterium GWE2_42_24. Taxonomy (GTDB): domain Bacteria; phylum Bacteroidota; class Bacteroidia; order Bacteroidales; family TTA-H9; genus GWE2-42-24. The sequence goes on along the minus strand of MEOA01000001.1, from coordinate 77,145 downwards.
TCGCGAATGTTCAGCCTATTTAGTGTTAATCACTTCTACACCATCCCAATCCTCAGGAATACCCTGGTGGAGGTTGGTAATGCAACGCTGTTGATAAAGGCGGGCAGCACCATCAGAGGGATTTCCAAGTACAACAGCCTTGAAGTATTCGAGGGCGTCCTCGAATCGTTTTGATCGGTATAGTTCCAGACCACGGTTGAAATCTGCTCTGGTTTTCATCCTGAGCCCTTTTTCTTCATCTGATTCCCCATCGAGTATTTCAAATATGTAAACGGATTCCTTCTTTCCTTTAACTTTCACGATATCGAGGAAACGGTATGAATAGCGGAATGGATCGTCGAGCTTGATCAGGGTGTCTTGCGAAATGATAACCGCTGAGCTATATATTTTCGTGAGTCCTTCAAGTCTGCTTGCAAGGTTTACCGCATCCGAAATCACGGTTCCTTCCATACGGCCATGGCCTCCTACAACACCAAGCATCAGGTCTCCGGTGTGAATACCAACGCCCATGTTGAGGGGTGGCTTTCCTTCTGTTTCACGAACCTGATTGTAGTCGTTTAAGGTACGACGCATCTCAATGGCTGCATTGATGGCGTTTTCTACTTTTCCGCTGAAAAGGGCCATGATGCTGTCGCCCATGTATTTGTCAATGAAGCCGTGATTACGACTGATAACTGGCTCCATCAAACCAAGGTAGTTGTTTATAAAATCGAAATTCTCCTGAAGGGTCATAGCCTCCGACATGGAAGTAAAATCACGGATATCGGTAAATAGCACCGACATCTCTTTTTGCACCTGATCACCAAGCTGAATGTCGGTAATGGCTTCTTTTCCAAGCATATCAAGAAACTGCCTGGGAACAAACCTGAAATAGGATTCGTTGATGCGGTTGATGCTGCCAATATATTCGCTTATCTGCCGGGTCATGTCGTTGTATCCTTCTGTAAGTTCTCCCAACTCATCATTAGTCCGGACAAGTGCATAGCTGTTCATGGCTCCTTCTCCAGTACGTTTCATGTTGGCCAGCAGTTCTTTTACAGGAAATACCAGATCTTCAGTGTTCCATTTAATGAAGAAGAAGATATAGAGTAATGATACAAAGATGCCACTGTAAATACCAATCATCATCACCAGACTGTTAAACGCATTTACATAAAACAGGGAATCAGAAGATCCTTCATCGAATCGCACTATTCCGCCAAAGGCCGCCTGGTCTCCCAGCAAAACTCGCCTGACATCTTCAGGGGCTTCTCGTAGGTTGAACCCAAGATCTGAGACGCTGGTAAAACTCTGCAGCAAGTATATAATTACTACCAGTAAAGGGAGCAATGTAGTAGTTCCACTAGTGATCCATAATCTGTTTTTTATACGCCCTGTCGCTGATTTGAAAACCCGGGTGTGCATCTCTTCATTACTATAGATGTGTTCGAGATACTTGATATGAACGCGATGCCTGATCCAATAAAAGGCGAACATAACTACCAGCAATGAAGCAATTAGCGAGATGTAGAAGAATTGCCGATCGTAGGCTCTTGCCGCTTCATTAATGTAAGAGTCGGGATTCTGGAGTGTAATCAATACAAAGATATGGCCTATGCCAAAAGCTACCAGAAGAATGATGGAGTGAATAGCAGGTAGTTTAAGTATCCATTTTTTGCACAAGGCATGAAGTCTGTAGGAGGCTTGTTTCCCTCGGCGCCTGATTCGGAAATATCGTTTGAACGGATAGTTGACAAACATACCCGCAACGATCGCTATTAGTAATAATTTGATTTGTAAGCCCATACTGCTCCCGACCGCCATACCATTGTCGGCATCCTGATTATTGGCAGCTGTGGCGACGTTTAATGAATCGCCAGTTACAGTCATTATGCCACTTATTGTATCGCTGCCATCTTTTTTGCTTATATTGGATGCAGAATTTTCAATGCTGTCGGTATGCCGGTCACTGAGGGAATCACTAACGTTCCTGGAATTTTCATAACGCTGAACGTGCCGTCCTGGCATCATCTTTTCTGCATTTTTAACATATAGTAGCAGCAGGAATGGAGTTACCAGAAGGTAATAAATGATAATTGAGGTAAAATATACACGCAAACCATGTACCCTCGGAAGAGAGCGGTGAGCTTTCTTTTTTGCTATTGTTCTGATTTTGTCCATTATGGTAAAAGGCGTCAGCAATACGGCTTTGACCCGATCACAAGCCAGCAGGTTACGCAATGGTAAAAATATAAATTATTCCCGTTTGACCCTGCTATCAGGCCAAAAAAACTAAACATTAAGATGCCAGCTTTTTCCGTTAGTGTCGATCCGTTTGAGTGTCTTTGGTAAAGAAAGATAGCCGGGACCAGTTCTGATATGCATTGAAGCCAGTGGAATCAAATCTTCTATGGATTTAAGCCCAATCCAGGGATTTCGGCGTTCAATCAGAATTAAGATTGATGGCTCTGCTACGGTTCGCAGGGCGCGCGACTCGGCCACTATCAATGCATCGGTTGGGGCAATTGTAAGAAATTCGGAAAGAGCCTTCTCCAGATAATCTGGTTGGGCTCTTACATACCATGAACGGCAAGCGCCTGCGAGTATCATCCTCGATGTATCGCTGCTCCCGCTATGATCAGTCTCTTCTTCTATGAGATATGTCTGTGGTGGTTCTCCATGATGATGCCCGTGAAAAACATTCTCATCTGACCGTAAGATGCTTACCTTCAGTCCGATAATTTTATGTCTTTCTGCAAATTTGCGTATAATGGCATCAACCAGCGTGGTTTTCCCAACGTTACGTGCGTTTCCGGTAACGATTAGTAAGTTTGGAATAATAATCATTTTGTATGCTACTTACAATTTACAAACGAATCTTCCACCTAATGAAGAGAGTTATACTCAGTTCGTTTGATTTTGTTTCACTGCATGCACAAAATAGATGTCTCTTTTCTAAAAAGTAGTATTGTTTCAATTTTATATTCAGGCAAACGAAGGAAATTTGATAGTTTTTTGTCTATAGTAATAATCATTCATTATTTTCACCAAACATTATTAGCTATGAAAAAGATTGTGTTTCCTTTAATTTTGACTGTTGCATTGATTCTTTCGTATCAACTTAATGCACAGAACTTAACTTCTACGGTTGCTGATACCAATATCGGGAAGCAACAGTTGCCGCTGCGAAATTTTGTAGATACCAACAACGATGGTATATGTGATAATTGGTCTGAACGATCCACCAATGGCAGGGGACATCAATTTGTAGATGCCAACAAGGATGGTGTTTGTGATAACTGGTCTGAACGACCTGCCAACGGCAGGGGGCGCCAATTTGTTGATGCCAACAACGATGGTGTTTGCGACAGGTATACCCAGGGGAGTAAACGGGGAGCCGGACGAAATCAGGGGGCTTTTCGCGGGAATGGAAACAGGGCAAGACATGGTTTTCGTCAGGGAAGATGCTGTGGCAGAAATAACCAGGCCGTTTCTCAGCCGGTTAATGTAAACCCGACAAAGTAGATGTATCCAATACCGGTGATCACAGGGAGACAGGGCTGCAAAATTTGCCCACTCCCTTTTCCCCGTGCTTAACTCTATGAACAATCAACTCTGGCTTGAATTGATAAAAAAGGGTGATCAGACGGCTTTTAGGGAGCTGGTTGAGCACTATCGTCCACTCGTGTACCGGACTGTAGCGAGATTTGTGACCAATTCCGACGATTGCAGCGATCTTACACAGGAGGTGTTCATTGAAGTATGGCGGTCGATAAATAAGTTCAGAGGTGACTCCTCCGTCAGCACTTGGATTTATCGCATTACCGTTAATAAGGCACTTAATTCGGTGCAACGCGCAAAGCGAAGAAACTGGTATTCAGGTTTGCTCAGAGTCCCTGACTACCGCGAGCCGGAAACACGTGCTGATGAGACAGCCACTGGTCTCTTGCGCAGTGAAAGCGCTCAACTGATAAATCAGGCATTGGATACATTGCCCGGAAATCAGCGGGCTGCTTTCGTCCTTTCCCAGGCAGAGGGTCTTTCACAAAAAGAGGTGGCAGCCGTGATGGAATTGTCAGAAAAAGCTGTCGAATCATTGATCCATCGCGCCCGTACCAATCTTCGTAAAAAATTAAATCACTATTATTCGTTATCGAATTAAAACACGTTAGCATGCAAAACAGGAAGATTATATCAGACGCAAGTGGTTTGCCCCACAATGAGCAGGTAAAACAGGATGAAGCCGGACGGCGGCTTGATGCCATGATTGCCGGTTGGGCTTTGCCTGTTGAGGTTCCCGACGATCCCCTTTTCTCTGAACGGGTGTTGTCGATGATTAAACACCACCATACACCACCTTTCTCAAGAACAAAAACAATTTCAGCCTTTGCAGCGGCTGCTGTTCTTGCTGTTGCTGTAGGTATTGGACTGGGAAATCTTGTTGATTACAGAAAGAATTCACCTGTACCGGAAAATGAGCTGATGTTTGTAGCCAATGATCTGGGCATCGGGATGACCCAAATAGATCCGTTTGAATATCTTTTATCCGATGAGGAGGAATAAAAAATGACAAATAGAGTTTATAAATCATTGTTTTTTATTACGCTACTGCTCTTTGTTATTTCTGTAACGGCGGTGATTACAATTAGCCTTAAACAGAAATATCAGGCCGAAGAAATTGTCAGGCAGGCAGCACTGGGTCGTGGGTTCGCATTTGTAAGCCAACAGTTAAAACTGACATCTGATCAGCAGGAGGTTTTTTATGAGCTTGTTGATAAATATCGCAAGGCTACCGATCCTTTTTATCAACAGTTGAATACCCTGCAATACGAGGTAGCCGACGAATTGAGCAAAGCTGCTCCTGATACTATTCAACTGAACAGATTGAGTGATGAAATTAGTCTGGTACAAAGTCAGATTAAGAAGGAAACCAATCGCCATATCATCAATGTTAAGAAAATCTGCTCAAACGATCAATCTGCAATGCTTGGGCAATTGTACCGAAGCATTATCGACGAATCTGCAACTTGCAGAGGACAGGGATCCGGGCAGGGAAGAGGAAATGGAAAAGGAGGCCCCCGTCATCGTTATAGAGGAGGTAACTAATAGTTTGTTTTTATACTTATAATTAGTTAAAAGGGTTTCTTATCAAATACTTTTAGTGGCATATCGTCGTTATATAGAATATGCCACAGATCGAATTGTTTGATATAGTTTTATGCTTCATTCAGAATATATCGTTAACTTTGTCAACAATATAACATAATTGTTTACTAATTAAACCATTTTGCCTTATGAATTTAGTGAAACGCTCACTGCTTACCATTGTTGCTGTTGCCTCTTCTTTTGTCGCAACAGCACAAACGATGGATGATGCCGGAGCCTCCTTCAACAATGCTGTAAAACTGATTGAAACGGATGTCAACGGAGCCATCGGAGCCTTCAAATCAACCATCACCATCTGTGATAAGGTAGGGACAGATGCTGACGAACTAAAAAAACAATCAATGGCGCAGATCCCCGGCCTTTATTACAGGCTGGTTTTAAAATCTAATGAAGAAAAGGACTTTCAGGGTGCAATCGATGGCTGCCAGCCCGCGCTGGAAGCTGCAGGTGCCTATAATGATGAAGCTACAAAAACTGCTGTTGAAAAGTTACTGCCTCAGTTGTACCTTGCACTGGGCCTGGAACAATTTAAGGTTAAAGATTATACCAATGCTGAGGTGAGTTTTTCCAAATCCCTTGAACTTGATCCGGGAAACCTGCAAACAATGGATTTTAAAATGAAGGTTTATGGTGTCACTGATAACTTGTCTAAGCTTTCGGAAACCTTTGATGCCATGGTTGCAATTGATGCTAACAGTCCTTTTGTTGCTAAAGGAAAAGAGTTTGCAGCAAAACGTTATGGTTATGCAGGTGCTAAGGCTCTGAAGGGCAAAAATTATACCGAAGCCGCCGACTTGCTTTCCAAAGCAACTACGTATAGTGAGGATGCCAAGACCTACAACTATCTGGGCATCGCTTACAATAGTATCAAGAAATGGGACAATGCCATCATGGCCTTCAACAAAGCTATTGAGCTTGAAACGAAAGATAAGAGCGACCTCTTTTTCCAACTAGGTACTGCACTGCAGGGGAAAGGTGATAATGATGGCGCTTGTGAAGCCTTTAAAAAGGTAACGACAGGCCCAAATGTTAAAGGAGCCGAGTACCAGATTAAGCAGGTGCTGAAATGTAAATAGTGCATTTTGCCTACAAATTATAAAAGAGGTTCTCTATATGGGAACCTCTTTTTTGTTACTCAACCTATCGTATTGATTCTTTTTTAGATGGCCGTCGACCGTAATTGCCCACGTCATTTTTAGTATCGAAGCAGCGAATTAAAATGGGCTGCTTCCTGTTGGATTGGTCATAAGAAACAAGTCAACAGGTGGATCGCACTTTGTTTTAATCGGGGATAAGCAAGTTGCAACCACGGACATCGCTGTTATCAAATCTCCCCATAATTTCGAAATTACCGTTTTCGTATACCCGACCCAAATCCTGAGTGGCAAGAAAGGAACATGACCAACGATTGGCCAGGTCAATGATGTTGATTCCTCCGGTTCTGTTGTCTTTGCGAAGTGTTAACGGATCATCGGTGTCACGGGATAGAACCTTCATCCATGGAGGGCAATGAAACATCCCCTTGCCTTTAGAATAAGCTTGTGAAAGCAACTCCGTCATCCCATATTCGGAATGAATAAAAGGCACCCTGAATTGTTCGCAGAGTAATTGATGTAATTCGCTTCTCACCATCTCGCGCCCGTGGCCTTTCATTCCCCCTGTTTCCATTACGATTGCCCCGGTAAGATCTGGCGGATGTTGCATGGCCAACTTTACCAAGGCATGGGTGACACTCAGCAAAAGTATCTTACGGTTGGTGTTCCGGGCTTTTTCGATGGTCATGAGCAGCCTGTCGGTATCGTGAAGATAAAAGCCACTCAGCGGATGGTTGGTGCTCCTGATCAGATGTTCGGCCATGTATACCAGTGATGAACCTTTACGTTCAAGATACCCGGGCAGCAAGGCCAGTAAGATGTATTGGTCAGCAGAACCATAGAAAATACCAAAACCCTGTTTAAAACTCGCTTCGTACATCTGGAGCGAAGCCACTTCATGAACGGAAGTTTGTTCGCCTGTTGTCCCGCTGCTTGTGAAACTAATTTCTGGCTCCTCTGTCCCGCAGTAAATGCGGTGGTTTTTGAACAATGAAACCGGTAAAAATGGAATCTGTCTGATGGTTTTAACAGTTTGGGGTCGAATGTGTAAATGATTTACAAACTCTTTGTATGTCGCACAGTTTTCAACCTGGAACCGAAAGGTTGCCAGAGACGCAGATTCAAAGTCTTCCGGGGTGACAATGGCAGAGAGGTCTGGCAAGGACTGTTTCATGAGGCGTTAATTGTTGCTGAACTATCAGACTAGTCGTTCGATCAGTTTTAAGAGATCGGCCCGTTTGTATGGTTTAGTCAGGTATTCATTGAACCCTGCCTGTTTAATCCGGATGGCTTCGTCGGCCATAGCAAAGGCAGTAAGGGCAACGACAGGAATCTCTGGATGCGTTTGCCTAATGATTTTAAAAGCGGTTAACCCATCCATAACGGGCATCTTTATGTCCATCAGGATGAGCGAAACTTCCGGGTTTTTATCGAGAAGTGCTATAGCTTCTGCACCATTGACAGCATGTATTAGTTTATATGGGCCTTTACTTAGGATCGTTTCAAGATATATCAGATTACTGTGTTCGTCCTCGGCAGCTAAAATGGTAATGAGGTCTTCGCTGTTTCTTCTTGGAGATTCTGGTTGTTTTGGCTGAGGGGAAGAACTTTCTGTAACCATAGCAGGTATGGATATCCAGAATGTAGATCCCTCATTTTTACTGCTTGAAAGCCATATCCGACCACCCATGAGCGATACAAAGCCCCTTACAATACTGAGCCCGAGACCCTGTCCACTGATGTTTTTCCAGGAATCAATATCGGCCTGTCTGAAGGGATTGAAAATTGCTTCCTGAACTTCTGAACTAATGCCGATGCCCGTGTCACGAACGTAAAAGAGAGCCATATTCTTATCGCGGCGCAGGCCAACAGTGATTCCGCCCAAAGGGGTAAATTTTAGCGCGTTATCTAATAATTTTCCAATAATTTGTGATAATCGTTTACCATCAGTTGTAGCAATCATAGGTTCTGAAGGCAGATCGGTTGTCAGGGTTAGACCAAGTTGGCGGGCCGATTCGGTGAATTGGGAGCTGGTTTCCCTCACGAGGTCAACCAGATCGGTTGGTTCAGTTGATAGCTTGGCCTGGTGTGTCTGCAGAAGTGAAATATCTACGATGTCGTTGATCACGGCTGTAAGCCTTTGCCCACTCTCAGAAATGAGTGTGCTAAATGTTTGGCGGTCAGAAATTGAGAGCCCCGGGTCACTCATCTGTTCGGAAAAACCCATGATACCGTTCAGAGGTGTGCGTATCTCATGAGAGATATTGGCCAGAAATGCAGTTTTAAGTTTATCACTCTCCTCTGCGCTCTTTTTTGCCTGAATCAATTCGGTATTCATTTTCTGAATTTCAGCAAGGCTAAGATTTAACTCCTCGTTGGTAACCATGAACTCTTCATTCAATGCCTGAAATTCGATGTTTTGTTTTACCAATGAAGTTTCATATTCCTTTTGCAGTGAAATATCCCGGCCAATACCAACGAGCCCTGTGATGTTTCCCTCCTCATCAATGAGGGGAAGCTTGTCTGTAAGTAACCATTGCTTTTTCCCATCTTTGTTGATCATCAGCTCTTCCCTCCCCAGCACGGGGATGCCATTTTGCAGAACCTGATTGTCATCTGCTCTGAATTTAGCTGCTATGTCGGCAGGGAATAGTTCCTCATCAGAATGTCCGATGATTTTTTCCTCTGGTATTCCTATATTCTCAATATCGGCTTTATTGGCCAACATCTTCCGCCCAAGCTTATCCTTCATGTAGATGGCGTCGGGCAGATGATCGATTAATGTTCTGAGTAGTTTGCGCTCTGAAGTCAGTTTCTCATCAGCCAATTTCAAATTGGTTACATCAACAGCAAAATTGAGGGTAGCTGGTTTACCATCCCATTCGATACGAACCGAATTCACGATATGGTGCCTTATTTCACCTGATGGGACAAGTAAACGACGATCACGAATGTTGGAATGAAGCTTCCCGCTGATTAGGTCTTCATGGATCTGTCTTGTTAATTCATGATCTTCAGCGGGTTCATAATTAAGAATTGATTGCCCGATCAATTCATTTTCATTTAACCCCACACTCCTGCATCCGGCAATGTTCACAAAAGTGATCTTCATATCCTGCAAAACGTATATACTTTCATGTACATTGTCAACCAAAGCTCTGTATTTCTCGTCGCTGTATCGCAGCTTTTGGTTGGCTTTATTTAATTCTGCTGTGCGCTGTTTGATCCGGTAACGAAGGATCAACACATTGACACCAAATAAGACTGCAAGTAGGGCAATCACCATTGCACCCCAGCCTATATACTGTGTATAACGTGAATTGATGAGGTCGCTACCGAGCCAACGAAGTTGCAGTGTTTTCTGCTCTTGAGGGGTTATCCGTGTGAAGCCATCGTTTAATAGTGCCAATAGCACTCTGTCTCCTTTTTTCACAGCCCTGTGAAATTCTCCGGTATATAGCGTAAAGGCTTTTCTATATTCCCGCTCAATTCCCTTTTTTACAAGAAGATAAAGTGCAGGGTCTTTATCAATACAAAATACTTTAATCTCTCCAGCCATTGCTGCATCTACCACCTTCTCATAATTCGGATACTCTTTTATCGAAGTGATACCTTCAGCAGTAAGTTTTTCAATACAGGCATCCCCGGCTTTTACTCCGATGGTAAAACCATTAAGCGTCTGGATATCTGCGATACCACTCAGTGAATGATGAAAGAATACTGGTACTTCGAGGGTGCAGTATGGTGGCGTGAAATCATAGCGGGTTTCACGTTCCGTGGTCTTAAAAATGGTCTCAATTACATCTGCTTGCCCCTTATCTAAGTATTCCTGTGCCAGCCGCCAGTCCATCCCCAGCATGGTAACCTTCACTCCTGTCTTTTTTTCCCAGAGGCGCCACTCATCAACCAGAAAACCGGTCAGGCTGCCATGCTCGTCCCTGAAAATATAGGGAGGGTAATTGTCATCGGTAACAACCGTGACAGCCTTCCTGCCGGTAGCTGGTTCCGCTGAATAACATGGTAAGAATGTAGATAGTATAAATAGCGCTAATAAAATTATCCTCAGACTGGACCCATATTGAGATTTTGGCTCAGCTACTGAACCAGATACCCGGATAACGTAAAGTTCGAAATAGGAATCGTGACGTTTATTCATGATGGTAATTTCAATGAAACGATTCATTTAACTGGTTACCTTGTCAAAGGTACAATAAAATGATGCTGTCTCCAACCTGAAGCCAAAGTAAGTGGAATAGGTGAATCCTGAATCTCCAGGATGGTTTGAAGCCTTTGGCGTACTATTATTTTTTGGTATTTTCAGTTAATTAATCGACTACGATTAATTTCATTAAATTGTTTTGCAGTTGACAGAGCCTGAAGCGCTTTTTCTTACCTTTGTCAGTTGTTAACCTTACCTTTTTGAAACTCCGACATGGACGAAAACAGAAAAATATGCACGGCACTGGTATCAGTCTGGGATAAATCAGGACTTGAGCCTATTGTCAGAAGACTTCACGCGTTGGGAGTTAAATTGATCAGTACTGGTGGCACTCAGGAATATATTCGATCACTTGGAATAGAATCGATTGCTGTTGAATCGCTTACCGGGTACCCTGCTATCTTCGGTGGAAGGGTTAAGACCCTCCATCCGGCTGTTTTCGGTGGAATTCTCTACCGCAGGGATGATCCCGTTCATCAGGCGGAACAATATCAACATAACATTGAACCCATCGACCTTGTCATCGTTGATTTATACCCCTTTGAAAAGACCATGACCTCCACCAATCAGGAAGCTGATATTATCGAGAAAATCGATATCGGTGGTATCAGTCTCATCAGGGCTGCCGCTAAAAACTTCAGGGATGTACTGATTATTCCTTCCATCGCCGATTATTCTGTACTACTTGATCTGCTCAATGATCATCAGGGGATTAGTACTCTGGCTCAGCGGCGAATGCAGGCAACAAAGGCTTTCGCTGTTTCGTCAGGCTATGATGCTGCCATTTTCAACTACTTTAACCGAACCGCGCAGTTGCCTTTTGTTAGAATTAATACTCCCGACCCAACACCTCTCCGCTATGGTGAGAACCCTCACCAACTGGGTTCTTTCTACGGAAGCCTGGAAGAGGTGTTTGAAAAACTTCACGGGAAGGAGCTTTCCTATAACAATCTGCTTGATCTTGATGCTGGCATTTCGCTTATCCGCGACTTTAATGAACCGACCTTTGCTATTCTCAAGCATAACAATGCCTGTGGAGTGGCTGTACGAGCCTCTGCTTTGGAAGCATGGAATGCTGCCCTTGCCGGTGATCCCCTCTCGGCTTATGGTGGTGTAGTCATTACAAACGTGCTCATAGATGAATCAACTGCCTTTGAAATTAATAAATTATTTTTTGAAATAATATTAGCTCCCGGCTTTGAACCTTCAGCATATGATCTACTGGCTTCGAAAAAAAATCGCATTATTCTGAAAGCACGGTCGTTTGATTTTTCAACTGTACAGTTCCGTTCATTGCTTAATGGCGTGTTAGCTCAGGATAAAGATATGAAAACGGAACAGCCTGCCGATCTGACCGTAGTAAGCAATACTGCACCAGATGCCCGGGAAACAGAGGATATGCTTTTTGCCAACCGGCTTGTCAAGCATTCAAGATCAAATGCTATTGTGCTGGTAAAGGATCGTCAACTTATCGGAAGTGGCGTTGGTCAAACCTCACGTGTCGATGCCGTGAAACAGGCCATCGAGAAAGCGCAACGGTTCGGCTTTAGTCTTCAAGGTGCTGTCATGGCTTCTGATGCCTATTTCCCCTTTGCCGATTCTGTCCAATTCGCCGATGAAGCTGGTATCACAGCGGTAATTCAGCCTGGTGGTTCAATCCGGGACAACGAATCAATTGAATACTGCAACGCGCACAAAGTGGCCATGGTCGTTACCGGAACCCGCCACTTCAGACATTAATCTGGTTTTAGTTATTGGTTAAAAAAATTAGAAGATAAAACATGGGCTTCTTCTCACTTTTTACAAAGGAAATTGCAATGGACCTTGGGACGGCAAACACCGTCATTATCCACAACGATAAGGTAGTAGTGGATGAACCGTCTATTGTAGCCATTGAGCGCCGGTCTGGGAAAATTTTAGCCGTTGGAAAACGGGCCCAGATGATGCACGGCAAAACTCACGAGAATATTAAAACTATTCGCCCCCTTCGCGACGGCGTGATTGCCGACTTCCAGGCAGCCGAATATATGATGCGTGAAATGATCAAAATGATTCCGGGGCGCAATACCTTTCTGCCCCAATCGTTGAGAATGGTCATCTGTATCCCTTCCGGTATTACCGAGGTGGAAGAACGCGCCGTGAAGGACTCAGCCGAACAGGCCGGTGCAAAAGATGTCAGGCTTATCCATGAGCCAATGGCTGCGGCAATCGGCATCGGTATAGATGTCATGGAGCCTACGGGCAATATGATTATTGATATTGGTGGCGGAACCTCCGAGATTGCGGTCATTGCGCTTGGCGGTATTGTTACTAATGAGTCTATCCGCATCGCCGGTGATGACTTCAATGCTGATATTGAGGAATACATGAAAAAACAGCACAACATCAACATTGGTGAACGTACTGCTGAACGAATCAAGATTGAGGTGGGTGCTGCCATTACTGAACTCGATAATCCACCTCCTGATTATGCTGTTCACGGCCGTGATATGCTTACGGGTATTCCAAAAGAAATTATGGTGAACTATAGTGAGATTGCTCACTGTCTCGACAAATCTATTTCTAAAATTGAAACAGCTGTTATACATGCACTTGAAATGACACCTCCTGAGCTTTCGGCCGATATCTATCGAACCGGAATCTATCTGGCCGGCGGAGGCGGACTGCTTCGGGGGCTCGATAAACGACTTCACAACAAAACCAAACTGCCGGTTCATGTTGCCGAAGACCCCCTGCGCGCTGTTGCCCGCGGAACAGGGATCGCGCTTAAGAACTTCGAGAAATTTACATTCCTTATTAAATAATTTTGCGCTTGGCCGCAATCGCTGCATGAGTTACCTTCGTGTGCTACTATGCAGCGATTGCTGTTATAGCTCATTGCTCCTCCTGGTGACTCAATGCGAAACTTCCTCAATTTTGTAATCAAATACCATTTTGCACTCCTCTTTGGGGTGCTTGAGTTTGTCTCGCTGGGACTCAGTGTTCAGTATAATGCACATCCCGAAGCTGCTTTTTTTAGCAGAGCTACTGCCATTTCCGGCCGGGTTGAGTCGGCCTGGAATTCAATAACAGGTTATTTTAATCTGATCGAAGTAAACCAGAAGCTTGCTGACCAGAATGCGCGGTTTCTGGTAAAACAGAATTTCTCTTTCCTTCATCGTGACACCAGTGAGATAGTTGTCAGCGACAGCTCACTCCTGCAACGTTATACCTATACGCCTGCCAGAGTGATCAGCAATTCAGTCAACAGGCGTAATAACTTTCTGATGATCGCTAAAGGCTCTCTGGATGGCATCGAAAAAGACATGGGGGTCATCGGCCCCGATGGAGTTGTTGGTATTGTGGTTACTGTTTCACCTCATTTTTCTTCAGTCATGTCGCTGTTGCATGAAGCCAGCCTGGTAAGTGCCAAACATCAGCCTACAAACCAACTTGGGTCTGTTGTCTGGGAAGGAACGAACTATAGGCGAATATCATTGCTGAATCTGCCGGTTCACGTGCCATTGAGGGTGGGCGATTCAGTCGTTACAAGTGGCTTCTCTATTATATTCCCCGAAGGAATACCTATTGGCCGAATCAGAAAATTCAAACCCGATCAGGGTGATTATTATAGCATCTCCCTCGACCTCTTCACCGATTTCAACGCCCTTGGTTGGGTTTATGTGGTTAAAAACCTGTATAGAGAAGAACAGCAAGCCCTTATCGAAGAGCAGGGTAAAGCCGTTCAGCCTGCCGTGAACCGATAGCAGGTTACCCTGTCTGGCTTCCTTCTGATTTGAATACCCCGAAGAAAATGGATTACAGCAACCCCTCCAACTCCTTGAAAAATTTCTCAAACAGCGCCTGTTCTCCTTCCGGACCATCTAACCGCCAGACAGCCTGATCTGAAATATCGGCGTTGCCCTGAAATACCCTGGGCTTAAGAACAACCGTACAATGGCTCCCTTCATGGGTTATCCTGATCAGATACTGTCTGTAAATTCCGGTGGAGACCACCTGATAAGAGTATGGATTGGCACTCCCAACAGCTCCTAATATTTTCTGCTTAGTATTGATTATTCCTTTCTCCTGGTCGGCGAAGGCTATTTCATACCCCTGCATCGACAACACCCCTTCAACGGCTTTCCATATTTGATCATTTGAGGCCTCGTATGTACGAGTTCCATGTTGGGTGATGTACTCTGTTGTCAGCATTTTGCCTGCTGAACAGGCTGTAAATAGCATGGCGGCAAAAGCAAAAAGATAAAGTTTTGATTTCATAAACTGGTTTTTTTTGAACGACGTTCTTCAATTTGATTACTAAAATAGGATAGGTAAAGCAATTTGCTATTCCATCCCTGTTGTGCTTTTTATAACAATCTGTAACCTTGGATTCACCCTGTTGATGGAATATGGAATTGTCATCGACTTGTCAATATATAGAAATTCAAGCTTGTGGCAATTTTCAATGGTGGAAGGGATGCCGACCATGGGGCCGCAAAACGCAGCATTCATCTCGACGAGTGATTCGAGATATCCTAACTCTGCAGGGAGCGAGGTGAGACTGTTTTTCATAATTCCGAAGTACTTCAGGTTTGTCAGGGATCCAATCTCACCGGGAAGGCTTGTCAATTTATTGTGGTTCAGGTAAAGAAATTCGAGTTGCGTAAGTCGTCCGATAGAAGATGGCAGGCTTTTCAATTGATTGTGTTCTAAGTATAATGAATTCAAGCTGTCCAGTTCTCCGATTTCTGCTGGCAGTTGTGTCAGGTCGTTGTGCTTCAGCGATAGCTTCTTTAACCGTTTCAGATTCCCGATTGTATGTGGCAGTTCTGTCAGTCTATTGCTTGCAATAATCAGCGTTTCGAGATTTTCAAGGTTCCCGATTTCCTTCGGAAGCTTTGTTAATTCGTTCCTGAAGAGGTAGAGGGCTTTTAACTGTTTCATCTGCGTTATCTCTATTGGCAAACTGTCCAGATGGGTATCCCTGATTTTTAGTTTTGTAACCTTGTCGGGATGAGCTTTAGCATAACTGAGGTTTTTGTAACCGGAGCATCCGGTTAACACCAGAAGCCCTATGATAGCTATAAGGTGTATGTGGTTGATTTTCATTCTAGTTAGAATTGGCTAAAATTATATATTTCAGTCTGTTAACCAAGAATTTTACTCCTTTGAGTAGCATATTTTGATAATTATTCTGATATATTTGATTTTCTTTTTCGTTAGCGCGACCTAAAAACGAATGGTCAGGTTCTCTGAAGGATAATGGGTCGGATTTTCTTGTTACATTGTCAAAATTGGTAAGAAGCGGGGCGGGATCAGCCGCAACCATTTACCACAAGAGCTTGCGTCTTTTTGGTTCGTAAATGTAATTAATTTGTTTTCCTGTTTTACCCGAGAGATAAAATTTCCCTGCTATTTTTGCTACAAAGTAATTTTGAGTTTCCATAAATTATACAAAAATCCAATAACTGGACGATAAAGTTATGTACTTTAGTCACCATAATGGAATTTTTTTTAAAATATTTTTAGTCTTTTATGGGCGTTATGGTTACATTTCTCGGATTTTTAACAAGCTGAATTATTGTTTTTTACAACCATATTTTACCCCTGAGTCTTAACAAAGATAGGTCAAAGTCGTATCAAAGATATCTATTTCTTATGAATTGCCTATGGTTGTAGTAACCTGGAGGTATCTTATATATGAAGATGATATAACTATATGTGATTTTTGGCACGATATTGGTAATGGCATCTGGCCACCGATTTTTTACGGTGCTGAACTATTAATTAAGTTCAGCATTGGGGCGAAAATTCCACCAAAGCTTATTCTCCAGGTTATGGAGTAAGTAATGCATTATGCTTATAGAAGGTCGGGCGGTTTCGGCGCATGCCGTCATCTTTGCAAGCTGGGCTGTGCCCCGACTTCGGTCGCAGCAAATGACAGTTATAACCTTGCGGGTTGTTTACTGGTAACCCTGTAATTTTAATGAGGTTTATTCCAGCCAAAAGCGCAATAAATTAGTGATACGCGATATCGTATCACAGAAAGGGCCAGTAAAATAAATGTTTAAGGCTGCCAGCCTTCTTGAAAGGGGGCTCTGTTATGAGGGTGGTAAAAAGAAACTGGTACGCGTGTTATTTCACGATCTTCTTCCTGAAAATAATGTTTGGATTCTTGTCTTTCACTTCGGCGATATAAACACCTGAACACAGTTCCTTTATAGGAAGTATATTGGTATTGGATGCTGATTTTACCAATTGTCCCTGTTCGTTGTACAGGTTAATTTTCCCAACCGATACCCCCTCTTTAATTTTGATCTGTTCTGTGGAATAGTCGTACCAGATTTTTGGTATTTCCTTCGCGGTTGGGTCGGCGATGCCAATAGGTAAAGAATTGTTGATAACGACATTCGATGAGTCTGATTCACCCGAAGGATTATCGTAGACCGCTGTAACCCACATTTTGCCGATAAAACCTGAAGGTACAATGTAAAAGGTGTCAGATACGGTGGCAATGCATTCTACCGAAGAGTCATTGGGTGCAATGTGCTGGAAGTACAATTTGTAATTCATTAGATGAGCTTTAGCTGGTAATGTATCCGGTGCATTCCAGTTGAAATAACTGCAATATGCCGGTCCTGTAATAACCTGCCCGTTGCAGTAACCGCCATCATCAATAGGGAAATAGTAATAGTAAAATTCCAGTCCTGTGGGGGCCCAGAACTGTGCCAACCCAGTCAGTGGAATTAAAATTGTGAGCATTAAAGTAATTCTTCTCATTTGGTTTAGATGTTTTTAGATGGATGGTATTGGAAATTTGTTGCTCAAAGATAATATACCTGATTCTGAATGGAAAGGATTTTAATCAGTTTTTAAATAGTTTTTTTTCTGATGTTTTATTGGTCGGTCAACATTGTGAATCACTGTTAGATGTGTATTGTGAATCGTCTTTGTCGATTGTAATAATACATTTTTCATTTCTTCATTGGAAATGGAGCCAGTTATCATTTTAACCCGGCCATGATAATCCGTTATTTTGTGACTAACCGAAGACCGTTATCCCGTTAAAATCTCCTACTTTTGTCCCATAAAAATCACCAATTGCCGCGAGGCTAACCATTAAACAATCCGTTTCACCCTATGCACCGAATTAGTCATCATCCGATCCTTGACATACCTCATGTAGAGGAAGTTGAGTTCTCTTTCAATGGACAGAAGATCCATGGACAGAAAGGTTTTACCATCGCAGCCGCCCTTCATCAGGCCGGCTTTCCCGTTCATAGCCATAGCCTTCAAAACCGTGAGCGTTCGTTGGAGTGCGGCATCGGTAAATGCGGGGCCTGCGAAATGCTGGTCGATGGACAGATAAAAAGAATTTGTATAACCCCGGTCGACGGCATCAAATCAGTTGCCGAAATTCCTCATGATTATAACCCCGGGGTTACGCCTTACCAGAAGAAAGAGTCAGTCAACGTGTACAAGACATCGGTGGTGATCATTGGTGCCGGGCCGGCAGGTCTTGCCACCCGTGAACTACTGAACCAGTCAGGTATCGATAACATCGTGCTCGACAACAATGACAGGATTGGCGGCCAGTTTCTGATGCAAACGCACCAATTCTTTTTCTTCGAGAAGGAGAAGAAATTCGGTGGTATGCGTGGATTTGATATCGCCAAAACCCTGGCTGGCGAAAGTCTGGAAAATATCTTTCTCAATGCCACGGTATGGGACATACTCGATGGAAACCGCATAGCCGTTAAGAACATACGCACCGAAGAAGTGTATTATGTTGAGGCTGACTATCTTGTGGTTGCCACAGGAGCGGTTCCTTTCATGCCGACTTTTGAAAACGACGATGTGCCCGGGGTATATACCGCCGCTGTTGTGCAGAAGATGATGAACAGTGAGTTCACCCTTCTTGGTAAAAATGTGCTGACCGTGGGTGCCGGCAATATCGGTTACCTGACTTCATACCAGCTAATGCAGGCAGGTGCAAAAGTGAAGGCAATCATTGAAGCCATGCCCGGTGAAGGAGGTTTCCCGGTTCAGGCCAATCGTGTACGTCGCCTGGGTATTCCCATTCTCACTTCTCACATTCTGCTGAAAGCGATTCCTAATGCCGACCATACCGGTATTATAGGTGCTGTTGTGGCCAAGTGCGAAAATTTCAAGCCCATTCCGGGAACCGAGAAGGTGATCGACGGTATTGATGCCATTAATATCTGTACTGGTCTTGTTTCTGATGATCAGCTTCTCATCAAGGGTAACGAGATTTTTGGACGTCGTTGTTTCGGAGCAGGCGACTCAATCCGGATCGGTGAAGGAACCTCTGCTGTGCTTCGCGGTAAACAGGTCGCTTATGAGATTCTGGCCGACATGGGTGTCCGTTACAAATATGATGATTACCTGGCTCTTTCAAAAGAATACATCGACTCTCAGCAACACCCCACACGAGTGATCGAAAAGCCTTTCCTGCCTACCCGCGAAAGGATGGAGCAGAAAGGTTTTATTCAGATCGACTGCCTGTATGGTTTCGCATGTAATCCCTGTGAGTTTGCCTGTCCACACGGTGCCATCACCAAGACTTCTACCAGTACGGTGCCCCATATCGATTATGACAAGTGTATTGGCTGTATGGATTGTGTATATCAGTGTCCGGGCCTTGCCATATTTGGCTATAACCTGAAAAAAGACTGGCTATTCCTTCCCATAGAATATGAAGCAGCCGAAGGTGCTGATGTCTGGCTGGTCGACAACAACGGTCGTCAACTGGGTGAAGGGGTTATCGAAAAAATACTGCGTAAACCCAACAAAACCAATGTAGCCCGTGTCAGGTCGATTTCACTCCGGGGCGAAGACCTGGTTAATGTACGTGGATTTATTGTCAAGGGTAGGTTCCCCGAACCCTTTGAGATGCTTCCCGCCGATTTTCAGGTGAAGTCAGAGACCTATGTCTGCCATTGCGACGATGTAACTGTAGATGAAATCCTTGGGATAGTGGGTGATCGTAAGTTTATCAGCGTTGATGAAATCAAGCATACAACGCGTTTGGGTATGGGGGCCTGCCGTGGAAAACGTTGCATTCCCCGACTGAAATCGATGATTCGAAACTACGGTATTCAGGTAGTAGGAGAAGCTACTCCCCGGGGTCCCCTCTCGAATCAACTTTCAATGGGCGAGCTTTATCCCCGCCCGGTTCATGAGAATATCATCGCTGTCAGTCACAAAAAAGTTCCGAGGGTGATCACGGTTCCATCCCTGGTTGCCGGAGGTGGTATTGGTGGCAGTGCCCTCTTTCGTTATCTCGCTGAAGAAGGATTGAAGCCCGTGCTGATCAACTATGGTCGAGGTTCTTCCTGGCGGAATATTGCCGGTGGACGCCCCAATTTCAGTGTCCCCGAACTGAGCGATATCGCTGTCAACAATCTTCAAATATTTAAAGACCTCCAAAAGGTTCGCAATATCGATTTTCACCCCATCGACTATGTAACCTTCGCTCATGATGATACCGTGTACAATGCACTGAAAACGTCAATGGCCTGGAGCGATGCCGAGATGATTGAACCGAAGGACTTTACCAAGCGGGTGTCTCCATATTTCAATTCCAACCTGAAGACTTACCAGGCTGCGCTCATTACCCATAATTGCTGGCAGGCAACACCTGGCCGGGTTGTTGACCTGATTCGTCAGATCGGCCTGCAACATGGAGGTACCATCGAAGAAGACTGCAAACTGATCGACGTGAAGCACGACGGTGAAAAGTATATTGTTCTGGTGCAAAATCATGACAAGGAGTTTGTTGAGTACCATACAGGACACTTTGTGAATGCTCTTGGATCAGAAGGTGCCCGTTTTGCTAAAAAACTCGGTATCGAGACGGGTCAATATCCTGTAAAGCATCAGGCCTTCATTACGCGGCGGCTGCCCATGATGGGTGTAAACAACATTCCGTTGCCCATGATCATTGATCGGCGTAACTATAAAGGTTTTGTTGCTGTTTATGGCCAGCAGCTAGCTGAAACAGGACAAATTATCGGATGTGCCTCTCCTGGCGTTGAACCCGCTGAAGCAGAGAAGAACTTGAAGATTAACAGTAAAGAATTTCTTGAGATTGCTTCCGAAATTTTTGTGGATTGGTTACCCGAACTTTCAAGTGTCGGTTTTCAGGCCATTTGGGCTGGCTACTACATGGAGCCCCGCATGTTCATCGATCCGGAAAAGGGTTTGTTTACCGGATTGCGTGGACAAGGTTTCATGCTGGGTCAATACCTTGCAAAGATGTATGTCGATAAACTTGTTGGCAAAACCGTTCCTGATTATTTCAGCCGCCTCAGCATGACAGGCGATGGAATGCTTGAAAAGGCTTTCAAATAATCGTTGATTACAGTTGTCTAAATCACAGGTGCCCTGTTAACAGGACACCTGTGATTTGCTTTAGGTATGGGGGGCATTAAGGTCAGTGCGATTAGCGAAGTTTACCTGTTTTGATGCAAAGCTGGCTTATTTTTTTTGATAATGAGTAAAATCCTTAGCACTTCAACCAAAAGAAGAGCCGGAGATTAATCTGAATTCAAAGGGATTCAGGATAGAGATTACAAACCTGCCTTTGGTAGTCTTGCGTATAAGGTGTCGTGGTGTTATGGACATTGAATGATTATGCTCAGATAGCTAAAAGGCCTTACACACTACATCACCCGCATTGCGTGAGGTAGGCTTTGTTTTCATGAACATACTAATAATTGATGTTTAACGACGATGAATTACCGGACATCTTTTGCTGTGGTTCAAGTTGAAGGCAGGGAAAAGGGAACATAGGGCGTAGCAAAAGAACTGAAAAATATATATTTACAGAGATTTTCCGCATGGTTGTCATTAAAATGAAAAGCAGCAGGCTGGTGTAATTAATGAAATAAAAATGTAAGGAGGGCTGAGAAAACCCGACAGGTGTCTTAATTGGCGGCAGCGACGAAGTAGTAATCTTTCTTTTCGCGGTATATCCGGCCAAAATCATCACGGCTGAGCCAGGGATATCCATTGAGCCAATCGGGGATAAGATGGATGTTAAGGCCTGCGTCACGCGTAAGAAGGTCGTAAATCTGCTCGGGTTGTGTGCCGTAGAATTCGCTGGCGCCCAGTCCACATTCGAAAATGACCACGGGCTGATGCCGGCGGAGCGTCTGGAGGGCTCCTTTGAGTACCAGGTATTCGGCTCCTTCAACATCAATTTTGATAAGGCGTACAGTTTGATCGGACGAGATGACGCTATCAAGGGTTCTCATTTCAACATTGATCTCTTCGATGTCGGGGTGGTTAGTGGCGTACTCTCTTTTTCGGATACCACTGTATGCAGGAGCGTTTCGGACATACTGGAAGGTTGTGCTGCCATTGGTGTCGCTAAGGGCATAAGGGTAAATGGTCGCTATGCCATCGAAATGGGCATTCAGTTGATTATATAGTGCAGGAATGGGTTCAAAACCCAAATGATGCCCTAGGGGAGCCAATTTTAGCATGATTTCAAGAATCTCACCTTTGTGGCATCCGATGTCGATGGCATTTCCGCCATATTTAAGCACCTGCTCCAGCACTTTGAGTGTGAGCCGATCGTACTTCAGGTTTTTAGTGGCATCTACGTGCAGAGATATTAGCACGTTGCGTATCAATTCTTTAAAATGCATCCGGCAACAATTTAAGCCTGTTTGGGAGGAGTAGATCCCGCCTTGGCAAGGTAATTTTCCGAAGTGGCGAAGATACGATATTCCGGCAGTAATTGTGCCAAAAATTCTGTTTTCCGGGAAGCTTAACTACTTATTCATCTTCATGGGAGTCGGCCCCTTTTCCCTATCTTTGCCCCCGAAAATTCCAGATGCCTTATGATTAGTGTGAGTAATGTTTCAATCCATTTTACCGGCGACAACCTCTTCGATGGGGTTTCATTCGTGATTGCCGACCGCGACCGTATAGGTCTGACCGGGAAGAACGGTGCGGGTAAGACCACATTGCTCAACATCCTTGCCGGGGTTCTACAGCCTGAAACGGGTCAGGTGACACGTCATGGTGAGTGCACCATGGGCTATTTATCGCAGGAATTGGTTCCTGCGACCCACCGAACCATACTCAATGAAGCCATGCAGGCCTTCGCTGAATTACTTAAGGTAATTCAGCAACGCGACAGCATGATGGCTTCGCTTTCTGATCGCGAAGACTATGAAAGCGATGCGTACATGAAACTACTTAACCGTATTGACGAAGCAAATCATTTTATTGACATTCATGGAGGGGAAAGCCTCGAAGGCCAGGCTCGCCGTGTACTGGAAGGCCTTGGTTTCAAGTCAACCGATCATTCCCGAGGGATGAGTGAGTTTAGTAGTGGCTGGCAAATGCGGGTTGAACTTGCTAAGATACTTCTCCGTCGTCCTGATGTGATTTTACTCGATGAACCCACAAATCACCTGGATATCGAATCCATTGATTGGCTTGAGGAATGGCTACGAACCTATTCAGGTGCTGTGGTATTGGTATCGCACGACAGAGCTTTTCTGGATAATGTAACTACCCGGACCATCGAGATCAACATGGGGCGGTTGTGGGATTACAAGGCTGGCTATTCCGAGTATGTACTGATGCGGCAGGAGAGGATGGAGTCGCAGGTTGCAGCCATTGAGAATCAGCAACGGCAGGTTGATCAGATCGAGCGTTTTATCGAGCGGTTTCGTTACAAGGCTTCCAAGTCACGGCAAGTACAGAGCCGGGTAAAGATGCTTGAGAAGCTCGATAGGATTGAGATTGATGAGACCGATACTTCAGCCATACATTTTTCCTTTCCACCGGCTCCTTCTTCAGGCCGTGTAGTGGTTGAAATTGAAAAACTCAGCAAACGGTATGGTGATCTGCAGGTACTTGACACTATTGATCTGACAGTTCAGCGGGGCGAAAAGGTGGCCTTCGTCGGACGTAATGGTGAAGGGAAGACTACCTTGTCGCGTATTATAATAGGCGATTTGGAACATGAAGGGGTGATGAAGCCCGGTCACAATGTAAGCATAGGTTATTATGCCCAAAATCAGGCTCAGATGCTTGATCCTGCAAAAACAGTTTTCGAGACACTTGATGAAATAGCAGTTGGAGAGATTCGTACACGTACCAGAGCCATTCTGGGAAGCTTCCTGTTTTCGGGTGAAGCTATCGAGAAGAAAGTAAGTGTGCTCTCAGGCGGGGAAAAGTCACGGCTGGCTTTAGCCAAGCTACTCCTGAAACCAGTCAACTTATTGGTTCTTGACGAACCGACCAATCACCTCGACATGGTGTCGAAGGATATTCTTAAGAATGCCCTGTTGCGATATGATGGTACCCTGATCATCGTGTCGCACGACCGCGATTTTTTGCAGGGTCTTACTACTAAGGTGGTGGAATTCAGAAATCAGAAATTGAAAGAATATCCCGGAGATGTATATGATTTTCTCGAAGCCCGCCGCATAGACCATTTACGTGATCTGGAGCAACCTGCAAAGAAAGGGACTGCTGCTGGTGAGGCTGTTGAGCCATCGACAGGGAAGGTCGACTATGAACAACGCAAAGCGCAGGAGCGGGAACGCCGTCGGATTGCCAACAGAATTGAAACAGCTGAAAGTAAAATTGTTGAATTAGAGGAGGAGATTGCACGGCATGACAAAATGATGTCGAATCCCGATCAACACCCCGGTATTATGACTGATCAGGATTTTTTTGACCGATACAGCAACCTGAAAAAGGAATTAGAGGAAGTGACCGAAGCATGGGAAAAACTCCTCGAAGAATCATGACCCAAATAAAAACCGGAGATATGCTCTCCGGTTTCCCTCTTTCAACAGGTGTTTAAGCTAAACCTTTAATGGGTCTAGAGTATTTTTGACGGATGACCGCCAGGCACTATTCGTATCGTTCTACATCTGAAGGAACCGCCTCTTCCATGATCACTTCATAAAAGTAACCACTACCGAAATCTTTTTTCAGGGCGATGGTACCTTCAAAGGTGGCAACGTTTCCTTCGGTGACAATATCGGCTGAAGTAACGGTTAAATCAAAATTTGCGCCATTACTTGTGCCATCCTGAACGTGCATCCAGTTACGCTTCATAATCTCTTTGCTGAGTTTTCCGACCAATCCGCGTACTTTTATTTTTTTGCCGGCGAAATGTTCAGGATTTTTATATAGCTCTTCGATGGTGATACCCCCTGATGCCTTTTCTACTTTAAGATTATCCATTTTTGTAACAGGCTGTCTGCGTGAGGAAGTTTCTGCATTTGGCATGTGAGCACCGCCTGTTGCTGCAAGCCGCTCGGGGCTGCCGGAAGGATCCTGAACGAAAAAAACAGATGGGAAAGTTCGATCGAGTTCTTTGCTGTAAAAGTCTTTCATGTCGTAAGCCTGACTGTAGTACACCGAATCGCCGCTCTTAATATCTTCCCGCACAATAGCCATCCAGTATTCGGTTTTATCCTCGGAAACGCGTAGGTAAGTATATTTTGTTGTATTCAGCACCTGAATGACTTCAACGCCATGAACACCAGCGGGAAGGTTTTTCTTTGCCGGGGTGTGGTCACAAGAGGCAAGCGAACTAATCAGTAACACCGTAAAAAATAGTAGCTTTATTTGGGTTAATGAGTTAATTTTCATCGATGATTAATTTAAACAGTTTATGTGATTTATTGAATTATTCTGAAGCTTTCCCGGGTTTAAACACAACTGAAATGTAACAACAATCCAATAGCTGGCATGTTTAATCAACATGTTAAAAAATTCTGGCTCTTTCTCCTATTTGGCATGTTTATTATTCTTAAATACTAAACAATAATATGTTAGCTTGATATATGATGCCAAAATGTTCTCATGTTGAATATATTATTGATGTGGTTTTTAGCCCTCTTTCGGATCGGTTACCTTTCCCAGTGCATCGTTAACATCGGCCTCCGTGCGAAGTAGCTTTTCACGGCAAAACTTAAGCAGCCATGCTGCCCGTTTTACCTTTAGTGATAACTCTTCAATTTCAACCGTGGCGTTTTCAATATCTCCAACGATTTGTTCAAGTTCTGCATAAGCTTCGCTATAGGTTTGCTCTTTTTCCATTTGATGTGGTATATTTTATTTGGTTGTACTAATGAACGTTCCATCGGTTAAACGGGTAACGATTTCAACACCCGACTTTACCTGGATTATCGAACGGATAATCTGGCCATCGACTGTAGTAATGGAATAACCTCTTTTCAGCATTACTTCAGGGTCGGCTTGCTGAAGCCTTTGTTCCAGATGACTTAATTGCCGTAGTTGATCGTTGTGGACCCACCGGTAGACTTTCAATAGCCGATCAGGTATCGCAGACAGCGGAAATTTTGCAGAGGTTATAATCGTTTTTACAGCACTTTCCATTCTTCCAGTAGTAGCAGCGAGAAGGTTTCGTTCGGCAAGCACGACCGACCGGGTATAGGCCGGTAAAAGATCATAGAACCTGTTTAGTCGGATTGTTTGGCTGGTAACGCGATTTCTAACTCTATGAGCTATGCTTAAACCTTGTTGATCGAGTCGTTGTTTCTGAAAATCAGTAATGCGTTTCACACTGTTGTTAATCCTGATTGCAGCAATCTGAAGTGCATTCTCGGCCTCTTTGAAGGCATTGATGATTGAATAGGCTACATCGGTAGGGGTTATCTTATTGGAATATGCCACCATCTCTACGACGGTCTGGTTGGTGGCGTGGCCTATTCCTGTGATGACCGGCAGCGGAAATCTCGCAATAACCCTTGAAAGGGTGTATTCATCATAACAATCGAGACCTATCTCACCACCACCTCCTCTGACAATAGCTACAACGTCGAATAAGTTTTTTTCGCGGTCGATTTCCTCTAGTTTACCAATAATGCTTGGTCCGGCATTTGCCCCTTGCAGCAATGCGGGAAACAGTTCCCACCCGATCTTGTAGCGATTGCCATGCTCATGCAGTATGTTGCAGAAGTCGTTGTAGCCCTTGCTGGTTTCGACTGAAATAACAGCGATGCGAGCGGGTAGCACGGGGAAAGGCAGTTGGTGGTTCAGGTCAAAATCGCCATCCTGTTTTAACCGGTTAATGGCGGCCATGCGCTGGCGGGTCATCTCCCCCAGCGTGAAGGAAGGTTCAATGTCATGAATGTGCAGGCTCAGTCCATATTGGGGATGGAAGGTGATAGAAGCCAGAAATAGAATATTCATTCCATCCTGTAGGGGTTTCCCTGTTACTTCTTTGAACTGTTGATTGATTGACTGAAAGATATCTCCCCAGATGATTGCCCTGAACTGCGTTATTACCTTATCTCCGCTTTTTTCAACCAAATCGGGATAGCAGTGTCCGCTATGGGGATAGCGGTGCAACCGCGCCATCTCAGCCTTTATCCAGTACCTGCCGGGATAATTTTTCGCCACGATTGCCTGTATGCTGGCAGCCACATGGCTGAGCGTAAACACTTTAGCTGAAGGAGCGTCGGATGGCGATACGTTGGTCATGACAAAACAGGACTAAAGAACCCGGCAGCACAGAGAAAAGTTTCTGCAACTGTCGGGTTTAACTGTTGTTTGTGTACTAAAGTTTAGACAGATAGTTGCGGATGTTTGTTTCAACCCGTTCCAGCACATTTGCAGTGGTTTCTGGTACGAAAGTATTGCCGGTGATGTGTTCAAACAGCTCGCGGTAACGGTCCGAAACACTCAGAGCGTATGTTTCTGTGATTTCCGGAACCTGTTGTCCTTCTTTACCCTGAAAACCATTGGACATAAGCCACTCGCGTACGAATTCCTTGCTTAGCTGGCGTTGTTGTTCTCCAGAGGCAAATCGTTCTTCATAACCCTCACTGTAGAAGTAGCGGGAAGAATCAGGCGTATGTATTTCATCGATAAGGAATATCTTGTCATCCAACTTTCCGAATTCATATTTGGTATCGACAAGTATCAGCCCTTGTTTGGCAGCCATCTGAGAGCCGCGGTCAAACAAAGCCAGTGTATACTTCTCGAGTTGTTCATAATCAGCAGCCGAAATCAGCCCTTGTTTAATGATTTCTTCTCTTGAGATGTCTTCATCGTGTCCTTCGGTAGCCTTGGTGGTTGGTGTGATGATTGGTTTTGGGAACCGTTGGTGCTCTTTCATTCCGTCGGGTAGGGGAACGCCGCAGATTTCACGGGCACCGGCCTTATAGCTTCGCCAGGAGCTCCCTGTAAGGTAGCCCCGGATAATCATCTCAACTGGAAAAGTTTTGCAATAACGTCCAACAGTGACCATCGGGTCGGGGGTATCAAGCTTCCAGTTGGGAACGATGTCGGCAGTGGCATCCAGAAACATGGCGGCTATCTGGTTAAGCATTTGCCCCTTGTATGGGATTCCTTTGGGCAACACCACATCAAAGGCGGAGATTCGATCGGTAGCAATCATAACGAGCATTTCATTGCCTATGGTATAGACGTCGCGTACCTTTCCGTGATAAACCGCTGTTTGGTTTGGAAAATTGAAATCAGTTTTGACTAAAGCCTGGTTCATAGTGTTATTTAATTTTATCAATGTTTTTCGTTGGGTAATGGATTCCGTTGTTCGGCGTCGTGGCCATAGGCATCTACGACCAAGCGTACCAGTTTATGACGAACTATATCCTGTGCATTCAGGTAGATGAAATCGATTCCCTGAATATCTTTGAGAATTTTGGTAGCGTGAATGAGTCCTGATCGTTGGTTGCGCGGAAGGTCGATCTGGGTGACATCGCCTGTGATGATAAACTTGGCGGAGCGACCCATGCGGGTCAGAAACATCTTCATTTGGTTTTCGGTAGCATTCTGCGCCTCATCCAGAATGGCAAAGGCGTGATCCAATGTTCTTCCACGCATGAAGGCAATAGGAGCAATTTCGATGGTTCCGTCCTCAATATAAGTGAGCAGTTTTTGTGGCGGCAACATGTCGCGCAGGGCATCATAAAGTGGCTGCAGATAAGGATCAAGTTTATCCTTCAGGTCACCCGGGAGAAACCCCAGATTTTCACCGGCTTCAACGGCCGGACGTGTGAGGATTATCCTTCGCACTTCTTTGTTTTTTAGCGCCCTGACGGCGAGGGCAACCGCGGTGTAGGTTTTACCGGTGCCTGCTGGCCCAATGGCAAAGACCATGTCGTTGCGGGAGCAGGTCTCTACCAGACGGCGCTGGTTTTCGGTACGGGCACGTACCTGAAGACCTTTATTACCGAACACGAGCACATCGGAAGAGCCGGCTTCGACCTGTTGTTGCCATCCTACGGCTTCATCGGACGACATCAATTGTTCGACGTCGTTGGAGGTAATGCGCCCGAATTTATCATAGTGCAAGAGCAATAGTGAGAAGCGGCGTTCAAATTCAGTGATGTCATTACGTTCACCATTGAGCTTGAGCAGATCTCCCCTCGCCAGTATCTTTAACCGCGGAAACAGCTGCCTGATCTGGTTGAGAAACATGTCATTGGCGCCATAGATTTCCAAAGCCGGATAGCTCTCAATTGAAAGGATTTTTTCGTTCATAGACCTTGAAGTGCCCTCGTGATGACCTAAAAGGGTTAACCCGTTGTGGGCGTATCGTTTTAATTTCTAATTTTGAATTTGCAAATTTAATCAATTCCGCATGCCGGTACCGACCGGACATTTCAAAACTGTTACGAAATGGCAATAATAACACTTACAAGCGATTGGGGTACGCGTGATCATTATCTTCCGGCTGTGAAAGGAGCCCTGTTGAGCCGTATGCCCGATGCGGTTATTGTGGATATCAGCCACGAAATTGAGCCGTTCGATCTGAACCAGGCCTCTTTCGTGCTTCGCAACTGCTACCATCTTTTTCCCAAAGGAACTGTGCATATTGTAGCCATCAATACCGAGGCTGATCTTGAAAATCCCCATATTGCCATCCGACACAACGGCCACTATTTTATTGGAACCGATAATGGCCTCTTCAGCCTGATGTTTGATACCATCCCGGAGGAGATTTTCGAGATTGATATTCCACAGGACAGCGATTACTTTACTTTTCCGACCCGGGATGTTTTCGTAAAAGCGGCCGTTCATCTGGCTAAAGGGGGGGCCATGGAAGAATTAGGTGATCCATTATTGAAACTATTTGAACGGATGGCCTTCAGACCAGTTATTTCTGGTGATGCCATCATTGGTAAAGTAATTTATACCGATCGCTACGAAAACGTTTTTACAAACATTACAGAGGGACTCTTTAAAAGTGAGTGCCGTAACCGCTCATTCAACATCGAGTTTAGTGTTTCACGCTATCGTATCCGCAAGATTAACAAGTCGTACGGGGATGTTCCGGAAGGTGAACTCGTAGCCTTATTCAGCACCACCGGAAATCTTGAAATTGCCATTAACAAAGGCAATGCCGCCAGCCTGTTAGGGCTGGGAACAGATGATGCCATCCGCATACAGTTTGGCTGAGCCATTCAACCGATGCACAATGACCATTACCCGAAACCTACAGCTTGCATTTCGCTTTGTGTTGAATGTCAGTAGGTTTAATGCTGTCTGGCTACATCATATTCAACCGCTGACATTGGTTATTCCATCCGATCATCCTTTACGCAGGAGACTTATCAGGCGGATGCGACAACATACGCGTGTTATTGCTGCTTTCTTTGGTCCGGCTATCTTTGATCTGTTCGATGAACCAATGTCAAACGACCAGCGCCGGCTTCTTGGGATTATAGGATCCTGCATTCCGGCTTTTGATATGTGCTTCGACGACAATCTGATTGGGATTGGCAGGTTGAAGTCTTTGGTTCAGCAGCCATTTGATTTTAAGCCTGAAAGCGGAACGGAACAACTGGCTGCAGTGCTTTATAGTTCACTGGTGCAGGGCGTTTGCCAACCCAATCTGCTTCGTTCACTGACAGACACGATGTTTGAAACCGAAGAAAAGAGCCGTCTTCAATTATCTGACGAAACAGATTTTGATACTATTAGGAACATTACCTGCAAAAAGGGTGGTACCGGCGGCTTGTTCTTTACAGTTACTTTACCCCGTCAGTTAAGTGTTGCGGAGCAACAAGCCTTCTATCTGTTGGGGAGTTGGGTACAACTGGTCGATGACCTGTTTGACCTGCGTGATGATGTTTTGAATGGCATACGGACGCCGGTGACTGATTGCAGAGATATAACGACGCTGAGCCTGTTGCTTGCACGATGGCAGGAGAAGGCCTTTGATGCGGTGGGGAGTCTGGCACTTCCGACCCCAAATAAACAGCGTTTTTTGGCAGGATTTATCCTCTATGGAAAGATGGCACACAGATACCTTCTGCAGGTCGGACAACAGATCGGAAAAGAGCCGTTAAGGAATTTTGCAAAGGTCAGTATAGCAGAGGCAGAGCCTTCAGGCGCATGGAAGACATTGTTTGACTGAGTTAGAAAGAAATGTATTTTCTGCTTTCTGGCCTGAGGGTTTTACCCCAATGGCTCATCCCCGGTCTCTTCTTGTTTTTCAAATTCTTTCAGGCAGTTTTCGCAAAGGCAATCGGAGTATTCTGCTTCGAGCTTTGTCCTGATGTCAGCAGTTAGCTGGTATTCCATGCACCAGCATTTACCGCTGTGGCTGCAGTGAAACCATTTACCGCAGCGGGGGCATTGCTTATTGGGCTGTCTGCGTGGATCTGTTGAATGACCTTCCGGCTCGGTTCTGCAGTTATTATCCATCTGAGTTAAGTTCTTCGGTTGTCATTGTAACGCTAACGCTGGTGAGTTTTCCTCCTAAAGGAGGGTTCATCTTGGCTACCTTTACCTCAGCGTAGTTGATGGCTTCGAACTGAAACATCAATTCATGCAGGATACGTCGTGCCACATGTTCAAGCAGATGTGATTTTTGATCCATCTGAGCCTTAACAAGTTGATAAACTGTGAGATAGTTTACGGTATGGTGAAGGTCATCCGATACAGCGGCCTTTCTTACATCCGTCTCGATCATCAGGTCAACAGTAAAGTGGGTTCCGATCACCTGCTCGGCATCGAAGCAACCATGATAGGCATAAAATTCCATGCCCTGAAGGGAGATTACACTCATCTTAGCTGTTTTTGAGGGTTGAAACAGCTCTATTGACACGGCTGGTCAGTTCTTCGCGACCAATCAGAGCAATCACTTCTGTCAGGTGGGGTCCCATCCCCGAGCCGATGATGGCGAGTCGAAGTGCATTCATGACAGTGCCCATGCCAATTTGTTTTTCTTCCAGGAAGCGCTGCACTTCGGCATCGAGTACTTCTACCGTGAATTCCTTCAAAGCAATCAGGCGGCTTGCTAAATCTGAAATGATGGTCCCAGAATCGGCTTTCCACCTTTTCTTAGCGAATCCCTCGTCATACGATTCGGGGGCAATAAAAAAGAACCAGCTCTGATCCCACAATTCTTTAACGAAGTTTACACGGTCTTTTACCAG
The DNA here is from genome assembly GCA_001768515.1 of Bacteroidetes bacterium GWE2_42_24. Taxonomy (GTDB): domain Bacteria; phylum Bacteroidota; class Bacteroidia; order Bacteroidales; family TTA-H9; genus GWE2-42-24. The sequence goes on along the minus strand of MEOA01000001.1, from coordinate 45,268 downwards.
GGTTACCACTTTTTCCGCCATCTCAGGTTCAGCTTGTATACCCTTCTCTGCTAGCACGTGCAAGAAGGCTGCGGCAAGCTCTGCATTGGATTGCATTCGAAGGTATTGCTGATTAAACCATTTCGCTTTTTCGGGATCGAAGCGAGCTCCTGATTTGTTTACCCTGTCGAGGGAGAAGAGCCTTATGAGTTCATCCATGGAGAGGATTTCCTGCTCAGTTCCCGGATTCCAGCCCAGAAGGGCGAGCAGGTTAATGAAGGCTTCGGGGAAGTAACCAGACTCGCGATAACCTGAAGAGATGTCGCCGGTTTTTGGATCTGTCCAGCGTAAAGGAAACACGGGGAACCCGAGACGGTCGCCATCGCGTTTGCTCAGTTTGCCATTACCATCAGGTTTAAGCAGCAGGGGAAGGTGGGCAAATTGAGGTGCCTGCCATCCGAAGAAGCGGTAAAGAAGTACATGGAGGGGGGCACTCGGGAGCCACTCCTCACCCCGGATGACATGGGTGATCAGCATCAGGTGGTCATCCACAATGTTAGCCAGATGATAGGTGGGCATCCCGTCTGATTTGAACAGCACCTTATCGTCGAGGGTTGATGATTGTACACGTACCTCACCCCTGATGAGGTCATTTACAAGAATCTCTTCACCTGCAGGAACACAAGCCCTGACAACATATGGTGTTCGGGCTTCGAGGAGTCGTTTGATTTCTCCGGCAGGCAAGGTTAAGCTATTGCGTAACCCTTGGCGCGTAGATGAATCGTATTGAAAGTTGGGATGTGAATTCCTTAGAGCTTCCAGTTCTTCGGGAGTATCAAAGGCATAATAGGCATGGCCGGAGTCTAACAGTTGATACACATACTCAACATAGAGCTGTTTACGGTCGCTTTGGCGGTAGGGACCGTAAGGGCCGCCTATATGGACTCCTTCATCGAATTGGATGCCACACCATGAGAGCGATTCGATGATGTAAGCTTCGGCACCCGGAACAAAGCGGGTCTGGTCGGTATCTTCAATGCGCAGGATCATATCACCCCCCAACTGACGGGCGAGCAAATAATTATATAGTGCCGTACGTACGCCTCCTATATGAAGAGGTCCTGTGGGACTCGGGGCAAAGCGTACCCTGACTTTCGGTGTATTCATTTGTCGGAGAATTTTTGGTGCAAAGGTAGGGGTTTTAGAATTAGTTGCGCTGTAAGGATTTGCTTAGTTAGCTTCGCCGGACTCCCCGCTGGCGATTCTGGTGTCAGGTGCGGATTTAGGTGACCTGTCTTTATTTGATTTATCTGAAGGCAATGAAACTCATGACGAAAGTACTTCATAGAGGTGATAGAAAATTTTAAATTTGTGATCTTTTTTTACTGAAAGGGTACATCCTGACCCGATTATGATTATATTTGAGGTTACTGACAATAGCTTTCTTCCAAAATCATAGGTTATACGCACAGCTGAATCCGGCACATATAATGTACCCTTAGTTAAGCCGGTAAATTATTATAAGATGAGAGTCAAGTTTACGATTGCTTATGCTCTGGTGTCGCTCTTAGTGTCTGCATCGGGGAATCCTGTTACAACGGGTGGTCGTCAGGCAGCCATGGGGTTTACCACCACCTGTCAGCCCGGATTGTGGGGAGCCTTTGCCAACAGGGCTTCACTTGCCGAAAGTCCTGCTTTGGAGGCTGGCTTCTACTATGATAATCGGTTTATGATAAACGAGATGGCACTGAAGGCTGCGGCCTTTTCTATCCCTGCATGGAAAGGTGCCTTTGCCGTCTCCTACAGCCATTTTGGTTTTGAAGAATACAATGACCAAAGTATAGGGTTTTCATACGGCCGGAGTTTTGGACCATATCTCGCTGTTGGTATCGGATTTAACGTTATTCTCAACAATGTTTCGGGAGATTATGAACAACGGGAAGGCTTTACTTTCAGTGCAGGTTTGCTGATCAGGCTGAGCAATGACTGGACGCTGGGTGCTTATATTGATAACCCAGCATCCCAAAAGCTGAGTGGTATGAACGAAGAGAAAATCGCCTCAAAAATCGCCACAGGACTCATGTGGAAAGTCTCGGAAGGCTGGATCACCACAGCCGAAGTAGTGAAGGTGAGTGGAAGCAGTACAGAAGTGCATATAGGTGCGGAGTACCAGTTGTTGAACAGAATTTATTTGCGGGGCGGACTGAGTACCGGGCCGTCTCTATACACATTCGGAGCAGGGCTTCATACAGGCCGCCTGCGGATTGATATTTCATCGTCAGTGCATACTGTTTTGGGTTATTCTCCCCAGCTATCGTTGTCATGGCGTTTCACAAAATAATAAGATGGATTTTTCTGCTGCAGTTGCCGATGATTCCTTCCCTGGTAATCATAGCACAGACACCTGATTCCATCAGGATTAGTGACAATATAGCGGGAGAATTTGAGGGTGCAGGTTACAGGGATGAGGAGTCCCCTGATCCCGGCGACCTGATCGAAACGATGGACTATCTAAGTCGCAACAGGGTAAAGGTAAATGAGGCTACACTTGATGAGTTGTCGGCTATTCCTGTAATTTCACGCGATCAGGCGATTCGCCTCTCGGTGTATGTTGCTGCTTATGGTGAAATGCTTTCCTGCTGGGAGCTTATGTCCGTAGATGGGTTCGATTCATTGACAATCGCGCGTGTGATCCCTTTCCTTGATTTTAGCCCGGCAGGTACACGGCGAAGTTTGTTGTCACGTATTTTTTTCAGGCCTAAAAGCCGCATCGTCTTGCGATGGCAACACCCGATGAAAGGACAGGCCGGTTATTCGCCATTAGCCGATTCGCTTGAAAACCGTTATGCTGGTACTTATCCGGGCAATGCCGATCGATTGCTCTTTAAATATGCCTTTGAAACCAACGGTGGTTTCAGGGCTGGAATCACTGCTGAAAAGGATCCGGGTGAAGAGTTTTTTACGGGAAGTCAACCGGGATTTGATTTTTATTCGGCCTACGTCTTCCTGAAGAACATCGGGCCGGTGAAGCAACTTGCCATAGGTGATTTTCATGCCAACTTCGGGCAAGGGCTTACCCTGTGGACAGGTTTTGGGTTTAGCAAACCGGCTGATCCTCTATGGCTGAATCGCAATGGCCAGGGATTAAGGCCGTCGACAGGGACTGATGAGAACAGGTTTCTGCGCGGCGCTGGTACTATGATGGCTGCCGGGCACTGGCGTTTTACTGCCTTTGCCAGCAGTCTGAAGATAGACGGTACTGCCGATACATCCGATTCCACTGAAACACAATATACTCCTGCCGTATCGCCTTCAGGGCTGCATCGTACTACCCGTGAGCTGGCCGCCAAAGATGCCGTGACCCAGACCGTTTATGGCGGACGGGTTTCATGGCAGAATGGGTTGCTGCAAATCGGGGCTACCGGCTATATCATGAGGTATAGTTCACCGATGCCTCAACATGAGGCGCTTTACCAGAAGTATTACTTTTCAGGAATAGAGAGCAGTAATTACGGTGTTGATTTTCAGCTTACATTGAGACGATTGGCACTTTTTGGTGAGGCTGGAATGACCAGAACCGGAGCCGCAGGCATCATGACCGGTTTACGCTGGACGCCTGATATTCGGGTCGATGTAGCCTTGCTTTACAGAAACTATGGTGTGAACTTTAACAGCCCACTGGGGGCTGCCTTTGGTGAGAACAGCCGTAATACCAATGAAGAAGGCCTTTATGCAGCCTTGAGCTACATCCCGCTCCATAAGCTTATCATTTCGGGTTATGCTGATATGTACAGGTTTTCCTGGTTACGTTATCGTGTGGACAAGCCTTCCACAGGAGAAGAATATGGTTTGAAAGGAAAATATGAGTTGACATCTAACACTGGCTTAACATTCCGTTATCGGTACGAGCACAGGGAAATTAACCTGACCTTCAATCCCGGTGAGCACAGTCATCATCTGGCTGACCGCTACAGGCATTCATTGCGGGGGACAGTGAGGGTGGATGTGACTGGAACCCTCAGGCTCACCTCGTTGGCTGAATGGTCAAGAGTAAATCTTCATGATGCCTGCGCTGATGGTTATCTGGTTGGTCAGCAGATTCGTGCTGACATCGGGCGATGGAGTATCAGCGGAGTTTTTATGCTTTTTTCGGCTAATGACTGGGATACCCGTATGTACTTGTACGAACCTGATGTGCTTTACGCTTTCTCTGCACCTGCGGTATATGGTGAAGGAAGTCGTCTGGTCTTGCTGGTGAACTACGACCCTCTGGATTGGGTCTCCTTCTGGGTAAGATATGCAATCAGTAAGCTTGATAATAAGCCTGTTGTCCCAACGGGACCGGATGACTATCTCGGGGCCGATCGGCAGGAGGTGAAAGTGCAGATGATTGTTAAGATCAGATAGTTTAATAAAGAATACATCAGATTATTAAGAAGATTACAATTTGTTCTCTATTCACATGTCAATCGATTAACACGTCAAAATCTCTACCTTTGTCCTATGAGTCAATGTACACAACCTACATCAGATCTTGGGAGCATCCGCTTTGGTGTATTGCTTTCATCAGAGATGGCCGAAGCATGGCAGGTTGAATGCATCAGGCATTTAGTAAACCGTGGAGCAGTTGTTGCGTTAATAATACTTGATGCTACGCCAGCAGAAGCCGTTCCGCTTTCTCAACGTTTACGGCATTACGATTGGTCAAGGTTGTTGTTTAATCTCTTCTATCGTTATAAATTTAAGCCAAAGACAAAAAAATTATTGTCGGTTGAAACGGTTATGCAAGGAGCCCGGGTTATGCATTGCCGGCCTATAACCAAGGGTGTTGGAAATTTTTTTTCCTCTGGTGATGTGGAGGCCATCCGCGATGCTGACCTTCATTTTCTTTTGCGATTTGGTTTTGGCATTCTCCGGGGAGAAGTGCTGGATGCGGCCCGCCATGGTGTCTGGTCGTTTCACCATGGCGATGAACAGTTTTATCGGGGTAGTCCTCCCGGCTTATGGGAAATTTATAAGGGTGATCCGGTTACGGGTGTGATTTTGCAGCGGATTACCGACCGTCTTGATGATGGCGAGGTGCTTTACAAGGGATGGTTTCGTACCATCAACCGGTCTTGGAGTGATCACCTCGATCAGCTACAATGGGGCTCAGTCGACTGGCCTGCCCGTTGTGCTGCAGCCCTGAAAAACGGTGTGCTTAATCCTGTTGCTGCGCTATCGCGTGCTCCTGTTTTTAAGCCGCCCCGGAATTTTGCATTCATCTGCCTGTTGTTGAAAATGATGATTAACAGGCTCCGTTTCCACCTTGGTGAGTTGTTTAGGGCTGAGGACTGGAACATAGCTATAGCGCCTTCAGGTAACTCGTTGCGCCCCTGTATTAATAGCATATGGCAGTGGTTTCCCAAGCCCGAAAAAAATGTATTTGTAGCCGATCCGTTTATTGTGACGGTAAGAGGAGTCGATTATGTTTGGTTCGAAGAGTATAACTGCCGGAAAGAGAGAGGCAGGATTTCTGCGGTCAGAGTTGCCGAAGTGGATCGCTATCCGCAAAGTCGTAGCGTATTGCTTGAAGAACCGTGGCATCTTTCGTTTCCTTCAGTTACCGAACATGAAGGTGAATTATTTTGCACCCCTGAAAGTTTTGCAGCCCGGCAAATCAGGCTATACCGTTTGCAACTTCCGGACATGAAATTAGTTTTGGACACAGTGTTGATTGATAACCTACCCGGGGTCGACCCTGTGCTGTGGTTTGAGCGGAGCCGTTGGTGGCTGTTTTGTACCACAAAAGATGCCCCCAGTATTCATCTTTATTTATTCTTTGCCGATGATTTGCGTGGACCTTATTACCCCCATCCTTTAAATCCTGTGAAGAGTGATCTGAGGAGTAGTCGTCCGGCAGGGAATCTGTTTATGCTGAATGGAAAGTTGTATCGTCCTGCACAGGATTGCTCGGTACATTATGGCCGTAAGGTTGTGATCAATGAGGTAGAGGTACTTTCAACAATCGATTACCGGGAGAAAAGCATTGAGCAAATACTTCCTGTTGATAAGAATCGTTTCTATGAAGGGATTCATACCTATAATTTCAACACATTAAACAAAGTGGTCGACGGAAAGAGGTTTGTGTTTATCCTGGCTGTTTTTAAATTAAAGTTTACCGAACATTTTAAACGGTTTTTCCAACATGTTTAAGCAGGTGCTCATGACAACCGGTGCCCGTCTTGTTAACGCGGTAATCAGCGTGGTGATGGTGGTATTGAGTACCCGGTGGATGGGGGCAGAGGCTTATGGGATTGCCGGTATCATTCTTTTAGATGTGACAGTGATTGCGATGGCCAATGATTTTTTTGGTGGCAGTTCACTCGTTTATTTTGCTCCCAGGGTCTCGTTGTGGCGCCTTTTGATTCCATCTTATATTTGGGCTGTAGTTGTCGTTGTGCTTGCAATTGCGGCCGGAATGGTGATTTCTTTTTTTTCAATGATACGATTAGCGGTGATACCCGAAGGATATGCGCTTCATATTCTGTTGATCTCATTTCTCGTTTCCTTGGCAGGAATTCACCAAAATCTTCTATTAGGCAAAGAGCAGGTGGCCAACTATAACAAAGTTTTTTCGCTTCAGATATTGATGCAGTTAGTCGGATTGGTTTTCATGCTGTTTATATTGAAGGTTAGGGATGCCCGTGCATGGGTGATTGCGCTCTACTGTGGTTATGGTTTTTCATGGCTGGCTGGTTTTTTATACACCATGAAATGGATGAAGCCCGAGACACTCACGGGTTGGAAAACACTTCTGTGCGAAATATTCACCTTTGGATCTCAGAGTCAGATGGCCAGTGCAATTCACCTGGCCAATAAACGGCTTAGCTTTTATATCATTTCTCCTGTCCTCGGGCCTGCCGCACTAGGTGTATATAACGCAGGAGCCCAGCTAGCCGAAGGATTACGAATCGTGGGTCAGAGTATTTCACTGGTTCAGTTTAGTCATATCTCGAATTCCGGTGACGCCTTGCACAACCGAATCATTACCTTAATACTGCTCAAATTCACTGTAATTGTCACTTTCCTCGGCGTCCTGATACTGGTTCTTTTTCCTCCTTCTGTATTTGCCGCCCTGCTTGGGCCCGAATTTGGTCAAATAAGGCCGGTAATACTGGCCTTGGGTATTGGGGTTATTGCCCTTGCAGCAACTATGATTTTTAGTCACTACTTCAGCGGGACAGGCAGGCCACGTTATAACCTGCATGCCTCGATAGCAGGTTTGGTTATTACATTGATTTTTATCTACCCGGCTGTTTTTTATTGGGGAATTACAGGTGCCGGGCTTACCGCTTCTGCTGCCTATCTGGTGAGCGCTCTTTACCAGGCGGTGATATTCTACCGATTGTCAGGTTGTTGTTTTAGCGACTTTTTCGCTAGTAGAAAGGACTTCCTGATGATGAAATCGTTGGTTTCAGACTTCCTGAGAAGATAGGGACACCCACAATCACGCATCCCCGAATTGCCAATGATGGTGTCTGGATGTTGTTTTATATCATCCCTGCAACGGCAAATAGGGCGAAGGCCAGACTGGCGATGCCATTGAGTGTGAAAAAGGCCAGATTAATCCTTCCCATTCTGCCATTTCCGACTACCACGTGCTGATAGCATAGCAGAAGGAGAAAAACGGCTGTCCCAATCCATGAAATGAAATTGAACGACATGATGCTGGCTGAGATCAGAAAGCCGGCAGAGGCCACGTGGAGTAATCCTGAGATCCATAACGCTTTCGTCTTGCCCAGTCGGGAAGGGATGCTTTGCAATCCATTCTTGCGGTCAAATTCTTCATCCTGGAGGGCGTAAATGACATCAAACCCAGCCACCCAGAATAAGACCGAGAAAGATATCAACACAGGAACCATTGCAAATTCACCTGTTACTGCCAGGTAAGCACCGATGGGTGAAAGCGACAAACCCATTCCAAGTAACAGGTGAGCCATTGAGGTAAAACGTTTGGCATAGCTGTAGCCTAAAACGATGGCCAGTGCTACAGGCGAGAGTATAAAGCAGAGGTTGTTAAGCAGCAGGGAGGCTCCCGAAAAGAGAAGTGCATTTAGGATTACAAACATCATCGCCGATAGTGGTGTGATTATTTTAGCGGGTATTTCACGATTTTGTGTCCTTGGATTTTTTGCATCAATCTGCCTGTCGGCATAACGATTAAAGGCCATGGCTGCATTTCTGGCGAAAAGGACACAGAGCAGAACCAACGCCAGGGTATAAAGGTCGAAATGATTGTTTGGCTGATTAATCGCGAGGAAATATCCGGTAATGGCGAAAGGCATTGAAAACAAGGTGTGGCTGAATTTAACCAGCGAAAAATAATTTTTGAAGTTGGCGGAAAGGCTGGAAAGGGTCATTCGGGATTAAGCTTAAAGATGTAAATACATCGGGACGCGACAAATTTATTAGTTTTGCCATCGCAATAAACACCAATGCCCTCATTAAGTTTCATTCTTCGTTATTTTCGTTATCTGCACAAGTCGGTAACGGCACACGGTCTTCACTCGCCCTATATGTACCAGCTAATGACTGAAGTGATTGAGAAATCGACCAGCAGGCAGGATGTTATGCTACCTGAGCAATTGAGGAAAAAGTTACTTGCCAGTAAAGAAAAGATACAGGTAACTGACCTTGGTGGAGGTAGTCATTTTACACGGAGCGATTGGCGTCAGTTGAGGCTTTTAGCGCGTTATTCCGGACGACGCCCTGGCCCGGGGAAATTGCTTTTCAGGCTTGTAAAACATTTTAATCCGGATGTCGTTCTTGAACTGGGAACATCTCTTGGAATCGGATCGTTGTATTTAAAGGCAGCCCTTCCGTCAGCAAGGATTGTCACAATTGAGGGTTGCCCTAATATTGCCCGGCTCGCAAGGCGTAACATTTCTGAAAGCGGGGCGTCAGATGTAGAGGTGATAGAAGGCGCATTTGATATTGTTCTCACAAGTGATTTCATTAAAAGACTGAATCCCCGGATGATACTCTTTGATGGAAACCATAGGAAAGCACCTACCATCGATTTTTTTAATCGGTTGGCTGATGTTGCAACCAGCGAGACGGTGCTTATATTTGACGATATTCACTGGTCAGAAGAGATGGAGGAGGCCTGGGAAAGTATAAAAGCTGATGAACGTGTCAGAGTGACCATCGACCTGTTTATCTTTGGGGTGGTTTTATTCAGGAAGGAAATGAGCAAACAGCATTTTGTGCTTCGAAATTGGGATTGTTTTTAATTTTGTGTAAAGGAACAACTTTCAAGTAGTTCCGGCATTTTAAATAAATTATTATGAGGCAGGAAGTTATTCGTTTGGTTGACATTAAAAAGCACTACAAGGTAGGAGCCGAGGTGGTGAAAGCGTTGCAATCGGTATCACTTACCGTGAATCGTAACGAATATGTAGCATTGATGGGGGCATCAGGCTCAGGTAAATCGACCCTGATGAACATTCTGGGTTGCCTTGATACTCCGTCGGGTGGGCAGTATTTTCTGGATGGTGATGACGTCAGTATGCTAGGTGATAATGAACTGGCAGAGATTAGAAACCGTCAGATTGGTTTCGTTTTTCAGACGTTCAATCTGCTTCCCCGAAGTACAGCACTTGAAAATGTCACGCTGCCTCTGGTTTATGGCGGAATGGTTAAGAATGACCGGATATTAAGGGCTACAGATGTTTTAAAGCAGGTTGGCCTAGCCGACAGAATGACCCACAAACCCAATGAACTCTCAGGCGGACAGCGGCAGCGTGTGGCTGTTGCCCGGGCACTTGTAAATAATCCCTCCATTATCCTTGCCGATGAGCCGACTGGAAATCTTGACTCCAGAACATCTATCGAGATTATGGGCTTGTTTGAAGAGATTCACCGTCTCGGGAATACCATAATTCTGGTTACCCATGAAGAAGATATTGCCCGTCATGCACATCGTATTGTGCGGATCAAAGATGGATTGATCGAAGCTGACTTTAAAAATGATAATCCAATTCATGTTGCAGACAGGATTGCCTATCAACCCGTAGAATCCGTCTGAACAAAGAAGAATTGACCCTGTTCTAACATCAAATCTTTTCGTATGAATGAATGGAAAATCTATACCCGTAAAGGTGATGGAGGGAAAACTTCTTTGCTGGGCGGGGTCATGGTGCCAAAGCACGACGATCGTATTGAGGCTTATGGTACTATCGATGAATTGAACAGCTTCATTGCACTTTTACGTGATTATAGCCCTGATGTTTGGGTCAATGATATTTTGCTTGTAGTGGAGGATCGGCTTTTTACAATAGAGTCATTGCTTGCAGCAGCTACAGTTGACGACATGGTCCGGTTGCCGGTTATTGCTGAAGCCGATATCAAGCTGCTCGAGCAGTCAATTGATAAAATGAACGAAACCCTTCCGCCAATAACCAGTTTTGTTCTCCCGGGTGGCCATAAACTTAACTCGTATGCTCATGTTGCGCGTACTGTTTGCCGACGTGCCGAGCGATGTGTTTCCAGAATGAATGTTACTCACGAACAACATTTATTAGGGCTAAAGTACCTCAACCGACTCTCTGATTTTTTATTTGTATTGGCTAGGAGATTTTCTTTTGATAATGGGGCAAATGAAATTCATTGGAAACCAATTGTTTAATAAATTTTATAGCTGTTTCGCCCTTGCATGAATATACAAGAGTAAATTATTATACTTTTGCAAAAAACTAAGCAAAAAACAAAAATCTCTTACATATGTATTGGACGTTGGAACTTGCTTCAAAGCTTGAAGACGCTCCCTGGCCTGCCACCAAAGAGGAGTTGATTGATTTTGCCATCCGCACCGGCGCACCTCAGGAAGTCATCGAAAACTTGCAGGAGATCGAGGATGAAGGAGAAATCTACGAACGTATAGAAGATATTTGGCCTGATTATCCAACAAAGGATGATTTCTTCTTTCACGAGGACGAATATTAATAAAATTTGACGTTAGTCCGATGGCAGCCGACCACTTGTGGCCGGCTGCCTGCGTTATGAACCTGCCTTTTTAGCAGTTCGGGCGGCTTACTTAAAGTATTATTTATGTTAATTTCAGTACTTTTGCGGTGTTTTGTCAATTACGGCATAATCATTGCCAACCACGTCGAATCTTTGATATTGAAAATCAAAATACATCTATAAACTATGCTCAGCATACTTAAGAAATTCTTTGGTACCAAATCGAACCGGGATTTAAAAGAAATTTTGCCTTTGGTGGATAAAATCCACGAGGCTTATGAAAAGATTGCCCCGCTCAGTAATGATGAACTTCGTGCGCTCACTCAGCAATTTCGTGAACGGATCAATACTTATATCGGAGAAGAGGATCAACAAATATTATCTTTAAGGGAGCGTATTGATAATGAGCCCGAAATGGATGTACATGAGCGCGAGAAGCTTTATCAAATGATTGATTCACTCAAGAAGAGCGTTATCGAGAAAACTGAACAAATACTGCTCGAAATACTCCCCGAAGCTTTCTCTGTAATGAAAGAAACAGCCCGTCGTTTTAAAGAGAATGAATGGGTGGAGGTAACTGCTACAGAGCGCGACAGGGATCTCGCAACCGTTCGTGAAAATATTGTAATCGAAGGGGATAAGGCCCGTTATCGCAATTCATGGATGGCCGGAGGAACTCTCATTAAGTGGGATATGGTTCATTACGACGTTCAGTTGATAGGTGGTATTGTGCTGCATAAAGGGAAGATTTCTGAAATGGCCACAGGTGAGGGAAAGACGCTCGTAGCTACACTGCCGGTTTACCTCAATGCCCTTCCGGGGAAGGGCGTACATCTTGTTACTGTCAATGATTATCTGTCAAAACGTGACTCCGAATGGATGGGAATGCTGTTTGAGTTTCACGGCCTTAAGGTTGACTGCATCGATAAGCATCAGCCCAATACTGATGCCCGCAGGGCTGCCTATAATGCCGACATAACATACGGCACCAACAATGAGTTTGGTTTTGACTACCTACGTGACAACATGACAGGTAATCCTGATGAACTCGTGCAGCGTGAGCATAACTATGCCATCGTCGATGAAGTTGACTCAGTATTAATTGATGATGCCCGTACTCCCCTTATCATTTCAGGTCCAACCCCCAAGGGAGAGGATCAGCTTTTTGATGAAATGAAAAAAGATGTGGACCGACTGTATAATGTGCAGCGGAATCTGGTAACCAAGATTCTGGCTGAAGCCAAACAATTACTCGCCGGCCAACCTAACGAAGAAAATGAGAAAAATGGAAGAGACCTTTTACTTCGTGCTCATCGTGGTTTACCAAAGAACAAGGCTCTTATCAAATACCTGAGCGAACCGGGGATGAGAGCTCTGCTTCAGAAAACCGAGAACTTTTATATGCAGGAGCAATCAAAAAATATGCACCTCATTGATGATGAATTATATTTTGTAATCGATGAGAAGCAAAACTCGATCGAACTGACTGAAATAGGTCTTGATTTTCTGGGAGCTGCTTATGACGATAATGACTTCTTCGTTTTACCAGATGTTGGCGCTGAGATTGCTGATATCGAAAAGATGGGAGGCGATGAGCATGAAAAGCTTGAAAAGAAAAATGAAATGCTCATGAACTATTCTGTTAAATCAGAGCGGGTTCATACAGTAAATCAATTGTTAAAGGCCTATACCCTGTTTGAAAAGGATATTGAATACGTTGTCATGGACAACAAGATTAAGATTGTTGACGAACAGACTGGTCGTATTCTGGAGGGAAGACGGTATTCGGACGGCCTGCACCAGGCCATTGAAGCTAAAGAGAATGTAAAGGTTGAGGCTGCCACCCAGACCTATGCTACCATCACGCTTCAAAACTATTTCCGTATGTATCATAAACTGGCCGGAATGACAGGTACTGCCGAAACAGAAGCCGGTGAGTTTTGGGATATCTACAAACTCGATGTGGTGGTAATCCCGACAAACAGGCCGGTTGTGCGTAAAGACATGGAGGATATGGTTTATAAAACCAAACGTGAGAAGTACAGCGCGGTCATCGAAGAGATTGTGAAACTTGTTGAAGGCGGCAGGCCTGTACTGGTAGGTACTACCTCTGTTGAGATATCGGAACTCCTTAGTCGTACATTGACACTTAGAAAGATAAAACACAATGTTTTGAATGCAAAACTTCATGCGCGAGAAGCTGAAATTGTTGCATTTGCCGGGCAACCTGGTTCGGTTACTATTGCCACCAACATGGCTGGCCGTGGTACCGACATTAAGCTTGGCCCCGGAGTGAAGGAGGCAGGTGGCCTGGCAATCATTGGTACCGAGCGTCATGAATCACGTCGTGTTGACCGCCAGTTGCGTGGTCGTGCTGGTCGTCAGGGTGATCCGGGATCTTCACAGTTCTTTGTTTCGCTGGAGGACGATCTGATGCGTTTGTTCGGATCAGAACGTATTGCCCGCATTATGGACCGCCTCGGTCTGGAAGAAGGCGAGGTGATTCAGCATAGCATGATCACCAAGAGTATTGAAAGAGCCCAGAAGAAAGTCGAGGAAAATCACTTTGGAACCCGTAAACGTCTGCTTGAATATGACGATGTGATGAATGCCCAACGTGAAGTTATCTATACACGCCGGCGGCATGCACTGCATGGCGACAGGCTTGCACTCGATCTGAGTAACATGATGTATGATGTTGCCGAACAGATTGTTAACGATTATCAGGAAGTACGTGACTTTGAGGGTTTCCGTTTCGATCTTATCAAGGTCATGTCAATCGATTCCCCTGTTGACGATAAAGAATTTCAGTCAGCTAACAAGGAGAAGCTCACCGATCAGATTTTCGATCAGGTGTATGGTGCATACCGGCAAAAATGCGTGGCCCTGGCTGAAAAGGCTTATCCTGTTATCAGGGACGTGTATGAAAATAACTCCCGTTATGAGTTTATTGCCGTTCCAATTACCGATGGATTGAAGACTCTGAATACAGTAACCAATCTGAAGAAGGCTTATGATGACCATGGCCGCGAAGTTGTGGTAGCCATGGAGAAGGGTATTACTTTGAGTGTAATCGACAATGCATGGAAGGAACATCTTCGCGAGATGGATGAGCTGAAACAATCAGTGCAAAATGCCTCCTATGAGCAGAAAGATCCTCTCTTGATTTATAAACTGGAATCATTCCAACTCTTTTCAAAGATGGTTGCCAAAGTTAACCGTGATATTACCGGATTTCTCACCAAAGGCAATCTGCCTGGTGCCGAGACTCAGGTAAGGGAAGCTCAGGCTCCAAAGAAAATGGATATGAGCCGGATGAAAGAAGAACATAATGATTTGTTGTCGCAAGCTAATCCGACTCAGGAAAAAACCAAACCTGCACCTGTAAAAGTTGAAAAGCGTGTTGGGCGCAATGATCCCTGTCCATGTGGAAGTGGTAAAAAATTTAAAGCCTGCCACGGCCGGGGCGAGGAATAGTCATATTATTAGCTTAATAGAAAGGCCGGGCGAGGATATCCTTTCCCGGCCTTTTCATTCATCCTTGTTTAGTTTTACTTCTTCCCGTACTATAAAGTGGCATCAGCACGAATAACCCTGATGAAACAACCATCAACGCTGTGCCTACTCCCCACAGATCAGCAACCAATCCGATGACGGGGGCAATGATGGCTGCAAATAATGTTTCAGCCTGTGATTCGGCCGAAAGAGCCGTAGCCAGGATGTCTTTCTCAAGCCTGTCGGCGATGATTGAGATGCCAATGGGTTTGCGCAGATTTTCAATAAGATAGATTCCGGTGTAACATACCACAGCTCCTAAATACCAACCACGATTATAGAACAATCCACTTAGGAAACCAGCCATTAAGCCGATTGAAAGACTTATAACAAGCGGTCGGTTCAGGTTTCTGAAACGATCGGCAAATCTACCAGCATGTCGCGATGCATAGGAAGTGAGAAAGTAAATGACCGAAAAGACTAATCCAACCATGATGGAAGCACGTTGTTCCTCATTAGCCCATAGAAGAATAGGGAGGCTGACCGCGAATCCCTGGATGACTGGTTGCAGATAATCTTTGACCGCTTTGTAATAACCCGTATAAACAGCCTGATTGAGAATGGCACGAAGAATCCCGATGTTGCGAAACGAGGTGACGAAATCATGGATCGTTTCTTTGAAGTTGTCCAGAATTTCTCCCTTATGCAGTTGCCGCCGTTTTCCATCAAGTTCTTTTGGATAGGTTGTCATAAGTGCAAGGTCGACAACATAAGGTATGACTGAGAAGAGGAAGACCATCCTGTAGTCGTGAGTGAAAAATACGATGCCTGCAGCTATAATGGCTGAAACCGCAGAACCCATTTGAGACCATGACCGGGTATGCCCGTAGTAGTGAACTTTCTGATCCTGCCAACCGTTGATTTTAAGGTATTCAAATATCATTGCCTTGTGTGTGCCGGTACGAAAGGCATCACCATATGCATAGAACAGGATGGCGATTATGAATACCCAATAATCGGAAGCGAAAAAGAATATTATAAAGGAAACAATATAAAAAGAAAAGGCTGAGATCATGCTCCTTCTACGGCCAAGACTATCGGCCAGGATGCCTGTTGGGATTTCAAACAGGTTAATGGTAATTTCCCTTATAGCGTATAAAGTACCTATTTCAAAAAAGCTAAGTCCTTTGCTGAGAAAGAAAAGTAGCAGGAAGGGATCAAAGAACCTGAGGTTTTTGAAAAAGCCATAAGCGCAGAATTTGTAATACTGATTATCTTTCCGGAATGTGATCGGCATTTTTTATTTCATGGGTGTTTTGTGTGCAAGAATATGAAAGTTTTTTGTGTGTGCGTCATTTCCCTGATGTTTTTGTATTTACTGTATAACTTGTTCAGTCAACTGCAACTAATCAAACCTTTCGTACCTTTGTCCGACAAATACGAGAAAGTATGATAAAAAGCATGACCGGTTTTGGGAAAGCTATGGTGCAATTACCAGAAAGAAATATATCAGTTGAGGTTAGGGTGCTCAACAGCAAGCAACTCGATCTGAACGTTCGTTATCCTTCGATGTACCGTGAAAAGGAGCATGAAATCAGGGCAATTGCCGGACAAATTGTTCAGCGTGGTAAAGTTGATATTTTTGTCAATACAGAAAACACCGGTCTTGCCGCTTCACACTCAATCAACCATGACCTGGCCACCGGATATTTTCAGGAATTGAAAAAACTGGCCAATAAACTTGGCGTTCAGGAACCAGCCGATTACCTTTCGCTGCTGGTTCGCATGCCTGATGTTGTAAAATCATCATCGGAGGAGGTGACCGATCTTGAGTGGAATGCATTAATTTCTGCCGTGAAGGAAGCATTGGGCAAAGTCGACGCTTTCCGTTCAAACGAAGGATTTGTGCTTGCTGTCGATCTGCGTAAGCGTGTTGAGAACATTACCGCCCTCTTTGCGTCGCTCGAACCTTTTGAGCAAGGCAGGATGGAACAGGTTCGTGACAGAATCAGACGGGATTTGCAGTCGGTGGCGGAACTTAAAATTGATGAAAATCGTTTTGAGCAGGAGTTAATTTATTATCTGGAAAAGATCGATGTAACTGAAGAAAAGGTTCGTCTGACAAAGCATCTGGATTATTTTATAGATACACTGGGCAATGATGAATCGGCTGGCCGGAAGCTTGGTTTTGTAGCTCAGGAAATGGGGCGCGAAATCAATACTATAGGTTCAAAAGCCAACGATGCCGGGATGCAGCAACTTGTTGTCGCGATGAAAGATGAACTTGAAAAAATCAAGGAACAGGTTCTAAATATACTATAGTTATGGCTCAGGGAAAGCTCATTGTATTTTCGGCTCCTTCAGGTGCAGGCAAGACTTCTGTAGTTAGGGCGATATTGAACCTCAGGAATGATCTTTCTTTCTCTGTCTCAGCTTGTAGCCGGGGCCGCAGACCCGGAGAGGTTGATGGCCGCGATTATTATTTTCTGACAACCGAAGAGTTTAGAAAGAAGATTGAGATGTCTCAGTTCCTCGAATGGGAAGAGGTATATCCGGGGAGTTTCTATGGAACCTTGCTTTCTGAAATCGAACGCATCTGGGCTGCTGGCAAGCACGTGGTATTCGATGTGGACGTTGTCGGGGCATTGAATATTAAGAAGAAGTATCCCCAACAGACGCTCGCCGTTTTTATCGCGCCGCCTTCAATGGAGATTCTGGCAGATAGGTTGCGTGGCCGGGGAACTGAAACCGAAGAGAGCATCGCGAGCCGTTTGGGTAAGGCCGAATGGGAAATGACCTTTTCCAATCAATTTGACTATGTAGTTGACAATGCCGATCTGGATGAAACAATTCGTCAGGTCAACCAATTGGTTGCTGATTTCATGGGGCAGTAATATTACAAATTTGTAAGAACCAAAAACGGTCTGATGTAGAAGGCATCAGACCGTTTTTTCTTTTAGGCAAAAGAACTTAAAACCTGTAACGAATGTTTAGGCCGAAACTATCACTGTGAAATCCCTCCGCATTGATGATGCCAATTACTGGTCGCCAATCGATACCAATTGACAAAGGAATGTCAAATTTATATTCAGCTCCCACTTCTCCGGCAGCACCAACGTGAAATTCCCCGAAAGTGTTGATTACTCCACCAACACCAGGATAGAACCAGAAATTGTTGCCTAATGGAAATTGCCAATCATACAGTCCGGCCAGGGTTATTCCATCATCCCAAAAGCTTGCATCAGCATGAATCCGGTTGCCACCAAATGGCAACATGGCATCTATTGCAGCATTACTGCCATAGGTATCTCCGAAGCGAAGGCCTAATTCATAACCGTTTGCAGATTTTCTCTGCCCGAAACAGTTTGCAGAAACTCCGATAAACAAAACGAGCAGGAAGATAATTTGTCTTTTTTTCATTGTATATAGTTTTAACTCTGTATTATAACAATAGCTGTGCCAAATGTTCCCGGTGGTCAGCATTTCTTTTTTATTCAGGAATCATACCGTAACCATATTTTGCCATTAACGATGTATTGATCAATTTATTTGAGGCTATAATTTCGTTCACTTTTTGGGTTCTGTTCTCGCCGTATACCTCTAGATTATCCTTTCGGAAGCGTTTCTTTTCGCGGTTTATTAGTTGCTCTGTAAAGAATACCCGGCCCTCGGCAGAATAACCTGAAAGTTGCCGCGATTCCGGAGCATGTTTAGCGACCCGGGTTAAAATGGCCCAACGGGAAATTGGACGCTTAAATGGTAGAAATTCTTATTAGTCAGATGTTAACATTATCCATAAGAGATAGAATTCATGATATAGCCTGAGGTTAGAGAAAAACCAGGGTTTGCAAAACTTCAATGAATCATTCTTAAGCCATCATATAAAACCAGGGCAAAGCTAAGCTCACTACATGAATTGGCGGAGAGCCCAAAAGAGGGAAAGAGCAGCTTATTTTTTAGTGTTTAGCATAGCCTGCTTGCTTCAGTGGCAGATGCCCGTGAAATGGATTCAAACCCGGATGCAGTAAATATTACTCTTCAAATGAATAGCCTCTGATTTGTCCGAAAGATCAATAATGTAATAGTATCGGGTCAGGGAGCTATTATATAGCTGCTGATAGCGGCAAAGGACGATCATATTTGATCAAAATTATTGATCGGATTGAACTCAAATGTCGTCAAAAGCCCACATTATTCTACAACAAAACAACAAATATTCAGAATGCTGATTAACAAGTGTAAAACATAGTGTCGGTTCGTTGTCGCTTCGAAGCAGCTTCGAAGCTGCTTCGTATTTTTTCGAAACGATAACGGACCCATTATGAATAAGCCCCGGATGGAGTATAACTAGGGTATAATTTATGCAAGAAGAAGAGAGGAGCTGATGTCTGACATGAAAGACAAAAGCGGCTATGGAGTAATAAGCTTCTTGTATAGATAAGGGCAGTCCGGCTCCATCAAACAGAGGGTAATACCTGGATTGTTTATGTTTTAATGAAAAGTGCATGAGAATAGATGCATCAATAAAAGCACTCCTGGCCTTCTATTTAACACTGTTTGCTGTTTTGAAACAGGCTGCCAGGGCAGCTGAATCCTGACAGAAAAGGTAATGGCTTATTGACTCAGCATGATTACGAAATTACTGAGCGTTAAAAGGAGAAGATTTGGATCGGAGAATTGACAGGAAGTTGGTATTGAAGGTTTACAAAACTTCAGTATTGTTATTCTATTCTTTCAGGGAAGGCAAAATCATTTTCATCATAACTGCTGATTAAAATAATCAAAATGATGTGCCATCATATTTTGATCTTAAGGATGTTTTAAGCCATTCCTGGCAGAAAGAATTATCACGGCTAATAAGTTGTTTTTTACCGGATGATATTAGATATGGTTTGTTTGAATCGGAAAGGGTGATCGCTTGAATTTTGCGAGGCAGTATAAGCAGAGAGTTTGTTACCTTTGTAAACCATCAATTGTATGGGAAGATCAGTTATAGCGTCTTGTAAATACAGATTTATGAAGTTTAATACCAGGTTCTTTTTTTTACTGGCAGTTATAGCCTTAGCGACCTCTTCATGTGTTGGCCCCGATAACGATGCTGGTCAATCGAGTGAAAAAGCAGTCGAATCCCTGACCCCTGTACCGGTTTTTAGCGCTGATTCTGCCATGAAATACGTGGTACAGCAAATTGCATTTGGACCGCGGGTGCCAAATACCCGGGCGAATGTTGAGTGCGCCAACTGGCTTGAATCAACTTTAAAGAGGTATACCCCGGATGTCATTGTGCAGCCATTTAAAGCACGTGCTTTTGACGGAACCGTTCTGAATGGAAGAAATATCATCGCATCATTTAACCCTGAAGCCAAAACCCGGATACTACTTTGTGCTCACTGGGACTCCAGGCCATGGGCTGATCATGACCCTGATCCGGCAAACCAAAAGAAGCCAATTGACGGGGCCAATGATGGCGCCGCTGGCGTCGGTGTTCTGCTTGAACTGGCTCGTGTAATGGCACCGCAGCCTCCAACTGTAGGCGTTGATATCGTTTTGTTTGATGCCGAAGATTATGGTCCTACTCAGGCAAATCAGAACCGCGACAGTGAAGACGAATGGGGATTGGGCTCCCAGTATTGGTCACGGAACCCACACGTTCAGGGCTACAAAGCCCGGTTCGGAATCCTGCTTGATATGGTAGGCGTTGAAAATGCCACATTTTTACAGGAGGGCTGGTCGTTGTATTATGCCCCCCATATCGTGAAGAAAGTGTGGAAAATTGCTCGTCAGGCGGGCTATGATAACCTTTTTATTGAAGATGAGGGCGGGTATATTACCGATGACCATTATTATGTAAACCGTGATGCCAATATCCCGACGATTAATATTATTCATCTGCAGCGTGAAGGATCTTCGTCCGGGTTCTATCCCTACTGGCATACTGTTAACGATAACCTCGAGAAGGTGAGCCCTGCCAGCCTGATGGCCGTTGGTGATGTCCTTCTGCATGTGGTCTATCAGGAGCGGTAAAACCAAAAGACCCGTCGCTTCTCAGCGTCAGGCCTTTTTAAACTGTATATAATTAACAACGGAGCTTTAGAAATTCACCGGAAAATTATCTCGTGGTGAATTGACTTTCTTTATATTGGTGATCCGATCTTCCGCGGCTCATCATCGGGAGTCACCAGCCTTTTTTGCCGGTGACTCTCTGTTGATGATTTTTCCCCAAGCCTATGTGAAACTAATTCTGACCATTTTTTCAATTATGGTGATTGATTTTCTTATCTGTCTTCTTATAAACTAAAACCATGCCAAAGATGTAGTGGGCTTATTTGTAGTGTTTTGGTTGATATGGTGAATGAATTATTATGTAAGTGTTAAATTTTGGTACGTTTTTTAAAATGAAGATGTCCTTTTTTAGGTCACTGTTTTGGTTTTATACAGGAGTCTTAATTTTTGCCTGTTGTAATCAATGTTGTAGATTTGCCGAAAATTGATTGTAATGGAAACAAAGATGCTTATTTCGCGCAAAGGAGTGGCTTATCAGGTTGAGGGAATTGCTGTGCCTGAGGTACTCGATTTGTTACGGGAGCCTGTTAATTTCTTTGATGTAAGAGAACCTAAAGATTACTCACTCGCTGCTGTTGATCATCCTTCACTTCAAAATATTCCGATTTTAACACTTCTCGAGAAGTTGGAATCATTCGATAGAAATCAAAAGTATTTGATCGTCGATATGGATGGAACATTGGCCTGGAAGGCGGCAAATATGTTGTTGTATAATGATTTCAGGGATGTTCATTTCATTGCCGGCGGCATGATCCAATGGAAAAACTCCGGGCAGCCCATTAAGGGGAGATTGGCCGATCTGTTGAGCGATTGCCATGATGGAAGCTCCTGTGGCGGATGTTCCTGCGGGTGTAATGACTAAAAATGCTTCCTGTGGTAATCGAAGTACTGATTTTCCCTATAGTACCTGATTATGCCTGCCAGATGAATAAAGATATCGAGATTTTTCGATTTTAACCAATCGGTGGCTTGCTGTTTTCCTCTGCACGCATCTGCAAATATTATGTAGAGGATGAGATTATTCTTTTTAAGCCAGAGATATGCTTTCAGGTTGTTATCGATGGCTGCGTCAAGTGCTGCAAGACTTGGATGTGTTTTTAAAAGAAATTGCTCAGCATCGGAACTTCCCCGCACTGCATTGCTGAAGGCAGCGATCTCGGGATAGCCATTTTCAGTAAGCCATAGATGAATTGTTTCATTACCCCTGATTGTTTCACCAAGGGCAAAGAGGATCTTTGCCGGGTAGTGCTGTAGGTACATCTTAAAATACTTCAGCCTTGATTCCTGCTTTTTCCACTTGACGGGCGATGATGTTAAGCTGTTCCTTCTCAACAATTCCGAGGTCACCGGCAGGAGTGTCCCGTGCAATGGAATAGATCATTACTAGTTGTGGTTTAATTTGAATCAGATAATCAAGCCAGCGATTTATTTCTTTCTCAGTTGTATTGTCGACCACATGACCATCATGGTTTCCCTTCAGGAACATCGTTTGAATGGTCAGATCTCCGTTAAACAACATCAGGTTTGAAAGAATTTTTGCGAAAGGTGTTGCAGATGCAGGTTGATTAATCTGTTTGTAGGTCTCTTCTGTGCCCGTGTCCAATTTCATGACATGGCTGTCGGCCAGCATAAGGGCTTCGAATACATCTGGTCTGTGAGCTGTCGAGGCATTTGAGAGTACTGCAACGACAGCATCAGGCGCGTATTTTCCACGAAGGGCGATGGTAGCCTTCATGATGGGCAAAAACTGTGGATGAAGGGTGGGTTCCCCATTTCCAGCAAAGGTTATGGTGTCGGGTAACTCATCGCGCAACTTCATTTCCTGCAGGCGCTCTTCAAGCATGGTTTCAACTGTTAATGCGTCAACCCAACCATTTCCGGTTTTAGAGCTATTCTTCGTTGTCCAGCCACATTCACAGTAGATGCAATTGAAACTACACAACTTCCGATCGCATGGCAAAAGATTGATTCCCAGCGAAACGCCAAAGCGTCGGCTCTTTACAGGCCCAAATATGATATCGCTAAAAAGAAATGTCGACATAGTGAAACTTTGTGCAAAGCTAAAACAATTTAACCGTCTGTGCGTTGGTGCCTTTCAAGCGACGATTGAAAGTCTGTCGATTTTCGTACTTTTGAACCTGTTAAAAACACCATTCATGCCATCGCTGAAGGAAATACAAGCACCTGTTGATGACTATATCCATCAGTTCGAGGGGGTTTTTCGTGAAGCCATTAAAAGCCGTGTATCCCTGCTCGATATCATTATGCGTTACCTTACCCGTCGTAAGGGAAAGCAAATGCGTCCGCTGTTTGTATACCTTTCTGCTGACCTCTGTGGCGGAGTGACTGAATCATCTCACCGCGCAGCCGCCCTTATAGAATTACTGCATACAGCCACGCTTGTGCATGACGATGTAGTCGACATTTCAGACGAACGGCGGGGTTTCTTTTCAATCAATGCACTTTGGAAGAATAAAGTTGCCGTCCTGGCCGGGGATTATCTCCTTTCGCGTGGCCTGCTGCTTGCCGTAGAGAACAGCGAACTGGATATACTCCGGATTGTCTCTGCTGCTACACGTGAAATGAGCGAAGGTGAGTTGCTTCAGATTGAAAAGGCACGCCGCCTCGATATCCGCGAAGATGTTTACTACGAAATCATCAGAAAGAAAACAGCTACCCTGATTTCTTCATGCTGCGCTGCCGGAGCTTCTTCAGCAGGTGCTTCCCCTGATCTGATTGCAATGATGAGCAGCTTCGGTGAAAAGGTAGGAATGGCTTTTCAGATAAAGGATGATTTGTTTGATTATCAAAGTGTAAATAATACCGGCAAGCCAAATGGAATTGATATCAGGGATCAGAAAATGACCTTGCCTCTAATTTTCTTCCTTGCAAATTGTTCGTCGGCCGACAAACGCTTTGTAATTAATACAGTGAAGAATTACAACACTGATAGAAAGCGGATTGCTAAAGTCATTGATATGGTTGTTCAGGCTGGCGGTATCAACTATGCCAAAACCCGCATGCATCAGTATCGTGATGAAGCCCTGACCATGCTGGATGCATTACCCGACAGGCCCTCCCGCCAATCGCTGGCAGATTTGGTCAGGTATACAACCGACCGTGATCGGTAAAATTGATTCTCTAATATTTTTTTATCCTTATTATCAATGAAAAAGATTTTCTCTCTTGTATTTGCAAGTTTGTTGTTTTTAAGCCTGTCGGCTCAACAACCTGTTACCGCCTGGTGGGATAGTGCCCAAACGATCCACCGAATAGAGGGCTTTGTGTCGGATACCTTACCTACAGGGAAATGGACAACCTGGTATAAAAATGGTCAGAAGGAATCTGAGGGTCTGTATCAGAAAGGACATCGTACAGGGATATGGAAGTTTTGGTATGCTTCAGGAGATATTATGCGTGAAGAGGCTTTTGAAAATGGGAAAACCATAGAATATTTCGAGTCAGGTGCCGTGAAATCAGAGTGTCCGGTTGTGAATGGTAAAAGGCAGGGGGCCTACCATGAATACTTTTCGACAGGAACACTCTATAAAAACTTGCCCTTTATTGATGGTCTCCGACAAGGAGAGGGGTTTGTATATCACCCCGACAGTAGTCTGGCATTTAAAGGAATTTATCTGAACGACAGCCTTACGGGACCTGCTGTTTTTTACCGTTCCGGTGGTATCAAAGAGATGGAAGGAAACCTGAAGAACGATCTTCAGGAAGGTGTTTGGGTGTTTTATGAAATCAATCAGAAGGTTGGAAGTCGTGGGCATTTTGTCGCCGGACTTCAGGATGGTTCATGGATATACTACTACGCGAGTGGAGAGGTTTGGAAAGAGGGACATTATAGCCACGGGATGCGTTCAGGGGAGTGGAAAGTGTATTATGAAAATGGTGCCTTGCAACATAAGGGATCTTTTGTTAATGACCTTGAAGATGGTTTCTGGCAATGCTGGTTAGAAGATCAGCAAATCGATTATCAGGGTTTTTTCAAGGCAGGCAAAATGGATGGTTTGTGGGAAGGCTGGTATCAAAGCGGTCAAAAGAAATATGAACACCAGTATTCTAATGGTGAGAAAAATGGAAAGTCGGTTTTTTGGCTCGAAAACAGCCGAAAGAGTTATGAGGGCAATTATGTCAACGGAAAGCGTACAGGTTCCTGGGTTGATTTTTACGAGCGTGGAAATATCCGTCAGCAGGGAAACTATCTTGATGATAAAAAGGAGGGGCGATGGTTGTTTTATGATCCCGCAGGGTTACTGATTCGTGAGCAGAATTTTCGCAATGACGTTCCGGAGGGTTCCTTTACTGAATATCATTCCAATAACCGTAAAGCAAGGCAGGGTAGTTTTATTGGTGGTAAACAGGATGGAACCTGGCTTTTTTGGAATCAGGATGGGAAGTTAATCATGACCATAATATATCAGGCCGGGGTGAAACTAAAAACCATTAAGGAAGAGATTCAAAAGCCGGGTCAAGGAACACGTGGATTCTGATCAGACCTTTTTCAGTGTGAACCCGAAGGTTGTCCCGATTCCCGGAGTGCTTCTTACATTTACACTCTGTTGGTGCGCTTCGATGATGTGTTTGACGATTGCCAATCCAAGGCCTGTTCCACCTTGCTCACGAGAGCGAGCCTTGTCGGTACGGTAAAAACGTTCAAACACTCTGGGCAGATCAGATGGGGCAATACCAGGGCCGTTGTCGGTCACCTCGGCAAGGATGTTTTCGTCCATATCGAAAAAGCTAATCTTTACTCGACCTTCTCCCTTCTTCCCATATTTGATCGCGTTTTCTACCAGATTGGTAAAGACCTGAGCAATCCTGTCGCGGTCAGCCATTACAAAACAAGGCTGATCCTCATCATGCGAAAGAAAAAGCTGTATCTCGCGCCTGGCTGCTTTCATTTCTAAAGAATCTATCACTTCCCGTGCCAGTGCTACAAGATCGAAATTTGCCTTTTTTAGTTTCAGTTCGTTTGATTCCAGCTGTGTAATAGTTTCCAGATCTTCAACGATAGCAATCATGCGATTGATGCTTTTTTCGGTGCGAAGCAAATACTCGCGGTTGATCGATGGGTCTTCAAGACCACCTTCCAATAACGTCAGGACATAGCCCTGGATATTGAAAATGGGTGTTTTAAGTTCATGGGAGATGTTCCCGATATATTCACGCCGGTAATTCTCCAGTTCATGAAGTCTGCTGATTTCATCCTTCTTGTCGCGACTCCAGTCCAGAACTTCCTGATTAACCTTTTCAATTGAATCGGGAGTCAGTAATTGGCGGTTGACCGATTTGGCGATTTTTTGTTGGTGAATGGTTTTGTAGATGACCCTGATTCTGGCATAAATAAACTTATTGATCAGATGGTACAACACAAAGAAGGAAACAATTCCCACTATGCTGCTGATCAAGACAACCATTCCCCATTGATTGGAATTGGTAAGAATTCTATCGCCAGCCATTGATATGGCGGTGACCAGAGCGGTAATAAGTGCCCCGTTTCCAGCAGTCTTTCGTGATTCGGGAAATTTCATGTGTGTTTTAAAAAAGGCTGTTAGGAATGATTGGTTAATCAGTTTTTGGTTTCGTATTTATACCCGACTCCCTTTATCGTCTTGATACCAGGTGTGTTTAGCTTTTCACGTATTTTTCTGACATGGACATCGATGGTGCGGTCACCTACAATTACATCATCTCCCCAAACGGCACTAAAAATTTCATCACGGGTAAAAACTTTGTTTGGTCTTCCGGCCAATAACATCAGTAATTCAAATTCTTTCTTTGGAAGCACGATTTCCTGCCCATCCTTGATCACCAGATACCGTTCGCGGTCGATGGTAAATTCATCCACAGAGATTAACTGATCATTCTTGGAAACCGGAAGTCGGCGCAAAAGAGCTTTTACTCTGCTGATAAGCACCTTGGGCTTGATAGGTTTCGTGACATAATCGTCGGCACCGGCATCAAATCCGGCAATCTGACTGTAATCCTCTCCTCTGGCTGTGAGAAAAATTATGATAGCGTCCGAAAGGTAGGGCGTTCGTTTAATTTCAGCACATGTTTCGATACCATCCATGCCCGGCATCATGACATCGAGGATGATCAGCGAAGGCTTCTCCTTTCTGGCTATCTCAACAGCTTTCTGCCCGTCAGAACATGTAAGTACAGTAAATCCCTCTTTTTTAAGATTATAACTTAGAAACTCAAGGACATCAGGCTCATCATCAACCAGTAAAATTTTGTATTGGTGGTTTTCCATCGAAAAAGTGTGTTTGTTAGCAGGCCATTACTCTAGGGTGATGGCACAAAGAAGTTCAAAGTTACGAATAAACTGACCTGTTGGAATAGGAAACTGTATAGTCCCCTGTATATTTTTTTTATCTTTGAACTTCAATCAAACGCAATGAGGATTTGGTTTAATAGTTTGAACAGTAAATAACTAAACTATGACTGACTGGTTAGAAGAAGCAGAAGGAAAACCAAGCAGGCAATCGTCTCCCGAAAAGATTGCTTCACATATAGAGCAGCGACAGAAATTGGTTAAAGCCAATTATGCTTCTAATGCCAATTATTATGATGCATTTATCTCGGAGCTTTCAAGGTTAATCGCACGGGTTAATAATTTGCCGGCTCACACTCGTGAGCCATTTGGAAAACTCGAAGGCCGGCCTAAACGGTCTAAGTTTGATAATAAACTGTTTATTTTTTCCTCAAGCTATCGTTTTAAGAAAAGAAAGTCCGGCGGGATCTTTCGGTGGTTTGGTTTCCGGCATTATAAACACATCAGAGTTTTCTACCTTTCTGTTTCGAAGCAAGAGGGATTTGCAGATGCCGAAATCAAAGACTATATACTCGAAAAGCATCGGTTGGGAACAAAGGGTGATGATAAAACTACACTTCACGACCATCATCTGTTGCTGGTGCCAATGGTTGACCTGAAACCTGAAAATGCAAGAATGATAATCGATTGGCTTGCTTTTAAGGCTGAGACCTCTGCATTACCTTTTGACTTTTCTCTAAACCAGTTATAGCCAGCGCTGCTTTCTGAAATAAAAAACCATCGTGAGAATGAGTGCCATCATCAACCCGGTGATGATCCCAAAGGCATAGGGCTGTTCCTGTAATGGCAGGTGAATGTTCATGCCGTAGAGTCCTGTGATAAATGTCAATGGAAGGATGATTGAAGAAATCAACGTGAGTATCTTGACAATTTCATTGGTACGATTTGCCTGCATCGAATCGAAAGTCTTGCTGTATCCTTCGATCAGTTCACTGTAATCTTCAATTAAGTCCCACATTTTTTGATAATAATCGAGGATATTGCCCCAGTATTCTTCCATATTTTCGGCAAACCCTTCGATTTCCCCAGACTCAAATTTATTGAATACGGGTAATTGCGGCTTAAAGATGGTATTGAGCAGAATAATGTTCTTCCGGGTAACCGAAATTCTTTCGATGGTTTTGATGGCTCGTTTATCGAAAAGCTCCCGCCCGCTTGAATCAACATGGTCACCGATTTTTCGGAGCAGGATATAGGTTTCCTTCATCAGGTGCTCCAGTACTTTATAGAGTAGAGAGTCGCTGGTGGCGATCCCAATCTCTTCTTTCCGTTCAATTTTGCTTCTGAAATTTCTGAAAAGTTCTGAAACAACCCAGTGAGCCTTGCCTAATGTGATGATATAATCTTTCCCCCAAAAAATTTTTTCTTCTCTGGTGCGGAGGAAAGTGTTGGTTTTGTCGTAGTAAGGGAAGTGAAGTATCAGAAAGTAGTAATCGTCATAAACGTCAATTTTCGGGCGTTGATTGATCAGACTTCGGCAGTCTTCAATATCGAGCGGGTGAAAATGGAAATTGTCTCTCAGATATTGCAAATCCTCTTCCGATGGATTCAGGACGTGATGCCATTTCAGCGTCCCCATTTTTATGGTTTCAATCATAAGCCTCCTGTTTTTAAGGACGTTCTGTAAACGTAATTCTACATTCCGTGTAAACTTTAAAATTGTCGCCGCAAAGGTAGTGATTATTACCAGATTTAGATTTATTAAAACAAAACAGACAGCAGTATGTCCTGCTGTCTGCCTCTATTTCGTTGATTGATAGCTATAGTTCCGGTTACTCTATAACCAGTTTCTTTGTCGATATTGTCAATCCTGAATCGTCTGTCAGCTTAACAAGGTATATTCCTGAAGGAAGGGTGTGGAGGTTGAGAGATGTCTTTCCATTCTTAGCCATTTTTTTCTGTAAAATAGTTTGTCCGAGAGTGTTTTGTACCAGAAGCATTCCCGTTACCTGTTCTGGCACCTGAGTGGTTATATTTACAATACTTGTGGCAGGATTAGGCCAGAGGGCAATAATGCCCCCCTTGTTCTGATTGTCCGGTTCTGAGGTGCCCGCCCAATTGTCGCGGGTGAAAACCTTCAGGTCATCAAACCAGAACCCATCCCTGTTAATCAAGGCATCGCTACGAAGGGTGAACCTGAGTAATAGCCTTGAAGCCTGTGCAAAGTCGGCCAGGCTGATTTCTTCCTGAACCCACTCATCCTGAAAATCATCATATACCGGGGTGTCAATACTTTGATACATACCCCCGGGATGTGTGTGTTTACCCTTGAGCGGTTGCCACGTGGTTCCATTATCAACCGAGGCCGCAACAACAACATAATCACGTCCGCGCTGAATGTAACTGCGTGTCCAGAAACTCAGCATAGCGAATGGATTGGTGTTTGGGTCAACGATGAGTTCATTGGTCAGATCAATACTTCGGTTTGTGTTGGAAGGGTAATTCCCGACGGGAGAATCAGTGATGCTGGTGGCCGGAGAATGGGCATAGAAGGTGGTTGTATTCCAGTTGGGTGATGTCCAGTTGTTCATGTTACTACAATCATCATTAAGAATTGCTGTCAACGGGGCGCCGATGATCTTTTGGATGGTATCTGTCCGGGAAATATACCCGTCATCCACAGTCAGTACCAGTTTTACCGGTTGGTTTGGAAATTCAGGATTGGGTACTATCCGGTACCAGATGCTGTCGCGGATTGTGTCGTATTGAACAGGGTTTATATAGGTTTTAGGTGTCCCAAATTCCATGACAGATCCCCCTGCTTCAGAAAAGCCGACAGTATAGGTGCCGTTGTTTTCAAGCCCTTGCCGTACGAATAAATAATTCAGATAACCTTCCTGCCGGGAGAGATACATCGGACAATCATCTTTGGCTTCAGCGTACCAGCCTGCCAGTTCCAGTACCCGCAGGTTGCCCGGCACATTTTCCTGACACAAGGGGATTATCCGCTCTGTCGGAGGCCAGAAACCATCAGAGTATGAGTTGCCAACTTCAGGAAGGAGAGAAATGATAGCGGGATGTTCTGACGATTCTCCGTACATCCAGTCGTTGATATCTCCATTGGTGTTGTAAAGCAGTTCCCCGGGGGTTCCGGTTGAATATCCATTGAAGGCGCTGATCCTGTATGCAAAGTCGTGGAATGTAACGGAGTCATTGGTTTCCAGTGTTTTATATCCGAAGGGATAAATGAGCAGGTTTCCGTGGCTGTGGTAGTTTATGCAGATTTTGAAGTCTCTTTGATTGACGAATTCCTGTAATGCCTGAGTCTCTGGTTCAGAAAATGCTGAAGCTCCGCGGTAAGTTTCCGAATAGGGATCGGGTGAAGAACCTTCATCGTCATAACCCCACATATAACCGAAGTTTCGGTTAAGGTCAACACCATAGTTTCCATTGCCCAGATCAAGCCTGTTTTTTCGCCACATACCGCCACCACCGGGATTGGTCTGTTGGTTGTATAAGTACCCATCAGGATTCATACAGGGAATAAACACAATTTGTGTGGTGTCGATAAGTGCCTTAATGTATGGATCTGAGTTGTAGCTTTCTAGTAAATGGTACATGAAGAAGAGCATTTGCTGAAGACCGATGGGTTCTCGCGCATGGGTTAAACCAGTGAATAGTACCATGGGTTCATCTTCATTGATTTCAGGATTGTCGCTGATTTTGGCGTAATAAATCAGATTTCCGTTGTGGGTGGTAATCGATGATATGGGCTCTCTGGCGGTAATGAGTTGAGGGAATCTGGCACGCATGGTGTCAAGATGCATCAACATTTGATTGTATGTGCAGTATCCTCCCATTCCTCCCAATTGAAAGCCGTTGGGTACAGGTGTTAGTCCACTGGTGGCTGCAGGATTTCGGGGTCTGTTGAAGGTGGAGTTTGCATTCCTGTTCTCATAATAGTCAGCGAGATCGTCAATCAGAATCCTGAAGTTCAATCCTGATAATCGCAGTTGGTTAGCCGTGGTAACATTGGTTTCGAGTTGGAGTGAGTCGTCTGATGCGAAGATTTCTTCCGAAGCAACCGCTGCTGCTTTTAAAAGCGATATGTTTTCAGTCGTGTTTAGGAATTTTATCCTTTTATAAGTTTGCTGTTGTGCATGGCCAATCAGCCCAAGGACAAGCAATGTGGTCAGAAAGATGAGATTTCTCATAACGTTGAAGGTTAGCATATTTTGGGGTAAAGATACAGTTTTTCCTACTTGTGGATGGTAGTGCAGACGATATAGGTTTAGGGTTGGAGCGATTGTTATTTCCAACGGAAAGTTTCAGCCAGATGGATAATGTCTTCATTCAGGAAGTCAATCACTGGTCTTAATGAATCATTGTTAGGGCGAAAGTTGAAATAGAGGGCACCCCTTACAAAGTGGTTGATGCTGTCGGTCAGATAGAACTGAACAGGACTGGCAGCTCCGGTTCCGGTAACATTATAGATCATACCGAAAACCCGCGAAGCCTTGTTTTCAACAACCATTTCTTCTATGCCACTCGCCTTGGGAATGTGACGACTCAGGAAAAGATGGTTGTCTTCGAGGTAAGTAGCCAACTCATCTCCTTTAATCGGTTTGTAGCTTAGAAATAAGGTCGCTTTCAGTTTTCCGAATTCTATATTAAGCCAATAAGGGAGGGCTGTTTTTGAGGTATCGGGTTGGATTTGACTATAAACCGGGTAATCGAAGCGATAAGGGAAGGTGGAATCGAACATCGTATAGTTCTTTTCCGGCAGGTCAATACGAATATAGGCCCGCGGGCGGGGTGTGGGTGTTTCGCTACATCCTGACAACAGCAACACTGAGGCAATCCATAAAGTCAGAGTCCCTGAGAGCCAAAATAGAGAAAGACTTTTAATTTTCATTATTCAAGAGGCTTTGTAACCTTGATTCGCTTAATACGGCGATGCTCAACAGCATCTATCTCAAAGAGAAAACCAAGAAGGGTGAGTTGTTCACTCTTCTGGGGGAATCGGCCTTCCGCTTCGAGTATTAACCCGGCCAGTGTATCGGCTTCTCCCCTGATATCATCAAACGTAGAATCAGGGATGTCAAGTATCCGACAAAAATCGTTGATAAGAATTTTCCCGTCAAAGATGAAATGATCATTATCGATGGCCTGATAAAATACTTCATCAGCTTCCTGGTCGGTTTCATCGCTAATATCGCCTACGATTTCTTCCAGAATATCTTCAAGGGTTACAATCCCGGCAGTTCCTCCATATTCGTCGACTACCAGGGCCAGATGAATTTTCTTTTCCCTGAATTCGGCAAGCAGGTCGCCGATCTTCTTATGTTCAGGGACAAGGAAAGCCTGACGGGAAAGCGAGTTCCAGTTAAAGGGCTTTGGATTGGCCAGAAAGGGCAAAATATCTTTAATGTACAGCACTCCGGTGATGTGATCGAACGATTCCTTGTAGACCGGAACGCGCGAATAACCTGAGTCAACAAATGTCTTAATGACTTCAGCAAATGTATACGATTCATTTACCGCTGTTACATCTACACGTGATTTCATGATTTCGCGGGCCTCAGTATCGCCGAATCGGATGATTCCTTTCAACATCCGGCTTTCATCGTCAAGATCTGTTCCCTGCGTGCTCATCTCCATTGCTTCGCTGATTTCTTCAACCGATAGGTTTAAACCCCACCGGTTCATACGTCGTTCAAAAAGCCTTACAGGATGTAAGAATAAACCAGTGAAAGGGATGAATAAAGTTGTTAGAATTGAAGTAATCATCGCGTTTCTGCGTGCAGCCTTCAGCGGATTTCTGCTGTAAATAGTGCCGGGTATCAGCTCGGTAAAGGAAAGAATCAGAACGGTTGAGATGAGAAGTGTAAGGGCAAAAACCATCCACAACCCCGCCAATTGATTTGAAATCGACAACAAGGTGATGAATACCAGCATGATGAGGGAGGTATGGGTCAGGCTTCCCAACAACAAGAGGGTGGCTAAAAGTCTGTAGGGTTTTTCGAGAAGCAGGTTGATCCGGCGATCTGCTTTAAGAGCACTGGTCTTAAGTTGGGCTACCTGAGTCGGGGAGAGGCTAAACATGGCTATTTCGACTCCTGCCAGCCAGTTGGCAACTATTAGAAAAAGAACCAGAAAGATGAGAAAAAGTGGAAAATAAGGTTGAAGCAGCCCGATGGCCTGTTCGATCAGGGCTGCGGTTGATATTCGCACTGTATCAAGATCGGTTGTGTCCACGATTGATTTGATGTATTTTAGTCTGCAAAGGTAACAAAAACAGTTATTTGATTACGAAATTGAATATAAAAGAGTTACCCGGGACGAACATGACTGGCTGTTGCAGATTACCTGTCAGTGCCCCGGGTGAAAAACAATTCAGAAAGAAATAACATCAAAACGGGAGTCCGCTTTCTTCCTCTGTAGTGCCAGATTGCTCACTAGTACCTGGTTGTTCATTGCTAACATGTTTCTCGTCATCACGTTTTCCTGATAACATGGTCATGCTATCGGCGATAATATCTGTGAAATAACGTTTGTTGCCATTTTCTTCATACACGCGTGTTTTGATTTTTCCTTCCAGATAAATCGTATCGCCGCGGTGCAGATATTTTTCTGCAACTTCGGCCAACCCGCGCCACATTACAATGTTGTGCCATTCAGTCTGAACAACCTTTTGGTTATTCTTGTCTTTGTAACTCTCTGATGTGGCTAATGAGAAAGAAGCTTTCTTTACCCCATCAAAACTTTGGATTTCAGGATCTCTGCCCAGGTTTCCTACCAGGATCACCTTGTTAACGCCGCTTGACATATTTGTTGTTAGATTAAATGAATAATATGTTTCAGGCTACTGTTGCAGTAACCAGAACACAAAGATAGTGTCAGAGGGTCTGAAAAGCAAATGTTTAAATCGGTGCATCATCGTTGTCCATCGTTCGTCTTAGTTCGAAGTAGCGCTGAATCAGCCTTGGAAATGGGAAATGATGAAGTCGGTCAAAAGGTATTTTTAGGTATTCTTGTTCATTGAGGCCGGTTGACAGATTCTCTGTCGACTGCCTGATAAACCAGCAATGTAAGGTCTGGTGGGTCAACTGGTGTTTTAAAAAGGTGGCGTGAAGTAAGGAGGGGCGGACAGCCGACAGGAGAGACTTCCATAGCAATGAATCAGTAATCGCTGAGTCTGTTGGCGTTTCTTTTGTCTCGATGAGAGGAAAGTCATGCAAGCCTTGCCAGATGTCGCCTTTTGCTCTTTTCCTGAGAACTATGTATGGAGCCTCCCGTTCGATACCAGTTAATACAAGGTATACGAAGTAGCGGTTTCGGGGTTTTGCTTTTTGGGCAGGGACAGGAAATTTGGATTGGGATCCTGTACTGAAGGAACTACATCCCTGCTGAATCGGGCAGACAGTACACATGGGGGCAGCCGGCCGGCAAATTAAGGCGCCCAGCTCCATCAGTGCCTGGTTTACATCGCCCGGATGGTGATTCTGCATCATTGCCCTGATGGCTATGGTACATAATTTTTTCAATTCTGGTGAGTTAACCTTGCTATCGGCAGAGTAGTAACGGGCTATAACACGCATGACATTTCCATCGATGGCAGGCGATGGCTCCTTAAAGGCGATGGATGCTACCGCGCTGGCCGTATAGGGCCCGATACCACTGAGCTTGATCAGTTCAGCCGATGATCCGGGAAGTTGACAATCATATTTGTCTACAATAGTTCGGGCTGCTTTATGGAGGTTACGGGCACGCGAATAGTACCCCAGCCCCTGCCATTGGAGCAGAACATCAGCCTCTGATGCAGATGCCAGAGCGGTGACGGTAGGGAATCGTTCTGCAAATCTTTGATAATACGGATTCCCCTGATCTACACGAGTCTGTTGTAGAATGACTTCTGAAATCCAGATAAGATATGGGTTGGTAGTCATACGCCACGGAAGAGGACGACACGACTCATGGTACCAGCTTATCAGCAGGTGGGTTATTGGCATAGTGTTTATGAACAAATTTATATAGAGGGTATTAGAACGAAGTTTTTTTTTTATAATTTTGGCACGGTATAAAAAATTGTTATCTTTGCAGCCCTATTAGAAAATTAATATTCAAACCTTTAAACGAATATAACATGACTAAGGCAGAAATCGTAGCTGAAATCGCTACCAAAACAAACATCGAAAAAGTTGCTGTACAGCACATTGTAGAAGCTTTCATGGAAACCATCAAAGGTTCTCTGGCTAATGGCGATAACGTTTATCTCAGAGGCTTCGGTAGCTTCGTGATTAAAAAAAGGGCTGAGAAGACCGGTCGTAACATCTCGAAGAACACCACCATTATCATCCCCGCTCACAACATTCCCGCTTTCAAACCTGCCAAAACTTTTGTTGGCGACGTGAAAGAAAAAGTGAAGTAAGCTATTAATTACCTTTAAAGTTATTACCGTCATGCCGAGCGGAAAGAAAAGAAAAAGACACAAAATGGCTACCCACAAGCGGAAAAAACGCTTGAGGAAGAACAGACATAAAAAGAAATAATTCTTTTGCAGTCTGGTTCCGTGCGGAATGATTATAATACAACGTCCTTTCACGGGACGTTGTATTATAATTTTATCCGCACTGCTGATGGTTGGGAAGGTCTTTTCCTTGCCCAGACCTCAAACCCGAAAATTTCTAAACCCAAACATAGTGAACAGGGACCTCATTATTGATTCGAAAACCTCCGAAGTGGAGATCGCACTTCTGGAGGAGAAAAATCTGGTTGAACTCCATAAAGAAAAAACGAACAATAATTTTGCAGTAGGTGACATCTATCTGGGGAAAGTCAAGAAAGTAATGTCGGGGCTCAATGCAACCTTCATAAATGTTGGTTATGAAAAAGATGCCTTTCTCCATTACCTTGATCTGGGTCCTCAGGTTTCTTCCCTGAATAAGTTTGTCAAAAGTGCCATTACCGGAAAAATTGAAGGTTCCGGTTTGGGTAATTTTGAAATGGAACCCGATATCGATAAAGCTGGAAAGATATCGCAGGTTCTTGCCGCGAATCAGTTGGTTCTGGTACAAATTGCCAAAGAACCTATCTCGACTAAGGGTCCCCGGGTAACTTCGGAAATCTCTTTTGCCGGAAGGTTTATCGTGCTGGTTCCTTTTTCGTCGCGGATTTCTGTCTCCCAAAAGATTAAAGACCCTGAAGAACGCAACCGCTTGCGAAGGCTCATCAGCAGCATTCGCCCCAAAGGTTTCGGCGTTATTATCAGGACAGTAGCCGAAGGCAAACTCGTTGCAGAACTCGATGCTGATCTGAGAGGGCTGATGCTTAAGTGGGAGAATATGGTTAAAATGCTCAATCAGGCGCAACCCCCTTCAAAAATTAGCAGCGAGCTTGACCGTACTTCGGCCATCCTGCGCGATCTGTTGAATGAATCGTTCAACAACATTCACCTCAACGATCAAACCCTCTACGATGAAATCAGGACTTTCATCGGAACCATTGCCCCCGATAAGGTTAATATTGTTAAGCTATACAAAGGTAAAGTTCCTATTTTCGAATACCTTGGTATTGACAAGCAAATTAAAAATTCCTTTGGAAGGGTCGTTACTATTAAAAGCGGGGTATATCTGATTGTTGAGCACACCGAGGCGCTTCACGTTATTGATGTGAATAGCGGACATAGAGTCAGAAAAGATAATGATCAGGAAACCAATGCCCTAGAAGTTAATATCGAGGCTTCTGTTGAAGTGGCCCGGCAGCTTAGGCTGCGCGACATGGGCGGCATCATCGTGGTTGATTTTATCGACATGATTCAACCCGGTAACAGACGAAAACTCTACGAACATCTGAAAGATGAGATGGCTAAGGATAATGCCAAGCACACCATTCTTCCTCCCAGTAAGTTCGGCCTGGTTCAGATAACACGTCAACGTGTCAGACCTGAAACCGCTGTCCAAGTCCTCGAAAAATGTCCTTCCTGTGGTGGTACAGGAGAAATCAGAGCCAGCGTTATGCTGGTCGATGAAATTGAAAATCACATGCGGTATCTGATTCAGGAACAAAATGAACCAAAGATTCGCATAGCTGTTCATCCGTACTTATATGCTTACCTTACTAAAGGCATTCCGTCGATCAGAATGAAATGGTATTTCAAGTTTAAAAAGTGGATCACAATTTCCAGTAACTCTGCTTTCCACTTCCTTGAATATCACTTCTATAATTTGAAAGACGATGAAATTCGGCTTTAAGCCATTCGTAAAATTATTGTTCGACCAGATTTTTCGATCAACCCGGCGCTCATTATTTGTGCGCCGGGTCTTTTTAATTAATATGTTTTTATTTATCTTAGCCACATGGATATAGTTGTTAGTGGAATTAGACCAACTGGTGAACTTCACCTTGGAAATTATTTTGGTGCTGTGCGCAATTTCCTGCGAATGCAGCACGAGAATCAGTGTTTCTTCTTTATTGCTGATTATCACTCGCTCACCACCCATCCTACTCCTGCCGATCTTCATGGCAACGTGCGACGGGTGCTTATTAACTATCTTGCCGCGGGTCTTGATCCGGAGGTTAGTACCCTCTACATTCAGAGCGATGTCCCTGAGGTGACCGAGCTCTACCTCCTGCTTAACATGAATGCTTATGTTGGTGAGCTTCAGCGGGTGACATCCTTTAAGGAAAAAATCAGAAAGCACCCCGACAATGTAAACGCAGGTTTGCTGACCTATCCGACCCTGATGGCCGCCGATATTATCATTCACCGTGCTCACAAGGTTCCTGTCGGGAAAGATCAGGAGCAGCACCTTGAAATGACACGAACCTTTGCCAATCGCTTCAACAGAATGTATGGGGTCGATTATTTTATCGAACCTGCTGCCTATAACTTTGGTGCTGATTTGGTCAAAATTCCGGGTCTTGATGGTAGTGGCAAGATGGGGAAATCGGAAGGCGAAGGGAATGCTCTCTTCCTCTCTGATTCACCCGAAGTCATTAAGAAGAAAGTAATGAAGGCCGTTTCTGATTCTGGCCCTACCGAACCCAACCAGCCCAAACCCGATGCTATTCAAAATCTCTTCACCCTGATGAGCGTGGTGTCGACTCCCGAAACGCTTGCCTTCTTTGAGGAGAAATACGATTCTTGTCAGATCAGGTATGGTGATATGAAGAAACAACTAGCTGACGATATTATTGCTTTTACCTCCCCGATACGTGAAAAAATGGAGGCCATTGGTTCCGATGGAAATTACCTTCGGAAAGTTGTTGAAGCCGGTGCTGAAAAAGCACGTGCCAGTGCCGCTAAAACTGTTCGGGAGGTGAGGGAAATTATTGGTTTCAAAGCTTTCTGATTATATTTGGCAGGTGTTTAAATACCAATCGTTATGACCGAAAGAGATAAATTTCTGCGCATTTTGTACCCGGTACTGAAATTTGGGGTCATTTTCGTCATTGGTAAAGTATTATATGAACTGGTTGCCGAACCGGGCTTCGAAGTTCAATTTTGGAACGGATTCCTTCATCTGGTCACCCTAATTGTCTTTCTCGCGTTGTCCGTCGTGCTGATTGCTGTCTCGCGGCCTAATTTCAATGTTCTGGGTTTTTTTTTGGTGATGATTGCTGCTGCTTTCAACATACTGAAGGCGGTTTTTCTTCACCATTCTTTGATGGAGATTCCTGAAAACTTCTTGTTGTTGCTGGTCGCTCTCTACTTTATGACTTCAGCCGGTAAAGGAGGACATCATTCGCATTAGGTGCAACAAGGCCTTTGCTGAGTTTTGGTGACTATTTTACAGATATTCTTAAATAAGAGGTTGCCCCGGCAGGGGTAGCCTCTTTTGTTTTGTACGCCGGGCATGATAACGGGCTGGCAGGATTCAGGTTCCTGTATGTGCCTGGATGAAAGCAAATTCTATAGTTCGCCGCAAACGGCTGAATGGATAGTTAACGCAACTTTTTGTTGGTACTCTTTTGGGAATTTTAAAGGTTGCACCTTTCCTATTCCCGTACCAAAATTGAAATCTGTTCATTGAAGCCGCAAAAAATGCATCATTTATGAATTTTCGTTCAAACTTCGTTCAATGAAATCCGGTAAATTGCCATTTTTATGAATTTTCGTTCGAACTTCGTTCAAAGAAGGTTAATTAGCAAAATAGTACATTTAAAACAGCCTGACAATCAAACAAAAGAGAGACAAAAGTTTTATCAAAGTTATATCAAAGAGGGATCGAGACCTTTCTTGAATTATCTTTTTAACGGGTTTACAGTAAGTTAGATGGATGTTTTGGAAAACTTTAACATTAACCTTGACTTTGGCTTTAACTCGCAGGACACATATATACCAGATATTAGCCATCATTAACGACTGATGGTTAAAGGAAACGAGCAACGCCCTAACTCTGGATTACTACCTGGAAACAACTATTCACGATCATCAGAATTGTCTCAAAAACGCTCCAAAATAGGGGTCTGAAGGTATATTGTCAAGTTGTTGATTAACAGGTGCCATGGTTGGAGTGCCTTCGTTCTGGCTTCGAAGCGGCTTCGAAGTGGCTTCGTAAATTTTCGAAAGAACAACGAATCCAAATCGAATGGGGTAAATCTTTGTCAAGACCCATGCCCATCTCTCCTCTTTTATTCCTTCAGTCATATTATTACCGCTCGTGGTTTTAATCTGATCTGGTTTATGAAATGTAATAGCCAAAATGTATGGTTCCATAAACTGTGGGGAAAATTGAAAGAGGGGGTCTCTTTGGTATTTCTATGGTCACTTTGGTGGTAAGAGACGGTCGGATGTCCTTGTAAATTCCGCCAAAAGTTTGAAGACGGATGTAGTGTTTTATTCAGGGTAAAAAGGATAAACAGTTTTTCAATATTCCAAGCAACCGATTTATCTACTGCTTTTTATTCAAAGCAGATGTGTGGTCTGTGGTTTATTTTTTCGACAGGCTTTTTCACGGCTCTAAAGCAGAGCCTGGCAGGCGAGCATTATCCGTCTGTTTTTAATAATCCTTTTGGTGCAGTAGCTTTTGTCGGGTGTAGGAAGAAAACGGCGAAGGACAACCGGGTTAAAAAAAGAACCCGCAGGAAAGATCGCTGCGGGTTCTTCTGATGTTGTTATCCAACTTTTGGTTTCACGAGTTGAAGGCAAAGCTCATCTAACTGCATTTGTTTGATTGGAGCCGGGGAGTCGGCCATCACGTCACGGCCACTGTTGTTCTTAGGGAAGGCTATAAAATCGCGAATTGATTCTGATCCTCCGAAGAGAGAGCATAACCGGTCAAATCCGAGGGCAATTCCACCGTGAGGAGGAGCCCCGTATTCAAAGGCATTCATAAGGAAGCCAAACTGATTCTGTGCTTCTTCGTTTGAGAACCCTAACAGTGTGAACATCTGTCGCTGCAGCTGTTTATTGTGAATACGAATACTTCCGCCACCCACTTCCACACCATTAATGACCATGTCGTAGGCATTGGCCCTGACTTTGCCGGGATCGGTGCTAAGGAGTGCGATGTCTTCAGGTTTGGGCGAGGTGAATGGATGATGCATGGCATAAAACCGTTTGGTCTCCTCGTCCCATTCGAGTAAAGGAAAGTCGATGACCCAGAGTGGGGCAAACACTTCAGGGTTGCGTAACCCCAGACGGTTAGCCATCTCGAGTCGGAGTTCTCCGGTTGCTTTGCGGGTTCTGGTTTCGGGGCCGGCTAAGATTAAAACCAGATCACCGGGTTGGGCCTTACAGGCTATAGCAATAGTTTTTAGGTTGTCAGGGGAGTAGAACTTATCAACCGATGATTTGAGCGTCCCATCTGTGTTGCATTTGATATACACCAGTCCGGTGGCTCCGATCTGGGGTCTTTTAACCCAGTCGGTGAGCGCGTCGATCTCTTTCCTTGTATATTCACAGCAACCAGTGGCGGCAATACCGGCGACCAGTTCAGCGTTATCGAAAATGCTGAAATCATGTCCCTTAACATAATCATTGAGTTCAGTTATCTTCATCCCGAAACGGATATCAGGCTTATCACAACCATAGTATTTCATGGCATCGGCAAAAGTCATTCGCGGGAATTCGCCTGGGTCGGCTCCTTTAACCTTTAAGAAGAGATGGCGTGCCATTCCTTCGAAGATGTTGAGGATGTCTTCCTGTTCGATGAATGACATTTCGCAGTCAATTTGTGTAAATTCAGGTTGACGGTCTGCACGAAGATCTTCATCGCGAAAACATCTTACAATCTGGAAGTAACGGTCGTAACCGGCTACCATCAAAATCTGCTTGAATGTTTGGGGCGATTGTGGCAGGGCATAAAATTGGTTTGGGTTCATGCGTGAAGGGACGACAAAGTCGCGGGCTCCTTCTGGAGTTGATTTAATCAGGTACGGGGTTTCAATTTCCAGAAATCCCAGATCATTGAGGTAATTCCGGGTCAAAATCGCCAGATTGTGGCGAAGTTGAAGGTTGTTTTTTAATGGATTTCGACGTAAGTCGAGGTAACGGAATTTCATTCTCAATTCATCACCACCATCCGACTGGTCCTCGATGGTAAAAGGAGGAAGCGCTGATTCATTCAGGACGGTAAGTTTCTGAGCGATTACCTCGATGTCGCCTGTGGGCATTTTGGGGTTCTTGTTACTTCTTTCGGCTACAAGACCGGTAACAGAAACTACGAACTCACGACCCAGTTTGCGTGCCTGATTGCACAGGTCGGCTTGGGTGTCCATGTTGAAGATGACCTGGGTGATGCCATATCGGTCACGAAGATCCAGGAAGGTCATGCCACCGAGATCGCGTGATCGTTGAACCCAGCCGCTTAGATTAACGATTTGATTGACATGGTTAATGGTGAGCTCACCACAGGTGTGTGTACGGTACATATTCGTTAAGAATTAAAATGAAAATACGGGACGCGAAGGTACAAAATATTCGTGCGAACCCGGGTAAGTGATGAGGTACTAATATATAATCTGTGTTTTTGGCAGCCACTCCTTTAGGTTGTCTTTGGCCCCCTGGGTGATTGGATTTCCCTTAAGCAGAAGTAGCTCAAGTTTTTCTAAACGTCCAATCTGTACCGGTAGTTCAGTCAGCTTATTGTATTC
This sequence comes from Bacteroidetes bacterium GWE2_42_24, assembly GCA_001768515.1. Lineage (GTDB taxonomy): Bacteria > Bacteroidota > Bacteroidia > Bacteroidales > TTA-H9 > GWE2-42-24. Next base: position 3,339 of record MEOA01000001.1, on the reverse strand, counting down.
AAGATTGAGCACTGTCAGGTAGCGCATTTTTCCAATAGACTCAGGAAGCCAGGTCAACTGGTTCCCTGAGAGGTTGATTTCCTGAAGGTAAAAGGTTTCAAAGAGTTGTGTCGGTACTTCTGTTAGTTTGTTGAACGAGAGATCAAGATAAACCAGGCGGCGAAGATCGCTGATGTTTTGCGGGATCCAGTTAATCAGATTTTTGGAGGCAGTCAGAACTTCCAGGCGTTCAAGTGTACCGATCTGTGTAGGTAGCGCGGTAAGCATGTTTTCATTCAGGTTTAGTTCAGTCAGGGACTGGAAGTCGCAAAGCGTTGATGGATATTCGGTTAAGAGGTTTTTAGAGAGATTCAGGTAGGTGAGGCCTTGAAACTGTGACAGCGGCAGAGGTGGAAATTCCAGTTTACAATCGCTCAGGTATAGCTTTTTAAACTGCCGTAATCCGGTAAGCGGGGCAAGTGAAGCATTAAAGTCAAGTGTAGGGTTTCCACTAAGGTCAAGGGTTTCAAGATCCTGACAATTTCTGAGAGTGTCGGGCAGGGTTTTAAGCCGGTTATGGTGAACAGATAGTAGTTGAAGTCGCTTCAGGTTTCCTATGCCCTTCGGGATTTCTTTAAGTTGGTTATCTCCCAGATAAAGAAAGGTGATGTATTTCATTGAGGTGATACCTGGAGGAACCTCCAACAGCATGTTACCTTGCAGGTCAAGGATTTGTATTTTTTTGAGGCACCCGAAGTATCTCGCTGAGAAGGCTACTTCCCAGTCAAGGCGCGGATTTTCTGCCAGGCTGAGAACCTGCGTGTTTTTAATCCGGCAGATTCTTTCACTGAGCAAATCAATATCCTGTTTCGACATATCGAGTACATACACATTTACAGGATTCGCAAAAGCGTCATCGTACGACTTGAACACCTCTTCCTCCATTAACGATTCAACCGACATGAGGAATGTTTCCTGTCCGTGTGCCTTAAATGCGAAGATGGCGAGAAAGAGAAATATGCAGACGCCAGGTAATTTCATTTGAATGGGTTGCGCTATTTATATCAGCTCGGTATCATCAATGGTGTATGGGTTGCACTCCTGTGTAATTGGCCTTTTACGTTTATCCGGCTAGTTGGTTACCGATGATTATGTTTTTAGATCAAAGACACAGTTTTGCCTTGCGTTTTCGCCAATGATTATCTTTACACATTCAAAACTGATGTTATGAGATTGATGTTTATTGTTTTTTTTCTATGGATGGTGAATGATGGGTTTGGTCAGATTGGAGCACCTGATACCCGGGGCATAGATGCCGTTCATCAACCCATTTCAGGTAGTGTACCAAAGGTTTCATTAGCGCGGGCCCAGACCTCCGATATTTTCTATTCACGTTTGTGGTTAGAGGTTGATCCGGCTGTTCGCTATATAAAAGGTGAGGTCACCCATTTTTTTAAGAGGAATATTGTCGGCGACACCCTCTATTTGATGCTTAGTGATTCGCTACTGGTTGATTCAATTAAATGGCATGGGAGCCATGCCCCTTTTGTTCGTCCTGGTTCAGATCGCCTGCTGATTGCTTCAATCGGGGGTTTGTTTATGCCTGCTGATAGCTTAACCATATTCTATCATGGTATTCCGCCAGCCAATGGAAGCGGATCTTTTGAAGTGGGGATGAATGGGCAGGTACCTGTACTTTGGACTCTTTCGGAGCCTTATGGGGCGTCGGATTGGTGGCCATGTCAGAATACACTCAACGATAAAACCGATTCAATTGATGTCAGTGTAAGGTGTCCTGAGGGAAATAAAGTTGCATCCCTGGGAACACTTCAATCTGTCGAAACTGTGGCCGGGGGTTTAATCTGGCACTGGCGTCACCGGCATCCTGTGGCCGATTACCTGGTGGCATTTGCTGTGACTGATTATGCTTACTATGAGGAGTCGGTACCACTGGGCATTGATACCTTGTTGATTGCCAACTTTGTTTATCGGCAGGATTCGGCGGATTGCCGGAACCAGACGGGAGATCTTCCGGAGGTATATTCGCTTTTCACCGAACTGTATGGTATTTATCCTTTTATAGATGAGAAGTATGGTCATGCCCAATTCGGGCGGGGTGGAGGCATGGAGCATCAGACGATAACATTCATTGGCGGATTTCAATATGAGGTACTGGTGCATGAGCTTGCACACCAATGGTTTGGCGATGCAATTACCTGTGGTTCGTGGTATGACTTATGGCTCAACGAGGGATGGGCTACTTATTCGGCAGGTTTGGTCTATGAACGGTTAATCGGTGGAATCTACTGGAAACCATGGAAGACTTTATGGAGGGGTAGAGTAACTGCTGTGTCCGATGGAGCAGTTCAAACCATGGACACCCTTAACATCAGCCGGTTATTTAATGAAAGGCTCACCTATGGAAAGGCAGCGTATGTTCTGCACATGCTTCGGTGGGTACTGACCGATTCCTTGTTTTTTGAGGGGGTAAGAACCTATCTTTCCGACGATGCTTTATGGATGTCATTTGTCAGGACAGATGATTTCCGGTCGCACATGGAGGCTGCCTCAGGGCTAGATTTAGGTGTTTTTTTTGACAACTGGTTGAAGGGAGAAGGATTCCCTACGTATACAATTGGGTGGAATCAGGCGCACGATACCTTAGTCATCCAGGTGCATCAGGAAACGAGTCATCCTTCGGTACCGTTTTATGAAATGCCGTTACCTTTTCAGGTTTATTCTTCGGGACGGGATACGATGCTTCGATTGTTGCATGTAGGACAAGACCAGCGCTTTATGATTCCATTTGTTGGCAATGTTGATTCAGTTGTGTTTGATCCTGACCAGTGGTTGTTGTCTGGGAAGAACAAGATTGTTGGAATGCAAAGTCCTGATACAGATGTAAATGTTTCAGTTTATCCTAATCCTGCACATGATGTTTTTAGCATTATTCTGCCATTTCCGGCAAGTCTCACCATATTCGACCTGACAGGAAAAGTAGTATTAAAGCGTGATTTTTTAGAGTCTGGTGTTTATTCTATTGATAATAAAATGTTTAGTCCGGGAGTTTATCAAGTGGTTCTATGCGGAAGAGAAAAAATGCATACTTCGAAGCTTGTCATTTTGTAGGCTGAAATGGCTAAGGTTTAAAAAAGTGAAAAATATTTTCTATTGTTAACAGATTGCCTGTCAGGTTGTACTTTCATGTATTTCATTAATATTTGATTTTTCTCCAAATTTTTTCAATCAGCTTGTTTGGAAACTGGAAATCTTTTCTACCTTTGCAACCCCAAACGAGACAGTACAAAAGTTCTGGAGTTTGGAATGACAGAGTTCATTGAAGATATTGAGAATTAATGT